>JBJOJL010000001.1:0-183235 GCA_046046615.1 Pseudomonadota bacterium
GAGGCCTACGGCGTCGTGGAGCTGGACGCGACCGGCCGGGCCCTGAGCCTGGAGGAAAAGCCCGCCCGCCCGCGCTCGCGCCAGGCGGTGACCGGCCTCTACTTCTACGACCGCGACGTGGTCGGGATGGCCCGGCAGGTCCGCCCTTCGGCCCGGGGCGAGCTGGAGATCACCGACCTGAACCGGCTCTATATGGAGCGCGGCGACCTCTTCGTTCAGAAGATGGACCGGGGCTTCACCTGGCTCGACACCGGCACCCACGACAGCCTGCTGGAGGCGGGGGAGCTGGTCCGCACCCTCCAGAAGCGCCAGGGCCTGCAGATCGCCTGCCTCGAGGAGATCGCCTTCCTCAACGGCTTCATCGACGCCGACCAGGTCCGCCGGGCCGGCGAGGCCCTGTCGAAGACCGCCTACGGCCAGTATCTCCTGGACCTCGCCGGGCGCTGAACCGCCGTCGGGCTTGGCCGCCGGGCGGGATCGGCGTTAGTGTGACGTCCAGAACGCCCGGAGGCCGCCCATGAAGATGATCGTCGCCGTGATCAAGCCCAGCCGCCTCGACGCCGTGCTCGAGGCCGTCACCGAGGCCGGCGCCTCCGGCCTGACCGTCACCGAGGTGCGCGGCTACGGCCGCCAGAGGGGCAAGACCGAGGTCTACCGGGGCGCCGAGTACGAGGTGAAGCTCCTGCCCAAGGTGAAGCTGGAGATCGCCGTGCCCACCGACATCGCCGACGCCGTCGTCGAGGCCGTCACCCGCAGCGCCAACACCGGCAAGATCGGCGACGGCAAGATCTTCGTCATGGACCTCGAAAAGGCCCTGCGCATCCGCACCGGCGAAGCCGACGCCGCCGCGATCTCCGGCTAGGACGTCCGCCCCCAAGGTGGCGCGCGCAGCCCGTCGGAGGGGGTCAGCGGACTCGCCGCACCCCGCCAGAACCTCCGGAACCTAGCCCCGCCTCAGCACGAAGACCGCCGCCTCGGCGCGCCAGTTCTCGAGGGTGGAGCGGGGGTCGATAGGGCGGGCCGGGCGGCCGCCGGACAGGGCCGCGCAGGCTTCGATCCTGAGGCCCAGGTCATCGGTCAGGGCCAGGAAGTCGTGCAGGGTGCACAGGTGGATGTTGGGCGTCGACCACCAGGGGTTGGGCAGGGCCCGGGTCTCGGGCATCCGTCCCCGCGCCAGGAGGGCCCAGCGCACCCGCCAGTGGCCGAAGTTGGGGAAGCTGACCACCGCCCGGTCGGCGATCCGCAGGAGCTCGGAGACCACGTGCCGGGGGTCGCGCATCTGCTGCAGGGTCTTGGACAGGATGGCCATGTCGAAGGCCCCGGTCGGGAAGCTGTCGAGGTCCCGGTCGGCGTCGCCCTGCACCACCGCCAGGCCCCGGGCCAGGCAGGCCGAGACCCCGTCGGCGGAGATCTCCAGCCCCTGGCCGTCGACGCCCCGCTCTCGGGTCAGGAGGTCCAGGAGGTCGCCTTCGCCGCAGCCCACGTCCAGCACCCGCGCGCCGGCCGGCGTCAGGCGCAGGATCTCGCGGAAGTCCTCGCGCAGGGCCGGGTTCACGCCAGGCCCCGCTTCTCGGCGGCCGAGGCCAGGAAGCCGCGCAGGGCCGAGTCCAGGGCCGGCTCCTCCAGGAAGATGGCGTCGTGACCCTTGTCGGTCTCGATCTCGACGAAGCTGGCCCGGCAGCCGGCGGCGTTCAGGGCCCGCACCACGTCCCGGCTCTCGGCGGTGGAGTAGAGCCAGTCCGACGAGAAGGCCAGGACGCAGAACCGCACGTCCCGGGCCCGGGCGAAGGCCCGCGCCAGCTGGCCCTCATAGGCCGAGGCGAGGTCGAAATAGTCCAGGGCCCGGGTGATGTAGAGATAGGAGTTGGCGTCGAACCGGTCGACGAAGCTGGCGCCCTGGTGACGCAGGTAGCTCTCAACCTGGAAGTCGGTCTCGAAGCCCCAAGACAGGCCGTCCCTCTGCAGCTCGCGGCCGAACTTCCGCTGCAGGGCCGCTTCGGACAGGTAGGTGATGTGGGCGGCCATGCGCGCCACGGCCAGGCCCTTCTCGGGGCGCACGCCCGCGGCCTCATAGGCGCCGCCGCGCCATTCGGGGTCGGCCATGATCGCCGCCCGGCCCACCTCGTGGAAGGCGATGTTCTGGGCCGAGTGCCGGGCCGCCCCGGCGATGCAGACCGCCGAGAAGATCCGGTCGGGATAGTCCGCCGCCCACTGCAGGGCCTGCATGCCGCCCATGGAGGCGCCGACCACCGCAAACAGGGTCTCGATCCCCAGGGCCTCCACCAGCATGGCCTGGGCGCGGACCATGTCGGCGATCGTGATCACCGGGAAGGCCAGGCCATAGGGCGCGCCGGTCGTCGGGTCGGTCGAGCCCGGCCCCGTCGTGCCCATGCAGCCGCCCAGGACATTGGCGCAGATGATGAAGAAGCGGTCGGGGTCGAGGGGCAGGCCGCGCCCGACCACCCGGGTCCACCAGCCGGGCTTGCCGGTCACCGGGTGGGTGGAGGCCAGGTACTGGTCGCCGGTCAGGGCGTGCATCACCAGGACGGCGTTCGAGCGGTCGGCGTTCAGATGGCCATAGGTGCGGTAGGCCACCTCCAGGGGCGACAGGGTCGCGCCCGAGTCCAGCCTCAGGGGCTGGTCTGCGGGGAACCGCCAGATGCCGCCGCCGGACTCGATTCCGTCATGTGGGGACGAGAGGGCCTTCATTGGCCCGCTTGGAACGCCAGTCCGTTTCGCTGTCAACCGCTTCGCACGCGGCGACGGTGCGGCTATGAACGTGCCGCAAGGGATTTGGAGCGGGCATGGACAGGCTGATTCTCCTTCGGCACGGGGAGGCCGAGGCGGGCTCTGAGACGGGCGGCGACTTCGGCCGGCGGCTGACGGCGCGGGGGCGCGAGGCCAGCGCCGCCGTGGCTTCGGCCCTGGCGGATGTCGGCCTGATCCCCGACCTCGCCCTCGTGTCCGCCGCCGTGCGCACCCGCGAGACCTGGGCGGCCATGAGCGGCCTCCTGCCCGGCTGCGAGGTCCGCTTCGAGGAAGGCCTCTACCTGGCCGAGGCTCCGGAAATGCAGCGCCAGGTCCGCAGCGCCGGCGCCGCCGGCGTGATCCTCCTGGTCGGCCACAATCCGGGACTGCAGGAACTGGCCGAGGCCCTGATGGTCGAGGCCTCGGGCCCGTCGGACACCCTGTCCCGCATCCGCAGCGGCTTCCCCACCTCGGCGGCGGTGGCCTTCGCCTTCGACGCCAACGGCCGCCCGGCCTTTGACGGCTTCTTCCAGCCCGACCCCCTCGGATGACCCTGATCTACAAGATCCTGCCCCGCGCCGAATGGGACGCCGCCCGGGAAGCCGGGCGGTTCCACGGCTCCGCGGTGGACCTGGCGGACGGCTACATCCACTTCTCCACTGCGGCCCAGGCGCCCGAGACCGCCGCCCGGCATTTCGCCGGCAAGGTCGGCCTGGTCGTCCTGGAAGTCGAGGGCGACGACCTCGCCCCCGACCTGCGCTGGGAGCCCTCCCGCGGGGGCGACCTCTTCCCCCACCTCTACGGCGACCTTGCCGTCGGGCAGGTCCGCCGGGTCCTGCCCGCCCCCCTCGGCGAGGACGGGATCCCGCGGCTGAGGCTGGCGCCATGAGCGTCCTGCACGACCTCGCCGCCGCGGCCCTGCGCACCCTTGATCCCGAGGACGCCCACCGCCTGACCATCCGGGGCCTGGCGCTTGGGCTGGGTCCCCGCGCGCCGGCCCCCGACCCGATCCTGGAGACCACTGTCGCGGGCCTCACCCTGCCCAGCGCCGTGGGCCTGGCCGCCGGCTTCGACAAGAACGCCGAGGCCTTCGGTCCCATGCTGGCGGCGGGCTTCGGCTTCGTGGAGTGCGGCACCGTCACCCCCCTGCCCCAGGCCGGCAATCCGCGCCCGCGCCTGTTCCGGCTGAGCGAGGACGAGGCGGTCATCAACCGCATGGGCTTCAACAACGCCGGGCTGGAGGCCTTCGCGGCGCGCATCGGCCGGCCGGGCCGCCCCGGCCCCGTCGGCGCCAATATCGGCGCCAACAAGGACTCCGAGGACAGGATCGGCGACTATGTCACCGGGCTGAAGCGGCTCTGGGGCCTGGCTGACTGGTTCACCCTGAACATCTCCTCGCCCAACACCCCCGGCCTGCGGGCCCTGCAGACCCGCGCCGCCCTGGAGGAACTGCTCGGCCGCACCGCCGAGACCCGCGACGCCCTGCCCCAGGACAGGGCCGTCCCCCTGTTCCTGAAGGTCGCGCCGGACCTGGAGGACGCCGAGATCGAGGCCATCGTCGAGACCGTCCTCGCCTTTGGCCTGTCCGGGATCATCGTCGCCAACACCACGATCAGCCGTCCGGGCCTGCGCTCACCCCAGGCCGGCGAGGCCGGCGGCCTGTCCGGCGCGCCCCTGCGCGACCTCGCCCAGTCGGTCCTCGGCCGGTTCAGCGCCGTCGCCGCCGGCCGGCTTCCCCTGATCGGCGCCGGCGGGATCGCCACGGGCGCCGACGCCTACGACCGGATCCGGGCCGGAGCCTCGGCCGTCCAGCTCTATTCGGCCCTGGTCTACGCCGGGCCGGGCCTGGCGGTCCGCCTGGGCCAGGACCTCGCCGCCCGCCTGCGGGCCGATGGCTTCCGCACACTCGCTGAGGCCGTGGGCGCCCGCTGACCCCCCTGCGCGTTGCCGGATGGCCGGGTTTCCCCTACTGGAGAGCCATGGCCGAGGTCCAGGCGCCAGAACCCGCCGCCGGAAAGGCCGGATGGGGTCGAACCGGCCGGAGACTGTTCTGGCCGGGCGGCCTGTCCGCGCGCCTCCTGGTGCTGACCGCCCTCTTCGTCGCCCTGGCCGGCGCCTTCATCCTGCCTCCGGCCCTGGCGGCCTTCGAACGCAACTGGCTGCTGGACCGCGTGCGGGCCGCCGAACTGGCCTCCCTGGCCACCGAGGTGGCGCCCGACCGGGTGGTGACCGAGAAGCTGTCCGCCCAGCTCCTCGCGGGGGCGGGGGTCGAGACCGTGGCCATCCAGTCGAAGGGCCTTCGCCGCCTGGTCCTGCAGGGCCCGCGCCGGGATGAGGCGCCCTATTTCGTCGACCTGCGCCAGCAGGCCGTCAGCTCCTGGCTCATCGCCCCCTTCCTGACCCTCAGCGCCGGCGACGACCGGGCCGTCCGCGTGATCGCCGAACCGCGCTTCCGCGAGGAGGCCGAGTTCATCGAGGTGGTGGCGCCCCACGCCCCCCTGAAGGGCGAGCTCAAGGCCTATCTCTGGCAGCTGGTCTTCACCACCCTGTTCGTCGCCGGCCTGGCCGGCGCCCTGGTCTACCTGTCCCTCAACTTCTTCCTCGTCCGGCCCATGCAGAGGATCACCCGGGCCATGGAGCGGTTCCGCGCCGATCCCGACGACCCCGCCGCCCACCTCGATCCCTCCGGCCGAAGGGACGAGATCGGCCGCGCCGAGATCGAACTGGACCGCATGCAGGCCGACCTGCGCGTCGCACTGGCCTCCCGCGCCCGCCTGGCCGCCCTGGGAGAGGCCGTGGCCAAGATCAACCATGACCTGCGCAACATGCTGACCAGCGCCCAGATGGCCTCCGAGCGTCTCGCCGCAGTGCCCGACCCCCGGGTCGCCCAGGCCCTGCCCCGCCTGGAGCGCGCCCTCGACCGGGCCGTCCGGCTGGCCAGCGACGTCCTCGCCTACGGCAAGACCCAGGAAGCGCCGCCGGCCCCCGTACCGGTGGACCTGGCCCGGGCCCTGGCGGACGCCGCCGAGGAGGGCCGGCTGACCGACCGCCCGGAGGGGGTGCTCTTTGTCTGCGAGGTGGGGCCGGAGGTCCTGGTCCAGGCCGATCCCGACCAGCTGCACCGGATCCTGGTCAACCTGATGCGCAACGCCCGCGAGGCCATCGAGGCGGTCACCCCGCCGCGCTCCGGGGTCGTGCGGGCCGGCTGGCGCCGGGAGGGCGAGACCGACATCATCACCCTGGCCGACAATGGCCCGGGGCTGTCCGACCGGGCGCGGGAGCGCCTCTTCCAGCCCTTCGCCGGCTCCGGACGGCCGGACGGGGCGGGCCTGGGCCTGGCCATCGCGCGGGAGCTTGTCCTGGGTCATGGCGGCGAACTGAGCCTCACCGCCACAGGCCCCGCCGGGACGGTGTTCGAGATCCAGTTGCCTTCAGCGGGCGCGCGGGGACCCCGCCGGACCCGCCCCGAGGCCTGAAGCGGGCACTTGACGTTCACGTAAGGTCTTCTTACGTCCGCGTCACCCATTCCGCTTGAGAGGGAGCCACCGGACATGCCCACCGAACTGCGTCGCCCCGCCCGCACCTTCACCATCCGCCAGCTCTGCCAGGAGTTCGGCTGCACGCCGCGCGCCCTGCGCTTCTACGAGGACAAGGGGCTGATCTTCCCCGAGCGCGACGGGATGAACCGGGTCTATTCCTACAAGGACCGCGCCCGCCTCCAGCTGATCCTGCGGGGCAAGCGCGTGGGCCTGGCCCTGTCCGAGATCGGCGAGATCCTCGACCTCTATGAACTGGGCGACGGCTGCGCCACCCAGAACGCCATCTCCCTGGCCAAGTTCCGCGAGCGCATCCGCGCCCTGGAATCCCAGCGCCGCGACATCGACATGGCCGTCGACGTCCTGCAGGAGGCCTGCGCGCGGCTGGAGTCCCAGCTGAAGCAGACCCGGCCGGACCTGCTGGAGCAGCCCGTCGAGGCCATCCGGCCCCGGCGCCCGCGGCCCGGCGAGATGCGCCGCGCCGGCTGACGCCCGCCTCCCGACGCCCTTGCCTTCCCGGAGTTCCCCATGCCCTACCGCCCGCCGGTCCGCGAGCACGCCTTCCTCCTGAACGACCTCCTGGGGATTGGCGACCATGCCGACCTCCCGGGCTTTTCCGAGGCCGGGCCCGAGGTGGTCGCCCAGATCCTGGAGGAGGCCGGCCGGTTCACGGCCGAGGTCCTGGCGCCCCTCAACGGCGTTGGGGACAAGGAGGGCTGCACCTGGTCGGCGGATCACACGGTCCGCACCCCGACGGGCTTCAAGGAGGCTTACCGCCAGCTGGTCGAGGGCGGCTGGCCCGCCATCGGCTCCGACACCGCCTTTGGCGGCCAGGGCCTGCCGCACGTGATCAACCTCTCCTTCTCCGAGATGAGCTCGTCGGCGAACATGGCCTTCTCCATGTATCCGGGCCTCACCCACGGCGCCTACTCGGCCATCCTGAACGGCGGCTCCGAGGCCCAGAAGGCCCTCTACCTGCCCAAGCTGGCCTCGGGCGAATGGTGTGGGACCATGAACCTGACCGAGCCGCACTGCGGCACGGACCTGGGCCTCCTGCGCACCCGCGCCACCCCCCAGGCCGACGGGACCTACCGTATCTCCGGGACCAAGATCTGGATCTCCGGCGGCGAACACGACATGGCGGACAACATCGTCCACCTGGTCCTCGCCCGGGTGGACGGCGCCCCCGAGGGCGTGCGCGGCATCTCCCTCTTCATCGTGCCCAAGTTCATCCCCGACGCCGACGGCAGGCCCGGCGCGCGCAACAGCGTCTGGTGTGACGGCCTCGAGGAGAAGATGGGCATCCACGGCTCGGCCACCTGCGTCATGCGGCACGAAGAGGCTGTCGGCTGGCTGGTGGGCGAGGAGAACCGGGGCCTCGCCCTGATGTTCGTGATGATGAACGAGGCCCGGATCGGCGTCGGCCTCCAGGGCGTCGCCCAGGCCGAGGCGGCCCTCCAGGCGGCCTCCGACTTCGCCCGCGAGCGGCTCCAGGGCCGGGCCCTCACCGGCCCGAAGAACCCCGACGGCCCCGCCGACCCCATCCTGGTCCACCCCGACGTCCGTCGCCAGCTGATGGAGGGCAAGGCCCTGGTCGAGGGCGGGCGGGCCTTCCTCTTCTGGGCCGCCCTGCAGGGCGACCTCGCCCACCTCCACCCCGACGAGGCGGTGCGCCAGAAGGCCTCCGACTACGCCGCCCTGATGACCCCGGTGGTGAAGGCCTACCTGACCGACCGCGGGCTGAAGGTCTGTTCCGACGCCCTGCAGGTGCATGGCGGCTCCGGCTTCACCGAGCACTTCCCCGCCAGCCAGTACATGCGCGACGTGCGCATCGCCCTGATCTACGAGGGGACCAACGGGGTCCAGGCCCTGGACCTGGTGGGCCGCAAGCTGCCCGCCCAGGGCGGCCGGGCCATGCTGACCTGGCTGGCCGAGCTGGAGGCCTTCTCCGCCGGCGCCCGGGGCGATTCGGCCACGGACCCCTTCCTCGACGGCCTGGACGGCGCCCGCGCCCAGCTGCAGGAGGGCGTGGGCTGGCTCATGCAGAACGGCCTTTCGAACCCCGACAACGCCGCCGCCGGCTCGCATGACTTCCTGCACCTGGTCGGCCTGACCGCCCTGTCCTGGATGTGGGCGCGGATGGCCCTGGTGGCGCAGGCGAAGATCGCCGCCGGCGACGCCGACCCCTTCTGGACGTCCAAGCTGGCCGTCGGCCGCTTCTTCCTGGCCCGGGTCCTGCCCGAGGCCCAGGTCCACCTGGCCCGCCTGAAGTCCGGGGCCGAGACGGTCATGGCCCTTCCGGCCGAGGCCTTCTGAGCCGGAGCCTAAGCCCGTGTCCGACCACGACGCCTTCGTCGCCTGGACCGTCCAGCCCGACGCCGACTTTCCCAGGGGGCGCTACAGCCGGGCCCACAGGATCGCCTTCGACGGCGGCGCCGAGATCCTCGCCTCCGCCGCCCCCTCGGTGGTGGGCCGCTGGGCCGACCCCGCCGGGATCGATCCCGAGGAGATGCTGGTGGCGTCCGTCTCCAGCTGCCACATGCTGACCTTCCTGGACCTGGCGCGGCGCGCCGGCTTCGTCATCGACCGCTATGCCGACGCCGCCCGCGGCCGGATGGGCGAGGTCGCGCCGGGCCGCAAGGGCCTGGTCGAGGTGGTCCTGCGGCCCGACATCTCCTGGGTCGGCCCGGCCCCGGACGCCGAAGCCCTGGAGGCCCTGCACGAGGCCAGCCACGCCGCCTGCTTCATCGCCAACTCGGTGAAGTTTGAAATCCGGGTCGAGGCGCCGTCTCCGCCAGCAGGGTCCTGAGCCTTTCTTCCAGGGCCGGCAGGGCCCGGGCCTTCAACTCGCACTCCCAGACCGTCTCCACCCGCCAGCCCAGGGCCGCCAGGGCGTCGGCGTTGCGCGCATCCCGCGCCCGGTTGCCGGCGATCTTGGCCGTCCAGTAGTCCCGCCTTTCCTGCGGGACCCGGCTGCCCCGCGGGCAGTCGTGGCCGTGCCAGAAACATCCGTGGACGAAGACCGCCAGCCGCCGGCCCGGCAGGACGATGTCCGGCCGGCCGGGCAGGTCGGCCCGGTGCAGGCGATAGCGGGCGCCCAGCCGGGTCAGGACCTGGCGGACGGTGCGCTCCGGGCCGGTGTCGCGTCCCCTGACCCGCCGCATGACCGCCGAGCGGGTCGGCGGATCAAAGACGTCGGGCACGCCTTCAGAGGCCGTCGAACAGGGCCGTCGAGAGATACCGCTCGGCGAAGGAGGGGATGATGGCGACGATGGTCTTGCCGGCGTAGTCGGCCCGGTCCGCCAGGTTGAAGGCCGCCGTCAGGGCTGCGCCGGAGGAGATGCCCACGGGGATGCCCTCTTCCTTGGCGACCCGCCGGGCCATGGCGAAACTGTCCTCGTTCGAGACCTGGATGATCTCGTCGATGACGCCCCGGTCCAGGATGGAGGGCACGAAGCCCGCGCCGATCCCCTGGATCTTGTGCGGGGCCGGGTTGCCGCCGGACAGGACAGGCGAGGCCGCCGGCTCCACCGCCACCATCTTCAGGCCCGGCTTGCGCGCCTTCAGCACCTGGCCGACGCCGGTGATGGTGCCGCCCGTGCCGACGCCCGAGACCACCGCGTCCACCGCCCCGTCCGTGTCGTTCCAGATCTCCTCGGCGGTCGAGACCCGGTGGATCAGGGGGTTGGCGGGGGTGTCGAACTGCTGGGGCATGACGGCGCCGGGGGTGGCCTCAACCAGCTCCTTGGCCCGGGCCACGGCGCCGGCCATGCCGCGTTCGGCCGGGGTCAGCTCCAGCTGGGCGCCCAGCAGGACCAGCATCTTGCGGCGCTCGATGGACATGCTCTCGGGCATGCAGAGGATCAGCTTGTAGCCCTTGGAGGCCGCCACGAAGGCCAGGGCGATTCCGGTGTTGCCGCTGGTGGGCTCGATCAGGGTGGCGCCCGGCTGGATCAGGCCCTGGGCCTCCAGGCTCTCGATCATCGAGACGCCGATCCGGTCCTTCACCGAGGCGATGGGGTTGAAGAACTCCAGCTTGGCCAGGACCCGCCCCTTGGGCTTCAGGGCCCGGGTCAGGTTGGGCAGGGCCACCAGGGGGGTGTCGCCGATGGTGTCGACGATGGACTCATAGACCTTGCCGCGGCCGGCGCGGCGGTAGCGGGCGGCGTCGTAGGCGGATTCAGCCATGGCGAAGTCTCCGGAAATTGAGGGATCGACCTTAGGCGCCGGCGCGCTTTTGGAAAGGCGGGTTTTCGCGCGGCCGGCCCAGGTTTTCTAAACCCGCGCGAGCCGTGAGGCCTCCAGCAGGGGCTCCAGCAGGGCGTCGGCCAGCCACCGGACAGCAGGAACGCAGACCCCGTCGCCGGCCACGTGCAGGGCCGCCGAGACCCCGCGCGGCAGGACATAGGCGTCGGGCAGGCCCATCAGGCGGGCCGCCTCCCGGGGGGTGAGAAGGCGGGTGCGCACCCGCCCGTCCTCGACCACGACCAGGGACTGGCGGGAGGAGCCGCCCCGGGGCGTGCGCAGGCATCCCGCCAGGCCGTCGAACCGGGCTTCGGCCCTCTGGACGCTTTGCCCGCCCTCGCGCCGGGTGCGACGGAACAGGCCCCCGACCTGGCGGCCGCCCGCCGCCCTCAGGGCCTCCAGCCGCGCCCTCTGGACAGGCGACATCATGGCCAGGAGCCGCAGGGTCAGGTCGGGCGGGTGCCAGACGACCTGGTCGTCCGGCTCCAGCAGGTCGGCCAGGACGGTGTTGCGCCCGGCCGGCGCCCGGGGGGACCAGTCGGCCCAGGCGTTCCGCGCCGCCCCCTCCAGCCGGTCCCGCGCCCGGGCCACCGCCGGAGTGACGAAGGCCCCGCCCCCGCAGAGGGCCGCAGGCGGCGCGCCGCGGAAGGCGACCACGAACAGACGGGGCCGGGACTGGGGGGTGAAGTCGGCGGCGTCCGCCTCCAGGGCGCCGACCCGGTAGCCGCGCCCGGCGAGGGCGGCGCAGAGGGCGGCGAAGTCCGCTCCGCCCCTTGAGGTGAGCAGGCCGACCACGTTCTCCACCACGATCAGGGGCGGCGCCCGCCCGGCCTCGTCCAGGGCCTCCATGAGCCGCCAGAAGCCGAAGAAGGCCGAGGACCGACCGCCCGACAGCCCCGCCCGGCCGCCGGCCAGGCTGAAGTCCTGGCAGGGCGAGGAGGCCCAGGCCAGGTCCGCCCCCGGCAGGTCTTCCGCCGAAAGCTTCCAGACGTCCTCACCGGAAAAGTGCGCCGCCGCGTCCGGGAAGTTGGCCCGGTAGGCCGCTCCCTTCACCGGGTCGAAGTCATTGGCGAACCGGCAGGCCCAGCCGGGTCCCAGCCCGAGCCGCGCCATGCCCCCGCCCGCAAAGAACTCCAGGAAACTACGACTCATGGGCGTGAGCATAGGCGCCGGCGGCCGCTGTGGCGACCGACGGCGCGGCTAGCGCAGCCGCACCGCCGTGCCGGTGGCCGAGACCATCAGCATGCTGCCTGAACCCAGGGTCTCATAGTCGAGGTCCACACCCACCACGGCGTTGCCGCCCTTGCGGCGGGCCTCGTCGCACATCTCCTTCAGGGCGATCTCCCGGGCGTCGCGCAGGGCCGACTCGTAGGCCTTCGACCGGCCGCCGACGATGTCGGTGATCCCCGCCAGAAGGTCGCGGAAGATATTGGCCCCGATGATGGCCTCGCCGGTGACGACGCCGAGGGTCTCGGCGATCTCATGCCCGGCGATCTGGGGGGTGGTCGAAGTCAGCATCTGGATCTCCGTGTCTGTCCGCCCACCAAGATGGGGCGCGCCGGCGGCGGACGGAAGGCGCGCGCGCCTCCGGAATGTCGCGGGGTTGCCCCGGCGCCGGGATGAGCGCTTGATGCCCAGGTGACCGGGCGAGGGGCGCGCACACCCAGAAGAGACTGATGTCCCCGCTTCTCGCTTTCATCACCGCCGGGGGCCTGCTCCTCGCCGCCGCCCAGCCCGGGAGCCCGGGCCTTGCGCCATCCCCCGCCGGCGCCTATCCGGTCGTCGGAACGGCGCAGGACCGGTGCTACAGCGAGACCGGCGAGGTCATCGCCTGCCCTGCGGCAGGGGCCTTCCTGTCCGGCCAGGACGCCCAGCACCCTGGCCGCAGGCCCGCCTATCGCGACCTCGGCGACAGCACGGTCTCGGACCTGGTGACCGGGTTGGTCTGGGCCAGGGCGCCCAGCGCGCCAATGGCCTTTGCCGACCTCGAGGCCTTCGCCCGCGCCAGCCGGCTCGGCGGCCACGACGACTGGCGCGTCCCCACCATCCGCGAGCTCTATTCGCTCATTGATTATCGCGGCGGCTACACGGGCGATCCCGGCGCCTCGCGGCCCTACATCGACACCTCCGTCTTCACCTTCGCCTACGCTGCGGGCTCAGGCCTGGGCGACGCCGCGCACGGCCGACGACCCATCGACGTGCAGGAGTGGAGCGCCACCCGTTATGCCGGCCGGACCCTGGGCCGAGATGAGACCGTCTTTGGCGTCAACTTCGCCGACGGCCGGATCAAGGGCTATCCGGTCATGGACCCCGCCAACCGCATGCAGACGCCCAACCGACTGGCCGTTCGGCTGGTCCGGGGCCCGGCCTACGGGCGGAACGACTTCCACCCGGACGCCGAAACCGTGACCGACCGGGCGAGCGGCCTCGTCTGGCAGCGGCGCGAGGCTACGGGCGCCCTGAGCTGGGCCAAGGCCCTGGCCTATTGCGACGGCCTTTCGCTGGGCGGCCACCGGGACTGGCGCCTTCCCGACGCCAAGGAACTCCACTCGATCGTCGACTATTCCCGCATTCCCGCCATCGACCCGGTGTTCGCCCTGAGCGGCCGCGACGTCTACCTCTGGTCCTCCACCACCCATCTTGAGGGCCCGCCGCCAGAGGCGGAACGAAACCGCGCCTTCTCAAGGACCGGCGAGCTGGCCGTCTATGCCGCGATCGGGCCGGCCATGGGATACATGGAGGCGCCGCCCGGATCGGGGCGCCGGCAATGGATGGACGTCCACGGCGCCGGCGCCATGCGAAGCGACCTGAAGACGGCGAGGCCCGGCGCCTTCCCCTCAGGCTTCGGCCCCCAGGGCGACGACATCCGCGGCGACAACCACGTCCTCTGCGTCCGCGACCTGGCCGGGTGACGGCCCTGCGGCCGGCGGGCGCGACCTCGGCGTCATCGCAGAGACCTTGGCCCCGGTCGGCGCTCGGGACCGTCGACCGCGCCGCGCCAGCCAGACGAGGCTCAGGCCTCAGCGCCAGCCAGGCCGCAGGGGCGGGGTCGCAGATCATTCGTCAGGAATTCCAGACGCCCAGACCTCTGAGACCTTGTTGAGTTGCAACAGGACCGCGCCCAGCTCAGTCCCCACCGGCGTCAGAGCGTACCCCTGTCCGGGGAAGTGATCGACGATTCCGGCCCAGCGCAGTTCATTGAGCCGGGTCTGGAGAACGGTCGGCGACACATCGTCGCAGCGGGAGCGCAAGGCGCGTGAGGTGAGGGGGCCGTCCCTCAGTTCCCAAAGAATTCGCAGCGCCCACCTCCGGCTGATCAGGTCCAGGAGAACCATGATCGGTCGGTCGCCATTGAGGTTGAAGGACCCGGTGGAGGGAATGGTTGGCATGGCGCCTTCCTGATGAGCTTGCCAAGTCGCTACGGTTTTGATAGCGATCTTGCGTGTTACGTATTCCATAGCATGATCGCGGCCGGACCCAAGGAACCGGACGCCTGATGGAGAACCCGCCATGGGTCGGATCGCCCCCGCCAGCCCCCCCTTTCCCAGGAACCTGGAGACCTATCTCAAGCGCGCCGCCAGCCGGGGGGTCCAGCCCCTCGTCCTTTTCACCACCCTCGGCCGGAGCGAGCGGGCCTGGACCCGCTTCAGCAACGGGTCCCTGCTGGACAGCGGATCTCCCCTTTCCCTCCGTGAGAGGGAACTTGTGATCGACCGCACCAGCGCGCGCACGGGCTGTGAGTACGAGTGGGGGGTTCATATCCATCTCTTCGCAGAACGCGCCGGACTCTCCCGGGAGGAGGTCGCCGGGACCCTGTCGGAGTCCCTCGACCTCGGCCTTTGGTCTGAAAAGGAGGCGGTGCTTCTGTCCACCGTGGACGCCCTTCACGACCGTTCCACGCTCAGCGACTCCGAGTACCTGGACCTCGCCCGCCACTTCAACGAGGACCAGATTCTCGAGATTCTGCAGCTGACGGCCTTCTACCATCAGGTCGCCTTCCTCGCGAACGGGCTCGCCCTGCCGCTGGAGCCCTGGGCGGCGCGGTTCGCCGAATACAGGACGACCTCAGATCCGATCTCTTGACCCCGCCGCCGCGATGGGCGCTGAATCCCGTCACGCGGCGGGGACCGCGACGGAGGAGACGTCATGGCCGGACAGGAACGCGCCTACGACCTGGTGATCCGCGGCGGGACCGTGATCGACGGCTCCGGCGCGCCGGGCTTCGAGGCGGACGTGGCGGTGAAGGACGGGCGGATCGCCGCGGTGGGCCGCATCGCAGGGTCCGGCGCCGAGGAGATCGACGCCCGAGGGAAGATCGTCACCCCCGGCTTTGTCGACATTCACACCCACTATGACGGCCAGGTCACCTGGGACCAGCGCCTCACGCCGTCGGCCTGGCATGGCGTGACCACGGCGGTCATGGGCAATTGCGGGGTCGGCTTCGCCCCCTGCCGGCCCGAGGACCACGACCGGCTGATCCGGCTCATGGAAGGGGTCGAGGACATTCCCCACCCGGTCCTGGCTGAGGGCCTGCCCTGGAACTGGGAGAGCTATCCCGACTACCTGCAGTCCCTCTCGGGGCGCGCCTTCGACCTGGACGTGGGCGCCCAGCTGCCGCACGCGGCCCTGCGGGTCTATGTCATGGGCGAGCGCGGGGCCAACCGCGAGCCGGCGACCCCCGCCGACATCGCCGCCATGGCGGCCCTGGCGAAGCGGGCCATGGAGGCCGGCGCCCTGGGCTTCTCCACCTCGCGCACCCTCAACCACCGGACCTCCGACGGCCAGCCGACGCCCACCCTCACCGCCGCCGAGGACGAGCTGATGGGCATCGCCATGGGCCTGAAGGCCGCCGGGCGGGGGGTGCTGCAGTTCGTCTCCGACTTCGCCGATCCCGCCGCCGAGTTCGGCCTGTTGCGCCGCCTGGTCGAGGCCTCGGGCCGGCCCCTGTCCTTCAGCCTGCTGCAGGGACCCAAGGCGCCGGACGCCTGGCGCGACCTCCTGGCCCACCTGTCCGCCGCCACCGCCGACGGCCTGCCCATGCGGGCCCAGGTCTGCGGCCGGGGGGTGGGCGTCCTCCTCGGCTTCGAGCTGACCCTCAATCCCTTCAGCCATACCGAGGCCTGGAAATCCTTGGCGGGGCTGTCCTTCGAGCAGCGGAAGGCGCGCCTGGCGGACGCCGCCTTCCGGGCCGCCCTGCTGGACGATACCGTCGCCCCCGGCAGCGCGGCCATCGCCTCGCGCCTGACCCGGGACTGGGGCAACATGTTCCTGATGGCCGAGACGCCGGACTATGAGCCGACGCGCCAGGACAGCATCGCCGCCCTGGCCGCGGCCCGGGGCGTCTCCCCCGAAGAGGTCGCCCTGGAGCACATGATGAGCCAAGGCGGGCGGGGCATGCTCTACCTGCCCTTCCTCAACTATGCCGACGGCGGGCTGGACCCGGCCTACGACATGCTGCGCCACCCGGACTGCGTGGCCGGCCTGTCGGACGGCGGCGCCCATGTGGGCATGATCTGCGACGGCAGCTTCCCGACCACCAACCTGACCCTCTGGGCCCGGGACCGGACCCGGGGTCCGCGCCTGCCCCTGGAGCACATGGTCCGCCTGCAGACCCGGGCCACGGCCGAGACGGTGGGCCTGCTCGACCGGGGCCTGGTGGCGCCGGGCCTGCGCGCCGACCTCAACGTCATCGACTTCGACCGGCTGGCCGTGGAGCCGCCCACCGTGGGCTATGACCTGCCCGGCGGCGGCCGACGCCTCCTGCAGAGGGCGCGGGGCTATGTCGCCACCCTGGTGGCCGGCCAGGTCACCTATCGCGACGGCGAGCCCACCGGCGCCCTGCCCGGGCGGCTTGTGCACGGCGCCCAGGACGCCCCGGTCGCCCTGGCGGCGGAATAGGCCCGGCGGGCCGCCTTCCGCCCCTTCGCAGCCGGGTCGGGCCGCGCGATAGAGGGGCATGTCCGACGATTCGCTAACGGAGGCGCAGGAGGTCCTGCGCCGTGTCTTCGGACACCCCGGCTTCCGCGGCCTCCAGGCGCCGGTGATCGCCGAGGTCATGGCCGGGCGTCCGGCCCTGGCCGTCCTGCCCACGGGCGGGGGGAAGAGCGTCTGCTACCAGATCCCGGCCCTGCTGCGGCCCGGCCTCGGCCTGGTGGTCAGCCCCCTCATCGCCCTCATGGCCGACCAGGTGGCGGGCCTGGTCCAGGCCGGGGTGGCCGCCGCCCGTCTGGACTCCCTCACCGCCCCGGAGGCCCGGGCCGCCACCTGGGCGCGGATCGAGGCCGGGACCCTGGACCTGCTCTATGTCTCGCCGGAGGGCCTGCTCCAGCCCTGGATGCTGGAGCGGCTGTCCCAGGTTCCCCTTTCGGTCATCGCCATCGACGAGGCGCACTGCGTCAGCCAGTGGGGCCACGACTTCCGGCCGGAGTACCGGCAGCTAGGCCAGCTGGCGGGCCTGTTCCCGGGGGTCCCGCGCCTGGCCGTCACGGCCACCGCCGACGCCCGCACCCGGCAGGACATCCGCGAGGGCCTGCGCCTGGGCGAGGCCCGGGAGTTCGTCGCGTCCTTCGACCGGCCCGAGCTGGCCCTGTCCGCCGAGCGCAAGGCCGGGACGGGGCGCAAGCGGGTGCTGGAGCTGGCCAAGGCGCGGCGCGACCGGCCGGGGGTGATCTACGCCGGCTCGCGGGACGGGACCGAGGCCCTGGCCGCCGAGCTCTGCGCCGCCGGCCTGCCCGCCATGGCCTACCACGCCGGCCTCGACCGCGAGGTGCGCGAGCAGAGGCTGGCCGACTTCCTGGCCTCGGACGCCGCCGTCATGGTGGCCACCATCGCCTTCGGCATGGGGGTGGACAAGCCGGACGTCCGCTACGTGATCCACGCCGACCCGCCGGCCTCCATCGAGGCCTACTGGCAGGAGGTGGGCCGGGCCGGCCGCGACGGCGAGCCCGCCGAGGGCATCACCCTCTACGGCGCCGCCGACATGGCCTGGGCCCTGCGGCGACTGGACGGCCAGGCCCTGTCCGACGAGGTCCGGGCGGTGCAGGTCCGCAAGGTGCGCCAGCTCTACGCCCTGCTGGACGGGGGCGCCTGCCGGACGGCCGCCGTGCGCCGCTATTTCGGCGAGGAGGCCGTCGCCGACTGCGGGCGCTGCGACAACTGTCTGAATCCCCCGAAGGGCGCGGACCTGACCCTCCAGGCCCAGAAAGTGCTGTCGGCGGCCCATCGGCTGAACGGGCGGTATGGCCGGGGCCGGCTGGTGGAGCACCTCCTGGGCAAGACCCGCGAGCCCTCGGCCTTCGAGGCGGGCTTGAGCACCTTCGGGGTCGGCGCGGAGCTGTCGGCGGGGGACTGGCGCGGCCTGATCGACCAGCTGATCTTCGACGGCCTGCTGCGCGAGGACCCGAACGAGGGCCGGCCCCTCATCGGCCTGGGCGACGCCGAGGCGGTGCGCGCCGTCTACCGCGGGGAGCGACGGGTGGAGGGACGCCTGCCCCAAGGGCGCCCCCCCGGGTCCGGGGACGGGTCCCCCGAGGCCGGCGCGACGCCGGGACGACGGCGCCGCGACGCTTCAGAGACCGTTTTCGAGGGCGACCCGCAGCTCTTCGCCGCCCTGCGCGCCTGGCGCCGGGCCGAGGCGATCCGCCAGAAGGCGCCGCCCTATGTCATCTTCAGCGACCGCACCCTGGCCGAGATCGCCACCCGCAGGCCCGCCGACGCGGCGGCCCTGTCGCGGGTCAGCGGCGTGGGCGAAAGCAAGCTGGCCCGCTACGGCCCCGCTGTCCTGGCCCTGGTGGCGGGAGAGATCCCGCCGGGCGACTGATCAGACGTCGACCTCGGCGTCGAGGGCGTTTTCCTGGATGAACTCCCGGCGCGGCTCGACAAGGTCGCCCATCAGGCGGGTGAACATGTCATCGGCGTCGTCGGCGTGGGCGACCCGGACCTGGAGCAGGGTGCGGGCCTCGGCGTCCAGGGTGGTCTCCCACAGCTGCTCGGGGTTCATCTCGCCCAGGCCCTTGTAGCGCTGGATGGTCAGGCCACGGCGGCCGGCCTCCATGATGGCGGCGGTCAGGTCGAGGGGGCCGCGGACGCGGGTTGTGCGGTCCCGACGAGTGAAGACGGCGGGGCCGGAGAAGGGTTCGGACAGGGCCTGGGCGCGCTCGGCCAGGCGCCGGGCGTCGGCGGCGGCGATCAGGAGGTCGTCCAGCACCACGCGCTCGGACACGCCCCGGCGACGGCGGGAGAAGACAAAGCCTCCGGCGGGCGAGACCTCGCCCGTCCAGGGACCGTCGCCCTCCTCGGCGTAGAGGTCGAGGCGGCGGGCGGCGGCGGCGGGGTCGCCCTCCTCGCCGAACAGGCCGGCCAGGGCCGCCTGCTCGATGGCGAAGGCCGGGGCCCGGGCGGTAAGCCGCTCGATGTTGGCCCGCGCGGCCCGCGAGGCCTGGACCAGGTTCAGGAGGTCCTGGCCGGTGAGGCGCTCGCCGGAGGCGAGGTCGAGGGTCGCCCCGTCGACGCCTTCCTCGGTGAGGTAGACCTCAAGCTCGGCGTCGTCCTTCAGGTAGCGGGAGGAGCGGCCCTTGGCGGCTTTGTAGAGGGGCGGCTGGGCGATGTAGAGATAGCCCCGCTCGATCACCTCGGGCATCTGCCTGTAGAAGAAGGTCAGCAGCAGGGTCCGGATGTGGGCGCCGTCGACGTCGGCGTCCGTCATGATGACGATCTTGTGGTAGCGGATCTTCTCGATGTTGAAGTCGTCGCGCCCGATGCCCGCCCCGAGGGCGGTGATCAGGGTGCCGATCTGGTCGGAACCCAGCATCCGGTCGAACCGGGCCCGCTCGACATTGAGGATCTTGCCGCGCAGGGGCAGGACGGCCTGGTTCTCGCGGTTGCGGGCCTGCTTGGCCGAGCCGCCGGCGGAGTCCCCCTCGACCAGGAAGATCTCGGACTTGGCCGGGTCCTTCTCCTGGCAGTCGGCCAGCTTGCCGGGCAGGGAGGTGATGTCGAGGGCCGACTTGCGCCGGGTCAGTTCTCGGGCCTTGCGCGCGGCCTCGCGGGCGGCGGCGGCCTCGGCGATCTTCTGGACGATCATCCGCGCCTCGACGGGATGCTCCTCGAACCAGGTGGCCAGGCCCTCGCCCACCAGGCCCTCGACGGCCGGGCGGACCTCGGAGGAGACCAGCTTGTCCTTGGTCTGGGACGAGAACTTGGGGTCCGGCACCTTGACCGACAGCACGCAGGTCAGGCCCTCGCGGGCGTCCTCGCCGGACAGGCTGACCTTTTCCCGCTTGGCCGCCCCGCTGGTCTCGGCATAGCTCGAGATGATCCGCGTCAGGGCCGAGCGGAAGGCCGCCAGGTGGGTGCCGCCATCCCTCTGGGGGATGTTGTTGGTGAAGCAGAGGACGTTCTCGTGGTAGCCGTCGTTCCACCACAGGGCGAGGTCGACCTCGACATTGTCGCGGCGGCCACGGACCACGACCGGCTCCTTCATGAGGGGGGACTTGGCCTTGTCGAGGTGGCGCACGAAGGCCTCCACCCCGCCCTCATAGTGCATGATCTCTTCCCAGGGCTCGGCCTCGCGGTTGTCGCGCAGGCGGATGTGGACCCCGGAATTGAGGAAGGCGAGCTCGCGCAGCCGGTGCTCCAGCGTGCGGCGGTCGAACTCGATGAAGGCGAAGGTGTCCCGCGAGGGCAGGAAGGTGACCTCGGTGCCGGTCAGGGGCTCGCCCGACTCGCGCAGGGGCGAGGCGCCCGTCACGACCAGGGGCGAGACGGCGTCGCCGCGGCGGAAGGTCATCTCGTGGGTTCGGCCGCCCCGATGGACCTTGAGCTTCAGCCAGTCGGACAGGGCGTTGACCACCGACACGCCCACGCCGTGCAGGCCGCCGGAGACCTTGTAGGCGTTCTGGTCGAATTTCCCGCCCGCGTGCAGCTGGGTCATGATGACCTCGGCCGCCGAGACCCCCTCGCCCTCATGGATGTCGGTGGGAATGCCCCGGCCGTCGTCGGTGACGGTGCAGGACCCGTCGGCGTTGAGGATCACCTCGACGCGGGAGGCGTGGCCGGCGAGGGCCTCGTCGATGGCGTTGTCCACCACCTCATAGACCATGTGGTGCAGGCCTGAGCCGTCATCGGTGTCGCCGATGTACATGCCGGGCCGCTTGCGGACGGCGTCGAGCCCCTTGAGGACCTTGATCGACTCCGCGCCATAGGCGGCGGCGGCCTCTTCGGGGGTTTCCGCTGGGGTTTCGTTCGGGGTCTGGGTTTCGTCGGTCATGGGGTGTCCGCAACAGCCAGTCGGGAGCCCTCGACCCGGAGCCTGAGGGCGCGGCCCGCAAGCTCCTCGAAGAGAGGGTCATCCGTGCCGGTCAGGAAGGCCTGAAGCCCGAGCGCCTCGATTTCGTCGAACAGCGCGGCCCGCCGGCGGCGGTCCAGGTGCGCTGCGACTTCATCCAGCAACAATACAGGCGCCGGCGCTGATTCGGCACGGGAAAGACGCGCCGCCTGGGCGAGGATGAGGTTCAGGACCAGGGCCTTCTGCTCGCCCGTAGAACACTCCGCCGCCGGGCGGCCTCGCTCGGCGTGGACCACCGAAAGGTCGCCCCGGTGCGGCCCGGTCAGGGATCGCCCCGCCGCGGCGTCGCGGCCCCGGGCGGCGGCGAAGGCGGCGGCGAGGGCCTGCTCGAGGGCGGGACCCGTCTCGCCTCCGGCGGCGCGGCGCTCCCAGTCCCCCGTGGGGGCGATCCGGGCCTGGGGAAAGGGCCTGTCGCCCCGGCCGTCGATTTCGGCCTGGAGGGTGTCGAGGGTGCGGGCCCGGGCCTCCGCCAGCCGGGCGCCGCTCTGGGCGAGGCGGGCCTCCAGGGCGTCCAGCCAGACGCCGTCGGCTGGACCGTCGGTCAAAAGGCGCAGGCGCTCGCGCAGGGCCTTCTCGTAGGCCTGGGCCTGGGCGGCGTGGCCGGGCTCGGCGGCGAAGACCAGGCGGTCCAGGAACCGCCGGCGCTCTCCGGCCGCTTCCAGGAAGAGGCGGTCCTGGGCGGGGGTCAGCCAGGCGGGCCTGACGAGGTCGGTGAGCCGGGCGGGGGGGACGGTCTCGCCCTCGAGGCGCACGGCCCGGCGCGCGGCGCCGGCGGTCTCCACGCCGACCCCGATTCGGACCGGCTCGCCGTCGACCTCCAGCAGGGCCGAGACGGCCCAGGCCCGGCCGGCGGTCTCGTCCGGCGCCCGGCGTCCGATCTCCGGCAGGGCGGCGTTGCGCAGGCCCCGCCCGGGGGACAGCAGGGACACGGCCTCCAGGATGTTGGTCTTGCCCGCCCCGTTCGGCCCGGTCAGCACCACCATGCGGCCGCCCAGGGTGATGTCCGCCCGGTCGTAGGAGCGGAAATCCGTCAGGGAAAGGCGTGTAAGGACCGAGCGCACGGGCCCAGTCTATAGCCGCTTCGGGACGCCGGGGTGAGGGTCGATCGGCGCGTCAGACCCGCAGGGGCATGAGGACGTAGCGGACGTCCGGGTCGGTGGGGTCCAGGACCAGGGCCGGATCATTCGGGCCGCCGAACCGGAACTCGGCCTGCTCGGCGCTGATCTGGTCGGTCACGTCCAGCAGGTAGCGGGCGTTGAAGGACAGCTCGAAGGCCTCGCCGTCGTAGTCAACCTCCAGCTCCTCGACCGCCTGGCCGGCCTCCATGTTGCGGACCGTCAGGGTCAGCCGGCCCGGCTCGATGGCCAGGCGCACCGACCGGCTCTTCTCGGCCGAGATGGTGGCCACCCGGTCGACGGCCCGGGCGAAGAGCTGGTTGTCGACCATCATGACCCGGTTGTTGTCCCGGGGGATGACGCGGGCGTAGTCGGGGAAGCTGCCATCGATGACCTTGGAGGTCAGGGCCGCCGCGCCGAAATCGAAGCGCACCTTCTGGGGGCTGACGGCCAGGTCGACGCTCTCGCCGGCGTCGTCCAGCAGGCGGCGGGCCTCGCCGATGGTCTTGCGCGGCACGATGACGCCCGGAGCGCCGGCCGAGCCCTCGGGCGCCGGCATCTCGGCCAGGGCCAGGCGGTGGCCGTCGGTAGCCACGGCGCGCAGGCGGGCGATCCCGCCCTCTGTGACCGTGTGGAGGTAGAGACCGTTCAGGTAGTAGCGCGTCTCCTCGGTGGAGATGGCGAACCGGGTGCGGTCGATCAGGCGGATCAGGTCGTTCACGTCCACGGCCACCCGGCCGGACAGGCCGTCGGAGGACATGACCGGGAAGTCCCCGGCCGGCAGGACCGGAAGGCTGAACCGCGAGCGGCCCGCCGAGACCGACAGGCGCGGGTCCTCGCCGGTCCAGGCCAGGGTGACCTCGGCGCCCTCGGGCAGCTTGCGGACGATCTCGTAGAGGGTGTGGGCGGGCGCGGTGACCTGCCCGGCCTGCTCGACCCGGGCCTCGGCCTCGTCGACGATCTCCATGTCGAGGTCGGTCGCCGAGAAGCTGAGGCGGCCGCGCTCGGCGGACAGCAGCACGTTGGAGAGGATCGGGATGGTGTTCCGGCGCTCCACCGCGCTCTGGACGTGTCCCAGGGCTCTCAGCAGTGCGGCGCGCTCGATCGTCAGCTTCATCAGTCGGGTCCGGTGTGGGCCGGGGACGGCGTCGGCGGAGCCGCCTCCGTCCCGTGGGGTGGATTCCCGACTTTAATCATTTGTCGGGCTTGGGAAAGGGGGCCGGAGAAAGGGGGGCGGAGTCAGGCGCGGGTGTCCAGTCGGCCGCCAGGAGCCTCGCCGCCAGGCGCGGCGCCGCCGGACCCCCGGGAGGCGACCACGACCATGGCCGGGCGCACCAGGCGGCCCAGCAGTTCGTAGCCCGGCTGCAGGCACTGGATGACGGCGCCGGGAGCCAGGTCAGGACTGTCCTGCTCCATCATGGCCTGGTGCAGGTGGGGGTCGAACCGGTCCCCCGCGGCCGGGGTCACCGACTTCAGCCCGTTGGACTCGAAGGCGGCGAGGAGGGCCTTCTGGGTCATCTCGACCCCGACCACGAAGTTGCGCACGCCGGCGTCCTCGCCGGCGGGCGGGGCGGCCAGGGCCCGGCCCAGGGTGTCGGCCACGCCCAGCAGGTCGCGGGCGAACTTCTGGATGGCGTAGGCCCGGGCGTCGTTGGTCTCGCGCTCGGCCCGGCGGCGGATGTTCTCGGCGTCTGCGGCGTAGCGCAGCACCTGTTCCTTCAGGGCCGCGACCTCGGCCTCAAGGGCGGTGCGGACGTCGACCTCGCCTTCGGGGCCGGCCTGCGCCTCCGGCGGCGCCTCTTCGGGGGACTGGGAATCCTCGGACATGTCTCACTCAACCTCTCTGCACCGGACCGCTGGGGCCAGGGCCTTCTCGCGCCGGGGCCAGGCCCCGGCCTCAGACGCCGGTCATCTGGGACAGGACCCTGGCGGTGTAGTCGACCAGGGGGATGACCCGCGCATAGTTCAGCCGCGTCGGGCCGATCACGCCGATGGCGCCCAGCAGCTTCTTCTGGCCCGACATATAGGGCGCCGCAATGACCGCGGAACCGGAAAGCGAGAAAAGGCGGGTCTCGGCGCCGATGAAGATGCGCACGCCCTGGGCCTCGCGCACCCCGTCGAGCAGGCCGATCAGCTGCTCCTTCTGCTCCAGGTCGTCGAACAGCATCCGGACCCGCTCGAGGTCCTCGAGGGTTTCCCGGTCCGCCAGGAGGTTGGCGCGGCCGCGGACGATAAGGGCCCGGTCGCGCCCCTCGCCGCCGCCCCAGACGGCCAGCCCCTCCTCCACCAGGCGGGCGGCGGCGGCGTCGAGTTGACGCCGGGCCTGTTCGAGTTCGAGGCGGATGTCCTGTCCGGCCTCGACCAGGGTCTTGCCCCGCATCCGGGCGTTGAGGAAGTTCGACGCCTCCTGGAGGGACGAGGGCGTGACGCCGGCGGCCAGCTGCATGAGCCGGTTCTCGACGGCCCCGTCCTCGAAGACCACCACCGCCAGGGCCTGGTCGCCGCCGAGGGCGACGAACTCCACGTGCTTGACGCCGGCCTCCCGCATGGGGGCCACGACGATGCCGGCGCCCCCGGCGAGGCCGGACAGGAGGGAGGAGGCCTCGTTCAGCATGTCCTCGAAGGACCGGCCGCGGCCGGCCAGGCGCTGCTCGATCTCCCGGCGCTCGCTGTCGCCGATGTCACCCACCTCCATCAGGCCGTCGACGAAGAGCCGCAGGCCTGCATGGGTCGGCAGGCGGCCGGCGCTGATGTGCGGCGCGCCGAGCAGCCCCAGCTCGGTCAGGTCCTGCATGGTGTTGCGGATGGAGGCGGGGGACAGCTGGACCCCGCCCCGGGAAAGGGTGCGCGAGCCCACGGGCTCGCCGGTCTCCAGGTAGGTCTCGACGACCCGCCGGAAGATTTCGCGGGCGCGGCTGTCGAGTTCGGCGAGGGAGGGCCCCCGCGGGAGGAACTGGCCGGTCACGTTCGGAAGAGTCCTGTTTCCGGTCGGGCATGGACGCAGGCCCGAGGTTACAGGATAAGCACCCACCCCGCCGGCGCAAGGCGCCGGGACCGCTTCACCCTTCACCGGAGCCCGCCCGACCCATGACCGCCAAGCGTCCCTTCGACCGCGCCGCCGACAGCCTGAGGACCGTGACCCTGGAGACGGGGGTCAACCGCTATGCCGAGGGCTCCTGCCTGGTCGCCTTCGGCCACACCCGGGTGCTGGTGACCGCCAGCGTCGAGGAGCGGGTTCCCCCCTTCCTGCGCGGGCGCGGCCAGGGCTGGGTGACGGCCGAGTACGGCATGCTGCCCAGGGCCACCCACACGCGCGGCCGGCGCGAGGCCTCCGAGGGCAAGCAGTCCGGCCGGACCCAGGAAATCCAGCGCCTGATCGGGCGGTCGCTCCGGGCGGTGGTGGATATGGCCGCCCTGGGCGAGCGCCAGATCTCCCTGGACTGCGACGTGATCCAGGCGGACGGCGGCACCCGGACGGCGGCCATCACCGGCGCCTGGGTGGCCCTGCGCCAGGCCACGGACCTGCTGGTGCGGGAGGGGATGATCGCCCGCTCGCCCCTGCTGGACCAGGTGGCCGCGGTGTCCTGCGGCGTCTGCCAGGGCGTCCCGGTCCTGGATCTGGAATACGAGGAGGATTCCAATGCCGAGGCCGACGCCAACTTCGTGCTGACGGGGGCGGGCGATATCGTGGAAATCCAGGCCACCGGCGAGAAGCGGGGCTTCACCCGCGCCGAGTTCGAGGCTCTGTTCGGCCTGGCCGAGAAGGGAATCGGAGAGCTCTTCGCCCTCCAGCGGGCGGCGGCGGCGGCGGCCTGAGCCCGGTAGGGAAACGGGCGACCGCTCAGGGCCGCCCGTTCCCGGCGCCGGACCGCCGTCGGGAGAGACAGCGGCGGCCGGCGCGGACCGCGATCAGAAGCGGACGTTCAGGAGGTGCCGGAAGGCGGCGGGCGACATGCGGCCGATTTCCTCGGCGAAGGGCGCCATGAGGCCGTCGAGAAGGGCCTCCAGGCGACGCAGCAGGCCGTCGAAGACGTGGATGTCGCGGATGTCCAGAACGTGGGCCATGGCGAGCTCCTTGTGCAATGCAATAAATGTTGCGGTGCACATAGGCCTGCAAGGCCCGCCACGCAAGGCTCCCGCGCCCCCGGAACGGCCTTATGTTGCAATGCGGCGACACCTGACGCGGGGTCAGGGTTCCCAGGTCAGGAGGTCGCCGGGCTGGCAGGCCAGTTCCCGGCAGAGGGCCTCGAGGGTCGAGAACCTGAGGGCCCGGGCGTCGCCGGCCTTCAGTATGGCCAGGTTGGCGGCGGAGACGCCCGTCCGGTCGGCCAGCTCGACCAAGGACATGCGGCGCTCCACGAGCAGGCGATCGAGGTGAAGCCGGACAGGCATCAGATGGTCAGCTCCGCCTCGCGCCTCAGCCGGGCGCCCTCCCGGAAGACCTCGGCCAGGACGATGACCACGAGGATGGAGAACCAGGCCGTCAGCGACAGGTTGGGCCGGGGCGGAGCGGCCTGGGGCGGCAGGAGGGCGCCGAGGGTCCAGACCGTGTACCGGACGACCTCCATCCAGGCGAGGCCGGCGGCCACCACCCTGAGGCGGGTCACGTTCTCCGGATGGAAGGGATCTCCGGCCTTGAGGGTCCCGAAGATCTCCCGCAGGCGACTGACGATGACCAGGACGCCCCCGACATAGAGGACTACGGTCAGCATCCGGGCCAGCACCACCGCCCAGGCCTGGAGCCTGTCGAGGCCGTCGAAGCGCACCCGGTGGGCGAAGGGCATGTCCGGGTTGAAGGCCGCCAGGACGCCGTAGAGCAGGCCCGCGGCGAGGATGGCCAGGGCCGCCAACAGGAAGACCCAGACCAGGTCCAGGACCGTCTTCATGAAGCTGGAGAGGGAGCCCGGTCCGAGGGCTCGCATGGTCGGCATGTCGTCGCCCCCCGGTTCCGTTCCGCCGTGATCGCCCTTATGTCGCGAAAGCGGCGGCGTTCGCGTTAAATTGTCGTAAGGCCGCACGGGCCGCGGAGTTCAGCATGGCGATCAGACTTGAGGCCGGGACGCGCCTGGTGGTGGCGACCCACAATCCGGGCAAGGCCCGGGAACTGGCCGAGATCCTCGAGGGCCGCTACCCGCTGGTCACCGCCGGCGAGCTCGGCCTCTCCGAGCCCGAGGAGACCGAGGCGACCTTCACCGGCAACGCCCTGCTGAAGGCCCGGGCGGCGGCGGCGGCCAGCGGCCTGCCGGCCCTGGCGGACGATTCCGGACTTTCCGTCGTGGGACTGGACGGGGCGCCCGGCGTCCTGTCGGCCCGCTGGGCGGGACCCGGCAAGGACTTCACCCCGGCCATGGCGCGGATCGAGCGGGAGTTGGCCGAGCGGGGCGAGACCGACCGCCGGGCCTTCTTCACCTGCGCCCTCGCCCTGGCCTGGCCCGACGACCTGGCGGTGGTGACCGAGGGCCGGATCGACGGCGACCTCGTCTTCCCGCCCCGGGGCGACCGGGGCTTTGGCTACGACCCCATCTTCCGGCCCGACGGCCACGCCCTGACCTTCGGCGAGATGGACCCCGCGGCCAAGGACGCCATGAGCCACCGGGCCCGGGCCTTTGCGCGCCTGAAGGCGGCCCTGGCTTGACCCCCGACCCCGGCGCGGCGGGCTTCGGCGTCTATGTGCACTGGCCCTATTGCGCCCGGATCTGCCCTTACTGCGACTTCAACGTCCATCGCGACCGGCGTCCCGGCGAAGCCGCCGAGCTGGCCAGCGCCCTCATCGAGGACCTGACCCGGCGGGCCGGGGCCACCGGGCCGCGGCGTCTGACCTCCGTCTTCTTCGGCGGCGGCACGCCATCGCTCATGGCGCCGGAGGCGGTGGCCGGGGTGATCGAAGCCTGCCGGCGTCTCTGGGAGACCGACCCGGATCTCGAGGTCAGCCTGGAGGCCAATCCCACGGACGCAGAAGCCGGCCGCTTCGCCGCCCTTGCCGACGCGGGGGTGAACCGCCTGTCCCTGGGCCTGCAGTCCCTCAAGGACGAGGCCCTGGTCCAGCTGGGCCGCAACCATGACGCCTCATCGGGACGGCGGGCGACCGGGGCGGCTCTGAAGGCCTTCGCCCGCGTCTCCATCGACCTGATCTACGCCCGGCCTGGCCAGACGCCGCAGGCCTGGGCGGCGGAGCTGGACGAAGCCCTGGCCCTGGGCGCCGGCCATGTCTCGCCCTACCAGCTGACCATCGAGCCGGGGACGGCCTTCGAGCGGGCGGTGCGGCGCGGGCGGCTGGTCCCGCCCGGCGATTCCGGCGCTGCGGACCTGTGGGACGTGACCCAGGACCGCCTGTCCGCCGCCGGGTTCGAGGCCTACGAGGTCTCCAACCACGCCCGCACCTCCGACGACCGGTCCCGGCACAACCTGACCTACTGGCGGGGCGGCGACTGGCTGGGCGTCGGGCCGGGGGCGCATGGGCGCCTGACCCTGGACGGGACCAGGCGCGGCCAGGTCTGCGCCGCCCGTCCCGCCGACTACATCGCCGCCGTCGCCCGGGGCGAGGGCGAGGGGGAGACCGAGGTTCTCGGGGCGTCGGACGCCGCCGTGGAACGGGTCCTCTCGGGCCTTCGGCTGGCCGAGGGGGTTCCGTTCAGGGAGCTGTCCGCCCTGGACCTTTCCCCCGGACACCCCGAGGTGCGGGACCTGGCCGAGGCGGGCCTTCTGGCCGCCGACCCGGACCGGCTCAGGGTCACCGAAAGGGGCCGGCGCCTGCTCGACGCCGTACTGGAGCGCCTGCTGGCCCGCTGAAGCGGGCGCCTTGCATTGGCCGCATAATGCCGCGAAGGCTGGGCCATGAGCCGCAGACCCCCGCCGCCGCCCCTGTCCGACGCCCCCCTGGCGCCCGGCCTCTACCTGGTGGCCACCCCCATCGGGAACCTGAGAGACATCACGCTGCGGGCCCTGGACATCCTGTCGGCGGCGGACCTGGTCCTGGCCGAGGACACCCGGGTGACGGGCAAGCTCCTCGCCGCCTACGGCCTGTCGAAGCCCATGGCCCGGTACGACGAGCACGCTGGCGGGCGCACGGCGCCCAGGGCCCTGGCCCTGCTGGAACAGGGCGGGCGGGTGGCCCTCGCCTCCGACGCCGGCACCCCCCTGGTCTCGGACCCGGGCTTTCCCCTGGTTCGGGAAGCCATCGCCCGGGGCCTGCCCGTCTTCGCCGCACCTGGTCCCTCGGCGGCCCTGGCGGCCCTGACCGTCTCGGGCCTGCCCGCCGAACGCTTCCTCTTCGCCGGCTTCCTGTCGCCGAAGTCCGCCGCCCGCCGGAGGGAGCTGGCCGAGCTGGCGGGGATCCGCGCCACCCTCATCCTGTTCGAGGGGGGAAGCCGGCTGAAGGCGAGCCTGTCCGACATGGCCGAGGTGCTGGGGCCCCGCCCGGCGGCCGTGGCCCGGGAGCTGACCAAGCTGCATGAGACCCTGGTGCGCGGGCCCCTGGACGTCCTGGCGGAGGACCCGACACTGGACCATCCCCTGGGCGAGGTGGTGATCGTGATCGCCCCCGGCCGCGAGGAAGCCGCCACGGCGGACGACGCCGACGCCGCCCTGGCCGAGGCCCTGACGCGCCTGTCCCCCGGCGAGGCGGCCTCGGAGGTCGCCCGGGCCCTGGGCCTGCCCCGGCGAGAACTCTACCGCCGGGCCCTGGACCTGAAGGGCGCCGGATGAGGGCGGCGGCCCGGCCCTGGCGGCGAAGGCTGGGCGCCCTGGCCCGGTCCGGCGGCCGACGCGCCGAGTGGGTGGCCCTGGCCTGGCTGATGCTGAAGGGCTGGCGGATCCTGGGGTTCCGCCTGAAGACGCCCCAGGCGGAGATCGACATCCTGGCCCTGCGCGGGCCGGTCCTGGCGGTGGTGGAGGTGAAGTCCCGGGCCAGCCTGGAGGCGGCCCTGGAGGCTGTGGGTCCCGACCAGCGGGACCGGCTGAGGCGGGCGGGACAGACCCTGGCCGCCCGCCGGCCCGACCTAGCCGGCCGGACCGTGCGCCTGGACCTGGTGGCCCTGGCCCCGGGACGGCGGCCCCGGCACCTGGCCGACGCCTGGGCGGGTCAGTGAGGGGCGGGGCTTTGACGGACTGGACTTTGACGGTCGGCGGGCTGGCCGTGCTAGAAGGCCCGCGAAGAGGGAGCCCGCCATGAAGCTGAACGTCGCCGTCCAGATGGACCCGCTGGAGCACATCCGCATCCAGGGGGACTCCACCTTCGCCATGATGCTGGAGGCCCAGGACCGGGGCCACGACCTCTTCGTCTACACGCCCGACCGTCTGGCCCTTGAGGGCGGACGCCTGATGGCCCGCGGCCGGTCCGTCCGGGTCAAGGATGTCCAGGACGAGCACGCCGCCTTCGGCCCCTGGGAACAGCGCGACCTGTCCGAGGCCGACGTGGTGCTGCTGCGCCAGGACCCGCCCTTCGACATGGCCTACATCACCACCACCCACTTCCTGGACGCCATCCACCCCAGGACCCTGGTGGTGAACAACCCGACCGAGGTGCGCAACGCGCCGGAAAAGCTTTACGTCACCACCTTCGAGGGGGTGCAGCCGCCGACCCTGATCACCTCAGACGTCGAGGCCCTCTACGACTTCCGCGCCCGGCACGGGGACATCGTGCTCAAGCCCCTCTATGGCGGCGGCGGCTCGGGCGTGGCCCGCCTGCTGGCGGACGACCCCAACCTCGACGCCCTCCTGGACCTGCACCGGATGATCGGCCGCGAGCCGGTGATCGCCCAGAAGTTCATCCCGGCGGTGACCAAGGGCGACAAGCGCATCCTGCTGGTGGACGGCGAGCCCGTCGGCGCCATCAACCGCGTGCCGGCGCCGGGCCAGATCCGCTCGAACCTGGCCGTGGGCGGTCGGGCCGACGCCGTGGAGCTGACCGCCCGCGACCGCGAGCTCTGCGCCATCATCGGCCCGCAACTGAAGGCCCGGGGCCTCCTTTTCGTCGGCGTCGACGTGATCGGCGACTACCTGACCGAGATCAACGTCACCTCCCCCACCGGCGCCCGCGCCCTGAAGCGCCTGTCGGGCATCGACGCCGTGACCGCCCTCTGGGACGTGATCGAGGCCAAGCGCGCCGGTGGTTGAGCTGCTGCCGGTTCCGTATTTGTTCTTGCGGGCCCGCAGGCGGCGTGCTTGTCTGGCCTCGGGGACCGGGGCGCAGCGCAAGGAGCGCGCATGGCCGCCCGCGTCACCACCCTGGCCTTCCTGGGCGTCGAGGCCCGACCCGTGGAGGTCGAGGTCCAGCTGACCGCCGGCGCGCAGAAGTTCATGCTGGTGGGCCTGGGCGACAAGGCCGTGGCCGAGAGCCGCGAGCGCGTGCGGGCCGCCTTCGCCGGACTGGGCCTGGCCATGCCGGGCCGCCGGATCATCTGCAACCTGGCCCCCGCCGACCTGCCCAAGGAGGGCAGCCACTATGACCTGCCCATCGCCCTGGCGGTGATGGCGGCCATGGGGGTGATCCCGCCCGACGCCCTCGAGGGCTGGGCGGCCATGGGGGAATTGTCCCTCGACGGACGCATCACCGCCTCGGCCGGCGCCCTGCCGGCGGCGGTGGCGGCCGGCGCCCTGGGGCTGGGCCTGATCTGTCCCGAAGCCAGCGGGCCCGAGGCGGCCTGGGCGGGCTCCACCCCGGTTCTGGCGCCGCCCAGCCTGGTGGCCCTGGTCAATCACTTCCGCGGGACCCAGGCCCTGTCGCCGCCCGCGCCCGGCGCCCTGACCGAAGGCGCCCCGGCGCCCGACCTGCGCGAGGTGCGCGGCCAGGAGACCGCCCGGCGGGCCCTGGAGATCGCCGCCGCCGGGGGCCACAACCTGCTGCTGACCGGCCCGCCCGGGGCGGGCAAGTCGATGATGGCCGCCCGCCTGCCGGGACTTCTTCCGCCCCTGTCGGCGGCCGAGCTCCTGGAGACCTCCATGGTGCACTCGGTGGCCGGACTGATCGCCCGGGGGGAGCTGACCCGGGCCCGGCCCTTCCGCGCCCCGCACCACTCGGCGACCATGGCGGCCCTGACCGGCGGCGGCGCGCGCATCCGCCCGGGGGAGGCCTCCCTGGCGCACAACGGCGTGCTCTTCCTGGACGAGCTGCCGGAGTTCAGCGCCCAGGCCCTGGACTCCTTGCGCCAGCCCCTCGAGACCGGCGAGATCACTGTCGCGCGGGCCGCCGGGCACGTGCGCTATCCGGCCCGGTTCCAGCTGGTCGCCGCTCAGAACCCCTGCAAGTGCGGCAAGGGCGGCGAGGGCCGGGGCGCCTGCGGTCGGGCGCCGCGGTGCCAGGTGGACTACCGGGCGCGGGTGTCGGGGCCCTTCCTCGACCGGATCGACCTGCAGGTGGAGGTCCCCGCCGTGCGCGCCGCCGACCTGGCCCTGCCCGCCGCCGCCGAGGGCTCGGCCGAGGTCGCCGCCCGGGTGGCGGCCGCCCGGGAAATCCAGGTCCGGCGCGCGGCCGAGGCCGGACGGCCCGAGACCGAGGCGGCCAACGCCCGGGCTTCCGGGGACTGGCTGCAGGCCATCGCCGACCCCGAGCCCGAGGCCCGGGCCCTCCTGACCCGCGCCGCGGACGCCGCCGGCCTGACCGCCCGGGGCTGGAGCCGGGTCCTGCGCCTGGCCCGGACCCTGGCGGACCTGGAGGCCGCACCCTCCGTCGCCCGCCGTCACGTGGCCGAGGCCCTGGCCTACAGGGGGGTCGGAGCAGGGGGGTGAGGGGCCTGGGCCGGGACCTGCGCCAAGGCGGTTGACCGCGGCCGTTGACGCATCGTTAATCGCCCGGTTTGACGGAGCCTTAAACATGGCGTGCGAGGAAGACGGCATGACCCGGCCCGTCGCCATCACCGCCCCGATTCAGGCTTCAAACGCCGCCTCAGGCCCCACCGCCGCGCCGTCGCCGGCGGACGGGATTGCAACCCCGGTCACCATCGAGGAACTGGCCGGCCTGAGCCACGAGTTCCGCACGCCCCTGAACGGCGTCCTGGGTCTGGCCCGGCTGCTCGAGGCCACCCCCCTGACCGGCGAACAGCGCAGCTATGTGGACGCCCTGAGGGAGTCCGGCGAGCACCTGCTGGGCCTGGTCAACCAGCTTCTGGACTTCGCCCGGCTGGGCGCCTCGGCCATCGAGGTCCAGTCCGAGGATGTCGCCCTGGAGGACCTGCTGCGCGGGGTCTGCGAGCTGACCGCCCCCCGGGCCGCCGAGAAGGGCCTGGAGATCGGCTGGTGGATCGCCCCGGGCCTCGGCCGCATCCGGGGCGACGAGGGCCGGTTGCGGCAGGTCCTGCTCAACTATGTGGGCAACGCCATCAAGTTCACGCGCGAGGGCGGGGTCCTGGTCTCTGCGACGCCCGCCGGTCCGGGCCGCATCCGCCTGAGCGTCCGCGACACGGGTCCGGGGGTCTCGGACGCCGAGCGCGAGCGGATCTTCGAGCCCTTCGTCCAGACCGATCCCCGGGTCGACGGGGTCAGCCTGGGCGGGGCCGGGCTCGGCCTCGCCATTGTCCGGACCCTGGCCGTTGCGATGCGGGGCTCAGCCGGAGTCGTCCCCGCGCCGGGCGGGGGCGCCGACTTCTGGCTCGACCTGCCGGCCCCGCGGGCCGGCGGTGCGCCGGGTCGCAACCTCGCCCGCCGCCGGATCGGCGTCATCAGCCCGAGCCTGGTGGTCTGCGAGGCGGCGGTGCGGCAGGTCAACTCGCGCGGCGGCGAAGGGGTCGCGGCGGCGGGCGTGCGCGACCTTCCGGCCGACGCCGAGGTGCTGCTGGTGGACCACGCCCTTGCGCCCCAGGCCCCCCCGGACGACCGACCGGCCATCATCCTGTTGTCCCCCGAGGACCGCGGGCTCATCGACGACTATCGCGCCCGGGGCTTCGCCGGCTACCTGATCAAGCCGCTCCGCCCGGCCTCCCTGGCCGAGCGGGTGCTGGCTGCGGCCGGCGGGCGCAGCCGAGCCGAGCGCCTGGACGACCGGATCGCCCCCGCCGTGGCGCCGGGCCTGCGGGTCCTGCTGGTCGAGGACCACGCCATCAACGCCCTCCTGGCCACGGCCATGCTGAACCGCGAGAGCTGCGTGGTCGACCACGCCGCCGGCGGGCCCGAGGCCCTTGCCGCCGTGGCGGTGGGCGCCTACGACCTGATCCTCATGGACATGCGGATGCCGGGCATGACCGGCCCGGAGACCGCCCAGGAGATGCGGAACCAGGGCATCACCACCCCCATAGTCGCCCTGACCGCCAACGCCTTCGAGGACGACCGGCAGACCTGCCTGTCCGCGGGGATGGACGAATTCCTGGTCAAGCCGCTGTCGGCGGACGCCCTCCGGCGCATCCTCTCGCGTGTGGCGAGGGGCTGGAACGAACCGACGGGCCGCCGGCGCTCAGCCTGACGGGCGGCAGCCGCGCCGACCTGACCCGCTGGACGCCCTGCGCGGCGCGCGCCACTCTAAGGCGGCCGCGCCGGGCGGCGACCCGGACGGACCCATGAGCGACACCCAGTCTCCGGAAGCGGGCGGCAAGCCGCTCTCGACCCTTCAGGCCCTGGCGGTCTACCTGGAGCGCCGCTCCCTGGTGATGCTGGCCCTGGGGTTCGCGTCAGGGCTTCCCAACCTCCTGATCTTCGACACCCTATCCGCTTGGCTGCGGGATGCGGGCCTGTCCCTGGAGGTCATCGGCGTCTTCAGCCTCGCCACCCTGGCCTATTCGGTGAAGTTCCTCTGGGCGCCCCTGGTGGACCGCGCGGCGATCCCCGGCCTGACCCGGAGCCTCGGCCACAGGCGCTCCTGGATGCTGGTCTGCCAGGCGGTGATCATCCTCGCCCTCCTGGCGATCTCGGGGGTGGATCCGGCCAGGAGCCTGGGCGCCATGGCCGGCCTCGCCGTCCTGGTGGGCTTTGTCTCGGCCACCCAGGACATTGTCATCGACGCCTGGCGGATCGAGGCGGTGGGGGAGGAAAGGGCCGGCGCCCTGGCCGCCGCCTACCAGTGGGGCTACCGGATCGCCATGATCCTGGCGGGGATCCTGCCCCTGGTCCTCAGCGACGCCCTGGGCTGGGGCGGCTCCTACGCCCTGATGGCGGGCCTCATGCTGGCGGGGACCGCCGGCGTCCTGGCCGCACCCCGGGAGGCCGCCCTGGCGCCCCGGCCGGCGGATGCCGATCCCGCCCCCCGGCGGCCTCTTCCGGACCTCCTGGAATGGGTCGGCAGGGGCGGCCTCGTCCTCGCCGCCGCCGCCCTCCTCGGATCGGGCCTCTCAGGCGATCCCTTCCTGATCCAGGCGCCCCTGGCCGCCCTGGGACTTGCCGGACCGGCGCAGGCCCTGGCCAACCTGTGGGCCGCCAAGCCGGCGGGCGCGGTCGCCCAGGTCGCCTCGTCCCTGGGAGGCCTGGCCCTGCTGGCGGCGGCGGTCCTGCCCCTGCCCGGGCGGCCTACCCGGCCCGGGCGCTTCCTGTTCCGGGCGCTGGGCGAGCCGCTGGCCGACTTCGTCCGCCGTCACCGGGGGACCGCCGCGCTGATCCTGGCCCTGATCTGCGTCTACCGCCTGCCGGACTTCGTGCTGAACATCATGAACCCCTTCTATCTCGACCTGGGCTTCTCGAAGCTGGAGATCGCAGAGGTGCGGAAGGTCCTGGGCGTCGTGATGTCCGTGGCCGGAGTCGGCCTCGGCGGCTGGGCGGTGGCGCGGCTGGGCCTCATGCGATCCCTCGTGATCGGCGCCTTCGCCGGCCCCATCTCGAACCTGGCCTTCGCCTGGCTGACCCTGCAGGGGCCGCAGCTCTGGGCACTGGCCGTCGCCATCGGCCTGGACAACCTGGCCTCGGGTTTCGCCGGGACCTGCCTGATCGCCTACATGTCCAGCCTGACCAGCCGGGGCTTCACCGCCTCGCAGTACGCCCTCTTCTCATCGCTCTACGCCCTGCTGGGCAAGCTGGTCGCCTCGCAGTCGGGACGCATCGTCGAGGGCGCGGCGCGGATGGCGGACGGCGCCGGCGGGGCCCTGTTTCCCGCGGCGCCCGGCGCCTTCGCCACGGCGGCGGTGAAGTCGGGGGTGACCGCCGCCGGCCTCGGGACGGGCTACGTCGCCTTCTTCATCTATTCGGCCGCCCTGGGCGTGGTGGGGCTGGCCCTGACCCTGGCCGTCGCGGCGCGCGAGCGCCGGCCCCGGAGCGCCGGAGGGGCGGATCAGGCCCCGGCCTGACGGCCCCGCTCGATCGCCTGGCGGATCAGCTCGCCCGTCTCCTCCGGGTCAGCCCAGCGCCCGACCTCGGACATCTTGCCCTTCTCCAGGTCCTTGTAGTGCGAGAAGAAGTGGGCGATCTGCTCGGTCAGGATCGAGGGCAGGGACCGCCAGGAATCGATGCCGGCGTAATAGGGGTGCAGCTTGTCCACGGGCACGGCCAGGACCTTTTCGTCCTCGCCCGCCTCGTCGACCATGATCAGGCATCCGATCGGCCGGCAGCGGATGATGGCGCCGGTCGCCACCGGCGTGGGGCCCACCACCAGGATGTCGATGGGATCCCCGTCCCCGGACAGGGTGTGGGGAATGAAGCCATAATTTCCCGGATAGAACATGGCCGTGTGCAGGAAGCGGTCGACGAACATGGCGCCCGAGGCCTTGTCCAGCTCGTACTTCACCGGCGCGCCGCCCTGCGGGATCTCGATCAGGGCGTTGACGTCGTAGGGCGGGTTCATCCCGACGGGAATCCGGGAAATGTCCATGGGCAGGGTCCTGTGAAGGGGTCGGCGGAAGGGGCTGACAGGCGCGGTCGTCTCGTCTATACACCGTCCCAACATCGTTTGTGACGTTGGATGACGTCTGCGAGCGGCGGGCTGCGGCCCGGCCGCTTTTTTGTTGGACCCGAGGGGGCGCCCCTGCAGGGGCGCGGAGAGAGCGAATGCGCAGCAGGACGGCGGAAGACGCCCGACTCCTGGAGCTTCTCGACCCGGTGGCGGAGGCCGCGGGCTACGAGATCGTGAGGTTGCGGCTGATGGGCGGCGACCATGCCCGCCGCCTGCAGGTCATGGCCGACACCGCGGCGGGCGACATGAATGTCGAGGACTGCGCCCGGCTGTCGCGGGCCCTGTCCGAGGTGCTGGACGCGGCGGATCCGGTGTCCGGCGAGTACACCCTCGAGGTCTCCACCCCCGGCGTCGACCGGCCCCTGACCCGGCTGAAGGACTTCGAGACCTTCGAGGGCTACGAGGCCCGCCTGGAGCTGGACCGCATGGCCGAGGGCCGCAAGCGGTTCCGCGGCGAACTCGCCGGGGTGGAAGGCGACCAGGTCGCCGTCAACCTAGAGGGCGAGGCCGAGACCGCCCTCATCCCCTTCGCCTGGATCACCGAGGCGAAACTTGTTCTGACCGACCGGCTGATGGAGCGGGGCGCCGAGGCGCGCGCCCGCCGGATGGCCGGAGAAACCCCTACCGATTCCGACCAGGAGGACGTCCCATGAGCCCGACAGGGATCGCCGCGAACCGGCTTGAGCTTCTGCAGATCGCAGACGCCGTGGCGCGCGAGAAATCGATCGACCGCGAGGTGGTCATCTCGGCCATCGAGGAGGCCATCCAGAAGGGGGCCCGGGCCCGCTATGGCGCCGAGCACGACATCCGGGTCCGGATCGACCCGAAGACGGGTGAGACGAGCCTGAAGCGGGTGATCCGGGTGATCCCGGATGACGAGACCTTCACCGACGAGGACGGCCTGCCCGTCGAGCCGATCGGCGTCCGGCGCCTGTCCGAGGCCCTGCGGGACGACCCCGAGGCCTTTGTCGGCAAGACCTACGAAGAGGTGCTGCCGCCCTTCGAGTTCGGCCGGGTGCAGACCCAGATGGCCCGCCAGGTGGTGACCGGGAAGGTCCGCGAGGCCGAGCGCGAGCGCCAGTACGAGGAGTTCAAGGACCGGGTCGGCGAGATCGTCAACGGCGTGGTCAAGCGGGTCGAGTACGGCAATACCGTGGTCGACCTGGGCCGGGGCGAGGGCATCATGCGCCGCGACCAGTCCATCCCGCGCGAGAACTTCAACATCGGCGACCGGATCCGCTGCTACATCTACGACGTGCGGCGCGAGGCCAAGGGCCCGCAGATCCTGCTGAGCCGGGCGCACGGCGGCTTCATGGCCAAGCTGTTCGCCCAGGAAGTGCCCGAGGTCTACGACGGGGTCATCGAGATCCGCGCCGTGGCCCGCGATCCGGGCAGCCGGGCCAAGATGGCCGTGGTTTCCAACGACGGCTCCATCGACCCCGTCGGCGCCTGCGTCGGCATGCGCGGCAGCCGGGTCCAGGCCGTGGTGGCCGAGCTGCAGGGCGAGAAGATCGACATCATCCAGTGGAGCCCGGACGAGGCCACCTTCATCGTCAACGCCCTGGCCCCCGCCGAGGTGTCCAAGGTGGTGATGGACGAGGAGGACGAGCGCGTCGAGGTGGTGGTGCCGGACGAGCAGCTGTCCCTGGCCATCGGCCGGCGCGGCCAGAATGTCCGCCTGGCCTCCCAGCTCACCGGCTGGCAGATCGACATCATGACCGAAAGCCAGGAGAGCGAGCGCCGCCAGCGCGAGTTCGCCGAGCGCACCGCCCTGTTCCAGGAGGCCCTGGACGTGGACGAGGTCATCGCCCAGCTGCTGGTCACCGAGGGCTTCGCGACGGTCGAGGACGTGGCCTATGTCGACGCCTCCGAAGTCGCCAACATCGAGGGCTTTGACGAGGACACCGCCGAGGAGATCCAGGCCCGGGCCCGCGATCACCTGGAGCGCGAGGCCGCCGAGCTGGACGCCCGCCGCCGGGAACTGAGCGTCGAGGACGGCCTCCTGGAGATCGATGGGGTGACCCTGCCTGTGGCCGTGGCCCTGGGCGAGGGCGACGTGAAGTCCGTCGAGGACCTCGCCGGCCTGGTCCCCGACGACCTGCGGGGCTGGTACGAGACCCGGAATGGCGAACGCGTGCGCGAGCCGGGCATCCTGGACGCCTTCAGCCTGGACCCGGCCGAGGCCGAGGCCCTGATCATGCGGGCCCGGGTCGCCATGGGCTGGATCGAGGCCCCGCCCGAGGAGGTGGAGGAAGAGATCGAGGCCGAGCTGAGCGAAGAGGACATCGTCTTCGGCCAGCCGGGCGCCCGGGAGGCCTGACGCCGGAGTGACCGACGCCGGGCCCAGGACGCCGGCGCCCGGCGACGGGACGCCGAGGACCCACGCCGAGGCCTCGCGCGAGAGCCGGGACCTGGTGTCGGGACAGGTGCGCCCGCGCGAGACCCTGATCCGCTTCGCCGCCGGGCCAGGCGGACAGGTGACGCCGGACCTGGCCGGCCGACTGCCAGGCCGGGGCCTCTGGGTCGCGGCGGACAGGGCCTCCGTGGACGCCGCCGCCCGCAAGGGCCTGTTCAGCCGGGCGGCAAGGGCCCCCCTCAAGGCGGACCCTGGCCTCGCCGACCTGGTCGAGCGGCTCCTGATGCGGCGGCTCCTCGATGGGCTGGGCCTGGCGCGGCGTTCCGGCGAACTGGTCTTCGGTTTCGAGAAGGTGATTTCGACGATCGCGGCCGGGCGGGCCGGCTGGCTCGTCGAGGCCTCGGACGGGGCTGAGGATGGCCGGCGGAAGGTCCTGGCCGCCGCCCGGAAGGCCTCCCCGGCGCCGGGGGTTGCGGGTCTCTGGACCGGCGAAGAATTGAGTTTGGCCTTGGGCGGCGAGAATGTGATACACACCGCCTTCCTTGCGGGACGGGCTTCCGACCGCTGGACATTGGATGTCCAGCGGCTTTCGGGTTTCCGACCCCTGGTTCCGGAATCCTGGATCGAGGCGTCCCCGCGGGCGCCCGGGACGCCGGACCCGGCCCAGGGCTAGGGATTTTGAAGTGGGCCGGACCTGTCCGGCCGGATGTAAAGCGAGCGCATGAGCGACGATAAAGACAACGGCCGTCCCTCCGCCCCCGGCGGACGCCAGCCCCTGACCCTCAAGCCGCGCCTCGGCGCCGGATCGGTCAGCGCCGGCACGGTGAAGCAGAGCTTCAGCCACGGCCGCTCGAAGACGGTTGTGGTCGAGACCAAGCGCGCCCGCACGGCCGGCCCGGCCGCAGGCAACCTCGCCGCCCCGTCCCCCGCCGAGCGCCGTACGACCGCGCCCCCCGCACCGGCCGCGCCCCGCCCCGCCGCTCCGGCCTCTTCCGAGGGCGGCCTGTCCGCCGAGGAGCTCAAGGCCCGCCAGAGGGCGATCGAGCTCGCCCGGGAACAACAGGCCCGCCAGGCGGCGGAAGCCCGCGCCCGCGCCGAGGCCGCCGCGAGGGCCGAGGCCTCCGCACGCGCCGCGGCCCAGGCCGAAGCCGCCGCCCGGGCCCCTGCAGCCCCTCCGGCGAGCCCCGAACCTTCGACGGCCGCCGCCGCCCCGGCCCCGACGCCGGCTCCGACGCCGGCGGCCCGCCCCCCGGCCGAGCCCTCGCGGACCGCGGCCCCCGGCCAGACCCGGACCTACGAGCCGTCACGCGAACGCCGCGACGACCGGCCGACCACCACCACCTACCGGCCTGAGCGGCCCGCCGGCCGCTTCGAGAACGCCAGCTTCGGGCAGCGCGCCCCGCGGGCCGACCAGCCGCCCCGCGACCGCAGCGCTCCCCCCCGTGACGGGGACCGCGGTCCGCGTCCGCCCCGGCCTGTGGCCCCGGGCGGCGAGCCCGTCCGCTATTCGGCCCTGTCGCCGCGCCCCGCGCCCGGCGCCCGGGACGGCGCCCGCCCGGGCGGCCCAAGGGCCCCGCGTCTGGCCCCGGCCGCCGCCCCGGCGACCCCGGAGATCCAGCGCGCCGCACGCCAGGCCCCCCGGCCCGGTTCCCAGACCCTCGACCGCCGCGTGGACGACGACGAGGATACGCGCCGCAAGGCCGCCAACGCGGCCGGCAAGCCGATCAGCCGCGCCAAGGGCGCCACCCAGCGCCGCGAGGGCCGGCTGACCATCCAGGCCGTGGCCGGTGATGACGAGGGCGCCGTCGAGCGGATGCGCTCGCTGGCCTCGGTCCGCCGGGCCCGGGAACGGGAGCGCGAGAAGCGCAAGGGCGGCGTGCAGGAACAGGCCCGCGTGGCCCGCGAGGTGGTGATCCCCGACGTGATCACCGTCGCCGAGCTGTCCAACCGGATGGCCACCCGCGGCGTCGACGTGATCAAGTTCCTCATGCGCCAGGGCATGATGGTGAAGATCAACGACGTGATCGACAGCGACACGGCGGAACTGATCGCCACGGAATTCGGCCATACGGTCAAGCGCGTGTCGGACTCCGACGTCGAGGAAGGCTTCCTGGGCGCCGAGGACGTGGATGAGAACATGGAGCCCCGGGCGCCCGTGGTGGCGGTCATGGGCCATGTCGACCACGGCAAGACCTCGCTGCTGGACGCCCTGCGCCAGGCCGACGTGGCCGGCGGCGAGCAGGGCGGCATCACCCAGCACATCGGCGCCTACCAGGTGAAGCTGCCCAGCGGCCAGAAGGTGACCTTCCTGGACACCCCCGGCCACGCCGCCTTCACCGCCATGCGGGCCCGCGGCGCGGATGTGACGGACATCGTCGTCCTGGTGGTCGCCGCCGACGACGGGGTCATGCCCCAGACGATCGAGGCCATCCAGCACGCCCGCGCGGCCAGGACGCCGATCATTGTCGCCGTCAACAAGATGGACAAGCCGGACTCCAACCCGACCCGGGTGATCAACGAGCTGCTCCAGCATGAGGTGGTGGCCGAGAGCCTGGGCGGCGACACCCAGATCATCGAGGTCTCGGCCCTCAAGAAAACCGGCCTGGAGGACCTCATCGAGGCCATCCTTCTGCAGGCCGAGGTGCTTGAACTGAAGGCCAACCCGGACCGCACGGGCGAGGGCGTGGTCATCGAGTCCAAGATCGACCGCGGTCGCGGCGCCGTCTCGACCGTCCTGGTCAAGCGCGGCACCCTGAAGCGCGGCGACATCGTCGTGGCCGGCGCCAGCTTTGGCCGCGTCCGCGCCCTGCTGAACGAGCGCGACGAGCAGGTGCCCTCGGCCGGTCCTTCCGAGCCGGTGGAGATCCTGGGCCTGGACGGCGCCCCTTCGCCCGGCGAGGCCTTCGCCGTGGTGGACTCCGAGGCCCGCGCCCGCGAGCTGACCGAGTACCGGATCCGCCTGAAGCGCGAGAAGGCCGGCGCCCCCGTGGGCGGCGGCGTCTCCATGGCCGACTTCATGGCCAAGATGCAGGACAAGAAGATCTCGGAGATGCCGGTCATCATCAAGGCCGACGTCCAGGGGTCCGCGGAGGCCATCGTCGGCTCGCTCGACAAGCTGGCCACCGACGAGGTCCGCGCCCGGATCATCCTGTCCGGCGCCGGGGCGATCAGCGAAAGCGACGTCATGCTGGCCAAGGGATCGGGCGCGCCCATCCTGGGCTTCAACGTCCGCGCCACCAGCCAGGCCCGCCAGCTCGCCGAGCGCGAAGGCGTGGAGATCCGCTACTACGCGATCATCTACGACCTGCTCGACGACGTGAAGGGCGTGATGTCCGGCCTCCTGGCCCCTGAGCAGAGGGAAACCTTCCTCGGCAACGCCCGGGTCCTGCAGGTGTTCGACATCACCCGCGTGGGCAAGGTCGCCGGCTGCCGGGTCACCGAGGGCGTGGTGCGCCGCGGCGCCCGGGTCCGGATCGTCCGCAACGACATCGTCGTCCTGGAACTGGGGGTCCTGCAGACCCTCAAGCGCTTCAAGGACGAGGTGGCCGAGGTCGGCAACGGGCTCGAATGCGGCATGGCCTTCCAAGGCTTCCAGGACATCCAGGAAGGCGACATCATCGAGTGCTTCAACATCGAAGAGGTCAAGCGCAGCCTCTAGGATGCGCCCCTCCGGAACGCGCGCCTCAAGGGGGGTTCATGATCAGACGCCTCGCCCTCGCCGGCCTCCTCTGCCTCCTGGCCGCTTGTGCGACCGCCAGCCGGCTGGATGCGGCCAATGACGTCCACGCCCTGCTCGTGGCCATCCGCGACGATGACCGGGCCGCTTTCGACGCAAGGGTCGACCGCGAGGCCCTGAAGGCGGAGATGACGACCCGCCTCGCCCGGGAGGCCGGGCGCCTGAAGATCGAGGGCCTCGACCTCGGCCGCTTCGGGGCGGTCGTGGCCCCGGGTCTCGCCAACCTGGCCGGCGACGCCCTGATCCAGCCGCGGGTCTTCCGCCAGGTGGCCGAGGCCTACGGCTATTCCGCCGACAAGCCCCTGCCCGGGACCGTGGCCATCGCCAGCCGCCTGAAGGCCCAGCCCGACGGGCGGGTCTGCGCCACGCGCGAGAAGGACGGGCCCTGCCTCCTCGTCTTCACCCGTTCGCCCGAGGGCCGTTGGAGGCTGAGCGGCTTCGAGGGCGACCTCTCCTCGCTGAAGATCCGCCTCTGAAGGAGACCGGGATGGCCTGGGAAGACGCCCTCTCCGCCTACGAGAAGTTCGAGTTCGAGGACGGTCCCTGGACCCGGCCTGTCTGGCGGCGCGGCCAGGGTCCGGCCGTCATCGTGATCCACGAGATCCCCGGCCTGCACCCCCTGGTCATCCGCTTCGCGGACCGGGTGGCCGAGGCGGGCATGACCGTCTTCCTGCCGAGCCTGATCGGCGACCCGGGACGACCGGTCACCGGCGGCTACGCCCTGAAGTCCATGGCGACGGCCTTCTGCGTCCGGCGCGAGTTCAATGTCTGGCGGACCGGGAAGACGAGCCCGATCGCCGACTGGCTGAGGGCCCTGGCCCGCAAGGCCCACGCCGAGTGCGGCGGGGCGGGGGTGGGCGCGGTGGGCATGTGCTTCTCCGGCGGCTTCGCCCTGGCCATGATGACCGAGCCGGCCGTGGTGGCGCCGGTCCTGTCCCAGCCCTCCCTGCCCGTTCCCTTCGGCTCCCGCGCCCGGGGCGCCGACATCGACGTCTCTCCATCGGACCTGCGCTGCGTGAAGGACCGGCTGGAGGCCGAAGACCTGACCGTGATGGGCCTGCGCTTCAAGTCGGACCGGTTCGTGCCGGACGCCCGCTTCGAGATGCTGAAGGCGACCTTAGGCGACCGGTTCGACCCGGTGGAGCTGGACGACGCCGACGCCGCCCCGGCCGACATGCCCCCGCACTCCGTCCTGACCCTGCACCTGCGCGAGGACGGCCCCACCAAGGCGGCGGAGCAGAAGGTGATCGCCTTCTTCCGGCAGAGGACCGGCGCCTGACGGCCCTGCCGCTGGACAGGGGGCCTGCGCGCGACTAGAACCCGCCGCCTTTCCCCGAGCCCGCGTCCGATCCGCGGTCCGGGCCAGCCATGCGGGACCCTCCCATGAAAAAGCATTCCGGCGCCGGTCGCGGCGCCCCGGCCGGACCCTCGCAGCGCCAGCTGCGGGCCGGAGAACTGATCCGCCACGCCCTGGTCGAGATCCTCCGCGAGGAGGAGATCGCCGACCCGGACCTGGCCGGCGTGTCCGTGACCGTGACCGAGGTGCGGATGAGCCCGGACCTGCGGCACGCCTTCGCCTTCGTCGAGCCCCTGGGCGGCCAGGACGCCGGACGGGTGGTGGCGGCCCTCAATCGCCATGCACGCTTCCTGCGCGGTCGCCTGGGGCGCGAGATCGACATGAAATTCACCCCTGACCTGAAGTTCGCCCACGATGAGAGCTTCACCGAGGCGGCGCGCATGGAGGCCCTGTTCCGCGACCCCCGCGTCGCGCGCGACCTCGCCCCGGATTCGTCGGACGGGGAGGACTGAGGTGGGGCGGCGCAAGAGCGGCGAGGCGGTCTCGGGCTGGGTCTGCCTGGACAAGCCCTACGACCTGACCTCCACCCAGGCCGTCGGTCGGGTCCGGCGGATATTCAACGCCCAGAAGGCCGGGCACGCGGGCACCCTGGACCCCCTGGCCACCGGCGTCCTGCCCATCGCCCTGGGCGAGGCGACCAAGACGGTCAGCTTCATGATGGACGCCGGCAAGACCTATCGCTTCACCATCGCCTGGGGCCGGACGACGACGACCCTGGACCGGGAGGGCGACACCTCGGCCGTCTCCGACGTGAGGCCGACCCCCGCCGGGGTCGAGGCGGCCCTGCCGGACTTCGTCGGCGAGATCGACCAGGTCCCGCCCGCCTTCTCCGCCATCAAGGTGGACGGCGAGCGCGCCTACGACCTGGCCCGGGCGGGCGAGACCGTGGAGCTGGCCGCCCGCCGGGTGGTCATCCATCGGGCCCGGGTGACCGCAGCGCCAGACGCCGACCACGTCGAGATCGAGATCGACTGCGGCAAGGGGGTCTATGTCCGCTCCCTGGTCCGGGACCTAGCCGAGCGCCTCGGCGCCTGCGGCCATGTGAGCGCCCTGCGGCGGACCCGGGTGGGGCCCTTCACGGAGGCCCGGGCGATTACACTGGAAAACCTGGAGGATCTGGGGCATAAGGCCGGCCTCCTGGACGCCCTGCTTCCGGTCGAGACCGCCCTGGACGACATCCCGGAGCTGGCCGTGACCTCAGAAGACGCATTCAGGCTCAGGCAGGGACGGCCCATCGTTCTCGTTCCCCGACAGGTTGACGACCTGAGGACCCGGCTCACCGCCGGATCCCGGACCGTTTCAGCCATGGAGGGCGGTTCGCTGGTGGCGCTCTGCGAGATGCGCATGGGACGGCTCGAACCTGCGCGCGTCTTTCACCTCTGACCAGAGCGGAGACTATACGATGTCGATTACGCTGGAACGCAAGGCGGAACTCATCCAGACCCACGGTCGCTCGCAGGGCGATACGGGCAGCGCTGAAGTCCAGGTGGCCATCCTGTCCGAACGGATCGCCAACCTGACCGAGCACTTCAAGACCCACAAGAAGGACAACCATTCCCGCCGCGGCCTCCTGAAGATGGTGTCCCAACGCCGCCGTCTGCTGGACCACCTGAAGGCCTCGGACGTCGCCCGTTACCAGGCGATCATCGAGAAGCTCGGCCTGCGCCGCTAGTTCCCGGGGCCCCGGAAGGGGCCCTGGCTTCATTCACCGCCGCCCCCGCGACAGGCCGGGGGACCAGGGGCGGTGCGCGGAGACCCATTCGGGGGTTTCCGTCCTACGTCGGGGGTTCCACAGAAATCCTCACCGCGCCTGTCGTTCCTGGAGAGGATTTCGGTCGTCCGACGCCCTGTCCGCCCCCGCCGGGAATACGCCCGCGGGAGAAGAAAGAAGCCAAATGTTCGATATCAAGAGAAAGACCATCGAGTGGGGCGGTCGCACGCTGACCCTCGAAACCGGCCGCATGGCCCGCCAGGCCGACGGTTCCGTCCTGGCCACCTACGGCGAGACCATGGTGCTGGCCACCGCCGTCTTCGCCAAGAGCGCCAAGCCCGGCCAGGACTTCTTCCCCCTGACCGTGAACTACCAGGAGAAGTACTACGCCGCGGGCAAGATCCCCGGCTCCTTCCCCCGCCGCGAGGCCGCGCCGAGCCAGAAGGAAACCCTGACCTCGCGCCTGATCGACCGTCCGATCCGGCCCCTGTTCGTCGAGGGCTTCAAGAACGAGGTCCAGGTGGTCGCCACCGTGCTGGCCCATGACCTCGAGAACGATCCCGACATCGTCGCCATGGTCGCCGCCTCGGCCGCCCTGGTGCTGTCCGGCGCCCCCTTCATGGGGCCCATCGGCGCCGCCCGCGTGGGCTACGCCAAAGGCGAGTACGTCCTCAACCCGACCCTCGACCAGATGAAGGAGTCCGCAATGGACCTCGTCGTCGCCGGCACGAGCGACGCGGTCATGATGGTGGAGTCCGAGATCCAGGAGCTCTCCGAAGAGGTGGTCCTGGGCGGCGTGACCTTCGCCCACAAGGCCATGCAGCCGGTGATCGACGCCATCATCGAACTGGCCGAGCATGCGGCCAAGGATCCCTTCGAGTTCACCCCCGACGACACCGAGGCCCTCAAGGCCGAGGCCCGCAAGCTGGTGGGCGCCGACCTGCAGGCCGCCTACAAGATCGTCGCCAAGGGCCAGCGCCACGACGCCGTCAGCCAGGCCAAGGCCAAGGCCGTGGCCGCCCTGGCCAAGTCCGAAGCCAACCCCGCCGGCGCCGACAGCCAGAAGCTGGCCGGCGTGCTGAAGGAGCTCGAGGCCGAGGTCGTCCGCCGCAACATCATCGAGACCGGCGTCCGCATCGACGGCCGGACCGTGGACAAGGTGCGCCCCATCGTCTCGGAGGTCGGCGTGCTGACCCGGGCCCACGGCTCGGCCCTGTTCACCCGCGGCGAGACCCAGGCCCTGGTGGTCGCCACCCTGGGCACCGGCGACGACGAGCAGCTGATCGACGCCCTGGAAGGCAAGTACTACGAGCGCTTCCTGCTGCACTACAACTTCCCCCCCTTCAGCGTCGGCGAGACCGGCCGGATGGGCGCCCCCGGGCGTCGGGAAGTGGGTCACGGCAAGCTGGCCTGGCGGGCCATCCGCCCCATGCTGCCGTCGCATGACGAGTTCCCCTACACCCTGCGCCTGGTGTCCGAGGTCCTGGAGTCCAACGGCTCCTCGTCCATGGCCACCGTGTGCGGCTCGTCCCTGGCCCTGATGGACGCCGGCGTGCCCCTGAAGAAGCCGGTCAGCGGCATCGCCATGGGCCTGATCCTCGAGAAGGACGGCTTCGCCGTTCTCTCCGACATCCTGGGCGACGAGGACCATCTCGGCGACATGGACTTCAAGGTGGCCGGCACCGAGGACGGGATCACCTCCCTCCAGATGGACATCAAGATCGCCGGCATCACCGAGGAGATCATGCGCAAGGCGCTGGAGCAGGCCAAGGGCGGCCGCCAGCACATCCTGGGCGAGATGGCCAAGGCCATGGAAGCTCCGCGCACCCAGCTCGGCGAGTTCGCGCCCAAGATCGAGACCATCAAGATCCCGGTGGACAAGATCCGCGAAGTGATCGGCTCGGGCGGCAAGGTGATCCGCGAGATCACCGCCGAGACCGGCGCCAAGGTCGACATCGGCGAGGACGGCACCATCCGCATCGCCGCCCCCGACCAGGCGAAGATCGACGCGGCCCGCGACTGGATCAAGTCGATCGCCTCGGAGCCCGAACTGGGCGCCATCTACACCGGCAAGGTCGTGAAGATCGTCGACTTCGGCGCCTTCGTGAACTTCTTCGGCGCCAAGGACGGCCTGGTCCACGTGAGCCAGATCTCCAAGGAGCGGGTGAACAAGGTCTCCGACGTCCTGCAGGAAGGCCAGACCGTGAAGGTCAAGCTTCTCGGCTTCGATGACCGGGGCAAGACCCGGCTGTCGATGAAGGTCGTCGACCAGGAGACCGGCGAGGACCTGTCCAAGAAGGAAGGCGCTTCGGAGGACGCGGAGGACTGATCCGCGTTCCATCCCACGGACTTCAAGGGGCGGCCGGAGCAATCCGGCCGCCCTTTTCATGTCCGGCGTCACGCGCTAGGACATGGGCAGGGTCCGCAGTTCACCCAGGCGTCGCCGCCCCGGAAGGGGAGCTAAACCTGCGAAGACCGAGTCCAGTCTGCATCTGACGCCTTCCTTCAGCGCCAGGTCGAAGCCGGCGACCCCGACACCGCCCTCCCGGGCCAGGCGCAGCACGAGGACGCGTGATGCCCAGAACCTTGCTTCCCTTTGCGGTCGACGACATTTCGGCCCTGGCCCGTTCCCTCCGGGAACAGCTGGCCGCCCGGACGGAGCCGCCCGGTCATGTGGACATGCTGAACATGCTGGCCCGGGCGACCGGCAGCCGGAACTTCCAGCAGTTCCGCGCACGCGCCGCCGGAGCCTCAGGGGCGTCCGCCGGACTGTCCGGTGATCCTGAGCCTGCGCCGGACCTCGCCCTGGTCGAGCGCACCGCCCGCCATTTCGATGGCGAGGGCCGCCTGGCGACCTGGCCGGCGAAGACCTCGCTCCAGACCCTCGCCCTCTGGGCGCTCTGGGCCCAGGTCGAACCCGGGCGGTCCTTCTCGGAAGTCGGGTTCAACCAGCGCCTGAACGCGCTTAGCCTTATCGGCGATCCGGCCCTCCTGCGACGATCGCTCGTCACCCTTGGCCTGGTGTCGCGAACAGAGGATTGCAGGGACTACCGCCGCATCGAACGTCCGCCGCCGCCGGAAGCCCTGGCCCTGATCCGGAAGCTCGAGCGCCGCTGATCCCCCGCCGGAATTCCCCACCCGAGGGGGAGATGGTCCAGGGCAGGTCCCGGCCCCTAGCTGCGCAGCTTGCGGATGATGGCGTCGAGGTCGCGGGCGAGGACGACGTCGTCCTGCTTCAGGGCCTCGATCCGGCGCACGGCGTGCAGGACGGTGGTGTGGTCGCGCCCGCCGAACCGGCGGCCAATATCGGGAAGGGAGCGGGTGGTGATCTGCTTGGCGATCCACATGGCGGCCTGACGGGGCCTCGCGACCACGCGCGCTCGGCGCTCCGAGATGATGTCAGCCTGCTTGAGGCCGTAGTGCTCGGCCACGGCCTTCTGGATCTGGTCCACGGTCACCCGCTTTTCGCTGCAGGCCAGGTGGGGCCGCAGGATGGCCTGGGCCTCGTCCAGGCCCAGCCGGGCGATGTCGCCGCCGACCCGCGCCACCAGGGTGTTGAGGGCCCCTTCCAGCTCGCGGACGGAGTCCGTGAAGCGATCGGCCAGGAACTGAAGCACCTCGCTTCGCGCCGAAGGCAGGAAGCCGCCGGCCTGGGCCAGGATGGCGAGCTTGCGCTCGAGAATCCCGAGCCGGAGGGTCCGGTCGGCCGGCTCGATGCCGCAGACGAGGCCCGACTGCAGGTGAGACCGCAGGCGAGGCTCCATCTCCGAGAGTTCGGAAGGCGAGCGATCGGCGGTCAGCACCACCCGGCGGCCATCCTCGATCAGGGCGATCAGGGTATGGAAGAGTTCTTCCTGGGTGTTCTGCTTGCCGGCGACGAAATGGACATCGTCGATCAGGAGGAGGTCGGCGTTCCGCAGCTCGGCCTTGAAGGCGGCGGTCTGGCGGTCCTGGATGGCGCGGACGAAGGTGGAGGTGAAGCGCTCGGCGGTCAGGTAGACCACGCGCTTGGTCTCGCCGGTGCGCATGGCCTCCCAGGCCAGGGCGTTCAGCAGGTGGGTCTTCCCGAAGCCGTAGGGGCCGTGGAAGAGGACCGGGTTGAAATGGCCATCCGCCCAGGAAGCCACCCGCCGGGCGACAGCGAAGGCGAATTCGTTGGAGGGGCCCGGGACGAAGGTCTCGAAGCTGAAGCGCTCCTGCAGGCCCTGCTGGCGGGCGCCGGACAGGCCCGGACGAGCCTCGGCGGTCTCCGGCGCGGCGCGGCGGGCCGGAACCTCAGCGGCCCGATCCGCAGCCGGGGCCGGGGACGCAGGCGCAGCGGCGGCCTGGGCCGGGGCGGGGGACGCCTGGCCCTCGAACTCCATCTTCGACTTCAGGGCGAGATTCCGGCCCATGGGGTCGTTCTGCGCCCAGAGCTCGCCGATCCGACGCCAGGCGTGACGACGGATCCAGTCCCGGGCCACACCAGTGGCGGCGACAAGGCAGACGTCGCCGTCCTGCTCCCGGAGGGAGGCCTGGCCCAGCCAGGACCCGAAGGTGGCCTCACCGAGCTCCCGCCTCAGGATCTGGCAGGTCTTGCTCCAGGCTTCTCCCGACGCTCCATCCTTCGACACGCTCCCGTTCGCCATCACCAACCTGTCCTGACCTATCCCACCCCGCCGTCGCACCAGCGCCGGAGGGCGTGCCGAATACCGCGCAAAAGCTTCCCCGCGCTGCCAGGACCCAGGTCGCCGGCGGCTTTGTTTTCTCTCTCGAGGTCGCTTGGAAAAACGCTTTACGAGCCCAACACTAGTGACGGCGGAGGGCCGGTCAACGCAGATTCTTTTCGGCTCCGGCGGATATTTTCGTTGACTCCGGGAAAGCCAAATTCCGCAAGGCGATGAGGTTTTCACGGTCCATTTCGGGACGTTTCAGGGCCATGTCCGGACGCTTGAACAGGTGTCCCGAAACGAAAAAACCCCGCCGGTTGGCGGGGCTTTTCCTGAATAAAAACAGTGCGTTGAATTGAAACGGCCCGAAACGGGCCATTTCAATCAGGCGGCGGCGGCCTTGCGCAGGCGGGCCGCGAGGCGGGACACCTTCCGCGAGCCGGTGTTGTGGTGGACAACGCCCTTGGAAACCGCCCGCATCAGTTCGGACTCGGCCTGGACGAAGGCGGTCTTCGCCGCGGTGAGGTCGCCCGAGGCCAGGGCCTCGTCGAACTTGCGCAGGAAGGTCCGGACCCGCGACCGGCGCGCCTTGTTGACTTCGGTGCGACGGGCGATCTTGCGGACCGCCTTCCGGGCGCCAGGATTGTTGGCCATGCTTCAGCTCTCAGAGTGGTCGCCGGCGCCCCTTGCAGGGCGGCGGCCGAAATTGGAGGCGCGGATATACGGTAAGGCGCCCCGCCGGTCAATGCGGCGCAGGCCCTGACGCCGGGCTCAGCGCCCGCGGAAATCGGGCTTACGCTTTTCAATGAAGGCGGCCATCCCCTCCTTCTGGTCCTCGAAGGCGAAGAGGGAGTGGAACAGGCGTCGCTCCATGGCGACGCCGGCGGCGAGGGTGGTCTCGTAGGCGGCGTCGACAAGCTCGATATTCATCATCACCGCCAGGGGCGACTGGCCTGCGATCTTCGCCGCCGCCTCGAGGGCCTCCGCCACCAGCCGGTCGGCCGGGACGATGCGGGAGACAAGGCCGGCGCGCTCGGCTTCGGCGGCGTCCATCATGCGGCCGGTCAGGATCATGTCCATGGCCTTGGACTTGCCCACCAGCCGCGTCAGCCTCTGGGTGCCGCCAATGCCTGGCATGACCCCCAGGTTGATCTCCGGCTGGCCGAACTTCGCGGTCTCCGAGGCGATGATGAAGTCGCACAGCATGGCCAGTTCGCAGCCGCCGCCAAGGGCGTAGCCGGAAACGGCGGCGATGATCGGCTTGCGGCAGGCCTCGATCCGCCGGGCGGCGGGACCGAAGAAGTCGGCGGCGAACATTTCTGCATAGGACTTGTCCGACATCTCCTTGATGTCGGCGCCTGCGGCGAAGGCGCGGTCGGAGCCGGTGAGGACAAGGCAGCGGACGCCGGGATCGGCCTCGGCGGCGTCGAGGGCCTGGCCGAGCTCCTCAAGCAGGCGGCTGTTGAGGGCGTTGAGCGCCTCGGGCCGGTTCAGGCGGATCAGGGCGACGGCGCCGTGCGCTTCGACGATCAGGGTCTCGTAGGCCATGGGGATCTCCGGCGAAGGAAGGCTTCCGGTTTAGGCGGCGCGGAGGCAAACGCCAAGGGCGGCGGGCCCGGCGGGCTCACCTCTGGCAGGCGGGGCACCAGAAGGTCGAGCGGCCCGCCTGGACCCGTCGCCGGACGGTCCCGCTGCAGCCCGGGTTGACGCAGGCGGAGCCCTCGCGGTCGTAGGCCCGGAAGCTGTGCTGGAAATAACCCAGGGCCCCGTCGGCGGCGGAGAAGTCGCGAAGGGTCGAGCCCCCGGCGGCGATGGCCCGCTCCAGGACGGCCTTCACCGTGACCGCAAGGGCGTCCAGGCGCCCCCTCGAGATCCGCCCGGCGGGCCGGAAGGGCGAGATGCGCGCCTCGTGCAGGGCCTCGCAGACATAGATGTTGCCAAGGCCCGCCACTGTCCTCTGGTCGAGGAGGAGGGTCTTGGGGCCCTGCCGGCGATCGCGGAAGGTCTCGGCCAGACGGGAGCCGCCAAAGGCCTCGGAAAGGGGCTCCGGCCCCATGCCGGCGAACCAGGGATGCCGGTCCAGGTCCGCGGTGGGGACCAGTCCCATGAACCCGAAGCGCCGGGGGTCGTGATAGGTGACCCGGTCGCCCGCTTCCGTCTCGAAGACCACATGGTCGTGACGGGGGTCCTGGCCCACGGCCTGGTGGAAGCGCCCCGGCGCCCCGGCGCCCTCGATGCGGAACCGTCCGCTCATGCCCAGGTGGGCGACCAGGGTCTCGCCCCGGTCGAGGTCGGCCAGCAGGTACTTGGCCCGGCGCCTCAGGGCGACCACCCGGGCCCCCGCCAGGCGCTGGACGAAGCCCTCGGGGAAGGGAAACCTCAGGTCCGGCCGGCGGGCCTCGACACGGGCCAGCCGCCGGCCCTCCAGGACAGGCGCCAGGCCGCGGCGGACGGTCTCGACCTCGGGAAGTTCAGGCATGGGGCCTGCCTCGCACGGCCGGGGCCGGCGGGCAACGGGGGCCGGATTCGCGGGAAGCGGCTTTCCCGGCGGCCTGTGGCGTTCTAAGAGCCCGTCATGAGCGCGACCTTCGGATTTCGGGACGTCGATCCCCGCGAGAAGCCGGGCCTTGTGCGCGGCGTCTTCGACCGCGTGGCGAGCCGCTATGACCTCATGAACGACGTCATGAGCGCCGGCGTCCACCGCCTCTGGAAGGATGCGACCGCCGCGCGCCTCAATCCCCAGCCCGGCGAGACCATCATCGACTGCGCCGGCGGCACGGGCGACATGGCCCGGCGCTTCGCCGACCTTGCGCGGCGGGCGCGGGATCGGCGCGGCGGCGAGGACGCCCGGATCCTGGTGGTCGACTACAACGCCGAGATGATCGCCGCAGGCCGGACCCGGGGCCTGGAGCCCGAGATCGACTGGGCGGTGGGCGACGCCCAGAGACTGCCCCTGCCGGACGCCTGCGCCGACGCCTATGTCATCAGCTTCGGCATCCGCAACGTCACCGACATTCCCGCCGCCCTGCGCGAGGCCCGGCGGGTCCTGAAGCCCGGCGGGCGCTTCCTGTGCCTGGAGTTCTCCCGGCCGCCCGCCCCGGCCCTCGCCCGCCTGTACGACGCCTATTCCTTCAAGGTCATTCCCTTCATGGGCGAGCGGATCGCCGGGGACAGGGAGTCCTACCAGTACCTGGTGGAGAGCATCCGCCGCTTCCCCGACCAGAAGACCTTCCAGGGCATGATCGAGGCCGCCGGCTTCAGCCGGGCGGGCTACACCAACTTCACCGGCGGGGTCGCGGCCCTGCACCACGGCTGGGCGGTCTGACCGTGCTGGCCGGCCTGGGGGCGGCGGCGAGGCTGGCGGGTGCGGGCTGGCGCCTGGCCCGCGCCGACGCCCTGCTGCCCCGGGAGCTGAGGCCCCTCTACCCCCCGGCGCTCCTCCGGCTGTCGCGCCTGGCCGGGCTGCTGGCCGGGCCCGCCGCCCGGCGCGGACGTCCCGGGGAACGCCTGGCCCACGGCCTGGAAGGCATGGGTCCGGTGGCGATCAAGCTGGGCCAGCTCCTGTCCACCCGGGCGGACATCTTCGGGGCGGAGTTCGCCCAGGACCTCGCCCGGCTGAAGGACCGCCTGGAGCCCTTTCCCACGGAAAGGGCCCTGGAGGAGATCGCCGCCAGCCTGGGCCGCCCGGCGGAGACGCTCTTCGCCGAGTTCGGACCACCCGTCGCCGCGGCCTCCCTGGCCCAGGCCCATCCGGCACGCCTGAAGGACGGCCGGAGGGTCGCCGTGAAGGTCCTCAGGCCCGGGATCGAGCGCCGGGTCGAGGCCGACGCCCGGGTCATGGGCCTGGCGGCGGGACTGGCGGAACGGTTCGCCCCGGACGCCAAGCGCCTGGAGCCCCGCACCCTGGCCGCCTCGGTGATCGAGTCCGTCCGGCGGGAGCTGGACCTTCGGCTTGAAGCGGCCGGAGCCGACGAGCTGGGGGCGATCATGGCCCGGGACGGCTACATGTCCGCCCCGGCGGTGGTCTGGGAGGGGGTCGGGCGCCGGGTCCTGACCCTGGAGTGGGCCAAGGGGACGCCGCTTTCCGATCCGGCCAGCCTGGAGGCCGAGGGCGTCGACCGGCAGGCCCTGGCGACGGGGCTGATCCGGGCCTTCCTGGCCCAGGCCCTGGACCACGGCGTCTTTCACGCCGACCTCCACGAGGGCAACCTCTTCGTCTCGGCCCCCGACCGGATCGAGGCGGTGGACTTCGGCATCATCGGCCGCCTGGGACCCGAACAGAGACGCTACCTGGCCGAGATCCTCTGGGGCTTCCTGCAGCGCGACTATGAGCGGGTGGCCCGCGTCCACTTCGAGGCCGGCTATGTCCCCGCCCGCCATGCGGTGGGCGACTTCGCCCAGGCCCTGCGGGCGGTGGGCGAACCGATCTTCGGGCGCACGGCCCGGGACGTCTCCATGAGCCGGGTCCTGATCCAGCTCTTCGAGATCACCGGCCAGTTCGACATGCACCTGCGGCCGGAGCTGGTCCTCCTGCAGAAGACCATGATGACCGCCGAGGGGGTTGCGCGATCCATCTGGCCCGACCTCGACATCTGGACGGCGGCCGATCCCGTCGTGCGGCGGTGGATGACCCGTGAGCTGTCCCCCGCCGCCCGCCTCAACCTGCTGGGCGAACAGGCCGGACGCGTCCTGTCCCGCCTGTCGGCCCTGGCCGATCCGCCGCCGCCGCCCGCCCCGCCGCGCCGGGCCCCCGGAGCGGCCATCCTTCTGGCGGCGGGCGCCCTGGTCGCGGCGCTGGCCGCCCTGGCGCTGGCGGCCTCAGCCCTCTGAGGCGCGGTCGCTCCCGGCCCGGGCGGTGCGCCTCTGGGTCTCCCGCGCCTTCTGCGCCTCCCAGTAGGCCGCGCCCTCATCCGGATGGAAGAAGGCCCGGGGCGCGCCCTCGCGGCTGGCCACGGCGAAGGTGTTGGAGGCCGGGTGATAGAGCAGGACGTCGCCGTTCCGGCGGGTCAGGCGCTGGGCGCCGGCGGGCGGGGTGTCGATGAAGGCCCGGGCCTTGCGGACATAGGCCTCCAGGCTGGGGGCCCCGAAGCTGTCGCCATTGCGGGCGAAGGCGCGGCGGGCGTTCTCCTCGGCTGAACCCCGGCGACTGGAGGTCCAGAGGGGGCGGCCGTCGAGCAGGGGCGCAGGCGCCTCCGCCCGGTCGGCGAAGCGACGCCCGTCCGCGCCCTCGGCCCGCGGGACGGGGTCGGACGCCGGGGCGGCCGCGTAGTCCGCCTCGCCGCGGGCGGCGGGGCCGGCGTCGGCGCGCACGGCGGCGGGCCTTTCGCAGCCGGCCAGGACGGCGGTGAGGGACAAGGCCCCGACAAGCAGGAGGGACGGGGTGCGGTGGAACTGGACGGTCATGGTGATCTCCCTTAGCGCCCGCCCAGGCCGGAACAGAATAGGAACATCATGTCCGGTTTGTCGAGTCCCGTCGTTTTGGCGTAAGAGGCGGGGCGAATGTGGAGGCTGCCGGGACCGTGTCGGACAGACGGGTGCTATTGATCGTGGGCGGCGGAATTGCGGCCTATAAGTGTCTGGAGCTTGTCCGGCTGCTGCGCGGGCGGGGGATCGCCGTGCGACCTGTCCTGACCGAGGCCGGCTCGAAGTTCGTCACGCCCCTGTCCCTGGCCGCCCTTTGCGAGGACAAGGTCCACACCGACCTCTTCTCCCTGACGGACGAGGCCGAGATGGGGCACATCCGCCTGTCCCGATCGGCGGACCTCATCGTGGTCGCCCCGGCGACCGCCGACCTGATGGCGCGGGCGGCGGCGGGTCTGGCCAATGACCTGGCGACGACCCTGCTCCTGGCCACCGACACCCCGGTGATGATGGTCCCCGCCATGAACGTGCGCATGTGGACCCACCCGGCGACCCAGAGGAACGTGAAGGCCCTGCAGTCGGACGGCGTCCGCCTGGTCGGCCCCGACATCGGGGACATGGCCTGCGGAGAGACCGGCCCGGGGCGGATGGCCGAGCCCGCCGCGATCTGCGCCGCCATCCTGGAGGCCCTGTCGGGCGGCAAGGACCGTCCGCTCGCAGGCCGCCGCGCACTCGTGACCGCGGGACCGACGGCGGAACCTGTCGATCCCGTCCGTGTGCTGACGAACCGCTCCAGCGGCAAGCAGGGTTTCGCCATCGCCGGCGCCCTCGCGGCCCTGGGCGCCGAGGTCACCCTGGTGGCGGGACCGGTGGCCGAGCCGACGCCGCCCGGGGTCCGCCGGGTGGACATCGAGACGGCGCGGGAAATGCTGGCCGCGTGCGAGGCCGCCCTGCCCGCCGACGTCGCCGTCTGCGTCGCCGCCGTGGCGGACTGGCGGCCCGCGGAGGTCGCCTCCGGCAAGACCAAGAAGGTCGCCGGGGCGCCGCCGCCCGAGATCCGGCTGGTGGAAAACCCCGACATCCTCGCCACCCTGTCCCGCAGCCCAGACCGCCCGACCCTGGTCATCGGCTTCGCCGCCGAGACGGAGACGGTCGAGGACCACGCCCGGGCCAAGCTGGCGCGCAAGGGCTGCGACTGGATCGTCGCCAACGACGTGTCCCGACCCGGCGTCATGGGCGGGACCGAGAACACCGTCTCCATCGTCACCCGCGAGGGGATCGAGCGCTGGGAGGAGGCGCCCAAGGCCGAGGTGGCCCGCCGCCTCGCCGGCAGGATCGCCGCCGCCCTGTCCGGAGGGCGCGCGTGAAGCCCGTCGTCGACATCGTGCGCCTGGCGCACAATCCAGACCTGCCCCTGCCCGCCTACGAGACCGCCGGAGCCGCCGGAATGGACCTGCGGGCCGCCGTGCCGGAGGATGAGGCCCTGGTCCTGCGCCCGGGTGCGCGGATCGCCGTCCCCACCGGCCTGGCCTTCGCCCTGCCCGCGGGCTTCGAGGCTCAGGTGCGGCCGCGCTCGGGCCTGGCGCTGAAGTCCGGCGTGACCGTCGCCAACGCCCCGGGCACCATCGATGCGGACTATCGCGGCGAGCTGAAGGTCCTGCTGGTCAACCTCGGCGAGGAGGACTTCGTGATCCGCCGGGGCGACCGGATCGCCCAGCTGGTCATCGCCCCCGTCGTCCAGGCGGCCTGGCGCGAGGTGGGCGAGCTGGACGCCACCGATCGCGGCGCCGGCGGCTTTGGATCCACCGGCGGGCGCTAGGCCCCCACCCCCTGAACGGAGAGACCCCATGGAGCTGATCCTGGTCCGCCACGGACGCCCCGCCCGGATGGAGACCACCTCCGACCCCCACCTGAACGAGGTCGGCCTGGAACAGGCGCGCCGGGCCGCCGCCTGGCTGGCCCTGGAGCCCATCGAAGCCACCTGGTCGTCCACCATGCTCCGCGCCGTGCAGACCGCAGAGGCCTTCGCCAGCCTCGTGGGACACGAAGTCCAGCGGCATCCGGGCATCGTGGAGTTCGACCGCAATTCCGGCGTCTACATCCCCACCGAGGAGCTCAAGAAGGAGAACTTCGAGGCCTGGCAGGCCATGGCCACAGGCGGCCACGGCGTGGACATGGCCGAGTTCCAGAAGATGGTGGTGGACGGCATGGAGGAAATCATCGCCGCCCATCCCGGGGGGAAGGTGGCGGTCTTCTGCCATGGCGGCGTCATCAATGTCTGGGCCGCCCACGTGCTGGGCATCGAGCCGCGGGTCTTCTTCGAGGCCGACTACACCAGCATCAACCGCTTCCTCGCCGCCCGCAGCGGCCAGAGGGCGGTGGTCAGCCTGAACGAGCGCGCCCACCTCCTGGACGACGTCCGCCGCCCGGCTTGACAGGTTCCAGCCTCGGGCGGAGCCTCCCTCCCAAGAGGGGCGTCGCGCACGCCACGGGGAGGACGCCCATGCCGGACCTGGATTTTCCGCGCGCCATCGACGCGATCGGCCCGGCGTGGCTGACCCGCAAGCTCCAGGGGTCTGGCGCCCTCCCCGTCGGCGGAAGGGTGGTCCGGATCGTGGCGGAGCCGCTGGGACATGGCGTCGGTTTCGTCAGCGCCATGCAGAGGCTGAGGCCCGTCTACGAGGGCGACGCGGCCGGCGCCCCCGCCAGCCTGATCGCCAAGGTCTCGCCGGTGGATCCGTCCTCCCGGCAGGTGGGCGAGATCTTCCGTTTCTACCAGAAGGAAACGGGTTTCTACGCCCGGCTGGCCGACCGGACGCCGGTGCGGACGCCCCGGGCCTTCGGGGTGGACTATGACCCGTCGAACATGGATTTCGTCCTGCTGCTCGAGGACATGTCCCCCGCCCGGATGCCGGACCAGGTCGACGGCCTGACCCTGGAGGAGGCCGGACAGGCCATCGACGCGGCGGCCGGACTGCACAGCGCCTGGTGGCGCTCGCCCGAACTCCCGGGCATGGACTGGCTCCTGACCCTCAACTCCCCCGAGATGAAGGCCCTCGAGCCTGTCTACCAGCAGTGCTGGCCCGCCGTGGTCGACTTCATCGGCGACCGGATGAGCCCCTATGCCCGGCGGGCGGGAGAGGCCCTGGCCCCGTGCATCGGCGCCCTCATGGACCTCGCCTTCGAGCAGCCCCGCACCCTGATGCACGGCGACTTCCGGGCCGACAACATGATGTTCGAGGCAGGCCCGTCGTCGGCGCCGTTCGCCCTTGTCGACTGGCAGATCGTCATGCAGGGCCCCGCCGCCTTCGACCTCGCCTACATGCTGTCGGGAAGCCTGGACGTGGAGACCCGCCGGGCCGGACAGGACGAGCTGATCGCGCGCCACCATGCGGGTCTCGTCCGCGCCGGCGTGGGCGACTACAGCCTCCCGCAGGCGCGCGAGGCCTTCCGGATCTGCGCCATGCTCGCCTGGTGCTGGCCGGTGGTGGCCATCGGCTCCCTCGACTTCGACAATCCCCGGGGCCTCGCCCTGTTCCACGCCTGGGCGGAGCGAGCCCTAGCCCTGTTCGAGGACGTGGACGGGGCGGCGATCATTCCCTGAAGCCCCCTCCGGCGAGAGGGGCTCAGCGCTCTTCTGGGCCTGGACCGGCAGGGTCCCCCGACCAACCGAAGACGCTTTCCACGTCAACGCCGAAGACCCGTGAGATCCGGAAAGCGCTTTCCAGGGATGGGGAGTAGCGCCCCTGTTCGATCGCGATAATGGTCTGTCGGGTGACGCCGATCGCCTCGGCGAGGGCAGCTTGACTGAGGCCCCCCGCAGCTTCGCGGAACGCCTTGACCCTGTTGGTGATCGGTGGAGCCTTCGGCACAGCCCTGCGCCCTATCGACGGAAGAGGACGATCTGCGCCCCGTACTCTACAAGAGCGGCGACGCAGAGGGACAGGACGATCACATTGAACATGATGTTCCCGTCGCCATGCGACGCGTAGTGTCCAAGCGCCGGGAGGACGCCGGCCAGGAAGACCAGTCCGGACCAGTGGCCCGCCCGCGCGATAATCATGCGCTCGCGCTCGTCAGGCGCTGCGCCTGACTGTCGGGGGAGAAAAACGGCCAGAAGGACCTCCAGGGCGATCGCCCCTGCGATCGCCGTGCATCCGGCGGCGAGCACGGCGGGCTGTGGAGGCGCCCCGAGACCGGTGTTGAGGATTGCAAGAAGGCAGCTGACGCCGATTGCGCCTGACAACAGGACCATGGCCCAGGCGGTGAGTTCACGTGCTGACATCGGAGCCTCCGGGTTGACGCTCCGGAGATTAGTCGAATATTTTTGACATGTCAAAAATACCAGACATCGGCTCTGTGACAACCAGACCGTGTCCGGTCCCCCAATGCGTGATCTTGCGGCCCCGCTTGGCCGGTCAGCGCCGGAAGCCGAGGACGTCCTGCATGTCGTAGGCGCCGGGATCGCGCGCAACGGCCCAGCGGGCGGCGGCCAGGGCGCCTCTGGCGAAGAGGCCGCGGTCCCGGGCGGAATGGCTGAGGGTCAGGATCTCGTCCTCGCCGGCGAAGATGACCGAGTGCTCGCCGATCACCCCGCCGCCGCGCACGACGGAAAAGCCGATGGCGCCTTCGGGGCGCGCGCCGGTGATCCCGTCCCGGGCGCGGATGGCGGCGCGGTCCAGGTCCACCCCGCGCCCGCGCGCGGCGGCCTCGCCCAGCATGAGGGCCGTGCCCGAGGGGGCGTCGACCTTGCGCCGGTGATGGGCCTCGAAGACCTCAATATCGAAATCGGCGGGCGAGAGGGCGGCGGAGGCCAGCTCGACCAGCCCCATCAGCATGTTCACCCCGAGGGAAAAGTTCCCGGCCCGGACGATGGGGACGCGCAGGGCCGCCTCGGCCAGGGCGTCGATCTCGCCGGGGGAGAAACCGGTCGATCCGATCACCAGGGCCGGACCGCCAAGGGTCGCCGCCTCCCCCGCCAGGGCGACCGAAGCCGCCGGCGTCGAGAAGTCGACGACCACGTCGGCGCCCTGGAGAGCGGCGGAACGGTCGACCAGGCCGTCCCCTGTCGCATCGGGGCGGTCGAACCGGCCGGCGAGGACGAGGTCAGGCGCCGCCTCCACGGCCGCCGCCACGGCCAGGCCCATGCGGCCGAGGGCGCCGGAAACGGCGATGCGAATGGGCTGGGTCACGGGGGCCTCCGGGGCTCTGGCGGAGGCCCCTTGTCCCGCGAGGGGGTCCCGCCGGTCAATGGCCTGTGGGTCCTGCGAGGTTGTCCCGCCCGCGGGCGGCCTGTAGGTTGCCCGCCTTTCCGGGGCCTGTCCGGCCCCCACCCCCAAGGAACCTCCGTCCCGATGAGCGACGCCAGGAAGCGCACCTTCACCGACGAGGAAGCCCTGAGCTTCCACCAGCACCCCGTCCCCGGGAAACTGGCCATCACGCCGACCAAGCCGATGGCCACCCAGAGGGACCTCAGCCTGGCCTATTCGCCGGGGGTGGCTGTACCGGTGCTTCGCATCGCCGAGGACCCCGAGACGGCCTACGACTACACCTCCAAGGGCAACCTGGTGGCGGTGATCTCCAACGGCACGGCCATCCTGGGCCTGGGCAACCTGGGCGCCCTGGCCTCCAAGCCGGTGATGGAGGGCAAGAGCGTCCTCTTCAAGCGGTTCGCCGACGTGGACTCCATCGACATCGAGGTGACGGCCACCGACCCGGACGAGGTCATCACGGTGGTCAAGAACATCGGCGTGACCTTCGGGGGCATCAACCTGGAGGACATCAAGAGCCCGGAATGCTTCCGGATCGAGACCGAGCTGCAGGAGCTGCTCGACATCCCGGTCTTCCACGACGACCAGCACGGCACGGCGATCATCTCGTCGGCCGGCCTGATCAACGCCTGCAGGATCACCGGGCGCGAGATGAAGGACGTCAAGCTGGTCCTCTGCGGCGCCGGCGCGGCGGGGATCGCCTCGCTGGAGTTGGTCAAGGCCATGGGCGTGCGGGCTGAGAACTGCATCGCCGTGGACAACACCGGGGTCATCTACCGGGGCCGCACGGCCGGCATGAACCAGTGGAAGTCGGCCCACGCCGTGGAGACCGACGCCCGCACCCTGGCCGACGCCATCAAGGGCGCCGACGTCTTCTTCGGCCTTTCGGTGAAGGGCGCCCTGACGCCCGAGATGGTCGCCTCCATGGCGCCCAACCCGATTATCTTCGCCATGGCCAACCCGGACCCCGAGATCACGCCAGAGGAGGTCGCCGCCGTGCGCAGCGACGCCATCGTCGCCACCGGCCGCAGCGACTATCCGAACCAGGTCAACAACGTCCTCGGCTTCCCCTACATCTTCCGCGGCGCCCTCGACGTGCGCGCCCGGCGGGTGAACATGGAGATGAAGGTCGCCTGCGCCAACGCCCTGGCCCAGCTGGCCCGGGAGGACGTGCCCGACGAGGTCGCCGCCGCCTACCATGGCAAGCAGCTCAAGTTCGGGCCGGAATACATCATCCCCTCGCCCTTCGACCCGCGGCTGATCTCCTACATCCCGCCCTTCGTGGCCCAGGCGGCCATGGACTCCGGCGTCGCCCGGACGCCGATCGCCGACATGGACGCCTACCGGGCCTCCCTGGCCCAGCGCCTCGATCCCACGGCGGGCTTCCTCCAGAAGATCCAGGGCGTGGTCCTGAAGTCGCCTGGCAAGCGCATCGTCTTCGCCGAGGGCGAGGAGCCCAGCGTCATCCGCGCCGCCTTCGCCTTCCAGAACGCCGGGCTTGGCCAGGCCATCCTGGTCGGTCGCGAGGACCTGGTGGAAGAGAACATGCGCCTCGCGGGGCTGGATCCGGCCGAGGCCGACCTCAAGGTCGTCAACGCCCGGGTCTCGGAGCACAATCCCGAATTCGTCGAATTCCTCTACGGACGCCTGGCCCGCCAAGGCTACCTGAAGCGCGACGTCCTGCGGCTGATCAACCAGGACCGGAACTCCTTCGCCGCCTCCATGGTGGCCCTGGGACATGCCGACGGCATGGTGACGGGCGTCACGCGGTCCTACGACCAGGCGCTGGAGGAGATCCTGCGGGTGATCGATCCGTCCCCGGACGGCCGCGTGATCGGCATGAGCGTCCTGCTGGCCAAGGGCCGGACCCTCTTCATCGCCGACACCAACGTCACCGAGATGCCGGACGCCGACGAGCTGGTCGAGATCGCCTGCGAGGCGGCCCGGGCGGTGAAGACCCTGGGCTACCGGCCGCGGATCGCCTTCCTGTCCTATTCCACCTTCGGAAACCCGATGGGCCAGAGGTCCGAGAAGGTCCGCGAGGCGGTGGCCATGCTGGACGAGATGGATGTCGACTTCGAATACGAAGGCGAGCTGCCCCCGGACCTCGCCCTCGACACCGCCAAGTGGGCTAACTACCCCTTCATGCGCCTGAGCGGCCCGGCCAATGTCCTGATAATGCCGGCCATCCACTCGGCCGCCATCTCGACCCTTCTGGTGCAGGAGCTGGGCGGGGCCACGGTCATCGGGCCCCTGCTGCTGGGCCTTCAGAAGTCTGTCCAGATCGCGCCCCTCGGCGCCTCGGTCTCCAAGATCCTGCAGATGGCGACCCTGGCCGCCTACGAGCAGGACGTGGTCGACGACCAGGCCTGATCAGTCCGAGGATTCCGGGGCTTCGCCTCCGGGCCGTCCGTCGGCGGACAGAAGGACGGCCAACCAGCGCGATCCCGGGAACTGGGCGCAGACCACCATCACGATCACCGTGAGGGGGGTGGACAGGAACATGCCCACGACGCCCCAGAGCCAGCCCCAGAAGGCCAGGGACAGGAGCACGACCAAGGGGTCCATGTTGAGGCTTCGGCCCTGCATGCGCGGCGCAATGATATTGCCCACCACGAAGTGAAGGCCCTGCAGCACCGCGTAGAGGAAGACCGCCTGCCACAGGGTGGGGAACTGCATGAGGGCGAAGAGCGGGGCGGCGACCACCCCGAGCGCGGCGCCGACGATCGGGATGTAGCAGGCCAGGAAGATCAGGATCGAAAGGAAGGTCGCCCCCTCCAGGCCCACGGCGGTCATCGCCACCCAGGACGCCCCGGCGATCATCAGTCCGGTGACGGTCTGCACCCAGAGGTACTGCTCAACGGAGGTCAGGATCGCCTGGTAGGCCGAGACCAGGGCCCGGCGGCCCTCCCGTGCATCGGAGAGATTCAGGACCTTGCGCTCAAGGCCCCTGCGGGAAGCAATGATGAACCCCAGGTAGATGAGGATCAGAACCGCATCGGCGGCCAGGTTCCGGACCACGCCGGCGGCGCTGGCCAGGTACTGGCCGGGATTCAGCTGAAGCAGAAGGTCATCGAGGGTCGGGACGGAGGCCGATTGGGCGGCCCCGGCCAGCTGGACCAGGAGGGCGTTGAGGCGGGGGCCGTAGCTGACCAGCTTGGCGGCGAAGGACGAGGCGTTGTCGATGGTCAGCACAAGGAGGCCGACGAAGAGAAGGCCGGTCACGAGCAGGGCCGCCGGCATTCCCACCTTCGCCGGGCCGGGCAGGAACCGGGCGGCCAGACGCTCAAGGGACCGGGCGAAGCTTTCGATGACCACGGCGAGGAAAAGGGCCATGGCGAAGGGCGCCAGCACCCCGGACATGGCCTTGCCCGCCGCGGCGGCGGCGATCACCGCCAGGATGACCAGGCAGGCGCGCTCCAGGCCCCGCCCGGGAACGGGCGGCGGTGCGGCGGGGAGGGTTCCGGGATCGTTCAAGCTCACCTCCCCTACATGGCACAGCTCACCGTCTTGGCGAAGCCCCGCCTGCGGGCCATACAGGGGGCCAGAGGGGCGCCGCGCGCCCCGGCAGCAGCTCCGGAGGGACCATGGCGGACGGCACGCAGACCGGCGGCGTATTGATCGGAAGTTCAGGCCAGCCTGAAATCCTGCGCCTGGACCGCGCCAACCGGCACGGGCTGGTGGCTGGCGCCACGGGGACCGGAAAGACGGTAACCCTGCAGATCCTGGCCCAGGGCCTCTCCGACGCCGGCGTCCCCGTCTTCGCCGCCGACGTGAAGGGGGACCTGAGCGGGATCGCCGCCCCCGGCGAACCGGGCGAGAAAATGATCGCCCGGGCCAAGTCCATGAACCTGGAGCTCGCCCCCCAGGCGGCGCCGACGATCTTCTGGGACCTGTTCGGCGAGCAGGGCCACCCCATCCGGGCCACCGTCTCCGAGGTGGGTCCCCTGCTGATCTCGCGCATGCTGGAGCTCAACGACGTCCAGGAAGGGGTCCTGTCGGTGGTCTTCCGGGCGGCCGATGACGAGGGCCTGCTGCTGCTCGACCTCAAGGACCTGCAGGCCGCCCTGACCTTCGCCTCCGAGAACGCCGCCGCCCTGGGCGCCCGGTATGGAAACGTCTCGACGGCCACCGTGGCGACGATCCAGCGCAAGCTCCTGGTGCTTGAGGACCAGGGCGGCGCCCGGCTGTTCGGCGAACCGGCCCTCGACCTCTCGGACTTCATGCGCAAGGACGGGAACGGGCGCGGCTTCGTCAACATCCTGGCCGCCGACCGCCTGATCGCCTCGCCCCGGCTCTACGCCACCTTCCTCCTGTGGCTGATGTCGGAACTGTTCGAGGTCCTGCCCGAGGTGGGCGACGCCGACCGGCCGAAGCTGGCCTTCTTCTTCGACGAGGCGCACCTCCTGTTCAAGGACGCGCCCAAGTCCCTCCTGGAGAAGATCGAGCAGGTGGTGCGCCTGATCCGCTCCAAGGGCGTCGGCGTCTACTTCGTCACCCAGAACCCGGCCGACATTCCCGATGCGGTCCTGGGCCAGCTGGGCAACCGGATCCAGCACGCCCTGAGGGCCTACACCCCCGCGGACCAGAAGGGCCTGCGGGCCGCCGCCAGCAGCTTCCGCGCCAACCCGGAGTTCGGCACGGCCGACGCCATCCAGGCCCTGGGGGTCGGCGAGGCCCTGGTCTCCGTCCTCGACGAGAAGGGCGCGCCGACCATCGTGCAGAAGACCCTGGTCCGGCCCCCGGTCTCGCGCCTCGGTCCCCTCACCCCCGGCGAACGGGCGGCGGTGATGGCCTCCAGCCCCGTGAAGGGCGTCTACGATGCGGCGATCGACCGGGAGAGCGCCTTCGAGGTCCTCCAGTCGCGGGCGGCGGCGAAGGCCCGGATGGAGGCCGGAGGCGCCGACGACGGTCCCGCCCCGCGCGCGCCGAGGGCGCCCTCCGGAGCCCGGGCCCCGGCGGCGTCACGGGGCCGCCAGAGCCTGACGGAGACCTTCGCCAAGCAGTTCCTGCGGACACTCGCCTCCTCCGCCGGGCGCGAGATCATGCGCGGCGTCCTCGGCGGCATGCGCCGGCGCTGAGCCCCCGCGAGCCTGCAGGCATGAAAAAGGGGCCGGCCCCGAAGGACCGGCCCCCCTTCCAGATCCGGACCTTGGGTCCCTAGCGCGGCGCCATGCGGATGGAGCCGTCGAGGCGGACGTCCTCGCCGTTGAAGTAGCCGTTGGTGATCATGGTCAGGGCCAGCTGGGCGTATTCCTCGGGATGGCCGAGACGCTTGGGGAAGGGCACCGAGGCGGCCAGGGCTTCCTTCACCTGGGGCGGGGCGCCGTTCATCAGCGGGGTGGAGAAGATGCCCGGCAGGATGGTGTTCACCCGGATGCCGTCGCCGGCCAGGTCGCGGGCGATGGGCAGGGTCATGCCGACCACGCCGCCCTTGGAGGCCGAATAGGCCGCCTGGCCCATCTGGCCGTCCTCGGCCGCCACGGAGGCGGTGTTGACGATGGCGCCGCGCTCGCCGTCCTCGAGGGGCGTAAGGTCCAGCATGCCCTTCGCCGACTTGGCGATGCAGCGGAAGGTGCCGACCAGGTTGATCTGGACGATCAGGTTGAAGGCGTCGAGGGGGAAGTGCTTGGTCTCGCCGGTCTGCTTGTCGCGGCTGGCGGTCTTGGCGGCGTTGCCGGTGCCGGCGCAGTTCACGAGGATGCGCTCCTGGCCATGCGCGGCGCGGGCCTTCTCGAAGGCGGCGTCGACGTCGGCGTCGGAGGTGACGTTGCATTTGCAGAACACGCCGCCCACTTCCTTGGCGACCTGCTCGCCCTTCGCCTCATTCATGTCGAAAATGGCGACCTTGACTCCGTGCGACGCGAGGGCGCGGACGGTGGCCTCGCCGAGGCCGGAAGCGCCGCCCGTGACAACGGCGGCGATGGAGGAATCGAGTTTCATGGACGCTGAGCTCCCGTGCTCGTCTGAAGAAAAACCTGGACCCAAGCCTTTATCCCGATGAACGCCGACTCAAAAGCATCACGCGACGTAAATCCCGGGGGAATCGACCCGGATTCCCCCATCGCTCCCGACCGGGCGCTGGTTCCGGAGGTCGTCCGGGTGAACGCCAGCCGGGTCCGGCGGGGATTCTGGCCCAAGATCCGCCGGGTCGCGACCCACATCCCCTTCGCCGCCGACGCCCTTGCGGTCTGGCGCTGCGCCCAGGATCCGGCCACGCCGCGGACGGCCAAGGCCATGATGCTGGCGGCCCTGGCCTATTTCGTCCTGCCGACCGACGCCGTGCCCGACATCCTGGGCGCCTTCGGGTTCACCGACGACGCCGCCGTCTTCGCCGCCCTGCTGGCGGTGATCGGCAAGCACCTCAAGCCCGAACACCGGGCGGCGGCCGAGGCGGACCTGAAGCGCCTGCGCGGGGAGGCGGCGGACTAGGGGCGGGAATTGGGAGGGCGCGGAGATGTGGTAGCTTCCGCGAAGGCTGGCTTCGGGAGCCCGGCGCGGATGGAATCGCCCTTCATGGATGCGGAAGCGCGGGTGCGCGGCCTTGATCCCTCCGCGCGCCTCCTCTCGGCCGAGCCCCTGGCCGGGGGCGTCTCCTCGCACACCCGGCGCCTGGTGTTCGAGGCCGCCGACGGGATCCAAGCCGTCGTCGAGCGGCGTCCCAAGGCCATGCCGGGAAAACCCCCGCCCGCCGAGCGCGCCGCCCAAGAGGCGGCTCTGCTGGCCTGCCTGCCAGACCTCGGAATTCCCGCCCCGCGCCTGCGCCGGTTTGAGCCGCCCGACACCCTTGTCCTCGACTTCCTGGAGGGGGCGACGGACCCGCCCCCAGGGGCGCCCGCCAGCGTGATCGGGCCCATGGCGGCGCTGCTCGCCGCCCTGCACCGGTTAGGGCCGGAGCATGGCCTGCCGCCCCTTCAGGCCTTCACTGATCCCCTTGCGGACCTCCGGACCTGGCGCCCGGATCTCTTCCCGGCGGACGCCACCCCGGGCCCCGCCTGCCCGCCCTTCGCCGGCCCGGCCCGCCTGCTGCACGGCGACTTCTGGATGGGCAACCTCCTCTGGCGCGACGGCGGACTGGCCGGGCTTCTGGACTGGGAAGACGCCTGCCTGGGCGATCCCATGGCCGAGTTGGCCGCAGCCTGCTGTGACCTGCACAGCCGTTTCGGCGCCGACGCCGCCGAAGCCCTGGTCTGCGCCTACGCCGCCCTCGCACCGGTGGACCAGGCGCGCCTGGCCTGGTGGGACCTCTACATGCCGACCGCCCAGCTCACCTACATGGACGGCTGGGGCCTTCTTCCCGGCGACCTTGCCCGCGTGCGCGCCGCAATGACCGGGCGGCGGGATCAGGCGCTGTCGGCCCTGGGCATGGAGTGACGGGCCGGCGGGAGTGGCGGCGCTGTCACGCCCGCAGGTCGGCGCCCCTCCGGGAGGCCGCGTGTTCGCGCCAGGTGATGAAGAGGGTGGAGGCCACGACGATGGCGGCGCCCAGGATCGTCCAGACGGTGGGAATCTCGGCGAACAGGAAGAAGCCGACGGCGGCGGCGAAGACGAGGCGGATGTAGTCCACCGGGGCCATGGCGGCGGCGTCGCCTGCGGCCATGCCGCGGATGTAGAAGGCCTGGGTCGCGGTGCCCATGACGCCCATCACGGACAGGAGGGCGAGGTCCACGGGCTCGGGCCAGCGCCAGGACAGGAGGGCCCCGGGGATCGAGAACACCATGCCCAGGGTCGCGGCCCAGACCAGGAGGACGGTCGGGGCGTGGTCCCGGGTCAGGACCTTCATCCCCGTCACCGTCAGGGCGAAGAGGAAGGACGAGGCCAGCATGGCCAGGGCTGGAAGGCCCAGGGCGAAATGCCCCCCGGCGCCGGGCCGGACCATGATCAGGACGCCGACGAAACCCGCCAGGGCGGCGAAGATCCGCAGGGGCCCGATCCGCTCGCCCACCACGAAGGCCGCCAGGGGGACCAGCCAGAGGCTGCGGGTGAAGGACAGGGCGTTGGCGTCCGCCAAGGGCATGTTCTGGAAGGCGTAGAAGGACAGCATGGTGCCCAGGGTCCCGGCGCCCGCCCGGAAGATGAGCAGGTCCGGCCGGCTGGTGGCGAAGGCCGCCGACCGGTGGCGCAGGATGATCGGCAAGAGGATCACGAAGCCCGCCGCCTGACGGTAGAAGGTCTGCAAGCCCGGCGAATAGCCCGCGCCGAGGAACTTGATCAGGGTCGACATGACCGTGAAGGCCAGGGCCGACGCGGTCATCCAGAGGGCGCCCCGGACGTTTGGGGACAGGTCGGCGAAGGCGCGGGCGGCCCGGTTCAACCCTGGCCGGAGCCCGGAGCCATCTGCATGAGGGACTCCCCGAAGATCGCCGCGAAGGGCGAGCCGGCCGACGGGTCCCAGCTGTGGCGCGAGCCCACCGTGATGCCGCCGTCCACCACCAGGTGGGTCCCGGTGACGAAGGCCGAGGCGTCAGAGGCCAGGTAGAGGGCGGCCTGGGCGATGTCCTGCGGCAGGCCCGGCTTCTTCACCGGCTGGGCGATCTGGGCGTTCTGGGCCACCAGGGCGGCCATCTGGTCGGCGGCGTCCCGGGTCATGCCCATGGTGGCGCCGAAGATGGAGGTGGCGATCAGGCCGGGGCAGATGGCGTTGACCCGGATGCCCTGGGGCGACAGCTGGGCCGCGGCGCAGCGGCTCATGTGCACCACCCCGGCCTTGGCCGTGGAATAGGCGATCGGGCCCCAGCCCGCCTGAAGGCCGGCGATGGAGGCGGTGTTGATGATCGACCCGCCGCCGCGCTTCAGCATGGCGGGAACCGCGTGCTTCATGCCCAGGGCCGGGCCGCGCACCAGGATGTCGAAGATCCAGTTCCAGCCGTCGGCGGTGACCTCGGTGATGGCCCCCATCCGGTCGGAAATGCCGGCGTTGTTGAACTGGATGTCCAGCCCGCCGAAGGCGCTCTCGGCCAGGGCCACGGCCGCGGCGAGGTCCGCCTCGGCGGTGACGTCGCAGCGGGCATAGCGCACGGCGTCGGGGAACCGGCGCTCGAGCATGGCCCCTTTCTCGTCCTGGACGTCGGCGGCGATCACCTTCGCCCCCTCCGAGACGAAGAGTTCGAGGGTCCCCAGGCCGATGCCGGAGGCCGCCCCCGTGATCATCGCCACCTTGCCTTCAAGCCGTCCGGCCATGTCCGTTCTCCGTGTCCTGTTCCGTCAGTCGCCGAGGGTGACGACGACCTTGCCCATGGCCTTGCGGCTGCCCAGGTGGGCGATGGCGTCAGCGGCCTTCTCGAAGGGGAAGCGCTCGGAGACGTAGGGCCGGATCTTGCCCTGGGCGTAGAGGTCGATCAGCTCGAGGTTGGACTTCTGGAAGAGGTCCGGATTGCGGGCCGTCCAGTTGCCCCAGATCACGCCGACGATGTCGCAGCCCTTGAGGAGGGGCAGGTTCAGCGGGATCTTCGGGATCTCTCCGGCGGCGAAGCCGATGACGAGGTAGCGGCCTTCCCAGGCGATGGAGCGCAGGGCCGGCTCGGCGTAGTCGCCGCCAATGGCGTCGTAGATCACGTCCGCGCCCTTGTCGCCGCAGGCCTCCTTGAAGAGGGCGGCGAGCTGCTTCTGGCCGTCACGGTCAAAGGGGCCGCGGCCGTAGACCACGCCGGACTCCGCGCCGTGGCGGATGGCCAGGTCGACCTTCTCCTGGGTGGAGCAGGCGGCGATGACCCGGGCGCCCATGGCCTTGCCCAGCTCGACGGCCGCCAGGCCGACGCCGCCGGCCGCGCCCAGGACCAGCATGGTCTCGCCAGCCTTGAGATGACCCCGATCCTTCAGGGCGTGGTAGGAGGTGCCGTAGGTCAGGATGAAGGCGGCGGCCTCGTCATAGGGCATGGAGTCCGGGATCGGGGTCAGCCGCCCGGCGGGGGCGACGATCTCCTCGACCAGGCCGCCGTGGCCGATCTGGGCCAGGACCCGGTCGCCCACCTTCACCTCGGTGACGCCCGGGGCGACCTCGGTGACGATGCCCGACACTTCCCCGCCGGGGGCGAAGGGACGGGGCGGCTTGGACTGGTACTTGTCCTCGATGATCAGCACGTCGGGGAAGTTGATGCCCACGGCCTTCACCTTCACGCGCGCCCAGCCGGGGCGCAGCTCGGGGGCCGGCACATCCTCGATCACCAGGGTCTCGGGCCCGCCGACGACCTTGCTCAGGACCGCTTTCATGTCTCTCTCCCCTTGTTTCTCGCGCCAAAGGCGATGGCCGCGCACGCTAGCCCAGCCGCCCGGCGCGCGGAAGCCTCGTGCAGCCGGGAATCGCAGGATTTGGCGGGCGTCCCGGCCTCGCCTATATTCCGGCCTCCTGGCGCCGAGGCTTCCGTGACCGTCACCCTTGATCTTTCCCGGGCCCGCGAGGCGGGCGCCGCCCCTGCGCGGCGGCCGAACCTGACCGGCCTGACCCGCCAGGGCCTGGCCGACGCCCTCGTCGAGGCGGGGCTTGTGCCCCAGGCCAAGGCGCGGATGCGCGCCACCCAGCTCTGGCGCTGGATGCACCACTACGGGGTCACCGACTTCGCCCTGATGACCGACGTGGCCAAGGAGCTGCGGGCGGCCCTGGCCGACGCCTTCGACCTGTCCCGCCCCGAGGTGGTCGAGCGCCAGGTCTCGGTGGACGGGACCCGGAAGTGGCTCATCCGCATGGCGCCCGGCGTCGAGGTCGAGACCGTCTTCATCCCGGACGTGGGCCGGTCGGGCGCCCTGTGCGTCTCCAGCCAGGTGGGCTGCACCCTGAACTGCACCTTCTGCCACACGGGCACACAGCCCCTGGTGCGCAACCTGACCGCCGCCGAGATCGTCGCCCAGGTCCAGGTGGCCCGGGACGAGCTGGGCGAATGGCCCTCGCCCAAGGAGGACCGGCGGCTCTCCAACATCGTCTTCATGGGCATGGGCGAGCCGCTCTACAATCTCGACAGCGTGGCAGACGCCATCGACATCATCGCCGACCATGAGGGGATCGCCATCTCCCGCCGGCGGATCACCGTCTCGACCTCAGGGGTGGTCCCCCAGCTGAAGGCCCTGGGCGAGCGGACCCAGGCCATGCTGGCCATCTCGCTCCACGCCACCAACGACCCCCTGCGCGACGAGCTGGTGCCCCTGAACCGGAAGTACCCGATCGCCGAGCTCATGGACGGGATCCGGGCCTATCCCGGCCTGGGAAACGCGCGCAGGGTGACCTTCGAGTACGTCATGCTGAAGGGGGTCAATGACAGCCCGGCCGAGGCCCGCGCCCTGGTCAAGCTGCTGGCCGGCATCCCCGCCAAGATCAACCTCATCCCCTTCAACCCCTGGCCGGGCAGCCCCTACGCCTGCTCGGACTGGGGCGCCATCGAGGCCTTCGCCGCCATCCTGAACCGGGCCGGCTACGCCTCGCCCATCCGCACGCCCCGCGGGCGCGACATCCTGGCCGCCTGCGGACAACTGAAGAGCGAGAGCGAGAAGGAGCGCGCGTCTGTCCGCCGCGCCCGGGAACGGGCCGCCGAGGAGGCCTCCGGGCCGGAAGTCGACGCCGCGCCCGGGACACCCGACTGAACGGAGATCGCATGCCCACCCCCATCGCCTCCCCCGAGATCCTGGCCTTCGCGGCGGGCTTTCCCCTGGCCCTCCTGCACGCCGCCGCGACCCTCCTGATCCTGGCGGCCGGAGCCGCGCTCTACGCCCTCCTGACTCCGCACCGGGAGATCGCCCTGATCCGCGAGGGAAACACCGCCGCCGCCATCTCCTTCGGCGGCGTCCTGGCCGGCCTGGCCCTGCCCCTGGCGGCGGCCATGACCGCCTCGGCCTCCCTGCTGGAGATCATCATGTGGGGAGCGCCCACCGTCGTGGTGCAGCTTCTGGTCTTCCGGCTGGTGGACCTGCTCCTGAAGGGACTGCCCGAGCGGATCCAGCACGGCGAGATGGCCGCAGCGGCCCTCCTGGCCGGCGCCAAGCTGGCCTCGGCCGTCATCCTGGCCGCCGCCGTCGCGGGGTAGGAGGCCGGCGTGCACTTTCCGCGCCTCAACGACTGGCTGGTCTACCTGGCCATCATCGTGGCTGTCGTCATCGTGGCCGTCGCCCGGCGCGAGCGGGCGGACGCGCCCCCGCCGCCCCCGCCGCCGGCGGCGGGCGACGGCCTGCCCCTGGGGCCCGCCTCGCCCTTCGATCCCTCGGTGATCGTCGATGCGCCCGCCACGCCCGAACCGGGGTCCGGCACAGCCTTCTCCATCGATGAGCGCGGGGTCTGGATCACCGCCCGACATGTCGTGGACGGCTGCCGGCGCGCCGCCGTGGTCGTGGGGGAGGGACGCGGCGTGGCCGCAGAGGTGCGGATCGACCCGAAGGGCGAGGTCGCGGTCCTGACCACCGAAGGCGGGGCCGCCGCCCTGCCCGTGGCGGTGGGACGGACCCTGAGGCGGGGCGACCGGGCCTACCATCCCGGCTTCCCACAGGGCCGGCCCGGCGAGGCGACCTCACGCCTCATCGGGCGGGAGAACATGGTGATCCGGGGTCACGGCGAGCGGACCGAACCGGTCCTGGTCTGGGCGGAGACCGGGCGGACGGACCAGCTCCGGGGCAGCCTGGCCGGCCTTTCGGGAGCGCCCGCCCTGGATGACGCCGGACGGGTCATCGGCGTCACCGTGGCGGAGTCCCCACGCCGGGGCCGCATCTACACCACCTCGCCGGAGACCCTGGTCAACGCCCTGAAGGCCGCCAATGAGCGGCCTCAGGCGGGGGCGGTGGGGGAGTCGGTGACCACCACCAACTACGGGATCGTGGCCGACAGCCTCAGGCGCGACCTGCGCGTGGCGCGGGTCATCTGCCTGGACGCCGCCTGAGGCGGGCCAGGGTCAGTCCGGGCGCCGGACGAAGTCCAGCCAGACAGGTTCGCAGTCCCCCAGGCGCTTGGCCTCGTAGCGGGTCCGCACATGGTCGGCAGGGGCCTCGCGCCAGTCCGCGGCGCTCCGGGCGGGCCATTCGAAACGGGGCTCGGCCAGCAGGACCCTCAGCATCTGGTCGGCGTAGTCCGCCCAGTCGGTGGCGAGGCGCAGCCGTCCCCCCGGCTTGAGGAGACGAGCCGCCTCGTCGGCGAAGGCTGGGCTCACCAGGCGGCGCTTGTGGTGCCGGGCCTTCTGCCAGGGGTCGGGGAACAGGACGAAGAGGCGGTCGAGGCAGGCGTCCGGCAGGCGCGACATCAGGTCGCGGGCGTCGCCGTCATGGATCCGGACGTTCCTCAGGCCCGCCTCGTCGACGTGCCGCAGGGCGCTGGCGACCCCGTTGAGGAAGGGCTCGGCGCCCAGGACCAGCACGTCGGGCCGGGCCGCGGCCTGGGCGGCCATGTGCTCGCCGCCGCCAAAGCCGATCTCCAACCAAGTCTCGCGGGCGCCCGGCATGAGGGCGGCGGGATCGATGGGCCCCTCCGCTGGCGGGCGCAGCCCCGGCAGCAGGGTCTCCATCAGGGAGGCCTGCCGCGGCTTCAGGGTGCGCGAGCGGATCCGTCCGAAGGACCGCAGGGGCGGCGGGGTCTCCACGCGGCGGTCAGGCCAGGCCCTTGAGGGCGTCCACCAGGTCCGTGCGCTCCCAGGAGAAGCCGCCGTCGGAGTCCGGCTCGCGGCCGAAATGGCCGTAGGCCGCGGTCCGGGCGTAGATCGGGCGGTTAAGCCCAAGGTGACGCCGGATGGCCGCCGGGGTCGCCCCGCCGATCATCTCGGGCAGCGCCTTCTCCAGCTTCGCCGGGTCAACCTGCCCCTCGCCATGGAGATCGACGTAGAAGCTGAGCGGGGTGGAGACGCCGATGGCGTAGCTGATCTGGATCGTGCAGCGACGGGAGAGGCCGGCGGCGACCACGTTCTTGGCGAGGTACCGGCAGGCGTAGGCGGCCGAGCGGTCCACCTTGGTCGGGTCCTTGCCCGAAAAGGCGCCGCCGCCATGCGGGGCCGCGCCGCCGTAGGTGTCGACGATGATCTTGCGACCGGTGAGGCCGGCGTCGCCGTCGGGTCCGCCCTGGACGAAGCGGCCGGTGGGGTTGACGTGCCAGACCGTCTTCCGGTTCAGGAGGCCGTCCGGGAAGACGCTCTCCACCAGGGGCCGGATGGCCTCCTTCACCCGGGCCGGGGTGGCCAGCCTCAGGCCGATGCGCTTGGCGTGCTGGGTGGAGATGACCAGCTGGGTGACCGCGACGGGCCGGCCGTTCTCGTAGGCCAGGGTGACCTGGCTCTTGGCGTCCGGCTCCAGGAAGGGCATCTCGCCGGAGTGCCGGGCGGCGGCCAGGCGGCGCAGGATCTCGTGCGAGTACTGCAGGGTCGCCGGCATCAGCTCGGGGGTCTCGTCGCAGGCGTAGCCGAACATGATGCCCTGGTCGCCGGCGCCTTCATCCTTGGAGTTGGTCGCATCCACGCCCTGGGCGATGTCGGCGGACTGGCCATGCAGGTGGCAGGCGTACTTCGCCTTGTCCCAGTGAAAGCCCTTCTGTTCGTAGCCGATGTCCTTGACGGCGGCCCGGACGCGGGGCTCGAGGGACGAGATCAGCTCGCGGGTGAAGGCCTTGTTCTCGGCCTTGCCGGCGCCGGGACGCGAGGCGCGCACCTCGCCCGCCAGGATGATGCGGTTGGTGGTGACCAGGGTCTCGCAGGCCACCCGGGCTTCGGGATCGGCGGCGATGAAGGCGTCCACGACCGTATCGGAGATCCGGTCGGCGACCTTGTCCGGATGGCCTTCGGAAACGCTTTCGCTGGTGAAGATGTAGGAGGGGCGGGTCACGGGACGGCTCCGTCTGGATCGCGGCGCGCCCTGGAGCGGCGCCGGCGGTTGGCCAGACCTATAAAGATTTCTTTATGTCCTGCAAGGGCGGCGGACAGCACGAGGAGCAGCAGGAAGGGCAGGTCGCCCAAGCGGGCGTAGGGCGTTGGCGGACGCGGCGGCGGCAGGGGCAGGTCGATTACGCCGGAGGCGCCCAGTCCGAGGACAGGCCCCACGGTCCGACCGCTGGAATCGATCACCGCCGAGACCCCGGTCGGGGTGGAGCGGACGATGGGCAGGCCTTCCTCGATGGCCCGGTAACGAGCGATGTTGAGATGCTGCCAGGGCCCCGAGGCGCGGCCGAACCAGGCGTCATTGGAGACGTTCAGGATCCAGTCCGGCCGGCTCCCGCCCCGGATGGCGGCGACGCGGGTGAAGCCCGGGAAGAGGGCTTCATAGCAGATCATGGGCTGGACGGCGGGAAGGCCCGGGATCGACAGGGGCGCCGGCGGCGGTCCGGCGGTGAAGTCCTCGGGCATGTGGACTAGGCTGCGCAGGCCGATCCGCCCGGCCAGGTCGCCGAGGGGCATGAACTCGCCGAAGGGCACAAGCCGGTGCTTGTCGTAGACGCCGGCGAGGGCCAGGTCCTGGCCGGTTCCCTCAAGGAAGATGAGGCTGTTGTGGTAGGCGAGCGCGTCCCCGGGATCCAGTTCCACCCGGTTGGCGCCCATGGCCAGGACCTGACCCGGCGCGAGGGCCTGGGCCAGGGCGGCGCGCCAGGGCGAACCCGGAGCCAGGAGGTCATTGATCACCGCAGGCAGGGCGCCCTCGGGCCAGATGACCAGGGCGGGTGGCGTCGCCGAGGGCCGGGCGGTCAGGTCGAGATAGGTCCTGAAGATGCCCTCGAGGTTCTCGGGGCGCCACTTGGTCTTCTGGTCGATATCGGCCTGGACGATCCGCACCAGGGGCCCTGAAGGCGCGGCGGGGGCGGCGGCGATCCACGCCTGGCCCCAGGCGTGGAGGGCCAGGAAGGCGATGGCGACGGCCGCAGCCCGGGCGGCGCGGCGAACCTGGTCGCCGGGGCCGAGGATCCAGGCGGGCGAGGCGCAGAGGACCAGGGTCGCCCAGGTCAGGCCGTAGGCGCCGACCAGGGCCGCGCCCTGCGAGAGGGGCGAACCGGCGGGCCAGGCCTCGCCGGGCAGGTTCCAGGGAAATCCGGTGAGCACGTGCCCGCGCAGCCACTCCGCGCCCGACAGGCAGGCGGCGAAGGTCAGGAGGCCGGGAAGCCCTCGGGCCCCGAAACGCCGCCATGCCGCCCCCGCCGCGGCCCAGAAGAGCGAAAGTCCGCCCGCCATCAGGACCAGGGCGAAAGGCGCCATCCACCCATAGGTGCGCTCGTCCACCAGGAAGGGCTCGACGATCCAGCTCACCGAGACGGCGAAGTAGCCCAGGCCCGCGAGGCCTCCCCTGAGCGCGGCGGCGCGCACCGGATGCGGCGCGGGCCGGGACAGGGACCAAAGGACGAGCGCGAACCCCGCAAGGCCCGGCAGGAAACCAATGGGCGGAAAGGCGAGGGCCGCAAGGAGGCCTCCCGCCAGGGCGGCGAGAGCGGCCGCAGCAGAGGCGCGGCTTGGCAAGGTCAGTCCGCGTCCACGGCGGGCGGAGGCGGCGCAGGGCGGATCCGAACCCGCTTGATCCGCCGCGGATCGGCGTCGAGGACCTGGATCTCGTAGCCCTCCGGATAGGCGATGACCTCGCCCCGCCGCGGCAGGCGACCCGCGACGGCGGCCACGAGCCCGCCCACCGTGTCGATCTCCTCGTCGAGGTCGGGGGGGGCCAGGTCGCGGCCGAGGGCCGCCTCCAGCTCCTCGAGCGGCGCCCGGGCGTCGGCCTCGAAGACGCCCTCCGTCCGCTGCTGGACCCCGGCGACCTGGGCCTCGTCGTGCTCGTCGTCGATCTCTCCGACCACGGCCTCGACCAGGTCCTCCAGGGTCACGAGCCCGTCCGTGCCGCCGAACTCGTCGATCACCAGGGCCATGTGGGTCCGGGTGGCCTGCATGCGCAGCAACAGGTCCGCGGCGCGCATGGAGGCCGGGACATAGAGGGCGTCGCGCTTGAGGCGCATGAGGCCGGAGTCCGCGGCCCCGCCTCGCCGGGCCTTGGGCCGGGCGCCGGTGGCCATCTGCTTGAAGACGTCCTTGACGTGGACGACGCCCAGGGGGTCGTCGAGGGTCTCGCGATAGATCGGCATGCGGGAATGTTCAGCGTCAAGGAAGCGGGCGACCACCTCGTCAAAGGGCGTATCCACCTCCACGGCGACAATGTCGGCCCTGGGCGTCATGACGTCATCCACCCGGAGCGTCTGGAAGGCCTGGGCCTGGTCGACCAGGCGGCCCCCTGCGGATTCCGTGAGGGCCTCCGCCGCCGTGGCGGACGTATCCTGGCTGCGGGCCCCGAACAGCCGGCGCAGCCAGCCTCCGGGACCCCGTCCCTGTCGCCCCTCCGGGGCGGGCGCGTCACGACTGGCCATGGCCTCCTCTTTCGGCGGCGTAGGGGTCAGGCGCCCCAAGGTCCGCCAGGATCTTCACTTCGAGGGCCTCCATCTCCGCCGCTTCGGCGTCGCCCTCATGGTCGTAGCCTACAAGATGCAGCACCCCGTGCGCCACGAGATGTTGCAGGTGGTGCTCGAGGCGCTTGCCCTGGGCCTCGGCCTCGCGCCGGCAGGTCCCGTAGGCCAGGGCCGCATCGCCCAGCCAGCCCTCGGGATTCTGCGGAGCCGGGAAGGACAGGACGTTGGTGGGCCCCGGCTTGGACCGGAAGGCGAGGTTCAGCTCGGCCAGCCGGGCGTCATCGGCCAACAGGATGGCGAGGCCGCCCCGGGCGCCGGCCGCCGCCAGGGCCGCCTCGGCGGCGCGGACGGCCAGGTCGCAGGCGCCGGGAAGGGCCTTCTGCCAGGCCTCGTCCTCGACCAGGACCTCGATCCCGTCCGGATGCTCGGCGGGGTTCACGACCCCGGGTCCGGCCGGCGACCGTCGGCCTCGTAGGCCCGGACGATCCGCTCGACCAGGGGGTGACGGACCACGTCCTCCGGCCCGAACCGGGCGACCCCGATCCCCTTCTCGCCTTCCAGGAGGGAGACGGCGTGGGCCAGGCCCGAGTCCCGGGGGTGGGGCAGGTCGATCTGGCTGGGATCGCCGGTGACGACCATCTTCGCCCCCTCGCCCAGGCGCGTCAGGACCATGCGCATCTGCATGCGCGAGCAATTCTGCGCCTCGTCAACGATGACATAGGCGTGGGAGAGGGTCCGGCCGCGCATGAAGGCGATGGGCGCCAGTTCGATCTCGCCCTTCTCGCGGCGGCGACGGAACTGGTCCGCGCCCAGGATGTCGGTCAGGGCCTCCCAGACCGGGGCCATGTAGGGGTCGACCTTCTCGGTCAGGTCGCCGGGGAGGAAGCCCAGGCGCTCGCCGGCCTCCACGGCCGGGCGGGAGACGATCAGCCGGTCGACGTCGCCGCGCAGGAGGGCGCCGACGCCCGCCGCCACGGCCAGGAAGGTCTTGCCGGTCCCCGCCGGGCCGAGTCCGAAGACCAGGTCGCATTTGGCCAGGGTGTCGAGGTAGCGGGCCTGGGCCGGGGTGCGCGGGGACACCGGGCCGCGACGGCCGGACGGCAGGGCGCCGGGGGGCGATCCCCGGCCCGTCCGGGCCTGGCCGATAGCCACCCGGACGTCCGCCTCGGCGACCTCCAAGCCCCGTTCCGCGCGCAGGGCCAGGGCCTCCACCACCCGCTTCGCCGACGCGCGCCCGCGGGTGTCTCCCGTCAGGGAGACGCCGCCGCCGGGGGTCTCGACCAGGACGTCGAAGGCGTCCTCGATCAGGGCGGCGTGACGGCTCGAGGGGCCGGCCACCGCGCGGGCGGCGGCCTCGGACAGGGTGACGAACTCCGCTGTCCGGCTCATGCGGGCTGGGCTTCGGTCAGGAGGGTTCCCGAAAGGCTCATCCGCGCCGCAGCGTCAATGCGCACAGGGGCGATGCGGCCGATGAGCTCGGCCGGCCCGTCGCAGTGGACGGCCTGAAGGTAGGGACTGCGGCCGGAGAGCTGGCCGGGGTGGCGACCGGGCTTCTCGAACAGCACCGGCAGGACGCGGCCCTCCTGGGCGGCGTTGAACGCCCTTTGCTGGGATTCAATGAGGGCGTTCAGGCGCGCCAGGCGTTCGTCCTTGACGGCCTCGTCCACCTGTCCCGGCTGGGCGGCGGCGGGCGTCCCCGGCCTCCGGGAGTACTTGAAGGTGAAGGCGGAGGCGTACCCCACATCCCGCACCAGGGCGAGGGTCGCCTCGAAGTCGGACTCCCGCTCGCCGGGAAAGCCGACGATGAAGTCGCCGGACAGGGCGATGTCGGGCCGGGCGGCGCGGATCCTCTCCACCAGGCGCAGGTAGGACTCGGCGGTATGGCCGCGGTTCATGGCCTTGAGGATGCGGTCTGACCCGGACTGAACCGGCAGGTGCAGGTAGGGCATCAGCTGGGGCAGTTCGGCATGGGCGGCGATCAGGTCGTCGTCCATGTCGCGCGGGTGGCTGGTGGTGTAGCGGATGCGGTCCAGGCCCTCGATCCGGGCCAGCTGGCGGGCCAGGCCGCCCAGGCCGCCCTCGCCCGACCAGGCGTTGACGTTCTGCCCCAGCAGGGTGACCTCCCGCACGCCGCGGGCCGCCAGGCTCCGGGCCTCGGCCAGGATGGCCTCGGCCGGCCGGGACCATTCGCCGCCGCGCGTATAGGGCACCACGCAGAAGGTGCAGAACTTGTCGCAGCCCTCCTGGACGGTGAGGAAGGCGGTGACGCCCGAGGTGGTGCGGTCGGCGCCCAGGGCGTCGAACTTGGCCTCGGGGGCGAAGTCGGCGGACAGGCGCTCCCCCCGCGCCCGGTGGGTGCGGGCGATCAGCTCGGGCAGCTGGTGATAGGCCTGCGGCCCCACGACAAGGTCGACGGCGGGCTGCCGGCGCAGGATTTCCTCGCCCTCGGCCTGGGCCACGCAGCCCGCGACGGCGATGGTCATGCCAAGTCCCGCGGCGGCGCGCTCGGTCTTCAGGGCCTTAAGCTGGCCCAGTTCGGAATAGACCTTTTCCGTGGCCTTTTCCCGGATATGGCAGGTGTTCAGGACGACGAGGTCCGCGTCTTCGGGCCGCTCGGTCATGGCGTAGCCCAGCGGCGCCAGGACATCGGCCATGCGCTCGCTGTCATAGACGTTCATCTGGCAGCCATAGGTGCGGATGTAGAGCCGCCGCGGCGCCGGCGCCTGGGGATCACTCATCGACCGGAAGGCCGTAAAGTTCGAGACGGTGATCCACCAGCCGATACCCCAGGCGGCGGGCGATGGCTTCCTGCAGCGCCTCGATCTCCGGATCCACGAACTCGATCACCTTGCCGGTGGTCATGTCGATCAGGTGGTCGTGATGCGCGTCCGAGGCCTCCTCGTATCGGGATCGGCCGTCGCGGAAGTCCAGGCGGGAGAGGATGCCGGCCTCCTCGAAGAGGCGGACGGTGCGATAGACCGTGGCGATGGAGATGCGCGGGTCCACGGCGTGGGCGCGACGATGCAGCTCCTCGACGTCGGGGTGGTCCTGGGCGGCGGAAAGCACGCGCGCGATCACCCTGCGCTGCTCGGTCATGCGCATGCCCTTGGCGATGCAGAGGTTCTCGATACGGTCCAAGACGGGGTCTCCTGCGGCTCAGGATAAGGGCTTCAGGGCGTCGTGTTAAGCGCTCGCCTGAGGACAAGGGCGTCTGCGGCGCCCGATCCGGGACGCGGATAGTAGCCGCGACGGCGGCCGACCTCCTCGAAGCCCGCCCCGGCGTAGAGCCGGCGGGCGGGAGTGTTGTCCTCGGCGACCTCCAGGAAGACCGAGTCCGCGCCCTCTGACCGGGCGGCCTCAATGGCCGCGGCGAGAAGGCGGGCGCCGGCGCCGGCGCCCCGCGCCTCTGGCCGGACCCCGATGGTGAGGACCTCCGCCTCACCCGCCACGGTCCGGACCAGGACAAGGCCGGCCCCGTCCTCGATCAGGACCAGGGCGTCCAGGGCGGCGATCTCCGACGCGCTCCAGCCGGGCGAGAAGGCGGCGGCGTGGAGATCGGCCAGGTCGGCCAGGTCGGCGGGGCCCGCGCGGCGGACGCTCATGTCGGGACCCGGCCGCCCGGCAGGCGGGCGTCGGGCGGGCGCATGTAGAGGGGATGGAGGGGCGCCGGCGGCCGGTGGACGGCGAGCCGGGCGGCGAGGGCGATGTCCGGGAAGGCGGAGGGCTGGCGCTCGGCGCCCGCCAGGGCGTCCGCGGCCAGGTCCGCCGCCCCGACGATCCTGGCGATGGGCGCCAGCAGGCCAAGGTCGGAGACGGGACCAAGGGCGGGTTCGCCAAGCGCGGCGCCGGCCTCGAAGACCTGGCTGCAAACCGCATCGCCCCGTCCCGGCAGGAGGGCGAGGGTCCGCCCCGGCGCTCCGGCGAAGGGCGCCGCCAGGACCTCCAGGCAGCCGAGACCGATCACCGGCCGCCCGAGGGCCAGGCCCAGGCCCTTGGCGAAGGCCAGGCCCACGCGCAGGCCTGTGAAGGAGCCCGGCCCGAGGGTCACGGCGATCCGGTCGAGGGCGGCGAAGGTCAGGCCCGCCTCTTCCATCACCCCGGCGGCCATGGGGGCGAGGCGCTCCTGGTGGCCGCGCTCCATGGCCTCGCTCGCGGCGGCGGCTATGCGGTCGCCATCAAGGACGGCGACGGAACAGGCCGAGAGGCAGGTGTCGAGGGCGAGGACGCGCACGCCGGCCTAGAGGGTCTGCTCGACCCGCACCACCTCGGGCACATAGTGCTTGAGCATGTTCTCCACCCCGGCCTTCAGGGTGGCTGAGGACGAAGGACACCCGGCGCAGGCCCCGCGCATGTGGAGCCAGACCGTACCGCTGTCCGGCTCGAAGCGGTCGAAGAGGATGTCGCCGCCGTCGCGGGCCACGGCGGGGCGGATTCGGGTGTCGAGGAGCTCGCGGATCTCGGCGACCACCTGGGCCGTTTCGCCCTCATAGACCTCCGCCTCGCCGTCGGCTCCGGACGCCGCCTCGAACAGGGGCCGGCCCGAAGTGAAGTGATCCATGATGGCCGCCAGGACCGGCGCCTTGAGGTGGTCCCAGTCCGCCGAGGCGATCTTCCCGACGGTCAGGAAATCGCCGCCAAAGAAGACCCGGTTGACGCCTTCCAGGGCGAAGATCTCGGCCGCCAGGGCCGAAGCGGCGGCTTCGTCTGCGGAGCGGAAGTCCTGGGATCCGGACTCCATCACGGTGCGGCCGGGCAGGAACTTCAGGACCTGCGGATTGGGTGTCGGTTCGGTCTGGATGAACATGCCGTTGATTTGGCCGTTCCCGGGCGGCGACGCAAGACCGGCCCGGCCCCAGGGACGCTGCATTGAACCCGCCGGGGAAAGGGTGTATCGCGCCCCCCGCACGACGGCATGGGGCCGCCGCGGCGGGGCGAAGGCCTCTCGGGGACAGACATGGCGGATCCGGCTGAGTCTTCCGGCGGTGCGGCTCCTGCGGCGGCGGATGGCGCGCACGGCCAGAAAGAGGGATTCCTCGCCCTGGCCCTGGGCGCCCTGGGCGTCGTTTTCGGCGACATCGGGACCAGTCCGCTCTACGCCATGCGGGAGGCCCTGGCCCATTCCCGGGCGGATGTACCCTCGGAACTGTCCGTCCTGGGCGTGGTCTCCCTGATCACCTGGGCCCTGATCCTGGTGGTCACCGTCAAGTATGTCGCCTTCCTGATGCGGGCCGACAACAAGGGTGAAGGCGGGACCCTGGCCCTCATGGCCCTGGCCCAGCGGGCCCTGTCCAAACGCTCCGGCGCGGTCCTTTTCCTCGGCATGGTCGGGGCGGCGCTCTTCTACGGCGACGGGGTCATCACCCCGGCCATTTCCGTGCTTGGCGCGGTCGAGGGACTGAGGGACGCCCCGGGGGTCAGCCCTGAGCTCGGGGCGCTGGTCCTGCCGATCTCCGCGGCCATCCTGGTGACCCTGTTCGTCGTCCAGTCCCGGGGGACGGCCAGCATCGCCCGGGCCTTCGGACCGATCACGGCCGCCTGGTTCCTGATCCTGGGGGGCCTGGGCCTCTATCACATCTTCGACAGCCCCTCTGTCCTCCGGGGCCTCCTGCCCCACTACGGCGTGCTCTTCCTGCTGGACAACGGCTTCGTCGGCTTCGTCATCCTGGGCAGCGTCTTCCTCGCGGTGACCGGGGCCGAGGCCCTGTATGCCGACATGGGGCATTTCGGAAGGTCGCCGATCCGCGCCGGGTGGCTCTTCCTGGTCCTTCCGTCCCTGCTCCTGAATTATCTCGGCCAGGGGGCGATGGTGCTGGCCCGCCCGGAGCTTCGCGAGAACCCCTTCTTCGGCATGGTGCCGACAGTGATCTACTGGCCTGTCCTGCTGATGGCCACGGCGGCCAGCGTGATCGCCAGCCAGGCGGTGATCACGGGCGCCTTCTCCATGACGCAGCAGGCGGTGCAGCTGGGCCTGCTGCCGCGGATCGACATCCGCCGGACCTCGGAGACCCAGGCCGGGCAGATTTATGTGCCCCAGGTCAACACCTTCCTGATGGTGGGCGTGATCCTCCTCCTGGTGACCTTCCAGACCTCCTCCAACCTGGCGGCGGCCTACGGGATCGCCGTGACCGGCTCCATGTTCGTGGACACCCTGCTGTTCTTCGTGATCATCCGGCACCTCTGGAAGAAGCCGCTCTGGCTGGCGGCCCTGGCGGCCGCGGGCTTCGGGGCGCTGGACCTGGTGTTCATCTCGTCGAACATGCTCAAGCTGCCCCAGGGCGCCTGGCTGCCCCTGGTGGCGGGCGCCCTCATGGTGGTGATCATGTGGACCTGGCACACCGGCACCCGGATCCTCGCCGAGAAGACCCGGCAGGACTCCGTGGCCCTGTCTGAGCTCACCGAGATGCTCCAGGCGCGCCCGCCGCACAGGGCCTCCGGCGCCGCGGTCTTCCTGACCTCCGACCCCGACGTCGCCCCCGTCGCCCTGATGCACAACCTCAAGCACAACAAGGTGCTGCATGAGCGCAACGTCATCCTGACCGTGGTCACGGCGCAGACCCCCCGTGTGCGCGACGAGGACAGGATCCGTATCGAGCCGGTGAATGACGACTTCCGGAAGCTGACCATCTCCTATGGCTTCATGGAAAGCCCGAACATTCCGAAGGCCCTGACCCTCTGCCGCCAGCAGGGCCTGAAGTTCGACATCATGGCCACGAGCTTCTTCCTCGGGCGCCGCTCGGTCGTCCCCTCCGCCAGCTCAGGCATGCCCCTGTGGCAGGACAAGCTCTTCATCTTCCTGATGCGCAACGCCGCCAACCCCACGGACTTCTTCAAGATCCCGCCGGGCCGCGTGGTCGAGCTGGGCACCCAGGTCACCGTCTGACCCGCCGGCAGGGCGGCGCGCCGGGGCCCGGGGATCGGGACTTCAGGGTATCGGCAGGGCCAGGCTGCGCTTGATGGTTTCCATCGGCACGTCGGTCTTGACGCTCTGCACGCTGGGAATCCGGGTCAGGTGATCGGCCTGGAACCGCCAGTAGGTGTTGAGGTCGGCCGTCACGATCCGCAGGAGGGCGTCGCAATCGCCGGTGGTCAGGTAGCACTCGACGACTTCGGGAAACTGCCGGACGGTCTCGGCGAACTTCTGCGTCTGTTCCGCATCCTGGGTCTTGAACCAGACCCGGGCGAAGACCGTCAGGCCGACGCCGATCCTGGCCCCGTCCAAGACCGCCACATAGCGGTCGATCACCCCTGCCTCCTCCAGACGGCGCACCCGCCTCAGGCAGGGTGAAGGCGAGAGCCCGACCTCCGCCGCAAGTTCGTTGTTCTGGATCCGACCGTCCCTCTGCAGGGCGCGGAGAATGCGGCGGTCTATGGTGTCCAAGCGCACTGGCAGATTATCGGCCATATTTCTTATCCAGCGATATTTTCTGCTAATCTGATATCCTGAGGTGGTATTTTCGCAATCAAATTTCGTGATTGCTGGCCTAGACTTGTTCCCATGAGCAAGCGTGACATCAAGAAGGTCGTCCTCGCCTATTCCGGCGGACTGGACACATCCATCATCCTGAAGTGGCTCCAGACCGAGTACGGCGCCGAGGTGGTGACCTTCACCGCCGACCTGGGCCAGGGCGAGGAGATCGAGCCGGCGCGGGCCAAGGCCCTGGCCGCCGGGGTCAAGCCCGAGAACATCTTCATCGAGGACGTGCGCGAGGAATTCGTCCGCGACTACGTCTTCCCCATGTTCCGGGCCAACACCGTCTATGAGGGCCAGTACCTCCTGGGCACCTCCATCGCCCGCCCTCTGATCGCCAAGAAGCAGATAGACATCGCCCGCCAGACCGGCGCGGACGCCGTCAGCCACGGCGCCACAGGCAAGGGCAATGACCAGGTCCGCTTCGAGCTCGGCTATTACGCCCTTGAGCCGGACATCCACGTGATCGCGCCCTGGCGGGAATGGGACTTCAAGTCCCGCGAGGCCCTTCTGGACTTCGCCGAGAAGCACCAGATCCAGATCACCAAGGACAAGCGCGGCGAGGCGCCCTTCAGCGTCGACGCCAACCTCCTGCACTCCTCGTCGGAGGGCAAGGTGCTGGAGGATCCGGCCGTGGAGGCGCCGGAATTCGTGCACATGCGCACCATCTCGCCCGAAGCGGCCCCGGATGAGCCGACCATCATCACCCTGGATTTCGAGGGCGGCGACCCCGTGGCCATCGACGGCGTACGGATGAGCCCGGCGACCCTGCTGACCCGGCTCAACCAGCTGGGCCACGACAACGGGATCGGCCGGCTGGACCTGGTGGAGAACCGCTTCGTGGGCATGAAGTCCCGGGGCGTCTACGAGACCCCGGGCGGGACCATCCTCCTGGCCGCCCATCGGGGCATCGAGTCCATCACCCTCGACCGCGGGTCCATGCACCTGAAGGACGAGCTGATGCCCCGCTACGCCAGCCTGATCTACAACGGCTTCTGGTTCGCCCCCGAGCGCGAGATGCTGCAGGCGGCGATCGACCTGTCGCAGAAGCACGTGACCGGCCAGGTCCGGGTCAAGCTCTACAAGGGCAATGTCACCGTGATCGGCCGGACCAGCCCCTGGTCCCTCTATGACCAGGACCTCGTCACCTTCGAGGAGGGCCGGGTGGCCTACGACCACCGCGACGCCGCCGGCTTCATCAAGCTCAACGCCCTGCGCCTGAGGGTCCAGGCCCGCCGGGACCGCCGGACCGGGGGGTAGTTCCCCCCGGGCGCGGGTCATGTCACCCTCCGGTCAAACCGGAGGAATTTCCATGAGCTTCCCGAACGCCACCGCCGTCGTCACCCTTCTCGCCCTCCTGGCCTATGTCTGGATGGGGGTCAGGGTGGGCGGCGCCCGCCGCAGGTCCGGCGTCGCCGCGCCGGCCATGTCCGGCGACCCCATGCTGGAGCGCTACCTGCGCGTCCAGGGCAACACCCTGGAATGGCTGCCTATCTTCCTGGGCTCCCTGTGGCTCTTCGCCCACTACTGGGGCGACCTGCCGGCGGCGGCCCTGGGCCTGGTCTGGATCGTCGGCCGGATCCTGTACGCCCTCGGCTACTCCGCCGCCGCCGACAAGCGGGAGCTGGGCTTCATGGTCCAGACCCTCGCGACGGCGGTCCTCCTTTTCGGCGCCCTGGGCAAGGCCGTCCTGTCGCTCCTCGCCTGAGGCGGCGGCCATACTTTCGCCGGAGACGAGCCCCAGCTTCGGGGCTCGTCCTTCACGGGAGCTTCCCATGCGCCTGAAGAGCCTTGTCCTCGCCGCCGGCCTCTGCCTCTCCGCAGCCCTCGGCGCCTGCTCGACCGCGACGCCCTACCAGCCCCTGCTGGAGAGCGCGCCGGGCCTGGGCGGGTACTCCGACGTCCGGATCGAGCCCGGGCGGCACCGCGTGACCTTCACCGGCAACAGCCTGACCTCCCGCGAGACCGTCGAGCTCTACCTGGCCTACAGGGCGGCGGAGCTGACCCTGGCGAACGGCTTTGACACCTTCACCCTGGTCACCCGGGATACCGACCGGAAGACCTCCGCCAGGGTCGATCCTGGGCCGACCCCCCTGCCCTACTGGAGCCCCTACTGGCGGTACTACGGCCCCTATGGCTGGCGGACCTACGACCCCTGGCTAGACAGCGCGTTCGCGCGCCCGTCGATGGACGTCTCCACCGTCGAGAAGTTCACCGCCTCGGCCGAGATCGTCCTGGGCAAGGGCCCCAAGAAGGCGGACGACCCCGAGACCTTCGACGCCCGCGCGGTGATCGAGAACCTCGGGCCCCGCATCCAGAGGCCCGAGGACGGACGGGTGAAGCCGGCGACCGCCGGCTAGGCGGTCTCGTCCGTGAAGGCCAGGCCCGCATGGGCGGCCAGCCTCGTGATCAGGGGGACCCCCAGGGCCGCCCCCGGGGTCCACACCCCGCCCGGCGTCGCCGGGGTCTGGATCAGCTGGATCGCGGTCTCGGCCATCATCTTGGAGGTCGAGCCATAGCCGGGGTCGCGATCCCCCTTCACGGAGACCTGGATCTTCCGGCCGTCGGCGTCGATGCCCACGAACAGGATGTCGTAGAAGCCGTTCTCGCGCTCCTCCAGGCTCGGCCCCTCGCCCGGCTTGGGCGCGCCGGCGCCGCCGAGATCCGTGAATGAAGTGCTGGCGCCCGGCGCCGTGATGGACATCTCGTCATAGGTGAAGTCGGCCCCCCAGGGATGACCCTGGAGGAAGTTCGAGCGATGGACGTTCTTGGTGTTGATGGCGGCCATCATGAAGGGGCCGACCTCGGCGCCGACGTCCTCGTCGAAGGCGGTCTCGTTCCCGAGCGGCTGGGCCGGACCGGTGAAGCCCGGCGTCAGGGCGAAGGGGTTGATCATCAGCTGGAACAGGGCGGGGTTGCGGCGGATGGCGTCCATGGTGGCCGCGCCGCTGGCCGCCGTGCCGCCCGACAGGCCGCCGCGCATGTTCCGCACCCGGCCCTTCACCCGCGGGACGGGATGGCCCAGCCGGGCCTTCGCGGTCTCCTCGGCGAAGAGGACCCCGAGCTCGAAGGGGATGGAGTCGAAGCCGCAGGAGAAGAGGATGCGCGCGCCCGAGGCCTTCGCCGCCTCATGGTGGGCCGTGATCATCTCAGCCATCCAGTTGGACTCGCCGCACAGGTCCACATAGTCCGTGCCGGCCCGGACGCAGGCGGCCACGAGTTCCGAGCCATAGAGCTGGTAGGGCCCAACCGTGGTGACGATGACCTTCGCCCGCCGCACCATGGCGTCCAGCTGGGCGGGATCAGAGGCGTCGCAGACAACGAGAGGGGTCGCGGGCGGGGCGCCGATCAGGTCGCGGACCTCGGCCAGCTTCTCCGCCGACCGGCCCGCCATGGCCCAGGAGACCTCGCCGCCCGGCGGTTGGGTGCGGACCAGGTGCTCGGCCACGAGGCGGCCGGTGAATCCGGTGGCGCCATAGACGATGATGTCGAATTCCGCGTCGGCCCGCATGGGTCCCTCCCTGGTTGTCCGGCTGGATATGGACCCTGGAAGGGCCTCAGCCAAGGCGCCGCCGCGCAAGCCAGACCGTATGGCCGCCGCAGTCGGGGTCCTCGGGTGTGAAGGCGACGACCTCGAAGCCCTCCGCCGCAAGCCGGGCGCGGTAGTCGTCCGGGGACAGGCTGGCGTGATGCAGGGGGTCGCCGCCGAACTCCCCCATGGCGACACCGGCTGCGGGCCCGGAGGTGAACATCAGGGCCGCCCCCGGGTGGGCGTGCGCGCCGAGAACCTTGAACAGGTCCGCCTGGTCAGCCGCCGTCAGGTGGAAGAGGCTGTCCCAGGCCAGGAGCCCGTCGAAGGTGCGGCCCAGATCCAGGCTGCGCATGTCGGCGCAGATCCACTCGCCGCCCGGGAGCCGCGCCCGGGCGAGGTCGACGGCGGGAGCGGAGGCGTCGACCCCGGTGACGGCGAAACCCTGGTCGAGCAGCCAGGCGCCCAGGGGGCGGCCCGTGCCGCAGCCGAGATCAAGCACCCTTCCGCCGGTCGGCAGGAGGGCTGAAAAGCGCGCCAGCCAGCCGCCTTCCTGGCGGACCTCCGGGCCCCGGACCTGGTCCCAGGCCCCGGCGTGGCGCGTGTAGAGCCCGACCACATCAGAGGCCGCCCGGGCGATCGGGTCGTCAGTCGTCATGGCGCCCCCCTTGGCCGTCGCCCAGGGCGTCGGGGTCCTGGGCCCCGGCCTGCCCTAGCTCATCCCGCCATGCTAAAGCGTAATCCATGGCCGTGACACCCGCCCGCGCGAAGGAACTCGCGCTCAGCCTCGAGGGCGCGTCCGAGCGCCCGCACTTTGACCGGACGGCGCTGCGGACGCCGCGCAAGACCTTCGCCACGCTCGCCGGCGACGGCGCGGACATCAATCTGATGTTTGACCCGGACCTGAGGGACTTTTTCTGCGAGCAGGCCCCCCTGGCCTTCTCCCCCGTCCCTGGCGGCTGGGGCCGGCTGGGCGCCACCCGGTGCGACCTGGGTGTCGTGGACGAGGCCACGCTTGTGTCCGCCCTCAGGGCCGCCCACGCCCTGGCGGCCCCCCGGCCGAAGTTGCCCCGGAAGCGCTGACCGGTCGCCGCCCGCGACCCTGGGGCCATCAGCGGGGCCGCCCGGCCTCACCCCGGCCCCGCCCGCCCTCTGCCACGCCGGCGGCGCGCATTCGATCGCCCAGGCTGCGGCCAGACAGCCGGCATTCGGCGGCGACCCGGTCCCAGGTCCGTCCATGGGAGACGCAGTCCACCCGGCGTCCTGAGGCGATGCGCGTCAGGGCGTCGCGCGCCCGGCGTCCGCCGGGGTCCTTCAGTTCAGGAGCGTAGAAATCAGCGAGGCGAACCTCGACCCAGTCGGAGCCCCGTCGCGGTCCTGTCGCGACGCAGAGGGAATCCCCGTCACCCACATGCACCACAGGCCCGGAAAACCGCTCGCCCCGGGCAAGGCCGGCGGGAAGGGGGCCCTTCTGGGGCACGGCGTGGCAGGGGTCGGCCCAGGCCGGGTCCGCAAGGACGAGAAGCCCTGCAGCGATCAGGGAAAACGCAAGAGGTCGACGATTCATCAACCCTGACGGGGCGATGCTGCGGACAGGGGAGCCGGCCGAGACGCCAGTCCGCGGTCCATTCCCGCAGGAGACCTGATTCATGCGCACCCTTGCTCTCGTCCTCTTCACCCTGGCCCTGGCGGGATGCAGCGGCGACGCCCGGACCAAATCCGAAGCCCCGCCGCCGGAGGCGGCGGCCCCTGCGTTTCCGCCCGCACTGATACGCGAAGCGGTCGCCGAGATGAAGAAAAGGTGCGGCGCGACCGAGGCCTCCAACCTTTCTCCGGAGGAACTGCGCAAGGGTGCGGACACCCCGGCCGGCGCGGTCTGGGGCCTCGACCTTGAGAAGATCTGCCCGGACGCCGCATCCAAGGGCCTGTGCGGGTCGGGCGGCTGCAGGAATCCCGCCTTCCTGGTCAAGGCCGACGGGACGGCGACGACGATCACCGAGAGGGTCAACCGCGGCTGGGAGGTCTCCGCGGACGGCAAGACCCTTGTCGTCTTTGTTCACGGCGGGGACTGCGGGCTCCCGGGCCCGTCGCCCTGCAAGGCCATCCTCGACATCGGGACGGGAGAGGTCCTTCGCCATGACCCGGAGCCCAAGGCGAAGATCGACGACCACCTGACCGAGGGCTACTGCCTGGGCCTGCACGTTGCGGTCGCAGGAAAGGCGTCCGAGGTCCTTGGCAAGGAGAGCAGTCTCGCCACGGCCGGCTCGGTCTACGCCGCAGGCCGTCTCGTGGAATCTCGCGACAAGATCAAGGACGCGAGCTTCCAGCACGACATGAAGAACGGCGCCTTCTTCGTCGACAACGAGCTGACAACGGGCCGCCTGACGGACGGGGTTCCCGAGGCCGAACAGCTGGGCCCCCGGTTCAAGGCCGGCAGCCGGCTTTTCGGTGAGTGGTACGCCTGCGCCGGCCTGTTTCCCTTGAAGGATTAGGTCGGCGCCCGTCTCAGCCTGCAAGACCCGGCAGGTCGAAGGCCGCCAGGGCGCGGCGGGTCAAGGCGGCGTCGCCGGCGTGGCGGGCGGCGCCTGAGGCTTCCAGTTCGGACAGGCGCCCCTGGCCGCAGACCAGCTTCACGAGGTCCGCCCAGTCCATGGACAGGACGGCGTTCGCCCCCGCCCCGTCCGTGGCGACGCTGACGCCGTTTCGCACGTGGAGGCCGGCCGGCGCTGCGTCCGGGAAGTCGAAGCGGACATGGTGGTCGATCCCCTCCGCCCGTCCGGGATCGATCATGACCCTCAGGAGGTGCAGGACCTCCCGCGGCGGACGGCCCGCCAGCTGGGCCGGACGGAACCGGTGCTCGGCCACCCGCGACAGGTCCAGGGCGCCCTCCAGCTCCAGGGCCCGGGTCAGGCACCAGTTGCGGATGTTGGCCGCCGAGGTCCCCTGGGCCAGGGCCCGCAGGACCCCCGCCAGCAGGGCCCGGTCGCCAGCCTCCGCCTCGGCCCGCCCGACCAGCCAGGAGGCCAGCTCGAGGGCCCATCGCAGGTCGCCCGACGCCTGGGCCGCCGTCGCCTGGGCGCGCACCGCATCCGCGCCGCCGAAGCCCTCGACGAGGCGCCGCGCCCGCTCGGCGGGGGGCAGGACGAAGAGCTTGCCCGGCTCGCCGTCAAACCAGCCGCGCAGGCCGGCCGCGATCTGGCGCACGTGGTGCTCGGCCACGCCGTAGAACTCGCTGGTCAGGTAGTCGTCGTCGCAGGCCGCCGGCAGCTTGACCACATGGGCCAGGGCGTCAGCGGTCAGGCCCCGGTTCAGCCCCCGCACCGTCTGGTCCCAGAGGAACTGGATGGAGTCGCGATAGCGCGTCACCCGGGCGGCGATCTCGGCCGCCCCCGAGATCGGAGGGCCGTGGGCGCCCAGCAGGTGCTCGGCGCCCAGGGAGAGGATGTGGTCGATCCCGGCCAGCAGGACCTGGGGGTCGCGGTACTCCTCGCCGCGGATGGCGAAGACGTTGAACAGGGTCGGCCAGACCAGGTTCTGGACGCAGGTTCCAAGCTCGGGGAACCAGAAGGTGACGCTGTCGTCGGCGTCGGAGGGGGCGTGGTGGATCTCCACCGTCAGTCCCGCCAGGGTCAGGCGCTCCCCGCCCCGGAACAGGGTGGTGGGCGGAACATAACCCGGGGTGAAGGGGGCGTGCTCGGGATTGCGGAAGTGCAGGCCCAGCCCCTCGTTGACCAGGGCGTCCGGCCCCTCGGGAGGCAGGCGCAGGCCGAACTGGTGGATCAGGCCCCGGGAATAGGCCGGCCCGATCTCACCCGAGGTGCGGGCGAGGTTCAGGGGAATGCGCTCATGCCCCAGGATGGGCAGGGCCCGTCCGCCAGCCGGGCCCTGGGCGACCTCGTCCAGGGCCGCCTGGGTCCCGCCGACATAGTGGAAGTGGCTGTAGAGCACCGCCGCCAGGGGGGCGGAGGTGTGGGCGCGCACCTCGGCCAGGGCCGTACGCATCTCCTCGACGCTCTCGCCGGTGTCGATGGCGATCAGGCCTTCCGGCCCCTCGAGGAAGGTCTGGTTGGACAGGCCGTTGCCCACCAGGGTCCAGACCCCCGGTCGCACGGCGTGCAGCCGGCGTTCCAGCCGGGCGGAATGGGCGATGTGGCGGCCGTGCGCCCTCTGGCCCAGGGGCCCTGTGCCGACGTGGGCCGGATCGGCGTCGAAACTGCGCATGGAGCTCCCCCGGGCGACTACTCGCCGCGGCGCAGGGTCGCCCGCCCACCAGAGGGCTTCAAGTCGCAATTCACCGCCAATGGCCAGCTTGGCGGAATGGCGGGCGCCCCGTTGCCCCTTGGGGCTCCCCGCCTACTTCCGCTTCTGCTTGCGGGCGGCGTAGCGGAGGTCGCGGGCTTCTTTCTGGCGGGCCCGGAGGTCCAGTTCGCGGGCTTCCTGGGTCAGGGCCTCATCCTCCCGGCGCAGGCGCTCGGCCTCGGCGGCGGCGGCGCGCTTGGCGGCGCGCTCGGCGTTGCGGGCGGCGCGGACGGCCTCCAGCTCAGCGGCGGCGGCGGCCTTGCGGGCCTCGAGGTCGGGATCCGTGACATGGGGCTTGGGCTTGAAGCGCTCCAGCATCGCCTTCTTGGCGGCGGCCGACGCCTTCTGGCGGTCTTCGTACTTCATGCCTTTGGATTCGAGCATTGGGTCTCAAGGTTCCTGGTTGGGGGCCCGATTCCGGGTCGCCGCCGCCTCACCCCATCCTTGGGGACGCCAAGCCTGCGACTTGATTGAAAATGGAGCGGGCGAGGCGATTCGAACGCCCGACCCCAACCTTGGCAAGGTTGTGCTCTACCCCTGAGCTACGCCCGCGCTCCGTGAGGTCCCTTGCGGGGCCCCGATGTTCGGGAGCCGGCTTATGGCAGAGGCCCGCCGGCTTTGCAAGCGGGTCTCAGCCCATGAAGCGCGGGGTCTTGAGACGACGCTTGTTCACGTGCTCGGCCGGGGCGGGGCCCGTCTCGTCGGGCAGTTCTCCTCGGAAGTAGAAGCGCTGCCAGGCCTCCTTGGTCGCCTCGGGCTCGTACCGCATGATCCGGCGATTGAACTCGGCCCGGTGCTTCTCCCAGGCCTCGTACTGGCCGCGCAGCTCGGGATTTCGGGCCATGGAGCGGATCACGGGCTGGAAGTCCGCCATTTCACGGTCCTTGATCACGGTGATGAAGCAGAAGGGCTCGCCCTTCTCGAACCGCACCTTGCCCGGGCGGGTGAAGATCCAGTTCATGGTGAAGGGGAAGGGGAGCCAATCCGTCTCCACCAGGCCCGACAGGGGCTGGATGCCGTCCTTCACATGGTTGGGCGGGCCCTGGGCCAGGACCGACCAGCCGGGCGGCGTGCGGAAGAGATAGCCCGGATGCATGGTCACCACGCCTGAGGAGAAGTGGCTCATCACGAAGCGGTGGAACTCCGGATGCGGCCGGTCGGGGGTGAGGGTGATGTCCTCCTGCATGACCCCGCCGTTCCACTCGGCGGTGAAGCTCATGGGACAGAGGATCTCCCAGCCCGTGGTGTTGGCCATGGACAGGGGCAGGCAGCGGTAGGGATGCCGGGCCGCGAACTTGTCCATCCAGGCCCGCTGGGGCCGGCCGGGCACGATCTCCGGCGGGCGGTCGGCGGTGGGATAGCACTCGAGCTCCATGGCGGGCTCCCGGTCCTGTTCTGTCCTGGCCTTCCCCTTAGCGAGGCCGCGCGCGCAGCGTCCACCGCTTTTCCGGCGGGCGGGGGAAGGGTAAGGAGCGCCATGCTCGACCGCGCCGGCCTCCTCGCCCTCTTCGACCAGCTGGGGATCGCCCAGGTCACCCTGGATCACCCTGCGGTCTTCCGGGTCGGGGAAGGGGCGGAGATCAAGGCCAGGATTCCCGGGGCCCACACCAAGAACCTGTTCCTCAAGGACGCCCGGGGCGACCTCTGGCTGGTCTGCGCCAGGGACGACACGGCCATTGACCTGAAGCGGCTGCACGGGGTGATCGGCTCGGCGCGCCTGTCCTTCGGCGCCGCCGACCTGATGGAGGCCAGCCTGGGGGTGACGCCGGGCTCGGTGACCCTGTTCGCCCTGGCCAACGACCCGCTGCACCGGGTGAGGCTGGTCCTGGACCTGGCTCTCGCTCAGGCCGATCAGGTCAGCTTCCATCCCCTCGAGAACACCGCCACCACCACGGTGGACCAGTCGGGCCTGAGGCGGTTCCTCGAGCACCTGGGCCGCGAGCCCCTGGTGGTGGATTTCCCCCGCCTGGCCCTCTGCGCGCTTCCCCCGCGTTGAAGCGGAGGCCAGGAAGGTCCATCTTGCAGCCTCACTTCCAGCCCGGAGACCCCGCATGAGCCTGATCGGTGAGAACTCGGCCCCCCTGTCGGGCGCGACGCCGGCCGGCCTGATCAAGGACGGCACCGACGCCGGCTTCATGGCCGACGTCATCGAGGCCTCGCGCGAGACGCCGGTCATCGTCGACTTCTGGGCGCCCTGGTGCGGGCCCTGCAAGCAGCTGGGACCCGCCATCGAGCGCGCCGTCGCCGCCGCCAAGGGCAAGGTGAAGCTGGTGAAGATCGACATCGACCAGCACCCGCAATTCGCCGGCCAGCTTCGCGTCCAGTCCATTCCCGCCGTCTTCGCCTTCGTGGGCGGGCGCCCGGTGGACGGCTTCACCGGCGCCCTGCCCGAGAGCCAGATCAAGGCCTTCGTCGAGCGCCTGGCCGCCCAGGCGCCGGCCGACGCGTCGGACGAGCTGATCGCCGTGGGGCGCGAGGCGCTGGAGGCCGGCGACCTGAACACCGCCGCCCAGGCCTTCGCCCGGGTGCTGCAGGCCGACCCGCAGGACGTCCGCGCCCTGGGCGGGATGGCCAGGGTCTACATGGAGGGCGGCGACCTGGAGCGCGCCGCCGAGATCGCCGCCATGGCGCCGGAAGGGGCCAAGGACCCGGGACTGGAGAGCGTGCGCGCGGCCCTGGCCCTGGCGGACGCCGCCCCCGCCGAGACCGCCGCCTTCGAGGCGCGGCTGGCGGCGGATCCCGCCGACCACGAGGCTCGCTTCGAGCTGGCCCGGGCCCTGGCCGGCGCCGGCCGGCTGGAGGCGGCCATGAATCACCTGCTGCAGATCATCGCCGCCGACCGCGACTGGAACGAGGGCGCCGCCCGCGCCCAGCTCCTGACCGTCTTCGAGGCGGCCGGCGCGGCCTCGGACCTGGCCCGCCAGGGTCGCCGGCGGCTCTCCGCCATCCTGTTCTCCTGAGGCCATGGCGCCCCCTCCCCTCCGGATCGAGCTGCCCCAGACCCTTCCGGTCTTTCCACTGGACGGGGCCCTGCTGCTGCCCGGCGCGGAGCTCCCCCTGCGCATCTTCGAGCCGCGCTACCTGAACATGCTGGACGACGTCATGGCCGGGGCCCGGATGATCGGCATGGTGCAGACCGCGGGGGGCGAGCGGGCGAAGCCGAACCTGGCCAGGATCGGCTGCGCGGGACGCGTCACCCGGTTCCGCGACGGCTCGGAGGGCGACTACCTGATCACCCTGACCGGAGTCTGCAGGTTCCGGATCGTCGAGGAACTTGACCGGCCGACCCCCTATCGCCAGGTCCGCTCGGACTTTTCCCCGTTTACGGATGACCTGGAGCCGGGACGCCGGACGGGAGGCGATCGGACCCGGCTGTCGAAGGCCCTGCGCGCCTACCTGAACCGCCGCGACCTCGATGTGGATGACTCCGCCCTCAATGCGGCGCCCCTCGACGAGCTGATCGCCGGCCTCGCCATGAGCCTGCCCTTCTCTCCGGCCGAGAAGCAGGCCCTGCTGGAGGCCCCCGACCGCGCTGACCGCCAGGACGTGCTGACCGCCCTCCTCGAGATCGACGCCCTGGGCGACGATGACGGAACGCCTGAGACCCTGCAGTAGGAGCTGAGCTGAAATGACCGATTCCCCGCCGGACGCTCCGCTTCCCTCCCTTGACGCCGGGCTCGACCCCCGCCTGCTGGAGATCCTGGTCTGCCCCGTCACCCACGGGCCGCTGGTGTACGATCGGGCCGCCGGCGAGTTGATCAGCCGCGCCGCCAAGCTGGCCTATCCGGTGCGCGACGGGGTGCCGGTCATGCTGCCCGAGGAAGCCCGGGAACTCTGAGGGACCTCAGGGGGCCTCGCCGCGAAGCAACCGCGGCAGGTCGCCGACCGCGCCGCCGGCCTCCTGCATGAAGAAGCGCCGGGCGGGCCCGATGCGGTTCACGGTCGACAGGCCAAGGCCCCGGACGGCCCTCAGGACCGGATTGTCGTTCGAGAACAGGCGGACGAAGGCGTCCGCCGCCACGGCCAGGCCGACGTTGTCGACGCTCCGCCAGCGGGCATAGCGGTCCAGCACGACTTCAGAACCGATGTCCTCGCCCCGCCGGACCGCCTCGACGAGGACCTGGACCAGGGCCGCCGCGTCCTTGAGGCCCAGGTTCAGGCCCTGTCCGGCCACCGGGTGGACCCCGTGGGCGGCGTCGCCGACCAGGGCGGCGCGGGGGGCGGTGATGCGCTCGGGAAGCTGCAAGGCCAGGGGATAGGTGAAGACCTGGCCGTCCAGCCGCGGGCGGCCGAGGAGGTCGCCGAACCGGCGCTGGAGATGGGCGTGGAAGGCCTCGGGCCGCGCCGACTTGAGGGCCTGGGCCCGGGTGGGCGGCTCGGTCCAGACGAGGCTCGCCCTCTGGCCCGTCAGGGGCAGGATGGCGAAGGGGCCAGAGGGCAGGAAGTACTCGTGGGCGACGCCGCCGTGGGGCTGGTCGAGGGCCACCGTGGCCACGACCCCGGTCTGGCGATAGGTCCACCCCGTGCTGCGGATGCCCGCCGCGGCCGCCACCGACGAGACCCGACCCTCGGCGCCGACGGCGAGAGGGGCGGTCAGGACCCGGCCGTCGTCGAGGCGGACGGCTGCAGCCCCGGGCGTGAAGTCCACCCCTGTCACCCGCGAGGGCGCCAGCACCTCGACGCCCTCGCGACGGACCGCGGAGGCCAGGGCGGCGCGGATGCGGCGGTTCTCGATCATGTAGCCCAGGGGCTCGCCCTCGGCCCGGTCGGCGATCTCCGCGGCGTCGAACCGCAGGAAGGCCGAGGCCGGCGCCCCGGACGAAGGCCCGGGGGTGCGACCGTCCGTGACGAGGATCTCGCTGATCCGCTCGGCGTGGGGCTCGAGGTCCCCGGCGAGGCCCAGGGCGCGCCACTGGCGGAAGCTGGAATAGGCGATGGCCGAGGCCCGGCCGTCGAAGGCCGGCGCCAGCTGGGCGTCGAAAGGCTGGGGATCGACCAGGATGGGCTTCAGCCCGCTGCGCGCGAGGCCCAGGGCCAGGGTTGCGCCGGCCATGCCGGCGCCGGCGATGATCACATCGGCGTCCATGCCGCGATATGCCGCCGCCGGGCGCCCGCCGTCCAGCCCCTCATTCGGGGCGCGTCTGTCCAAGGTCGCCGATTTCATGGACGTTTCCGTCCACTTAGCAGTTGTGCCCCGGGACGGCGCGCCGCAAGGTGAGGACAAGGGACGCGCAAAGCGCCCGAGTGCGGAGGAGGGGGGGAAGCGATGGACCGCAAGAGTCCAGGGCGACCCGAGGGTTGCAGGTCAGGCGCGTGGCGGCCCGGGGCGAGGGCCTGATGCCGCGGCGCCTGGGACAGGTCGACGAATCCAAGGGACTGGCCATCCTTGAAGCCGCCCGCCAGGCCCTGGCGGAGCGGGGCATGGGCGCGTCCATCGAGGACATCGCCCGCCGGGCCAGGGTGTCCAAGCAGACCGTCTACAACCGGTTCGGCTCCAAGGCCGAGCTGGTGCGGATCCTGGTCGAGCGCCGGGTGGACGAGATCACGGCGCACCTGGACAGCCCGGGTTCCGGCGAGGGACCAGAAGAGGCGCTGGCGGGCTACGCCCGGGTGGTTCTGGAATCCATCGCCACGCCCTCATCCATCGCCTTGCTGCGGATCCACATCCAGGGGGCGGCCGAGATGCCGGACCTGGCCCGGACCTTCTTCGAGACGGGGGCCCGGACATCGCGCGCGCGCCTTGCGGCCTTCCTGGAGGGCGAGACGCGGGCGGGCCGGCTCCGGGTAGATGACAGCGCCCTGGCCGCCGAGTTCTTCGCCGGCATGGTCATCGGGTCCCACCAGACCGGGAGGCTCCTGGGCGTGGACTCCGACCTGACGCCGGCGATGATCGACCGCATCGCCCGGGAGGCGGCGGGTCGATTCGTGAGGGCCTACGCGGCCTGAGGCCCTCAGCCCTCCTCGGCGTCGTCCGGGAGGCCCATCATGTGGAACCCGGCGTCGACATGGACCACCTCGCCGGTGGTCGAGCGCCCCAGGTCGGACAACAGCCAGAGGGCGGCCCCCGCGACGCCCTCCATCGAGGTGTCCTCCTTCAGGGCCGACAGGGCCCGTCCCTGGGCCAGCATGGACCGGCCTCCGGAAATCCCGGCCAGGGACAGGGTCCGCATGGCGCCCGCAGAGATGGCGTTGGCCCGGATGCCCTGGGGGCCCAGGTCGCGGGCGATGTAGCGGGTGGCGGCCTCAAGGGCGGCCTTGGCCACGCCCATGGTGTTGTAGTTCGGGATGGCCCGCTCCGAGCCCAGATAGGTCAGGGTGACCAGGGAGCCGCCGTCCGGCATCATCCGGCTCGCCCGGCGGGCGCAGTCGACGAAGCTGTAGGCCGAGATGTCCATGGCCGTCCGGAAACCCTCGCGGGTGGCGTTCTCCACGAAGGAGCCCTTGATCTGGTCGCGGGGCGCGAAGGCCAGGGCGTGGACGAAGAAATCGATCTTGCCGAAGGCCGCTTCGACCGCCGCGAACCCGGCGTCCATGCTGGCGTCATCCGTGACGTCGACGGGCTCGATGACGGTCGCGCCGACGCTTTCGGCGAGGGGGCGGACCCGACGCTCCATGCCCGGCAGGTGGAAGAAGGCCATCTCGGCGCCCTGGGCCGCCAGCTGGCTGGCGATGCCCCAGGCGATGGACTGGTGGTTGGCCACCCCGGTGATGATCCCGCGCTTGCCCTTCATGAGCTCGCCCCGGGGCATGTCGTAGTCGTCGGCCACTTTACGTCTCCTGGAGGGTCGGGAAGCGGGGGGCGGGTCAGACCCGGGACATCACCAGGCAGCCGTTGGTGCCGCCGAACCCGAAGCTGTTGGACATGACGGTCTCGACCTGGCGGTCTTCGCGCCGGCGAAGGATGGGCAGGCCCTCGAAGGCGGGATCAAGGGTCTCGATGTGGGCGCTCTCGGCCAGGAATCCGCCGTTCAGCATCAGGAGGGAATAGATCGCCTCCTGGGCGCCGGCGGCGCCGAGGCTGTGGCCCGTGAGGGACTTGGTGGAGGAAATCGCCGGGGCGGAGGCGCCGAAGACCTCGCGGACGGCCTCCATTTCCTTGATGTCGCCCACCGGCGTCGAGGTGCCGTGCGGGTTGAGGTAGTCGACCTTGCGGTTCCCGGCCCGGGACAGGGCCAGGCGCATGCAGCGCACGGCGCCCTCGCCCGACGGGGCGACCATGTCGAAGCCGTCGGAATTCGCGGCGTAGCCGACGATCTCGCCATAGATCTTCGCCCCGCGGGCCTTCGCGCGCTCCAGCTCCTCGAGCACGAGAATGCCGGCGCCGCCGGCGATGACGAATCCGTCACGGTTGGCGTCGTAGGCCCGGCTGGCCACGGCGGGCCGGTCGTTGAAGTTGGAGCTCATGGCGCCCATGGCGTCGAACAGGACCGAAAGGGTCCAGTGCAGTTCCTCGGCGCCGCCGGCGAAGACCACGTCCTGGTTGCCCAGGGCGATCTGCTCATAGCCCGCGCCGATGCAGTGGGTGGAGGTCGCGCAGGCCGAGGAGATCGAATAGTTGAGCCCGCGGATCTTGAACCAGGTCGAGAGGACGGCCGAGACGCCCGAGCTCATGGCCTTGGGAACGGCGAAGGGGCCGACGCGCTTGGGGCCCTTCTCCCGGGCGATGGCGGCGGATTCGATGATGGCCTTGGTCGAAGGCCCGCCGGAGCCGACGATCAGCCCGGTCATCTCGTGGGAGACCTCGGCCTCGGTCAGGCCGGAGTCGGCGATGGCCTGCTCCATGGCGATGTGGCCGAAGGCCGTGCCCTGAGCCAGGAAGCGGGCGGCGCGGCGGTCGACGGCGGCCTCCCAGTCCAGCACCGGATCCGCATGCACCTGGCAGCGGAAGCCCAGTTCCGCATACTCCGGCGCGGCCGTGACGCCCGACCGGGTCTCTCGCAAGGACGCCCGGACCTCGTCCAGGGAATTGCCGATGGATGAGACGATGCCCATGCCCGTGACGACGACGCGCCGCATGCCCTGTTCCCCCAGATACGCCGGTATCAGACCAGATCCTTGGGATCGTAGAGACCGACCCTCAGGTCCTTGGCCTCGTAGATCACCTTGCCGTCCGCCTCCATGACGCCGTCGCCGATGCCGAGCACCAGCTTGCGCATGATCACCCGCTTCAGGTCGATGCGGTAGACAACCTGCTTGACCCTCGGGGTCACCTGCCCGGTGAAGCGCACCTCGCCGACCCCAAGGGCGCGGCCCTTGCCGGGGGCGCCGGACCAGCCCAGGAAGTAACCCACCAGCTGCCACATGGCGTCGAGACCCAGGCAGCCGGGCATGACCGGGTCATTGATGAAGTGGCAGTCGAAGAACCAGAGGTCCGGGCGGATATCGAGCTCGGCCACCACGTGGCCCTTGCCATAGGCGCCGCCCTCGTCGGTGATCTTCGTGATGCGGTCGAACATCAGCATGGGCGGGACGGGCAGCTGGGCGTTGCCCGGGCCGAACATCTCGCCCCGACCGCAGGCCAGGAGCTCCTCCCGGGAGTAGTGGTCCTTGGCCTTGGCGCCAGGAATCATGGCTCGCCCTTCCGAACGTGGCTTTTATTGAGACGCCCGGCGACGAAGCGCCGGGTGCGGTTGACCCGCTCTATCAGAGCCCGGGGGGTCGCTCAACGGGCCGCCGGGCGAGGTGCGGGACGGGGCGGGGCGCATTGGGGCTGTTCGTCGACCCCCCACAGGGCGGCGGCGGGGACCCAGCCGGAAACCCCATCCGCCTTGATCCTGCACCAGCCGGACTCACAGCGCTGGAGCGCCGCCAGGGCCCTGGGCTGGAGCAGGGCCAGGGTCCGCGCGTCGACACGGGGCGAGGCCTGGACGGGCAGGGGGGAGGCCGCCGTGCGCATCACGTTCCGGCGGCCGTCGGTCGTGCGCATGTGCACCCAGGCGACGCCGCGGTCCGGGTCGCAGATCCGGCGCCATTCCGAGGACTCGGCGATCACCTGCACCGGCAGGCCACGGACCTTGTAGACCCAGAGGGCGGGATAGTCGTCGCCCGGCCCGGACCGGGCGTTCACGGATCCGAACTTGAGGGTGACGTATCGGGGCACGGGCAGGCCCGAGGGGGTGGCGCGGGAATCGGCCACAGCCGCGGCGCCGGGCGCGGACAAGGCGAATACCGCCGCCAGGACGATCGAGATGGCGGCGCGGCGTCCGCGTCTGGAAGGCTCACCTTGGCCGTTCATGCCCTCTTTGCTAGAGGTTCGGGAGCGAAGGCGCCAGAGCGCCGTTTCGCCGGATGCTGAAATTCGGAGCCCTCCCGCCGATGCCGACGCGCAAGCCGAAAGTGATCGTGACGCGCCGGCTGCCGGACGCGGTCGAAACCCGCCTTCGCGAGCTGTTCGACACCGAACTCAACCTTTCCGACGACCCCATGACCCGGGAGGCCCTGGTCGACGCGGCGGGACGCTGCGACGTCCTGGCCCCGACCATCACCGACCGCATCGACGCAGGCGTCATCGAGGCCGGCGGCGAGCGCCTGAAACTGATCGCCAACTTCGGCGCCGGGGTCGACCATATCGACGTGGCCGCCGCCTCGGCCCGCGGCGTGACGGTGACAAACACCCCCGGCGTGCTGACCGAGGACACCGCCGACCTGACCCTGGCCCTGATGATGGCGGTGTCGCGGCGGATCGTGGAGGGGGCGAGGTCCATCGAGGCCGGCGAGTTCAAGGGCTGGGCGCCCACCTGGATGATGGGCCGGCGCCTTTCGGGCAAGCGCCTGGGGGTCATCGGCATGGGTCGCATCGGCCAGGCGGTGGCCCGCCGGGCCCGCGCCTTCGGCATGCAGATCCACTACCACAACCGCAGCCCGGTCAGCGCGCGGATCGCCGAGGAGCTCGAGGCCACCTATTGGGAGAGCCTCGACCAGATGCTGGCCCGTATGGACATCATCTCCGTCAATTGCCCGCACACGCCGGCCACCTACCACCTGCTCTCCGCCCGGCGGCTGAGACTGATGCAACCCCACGCCATCCTGGTGAACACCGCCCGGGGCGAGATCATCGACGAATCCGCCCTGGCCGACCTCCTGGCCGCCCGGGGGATCGCGGGTGCAGGCCTGGACGTCTTCGAGTTCGAGCCTCAGGTGAACCCCAAGCTCCTGGGCCTGCCCAACGCCGTGCTCCTGCCCCACCTGGGCTCGGCCACCGTGGAGGCCCGCACCGAGATGGGCGAGAAGGTCATCATCAATATCCGGACCTGGATGGACGGCCACCGGCCGCCTGACCGGGTGCTTCCGTCCATGCTCTGAGCCCGGCGGGTTGAACCTGCGGCTGGCGCGCCTAAGTGCTTGCCGGGCGCAGGCCCGCCAGACCCGAAGGACCGGAGACGACCGTGGCCGCCCCAGACGCCCTTCCGCCTGCGCCGCGGCGCACCCTGCTGGACCACGTCGAGCGTATCGGCAACCGCCTGCCGGACCCGGTGATGATCTTCGTCTGGATGATCCTGGGCCTCATTGTCCTGTCCGGGATCGGGTCCGCCCTCGGCTGGTCAGCCTCCCTGCCCTTCCGGGGCGAGACGCCCCCCGCCTGGGGCGAACTGGAGGGAGAGCGGCTCGTCTTCAGGGCGGAAAGCCTGCTGTCCGAGGCCAACCTGGCCCGTCTGTTCACGGAAACCGCCAAGACCCTGACCGGTTTCGCCCCCCTGGGTCTGGTCCTGACCGTCATGTACGGCGCCGCCGTAGCCGAGCGCTCGGGCTTCTTCAGCGCCCTGATCCGCGCCAGCCTCCGCGGGGCCGACCGGCGCTGGCTCACCCCCCTGGTGGCCCTGATCGGGATGGTCTCCCACCACGCCTCGGATGCGGCCTACCTGGTCTTCATCCCCCTCTCCGCCCTGCTCTACGCCGCGGTGGGCCGCCATCCCCTCGCGGGACTCGCCGCAGCCTTCGCGGCGGTGTCCGGAGGTTACGCCGGCAACATCACCCCCGGACAGATCGATGTCCTCCTGTTCGGCTTCACGCAGGAAGCGGCGCGGATCATTGATCCCGCCTGGACGATGAACCCGCTCGGGAACTGGTGGTTCATCCTGGCCATCGTGGCGGTCTTCACGCCCCTGATCTGGTTCGTCACCGACCGGGTCATCGAGCCCCGCCTGGGACCCTGGGGCGGCGGCGGGGACGAAGAGCTTCAGGAGGAGCTCGCCCGGTCGGCGCCGACCGCGGAAGAGCGCAGGGGCCTGGGGCGCGCCGGCCTGGCCGCCCTGGCCGTGGCGTCGGGCTTCGCGGCCCTCGCCCTTTGGCCGGGCTACACCCCCTTCATTGACGAGACCAAGGCGGGAACGGCCGCCCTACAACCCTTCTATTCCGCCCTGATCGCGGGGTTCTTCGTCCTCTTCCTCGCGGTGGGCATAGCCTTCGGGAGCGGGGCGGGAACCATCCGGTCGCACCGGGACGTCTTCGCCATGATGGGCGAGGGGGTGCGCTCCCTGGCGCCCTACCTCGTCTTCGCCTTCTTCGCCGCCCACTTCGTGGCCATGTTCAACTGGTCGCGGCTGGGACCGATCGCGGCGATCAACGGCGCGCATGTCCTGGAGACGCTGAACCTGCCCGCGCCCGCCCTCCTGCTTGGCGTCCTGGGCTTCTCCTCGGGCCTTGATCTCTTCATCGGCTCGGCCAGCGCCAAGTGGAGCGCCCTGGCGCCGGTGGTGGTGCCCATGTTCATGCTGCTGGGCATCAGTCCGGAGATGACCACCGCCGCCTACCGGATGGGCGACAGCTTCACCAACATCATGACGCCCCTGATGAGCTATTTCCCCCTGATCCTCGGCTTCTGCCGGCGGTGGGATCCCTCGGTGGGCGTCGGGTCGCTCCTGGCGATGATGCTGCCCTACGCCCTGGCCTTCATGGCGGCGGGGGCGCTGATGACCGGGCTTTGGGTGGTCTTCGACTGGCCCCTCGGACCCGGGGCCACGGTGCGCTACGCCCCGGCGGGGTGAGGGGTCCCGCAGGCGGGGCAGTGGGGGTCGGCGGCGACGCGGACCGTCCGGGTGACGGCGGAGAGGGCGTCGTAGACGAGGAGGCGCCCGGTCAGGTCCTCTCCCGCTCCGGTGATCCGCTTCACGGCCTCCAGGGCCATCATGGCGCCGACCACGCCGGCCAGGGCGCCGACCACGCCGACGGCCTGGCAGGTCTCGGCGTCCGGCGGGACCTCGGGAACCAGGCAGCGATAGCAGGGGCGACCGGGGAAGATTCCCACCTGTCCCGTCCAACGGCCGATCGCCCCAGAGACCAGGGGAACGCCGTGGGCCACGCAGGCGTCGCTGACCGCCAGCCGGGTGGCGAAATCGTCGGTGCCGTCGAGGACCAGGTCAAACCCCTCGACCAGGGCCGCAGCGTTGCCTTCATCCACGCAGAGCTGCAGGGCCTGGGTCTCGACGTGGGGGTTGAGGTCGGTCAGCCGCCGGAGTCCGGCGTCGACCTTGGAGCGGCCGCGGTCCGAGGAGGTGAAAAGGACCTGCCTCTGAAGATTGGAAAGCTCCACCCGGTCGGGATCGACGATCACCAGGCCGCCGATGCCTGCGGCCGCGAGATAGAGGCCGGCGGGGGCGCCCAGGCCGCCCATGCCGATCATCAGGACGCGCGCGGACCGGAGCTTCTGCTGACCCGGGCCCCCAATCTCGCGCAGCACCAGATGACGGGCGTAGCGCTCGACCTCGTCGTCGCTGAACGGAGCGGGGCCTGTCACCAGGCCAGGTTCCGCGGCCGGCGGGCCTTCTGGAGGGCGGCGTCGAGGGTTCGCATCAGTTCGGCCCGGGCGTCCGGGCCAAGGGCCTTGCCCACGGAGGCCTCGCGGCCCGAGACCGCCAGCCTCAGGTCGACGACCCGGTCGTCCTCGGCCTCCGACGACAGGCGGGTGAAGGCGGTCGGGCCTTCCCAGACCAGGACCCGCCGATGGGGCGTCTCCTCGATCAGCCGCACCCGGCTCTCAGTGACCACCACCCGCTCGATCCGGCGCGCCGAGGCGAAGCTGACGGCGAAGGCGACCACGACGGCGAGGACATCGAGGCCCAGGAAGATCGGCACGAGGGTGGCGCCCATGGCCAGGAAGACTGCGGCGGTGATGCAGTTTATGGCCGTGATCACCGAGATGAGAATGATGAAGCCCCGGTCCGACAGGGACCGGTGCGGACGGATCTCGACATTCAGGATCTCAAGATCGTTCATCGCGGCAAGACCTAGCCTGACTGGAGCCGCCGGGGAAGGCCCTCAGCCGCCGTAGCGCCGGCGGTTCAGGTCAAGGCGGACCCGGCGCAGGAGGGGCAGGGCGGCGGCGAGGTCGGGCTCGGGGAAGGCCGCCAGGAAGGTTTCGAGGAGGGGATCCAGGGCGGCGATCGCGGCCTCGCGGCTCCGGCGGCCTTCGGCTGTGAGGGTGACGATCTTTCCGCGTCCGTCGGACGGGTCCGGCGACAACTCCACGAGGCCGCGCGCCTCCAGGCGCTTGAGCAGGGCGGTGATGGCGCCCTTGGTGACCTGGAGGGCCTGTGCGAGGCGGGCCGGGGATTCGGCGCCGCCGCGGCTGACCAGGTGATTGAGCATGCCGAAGCTGGCCATGGTGACGCCGTCGGGCAGGACGCGTTCCATCTCCGTGCCGACCAGCTGGTCGATCACGGATATCTCGAGGAAGAAGTCGAAGGCGACGGGATGCCGGGAGGGCGTGGTCATCCGAGCGGGCTCAGGGGCGCCACCGACAGGGCGTCGGCGGGGCTGTTACCCGGATTGTGACACCACGGCAACCGGCAAGGGCCTCAGGCCTCCCGGTGGCGGTCGAGGTCTTCCCGGATGCTGCGAAGCACGGGATGGGCCCGGCGAATGGCGTCGAGATCCATCCGGGTCTCGAACTCGGCCACCAGGGGCGCCATGCCGGCGATGGCCGCTTCCCGCGCGGCCAGGCCCTCGGGGGTCAGGCGAACCTTCTTGCCCCGCCCGTCGCTGGGGTCGGGTTCGAGGGTCACGAAGCCCTCTGCTGTGAGCTTGTGCAGGACGCCGGTGATCGCCCCGCGGGTGACCCGGAGGGCGCGCGCCAGGGCGCCCGGCGAAGTGGTCTCCTGCCCGGTCCTCACCATGTGGTTGATCAGGCCGAACCCGGCCATGGACAGGCCAGGCGGAAGGCGGCGCTCGATCAGGGTGCTCACCAGCTGATCGATGATCGAGATATCGGTGAAGAAGGCGATCAGGTCGGGGTCGCGCGGAGCCATGCCGGATTGGGCATCACGCCAGCAGCAAGTCGTCAAGTCTGCGTCGGGGTGAGGGACCTGAGGATTTCCGGACCGCCCCCATCCTGACCAGCATCTGGACAGGCGCATCGGGGCGGGTCCCGAGCAGCCCCTGTACCCGTTGGTAGGGCCCGGCCATCTCCTCGAATTCCTGGAGCGCCATGCTCCAGGGGTGCAGCACGAGGCCCTGGGCCGAAGCAGCCAGCTGGGCGCGGGCATAGGCGCGGCCGGCGGCGAGCTGGGCCCCGCGGTCGGCGGTCTCGCTGCGGATCCAGAGGAAGCCCGGCGTCGCCCGGAGGATCTTGCGGTACATGTCCTCTCCGCTCCGGCTGGCCAGGCTGTCCGGATCCGCCAGCGCCTTGCGGGACATGACGCCGGTCCGCGCCAGGACCTCCATCATGCCCCCCGAGAGATGAATGCCGTCGGGATTGCGGGCGACCTCCGCCTTGCCGATCCGCATCAGGCGGACCGACTCCAGGTGTGTCCGGGGCGTTGCGGTCTCGATCTCCCAGGCCCTCCAGCAGATGTCGGCAAGGGAGTCGCGGAGCGCAGTTTCGCGGGTTTCCCCGGCGATGAGCCCCGGGCCGGCCGCTGCGGCGAGCACCGCCTGGACTGCGGAGTCTGATGGAAGGTCGGGAAGGAAGGGGACCTTCTCGGTGCGACGGCGGACGATCTGGTCGAACAGGGGCCCGGCCGTCACTCCGGGTTCCGGCTTCAGGACCACCCGGGCGAAGGGCCGGTCATCGAGTTCAGGCCCCGGGGCGCCCTGCGGCCACGCCTGGATTTCCGCCACGAGGCCCAGCCGGGGGGCGGACTGGGCGATCAGCTCCAGGAAGGCGCCGCAACCCACCACGATCTGCCGGCTGAACGGATCCGTCGCCGGAAGCAGGCGGGTCCGGTCCACGTAGAGGGACAGGGCGTCTCCGCCCTCCATCCGCACAAGCCAGGGCTGGCGGTTGTGCGGGTTTGGGGCCAGGAGGCCGTGGGCGAGCACAAAGCGCCGGGGATCGGACTCGCCCCGGCCGGGCTGGCGCCAGGCGGCGTAGGGGTCCGGGACCCCGGTCGCGTCGGCGCAGGCCGCTGAGGCGAGGAGCGGACCGGCGGCGAACAGTTCAAGGACATGGCGGCGGGTCGGCATAGGGGATCGCTCCTGCTTAGACCTGAATTATATTGCTTAGGACTAAGCTATTGGCAAGCCCTTGCCGTTCCCCCGGCGGCCGGGGATGATCGGGCATGCCGAAGACCCCTGCAAAGCGCCGAGCAAAACCCAGGAAGTCGCCCGCCGAGCGCGCCCGGATCGAGACCCTCTTCGAGCGGTTCGAGACCGCCGAGACCGCCCCCCGCACCGAGCTCGATTACAATTCGCCCTACACCCTGCTGGCCGCTGTCGCCCTGTCGGCGCAGGCCACCGACGTTTCCGTGAACAAGGCCACAGCCCGGCTGTTCGCCGTCGCCGACACCCCGGAGAAGATGCTGGCCCTGGGGGAGGAAGGCGTGATCCCCTACATCGCCTCCATCGGCCTCTTCCGCACCAAGGCGAAGAACCTGGTCGCCGCCGCGAAGATCCTGGTGGAGCGGTATGGCGGACAGGTGCCCCTGGAGCGCGAGGCGCTGCAGGCCCTGCCCGGCGTGGGCAGAAAGACCGCCAGCGTCGTCCTGAACGAACTGGGCGTGGAGCCGGCCATCGCCGTGGACACCCACGTCTTCCGGGTCGCCCACCGCCTGGGCCTGGCCCGCGGCCGGACCCCGGACCAGGTCGAGCACGAGCTGATGGCCGTGATCCCGGATCCCTGGCGGACCCGGGCCCACCACTGGCTGATCCTGCATGGTCGCTATGTCTGCGTCGCCCGCCGTCCCCGGTGTGGCGAATGCCCCGTCGCTGACCTCTGCACCTCCAAGGAGAAGGCGGCCTAGCGCCCGGCCGCGGGGCGCACGGGGACCGAGAGGTCGCAGAGCCCGAGGTCCGCCCCCTTCTTGCGGCGCGCCTCGGCAAGGCGGCGGCCGAAGGCCGGGCCCGCAGGGTCCATCACCTCCAGCCTTGGCCGCTCCGCAGGGGGAAGGTCCTGAGCAAGGCGGACCCGCACCATCCGATCGGGCGCCGCAGGCGGCTCGCCGGGCGCGATGGCCGACAGGACGTCCAGCCCCTGCACCACCTGGCCCCAGACCGTGTAGTCGTGGTCAAGCCGCCGGGCGGGGGCCAGCATGAAGAAGATTTCCGAGTTGGCGGTGCGGACGCCCTCCTGGCGGCCCATGCCCGCTACGCCAGTGCAATAGGCGCCCCAGCCCCGCCCGCGCCCGTCCAGGACCACAGGGCTGACCCCCAGGAAGCCCTCCGACCCCTCCGCCGCACGGCGGGCCGGAGCGAAGCCCTGGCCGGTCGTCCGGAAGGTGAATTCAGGCGGCAGGTCGGGGTGGCTGGAAACGCCGCCGTCACGGTTGTTCGGATTGCCCGTCTGGGCGACGAAGCCCGGGATCACGCGGTGGAAGAGGAGGCCGTCATAGACCCCCTCCCGGGAGAGCTGCAGAACCCGCTCCACGGCCTGGGGCGCAAACCCGGGTTGCAGGGCGACGACCATCCGGCCCCGGCTGGTGTCGATCACCAGCATCCGGTCCTCGGGAAGAGGAAGCCAGTCCCCCGCGGCCGCCGCGCCAGCCGCGAAGGCCAGGGCGAGGGCGGCGAGGCCAGGGAGGCGGGCGCGCGATGGGTTCATGCCTCTTGATGCCACGGGTCGCCACGTTGCTCCAGACCGGCTTTGCCTGTAGCAGGACCGCGCTTGGCCAGACCCCGGGGAGCCCCCATGACCGAACTCTTCGACGTCGCCGCCATCGGCAACGCCATCGTCGACGTCATCGCCCCTGCGGACGAGGCCTTCATCGCCGCCGAGGGCCTGGCCAGGGGCTCAATGACCCTGGTGGACGAGGCCCGCGGCCACGAGCTCTACGCCCGCATGGCCCCCGGCGTTGAGACTTCAGGCGGCTCTGCGGCCAACACGGTGGCGGGCCTGGCCAGCCTGGGCGCCCGCACCGCCTTCCTCGGCAAGGTGGCCAACGACCAGCTGGGCGAGGTCTTCGCCCATGACCTGAGGGCCATCGGCGCTCATTTCCCCAGCCGGCCCCTGTTGGGCGGGCCGGCCACCGCCCGCTGCCTGGTGAACGTGACCCCGGACGGGCAGCGCACCATGAGCACCTTCCTCGGCGCCTCGGTGGAGTTCACCGACGAGGACATTGACCCCGCCGTCATCGAGCAGGCGTCGATCGTCTACCTCGAAGGCTACCTCTTCGACGCCGAGCCCGCCCGTCGGGCCTTCGCCAAGGCCGCGGGCCTGGCCCGCGCCGCCGGGCGGATGATCGCCCTGACCCTCTCCGACGGGTTCGTGGTCGAGCGCCACCGGGCCGCCCTGCTTGGGTTCATCGGCGCGCAGGTGGACCTGCTTTTCGCCAACGAGGCCGAAGCCCTGGCCCTGTTCGAGACCGACGACCTCGCCGTGGCCCTCGACGGCCTGCGCACCCGCACCCGGCTGGCCGCCGTGACCCGGAGCGAACGCGGCTCCCTCCTGCTCGGCGACGGCGAAGTGGTCTCGATTCCAGCCGCCCCGGTGGAAAAAGTCGTGGACACGACCGGCGCCGGCGACCAATACGCAGCCGGTGTGATGTACGGTCTCGCCAACGGGCGGTCCCTGGAGGTCTGCGGACGCCTGGGCGCCCTGGCGGCGGCCGAGGTGATCTCTCACTATGGGCCGCGGCCGCAGGTCTCCCTGCGTGACCTGGCTGCCCGGGAAGGACTCTAGGCCATGGCGCGCACGGCCGAGGTGGTTCGCGAGACCCGCGAGACAAAGATTTCCGTGAAGGTTGACCTGGACGGTTCGGGCCAGACCCGGATCTCCACCGGGATCGGCTTCCTGGACCACATGCTGGACTCCCTGGGTCGGCATGGGTCCCTGGACCTGGAGATCCAGGCCAAGGGCGACCTGCACATCGACTTCCACCATACGGTGGAGGATGTGGGCATCGTCCTGGGCCAGGCCGTCCGCCAGGCCCTCGACGACTTCCGCGGCATCCGCCGGTTCGGCCTCGCCGTCATCCCGATGGATGAGACCCTGACCCGCTGCGCCATCGACCTGTCCAATCGACCCTACCTGATCTGGCGCACGGCCTTCCCGACCCCCAAGGTCGGCGACATGGACACAGAGCTCTTCAAGGAGTTCCACCACGCCTTCGCCATGAACGCCGGCGCCTGCGTGCACCTGGAGACCTTCTACGGGGCCAACTCGCACCACATCGCCGAAAGCGGCTTCAAGGCCCTGGGCCGGGCCCTGAGGGAGGCCGTCGAGATCGATCCCCGGGCCGGCGGGCAGGCGCCCTCCACCAAGGGCTCTCTCTGACCGCATGAGCCGCCTCGCCCTGATCGACTACGGGTCGGGAAACCTCCGCTCGGCCGAGAAGGCGCTCGTCCGAGCCGCCGGCGGGCGGGTCGAGGTGCGCGTCACTCACGCCCCGGAAGAGGTCCTGGCGGCGGACCGGATCGTCCTCCCCGGCGTGGGGGCCTTCGCCGCCTGCCGCACCGCCCTCGAGGCGCGCCCGGGTCTTCGCGAGGCCCTGGATGAAGCCGTGCGGGTCCGGGGCCGTCCCTTCCTCGGCATCTGCGTGGGCATGCAGCTGATGGCCTCCCGGGGCCTGGAGTTCGGCGTCACCCCCGGCCTGGGCTGGATACCCGGCGAGGTCCGCCGCCTGCAGCCGGCGGACCCTTCGGCCAAGGTGCCGCACATGGGTTGGAACGACCTGGTTGATCCCCATGGCCCCGAGCTGATCGCCGGGATCGGCGCCTCGCCCATGTACTTCACCCATTCCTTCGCCTTCTGGCCCGACGACCCGGCGGATGTCGCGGCCGAGGCCGACCATGGCGGACGCTTCCCCGCCGCCGTCGTGCGCGGCAACATGGCCGGGGTCCAGTTCCATCCCGAAAAGTCCCAGTCCGCGGGGATCTCCCTGCTGTCGCGTTTCCTGGAGTGGCGTCCGTGATCCTTTACCCGGCCATCGACCTGAAGGACGGCGAATGCGTCCGGGTCCTGCACGGAGACCTCGGCACCGCCACGGTCTTCAACACCTCGCCCGCCGACCAGGCCCGGACCTGGGCGGGGGCGGGTTTCCACTGGATCCACGTGGTTGACCTGAACGGCGCCGTCGAGGGACGCGCGGTCAATGGCGACGCCGTCGAAGCCATCCTGGGAGCGGTCTCCACCCCGGTCCAGCTCGGCGGGGGGGTGCGCAGCCTCCAGGACGTCGAGCGCTGGATCGAGGCGGGCGTGTCCCGGGTCATCCTCGGGACGGTGGCGGTGACCCATCCGGAGATGGTGATCGAGGCCTCCCGCCTGTGGCCCGAGCAGATCGCCGTGAGCGTCGACGTCCGGGCCGGAAAGGTGGCCACCCAGGGCTGGACCGAGAGCACCGACCTGGACGCCGTAACCGTTGCGAAGCGGTTCGAGGACGCGGGGGTCGGCGCCCTCATCATCACCGACATCGACCGCGACGGGACGGTGATGGGCTTCAATGTCGAGGCCTTCGGGGCCATTGCCGACGCGGTCGCCATCCCGGTGATCGCGGCGGGGGGCCTGGCCTCGGTGGAGGACATCATCCGGCTCAAGGCGCGGCGCGGGACCCCGGTGGCCGGAGCGGTCCTGGGCCGGGCCCTCTACAACGGCGCCATCGACCCGGCCGTCGCCCTGGCGGCCTCGGCCTGACCATGCTCAAGGTCCGCGTCATCCCCTGCCTGGACGTCAAGGACGGGCGCGTGGTGAAGGGCGTCAACTTCGTCGCCCTTCGGGACGCCGGCGACCCGGTGGAGCAGGCGCGGGCCTATGACGCGGCGGGGGCGGACGAGCTGATGTTCCTGGACATCACCGCCAGCCATGAAGGGCGAGGCGCCATCCTCGACGTGGTCGCCCGGACCGCCGACGTCTGCTTCATGCCCCTGTCCGTCGGCGGCGGCGTCCGGACAGTGGATGACGCCCGGGCCCTGCTGCTGGCGGGCGCTGACAAGATCAGCATCAACACCGCCGCCGTGGAGGATCCGGACCTCATCTCCCGGTGCGCCGACGCCTTCGGCTCCCAGGCGGTGGTGGCGGCCATCGACGCCCGGGCGGTCCCGGAGGGCGGCTGGCGGGTCTTCACCTACGGCGGGCGGCGGGACGCCGGCCTGGACGCCGCCGAATGGGCCGCCGAGGTCGTCCGGCGCGGCGCGGGCGAGATCCTCCTGACCTCCATGGACCGCGACGGGGTCCGCAAGGGCTACGACCTGGGCCTGTTGCGGGCCGTGACAAACGCGGTCAAGGTCCCGGTCATCGCCTCTGGAGGCGCAGGGGAGGCCCGGCACATGGTCGAAGCCGTCACCGAAGGGGGCGCCGACGCCGTGCTGGCCGCCTCCATCTTCCACTTCGGCGACGTCTCGATTTCCGAGGTCAAGGCCGCCATGGCCGCCGCGGGCGTCCCTGTCCGGGCGACGGAGCCTTCGGCGTGAGCCGGCTGGGCGAAGCCATCGCCCGGCTGGAGGCGGTGATCGAGTCCCGCCGCGGCGCCAGTCCGGGCTCGTCCTGGACGGCCCGGCTCCTCAGTGACGGCCCTCCGCGCGCGGCGCGCAAGCTCGGCGAGGAAGCCGTCGAGGCGGTGGTGGCCGCCGTCTCCGGCGACCGCGAGGGCCTGGCCGGGGAAGCCGCCGACGTCCTCTATCACCTGCTCGTCCTGCTGGCCGCCGCGGGGGTCTCTCCCGACGAGGTGGCGGCCCGGCTCGAGGCCCGGGAAGGGGTTTCGGGCCTTGAGGAAAAGGCCTCCCGGAAGCCGGTCTCGCCGTGAAGGCGCCGTCCCTCACCACCCTGATCCTCGGCGGTCTGGTCGCCGGCCTGGTCTCGGGCGCCATCCTTCACGCGGTCCAGGCGCCCGGCGAGACGGGCCTTGTCGCCGCGGCTGACGCCGTGGGCGGGGTCTGGCTGGACGCCCTGCGCATGACCATCATCCCCCTGGTCTTCGCCCTCCTGGTCACCGGGATGGCGCGGGCGGCGGAGACCGCGGGCCGCGGCGGGCTCGCCGGCAGGGCCCTGGTCGTCTTCGCCCTCCTTCTTCTGGCCTCCACAAGCCTGACCGCCCTGGCCGCACCGGCCCTCCTCTCGGCCTGGCCCGCCCCCGCCGAGGCGGCGGCGGCCCTCCGCGCGTCAGCCCAGGGCGGGGCGGCCAGCATCCCCGAGACTCCCCCCCTGGCCGAGTGGCTCCGCGCCTTCATCCCGGCGAATCCGGTGAAGGCGGCCGCCGACGGCGCCATGGCCTCCCTGGTGGTCTTCGCCATGATCTTCGGCCTCGCCGTATCGCGCCTGGACGGCGCCCGCAGGGACGCCCTGGTCCTGGTCTTCGACGGCGTCCAGGCGGCCATGATGGTGATCGTCCGCTGGGTCCTCTTGCTGGCGCCTGTCGGGGTCTTCCTGCTCGCCCTCACCGTGGGCGCCCGCACGGGGATCGGGGCGGTGGGCCTCCTGGGCCACTACGTCATCGTCATCACCGTGATGTGCCTCCTGGCCGGGGCGCTGGGCCTGGGCGCGGCCCTGTTCGGGGGCCGGACGCCTCCAGGCCAGCTCGCCGCCGCCATGACCCCGGTCGGCGCCATGGCCATCTCCACCCAGTCTTCCCTGGCCTGCCTTCCGGTGATGCTGGCCGCCTGTGGCCGGCTGGGGATTCCCGAGCGGGTCAGCGGCCTCATCCTGCCCATGGGGGTGGCCCTCTTCCGGATCACGAGCCCGGCCGGGAACCTCGCGGTCGCCCTCTATGTGGCCCACCTCTATGGCGTCCCCCTTGCCCCGGCTCAGGTGATCTCGGGGATCCTCGTCGCCGCCCTCGTCAGCCTGGCTGCGGTCGGCGTGGCCAGCTCCGTGACCTTCTTCACCACCCTGGTTCCGATCTTCATGAGCATGGGGCTGCCCATGGAGCTCCTGCCCCTGCTGCTGGCGGTGGAGACCCTGCCGGATTTCTCGCGCACGCTCGGCAACGTGGCCGGGCATGTGGGCGTCACAGCCTGGGCGTCGAGATGGCGGGGGGCGGCCGGCGCTTGAGGGCGATGTAGAGGGCGCCCTCGCCCCCGTGCCGGCGATGGGCCTCCGAGACGCCGGCCACGACGGGCTGGAGGTGCGGCGCCGCCAGCCATTCAGGCGCCAGGCGGCGCAGGACCCCGTCGCCCCTCAGGCCCTTGCCCGTGATGACGAGGACGGCGCGCAGGCCGTCGCGCCAGCATTCCAGGACAAAGCGCTCCAGGGCCGCGCGAGCGGCGTCCTGGGTCAGGCCATGCAGGTCGATGTGGGCCCCGATCGGGTCCCGCTCTCGCGAAATCCGCCTGCGCCTCAGGGGCTCCAGGGCCTTGGGCGTGGCGGCTGACGCCTGGCGCGGCGCGCCTGCAGGGCGAGGGGGCGGCGCGGGGGTCCTGGCCGGCGCCGGAGCCGGGACCGCAAGGTCGTGGGGAGCCTGCGGGGCGGGATCTTGGCTGGCCCGGCCGGCGAGCGGATGGACGGTCGCCGTCACCTTGGCCCAGAGCCGGTGCTCCTCGGGATGAAGGGGTCGTCTCATGGACGCGGGACCAGGCGATAGAGCCGCAGGACATGCCGGATGCGCCCGGCCTCAAGCCCCGCCTCGGCGCCCTGGCCCAGGTAGAGGTCGGCCCGGATATCGCCGCGGATGGCGCCGCCGGTGTCCAGTGCGGTGACCAGCCTCTGGTAGGAGGGAAAGGCGCCGGAGAGGATCGGGCCGTGGGCGTCGATCCAGTAGACATCCCCGCCCACATGGCGCGAGAGATCCACGGCGATGGCCCGCCCCGGAGGCAGGGGAACCCCCGCAGCGCCCCGGGGGGGCAGGCCGTCATCCGGGGTGAGGCGGAAAAACACATACCGGGGATTCAACCCCATGATCTCCGCGGCCTCCGGACCCCGGTGGTCGGCGAGCCAGGCTCGGATGCCTTCTGCGGAGGTCTGGCCGGCCGCCAGGAGGCCGCGGTCCCGCATCGCATTTGCAACGCCCGAGAAGGGCTGGCTGTTGGTGCCGGCGAACACGGCCTTCGCAGGAGGACCTTCCGGGAAGACGAGGGTCCCCGAGCCCTGGATCTGGAGGAAGAACTTGTCCTCGGGCCTCAGCCAGGCCAGGGCGTCAGGCGCCGGGCGGGACTCGATCGCCAAGCGGTCAGCGTAGGCGCCGCCTTCCGGCGGAAGATCCGCAGGGCGGGGACGGAGAGGAGCGGAAAACTCCGCGTCCGGGGTCCTGCGGGCGTCGTAGACCGGGGCGAAGTAGCCGGTGAGCACGCCTTCGCCCGGAAGGCGCTGGGCCTGGAACCGGGTCTCGAAGAAGGTGCGGGCGGATTGGGCGTCGAGGAGGTCCACCGCCATGGCCTCACGGCAGATCCGCGCCATGACCGGGGTCCGGCGGACCTGGCAGTTCGCCCGCCAGGCCTCGAAGGCCGCCACGAAATCCTCCTTCTCCCAGCCCGGCAGGGCGGTCAGGGGCGCGAGGGTCTCAGCAACGGGGCCAGGAGAGGGCGGCGGCGAGACGGGAGCCGGCGACGGGGTGGGCAGGGGTCGCGACGGCGGCGGGAGCGGCGCGGGTCGCGGCGGCGTGGCGCAGGCCGACAGGAAGAGCAGCCCGGCCAGGGCGACGGGGCCGGCCAGGCGCACGGCTCAGGCCTCGGCGACGTCGACGCCGACCAGCCGCCAGGCGGCGTTGCGGTCGGTGAGGTCCTTCTCGAAGGTCCAGACCTCGGCGGTCCGCCGTTCGAACACGCGGGTCTCTGCTCCGGCGGCTTCCTTCACGGTCTGGGTGAGCTCCCCCAGGAAACGGACGCTGATCCGGGCGAGATCGCCGTCGACCTCCGCATGCTCCACATCCGAGCGCGGCGGATGGGGCATGTCGACGCTTTCCTCCCGACCGGCCGCCTCACGATCGGCGATGCCGGATTCGAAGGCCTTCAGGACGTCGGGACCGAGCAGGGGGGAGAGGGCCTCCCGGTCGCCGGCGGCGTAGGCGGTGACGATCGTCCGGTAGGCGCTGCGGACATTGGCCAGGAAGACCTGGGCGTCGAAACCGGAATCCCTGGCGCGAACCGCCGCCAGGCCCTCGGGCGCTTCTTCCGCGGCGGGGGCTTCGGTGGTCAGGGGGACGGCGGGACGACGGAGCGGGCCGGCCGGCTCGGGCCGCACCGCGCGGTCCTCCGGCTGCCGGCCCATGCGACGGCCCAGGACCGCATAGAGCTGGAAGAGGGCCACGGCGGCCACGGCGGCGAGGAGGATGAGCTGGAGCACGGCGGGTTTCGGGTCGCTTCAGTCAGTGGATGAGACGCTACATATAGAGGCTTCTTGCCGGCCCGTCAGGCGCCGGACCCCGAGATTGCGCGCGGAACGGGCGCATGATAGCCAGCCCGACCAGTTTTCAGGTCGCTCCGGGCGGCCCAAGGCCCAGACGGAGCCCCCTATGTCCGACGCAGATTCCCAGCCCACGGCCTCCGGCGCTCCGGAGCCCGGCATCCGCATCCTGGCCCAGTACGTCCGGGATCTGTCCTTCGAGAACCCGCGGGCGCCCGAGGTCCTGCGGTCGGGCGGTCCCCAGCCGCAGATCGACATGGGTGTCGAGATGAACGCCCGGGGCCGAGACGATGGGCTCTTCGAAGTAGACCTCAAGCTCTCCGCACGGGCGGCGCGGGAAGATGGTCCGGTCTTCATGGTGGAACTGGTCTATGGAGGTCTCTTCGCGATTGACGGCGTGCCGGCCGAGAACCTCGAGCCTGTCCTGCTGATCGAATGCCCCCGGTTCCTTTTCCCCTTCGCGCGCCGGATCATCGCGGACGTCACCGCCGACGGGTCCTTCCCGCCCTTCATGCTCGATCCGATCGATTTCGGCGCCGTCTACATGGCCCGGAAGGCCGAAGCAGAAGGGATGGGCGAGGCTGTGGGAACGGCCTGAAGTCCGCGCTTCAGAGCCAGGACTTCCAGAGTTCGGATTTCACCGCGCCGATTACGAACTCGGCGTGAGCCGCCCGTTCGGCCTCGCTCGATCGGGGCGGTAGGGGCCTTGGCCGGGCGCCGTAAGCCCTCCGGGGGCCGGCCTCGAGACTTGCCGCGGACACAGCCACGGTGAGTTCCAGCGCCCGCTCCCGGCCGCCGCAAAGCTCCAGATAGACTGCAGCGAGCAGGCGCGCATCGATAAGGGCGCCATGCTTCTCCCGCTCCGAGAGGGAGATCTTGAACCGCTTGCAGAGGGCGTCGAGGGAGTTCTGCATGCCCGGGAAGCGGCGGCGGGCCAGGGCCAGGGTGTCCACCCAACGCGGCTCGGGGATATCGGGCAGGCCGGCGAGGCCCAGCTCCCAGTTGACGAAGGCGCGGTCGAAGGCGGCGTTGTGCGCGACCACCGGGGCGTCGCCGATGAAGTCCAGGAAGGCGTGCGCCACTTCTGCGTCGGCGAAGCGGGGCTTGCCCTTCAGGAAGGCGGCGGAAAGGCCGTGCACCCGCTCCGCCTCAGCCGGCATGTCTCGCTCGGGGTCGATATAGGCATGGAAACTGCGACCCGTGGGCAGGAAATCCTCGATCTCCAGGGCCGCGATCTCGACCAGCCGATGTCCCAGGTGGGGCTCGAACCCTGTGGTTTCGGTGTCGAGGACGATTTCGCGCGCCATGGACCGGGAATGCCCTGTTTCGGCCCAGCCTTCAATCCGCGGCAGGAGCCCTGCGAGACCTCCAGGCGGGGTCTCGGATGGCTTCAAGCACCCTGCGCACGCCCTCACGGGCCGCGTCGAGGCCCTGGCCCGTATCGATGACGAAGTCAGCCCGGGCCCGTTTTTCGGCGTCAGGCGTCTGACGCGCCAGGATGGCGTCGAGGCGCTCGGGCGTCATTCCCTCCCTGGCGAGGACGCGGGCCCTCTGGACGTCCGCGGGAGCGCTGACGACCACGACCGCGTCCATGTTCCGCTCTCCGCCGGTCTCGAAGAGCAAGGGGATGTCAAAGACCAGGATGTCGGCGCCCGAAGCCTCGGCCTGGCGGTGAAACTCCAGCCGGTCGCGGCCCAGGAGAGGGTGGACCACAGCGTTCAGGCGGGTCATCGCCGCGTCGTCCCCCAGGACCCGCTGCCGAAGGGCCTCGCGGTCGACGGCCCCGTCCCGGGTCACGCCGGGAAAGGCCGCCTCCAGGGGCTCCACCGCCGCCCCGCCCTTCACGTAGAGGTCAGCCACAGCGGCGTCGGCGTCGTAGACCGGGACGCCGGCGTCACGGAACATTTGGGCGGTGGTCGACTTGCCCATGCCGATGGAGCCCGTCAGGCCGATGTGGATCATGAAGCCTCTCCCAGGAGATGAAGGACGCGCGCCCGGACTTCAGCGGCGTCTGGCGGGGCTTGGCCGAAGAAAGCGATAAAGGAGGGGATGGCCTGGCCGATCAGCATGTCGAGCCCGTCCACCGTCCCCAGGCCCCGGGCGGAGGCGGCCTGGAGGAAGGGCGTCCGGAGCGGGCGATAGGTCATGTCCATGGCCACCGCCGAGGCCGGGGCCCCCTCGAAGTCGGGCGGAGGCGGCGCGTCGCGGCCGAGTCCCCCGGAGCTGGCGTTGACCAGGGCGGCGGCTCCCGACAGGGCGGCGGGGTCACTGGGATCGAGGGCCCGGACCCTGCCGCCGAATTGCGCGGCCAGGTCCTCGGCGCGGGTGCGGGTCCGGTTGAGGATGCGGACTTCCGGGCAGCCGGCTTCGAGGAAGGCGGCGACAGCCCCCCGGGCCGCGCCTCCGGCCCCGTAGAGGACCAGGGGCCCGTCGCCAGGTCGAAACTGGGGCGCCTGGCGGGCGAAGGCGTAGAGCAGGCCTTCGCCATCGGTATTGTCCGCGCTGACCGAGCCGTCGGCCTCGAAGACAAGCACATTGGCCGCGCCGGCGGCCCGGGCGCGCTCGCTTACCCGGTCGGCGGCGGCCAGGGCCTCGGTCTTGAAGGGCAGGGTCACGTTGACGCCGGCCACCGACCCGCCGCGGAATCCGTCCACGAAGGCGCCAAAGCGTCCTGCCGCCACGCCGAAAGCGAGATAGGCGCCATCCAGCCCTAGCGACTGGAGCCAGGTGTTGTGAAGGACAGGGCTGAGGGAGTGCGAGACGGGGTTTCCCACCACCCCGGCCAGGCGCGTGGCGGGCGTGAGGTTCATGGGGCCAGCACTCCCTCATGACGCAGCAGGTCCAGCAGGCCCGTCAGGGGGAGACCCAGGATGGTGAAATAGTCTCCCCGGATTTCGGAAAAGAGCTGAACCCCCGGGCCCTCCAGACGGTAGGCTCCGACGGAGGACAGGACCTCCTCGCCCTCCGAGGCGAGATAGGCCTCCAGGAAGGCCTCGCTGAAAGCGCGCATCACCAGTTCGGCCGTGGAAAGGGTCTCCCAGATCACCAGCCCGTCCCGCGCTGCGGCCACGGCGGCGTGCAGGGCGTGCGGACGGCCCCTCATGGCGCGAAGGCGGGCGGCGGCTTCGGCCAGGCTGGCCGGCTTGTCATGGAGGCGGCCCTCGAAGTCGAGGGTCTGGTCAGCGCCGATCACCAGCCCCGGCCGGGTCCTGGACACGGCAAGGGCCTTCTCCCGGGCGAGGGCGGCGGCGACCTCGGCCGGACTTCCGCCCCGGCTCAGGATCTCGGTCTTCAGTATGGTCTCATCGACCCCGGAGTCCGCCGTCGCAAACGGTACGCCGGCGCCCCTTAGCAGGGCGGAACGTGCGGCGCTCCGGGAGGCCAGGATGACGGCGGGCGGGCTCATGGGACCACCTTCATAGACGGGCGGAAGGATTGCAGGAGGTTAAGGACAGAGGCGGCGGTCTCCTCCACCGACCGACGGGTGACGTCGATCACCGGCCAGCCCTGGCGCTCATAGAGCCGCCGGGCCTGGACAACCTCCTCGCGCACGGCCTCGATGTCGGTATAGGCGGTGTCCCGATCCTCCTTGAGGGACAGGAGCCGGTTGCGGCGGATCTGGATCAGGCGGTCAGGGGAGATGGTCAGGCCGACCACGAGGGCGGAAGAGAGGCGCGAAAGCGTTTCCGGCACCGGCCGGCCCGGGACGAGGGGGAAGTTCGCGGCCCGGACCCCCCGATGCGCCAGATAGATGCAGGTAGGGGTCTTGGAAGTCCGCGACACCCCGACCAGAACCACATCCGCCTGGTCCAACTCGGCGCCGCCCTGGCCGTCGTCGTGGCCGATGGCGTAGTTCAGGGCGTCCATCCGGTTGAAATAGTCCGTGTCCAGGGCGTGCTGGACGCCCACCCGGCGGGTCAGGGACGCGCCGAGGTAGCGCGACATGGCCGAGACGAGCGGGTCGAGCGCTGCGATGCAAGGCATGTCCAGGCGTCGGCATCCCTCCTCCAGGGCGGTGCGGAGACTGTCATCGACAATGGTGTGCATGACCACGCCGGGGGCGTCCTCGATGTCCGCCAGCGCCCGCTCCAGCTGCCGGGGCGAACGGACCAGGGCGTAGTAGTGCTCGATGGGCAGGACGTTTTCGAACCTCGCGCAGACCGCCCGCGCCATGGCGTTCAGGGTCTCGCCGGTAGAGTCCGAGACCAGGTGGACGTGGAAGTAGGTCGCAAATCTGGCGGCGGCGGTCATTCGGAGACGGGGGGCTTAGGGGATCGGGAATTGGGACGATCGGGCAATGGACCGAGGGACGGGAGCGGGGAGGGGACAGGCGATTTCTGGGGAGAAACCTGTCGACGCCTTCTTAGCCCAACACAACAGGCATGGGGAGAAAAGCACAGGAGCCGGGCGATCAGGGAAGCGCCTGTGGGGCGCGGCGCGAAAAGCGGGAAATCCTCCACCCGCTCATCCCAATGTGGACAGCCTTTCCACAGGGTTAAGATATCCTTGAGTCGGTTTCCGCTGCCCCGTCTCTTATCCACACTCGCCCTACCTTTTATCCTTTTTATTTCAACTATTTAGTCTCTTCTCACAGGTGTGAGGGATTTCCTCTGAGGCCTGTTTGCAGTTCCGGGGAAGCTTCGGGATCAGCCAGGTCCAGAGAGACTTTTTCCCCGTTTTGACCGGGCCCTACCTTCACTTCCACCCTGAAAAGAAAACCTGTGATGTGAAAGTAAGAGGGCATGACGGTCCGGAACGCTTGAGCCCGGCGGCGGGCCGGGGTTTAAGGGCGCCATGACAGAGGCTCCCAGACCCAAACTCCTTCGCACCCTTGCCGGCGAGACCTTCGAGCGCCCGCCGGTCTGGTTCATGCGGCAGGCTGGACGCTCCCTGCCGGAGTACCGGGAGCTGCGGACCCGGGCGAAGGACTTCCTGGCTTTCTGCTACGATCCGGAAATGGCCGCCGAGGCGACCCTTCAGCCCATGCGGCGGTTCCCCTTCGACGCGGCCATCGTCTTTGCGGACATCCTCCTGATCCCGCAGGCCCTGGGACAGGAGGTCTGGTTCGAGGCGGGAGAAGGACCGCGTCTCGGGCCGCTTCCGGAGGTCGCCGCCCTGGCGGGAGAGGTCGAGGCCTCTACCGGACGTCTTTCCTCCATTGGCGAGACCCTGTCCCGGGTAAGGGCGGCCCTCGAGCCCGAAAGGGCCTTGATCGGCTTTGCCGGGGCGCCCTGGACCGTGGCCACCTACATGATCGAAGGCCGGGGATCGGACCGGTCCGGCGCCCGCGCCTTCGCCTATTCCCAGCCCGATCTCCTCGATCAGCTGCTCGAGGTCCTGGTCGAGGCGACCGCCCGCTACCTGGTGATGCAGGCCCACAGCGGCGCCCAGGTGCTGAAACTCTTCGAGAGCTGGGCTGAAGGCCTGGCGGAGGACGTCTTCCAGCGGGTCGTGGTCAAGCCCCACCAGGAAATCATCCGAAGGGTCCGTTCGGCGGGCGTCGATGCGCCCTTCATCGGATTCCCGCGGGGCGCCGGCGCCCTGGTGGATGTCTATGCCGACGCCGTGCCCGTTCAAGCGGTGGGCCTGGACACCCAGGCGACCCTGGCCCAGGGTCGCCGGATCCAGGCTGGCGGCAAGGCCATTCAGGGGGCCTTGGACAACCTCCTCCTTCGTGTGGGCGGTCCGGCCATGGACGCCCGTATCGACGCCCTCATTGAGGGATGGAGCCAGGGTCCCTACATCTTCAATCTCGGACACGGCGTCCTTCCCGATACGCCGGTCGCCCACATAGAGCGGGCCGTCAGGAGGATCACGGGCAAATGAGCCGCCTCGCCGTCGTCCTCTTCAATCTTGGCGGCCCGGATGGGCCCGAGGCCGTGAGGCCTTTCCTGTTCAATCTTTTCAAGGATCCGGCGATCATCGGGGCGCCGGCGCCCATCCGCTATCCACTCGCCGCCTTCATTTCCTCCACCCGGGCCAAGGGAGCCCGCGCCAACTACGCCCTGATGGGCGGCGGATCGCCCCTCCTTCCCGAGACCAGGGCCCAGGCCCAGGCCCTCGAAGCCGAGCTGGCGCAGGCGCTGCCCGGCCAGGAGAGCCGGGTCTTCATCGCGATGCGCTACTGGAAGCCCTTCGCCGCCGAAACAGCCCGCGAGGTGGCGGCCTTTGGGCCAGATGAGATCGTTCTCCTGCCCCTCTATCCGCAGTTTTCCACCACGACGACCGAGTCCTCCCTTCGGGACTGGGCCCGCACCTACAAGGGACCGGGGCGAAGCCGCACTGTCTGCTGTTATCCGGTCTCGGCCGGCCTGGCCGAAGCCCACGCCCGGGCCATCCGGGGGGTCTGGGAGGCGGCCGGTCGGCCCACGGGCGTGAGGCTCCTGTTCTCGGCCCACGGGCTTCCTGAGAAGGTGATCAAGGACGGCGACCCCTACCAGGCCCAGGTTGAGGCCACCGCCGCCGCGGTCGCCCGTCTCCTGCCCGAGTTCACGGACTGGGGTATCAGCTACCAGAGCCGGGTCGGTCCCCTGAAGTGGATCGGTCCTTCGACGGATGACGAGATCCGGCGCGCAGGATCAGAGGGCGTCGGCGTCCTTGTCTCGCCCATCGCCTTTGTCTCCGAGCATGTCGAGACGCTGGTCGAGCTGGATCACGAATATGCGGAGCTGGCGCAGGAGGCTGGCTGTCCGGTCTGGCTGCGCGCCCCGGCCCCCGGGGTTGATCCCGCCTTCATCTCCGCCCTCGGCGGCGCCGTAGCGGCCGCCCTGGCGCGGGAGGGAGGGACCTGCGCTGACGGCGGCTGGACCTGCCCGTCGGCCTTCGGCCGCTGCCCTTGCCGCGACTCCAGGACCGGAAGCCGCCCATGAACACCTATGATCTTCTTCGCGGCCTCCATATCCTGGCGGTGATCGCCTGGATGGCGGGGATCATGTACCTGCCGCGGATCTTCGCCTATCACGCGGAGGTGCAGCCTGGCTCCGAGATGGACCGGACCTTCCAGGTCATGGAGCTGAAGCTCTACAGGATCATCATGGGGCCTGCGATGATCGTGGCCTTTGTCCTTGGTCTGGCGCTGATCTGGGTGGACGCCACGGCGAGGCTTGGAGGGTGGGACTTCCTCCTGAAGCCCTGGATGTTGGCCAAGCTCGCCGGCGTCGTCTTCCTGATTGGTTGGCACCACTTCCTGGGGGCGGCGCGGAAGCGTTTCGTGGCGGGGACGAATACCCGCTCCAACCGCTTCTGGCGGGCGACCAACGAACTTCCCTTCCTCGCCGCCATCGTCATGGTCCTGGCGGTCACCCTCGAGTTCGGCGGCTGACGCCCCAAGGACCGGGAAGCTTGACCCGGCCCGGAGAGTGTGGTTCCGCTGCCCGCGTCGGAAACCGGCTAGGCCGGGAGCCGACCCCGCCTTTCACCGGCGGCCGCGATGGCGTCAGGCGCCGCGCCGGACCCCGGTCCTGAAAATGACTGAGTTGAAGCGGACGCCGAAGGGCGCCCGGGCTGGAGCCGGCGCGAGATGCGCTGGCTTCCGAAATCTGAAAGTTTCCCATGTCTGAAGACAATACCCCCCAGGACGCCGCAGACCTCGTCGAAGCCATCGAGGATGCGAGCCTGGACCTGGCCGCCGGCGAGGACGCCGCCGCCGAGGACGATGAACCCACCCAGGCCTCCCAGGCGATCGCCGCCATGGGCCTGACCCGGATGTCCCTCCAGGAACTCAAGGACAAGTCGCCGGCCGACCTCCTGTCCTTCGCCGAGACCCTGGAGATCGAGAACGCGAACTCCATGCGCAAGCAGGACATGATGTTCGCCATCCTCAAGGTCCTGGCTGAGGAAGGGGTCGAGATTTCCGGTTCCGGGACCATGGAGGTCCTGCCTGACGGCTTCGGTTTCCTGCGTTCGCCCGAGGCCAATTATCTCCCCGGTCCGGACGACATCTATGTCAGCCCCTCGCAGATCCGGAAGTTCGGCCTGCGCACGGGCGACACCGTGGATGGCGGGGTTCGCGCGCCCCGGGAGGGCGAGCGCTACTTCGCCCTGGTGAAGGTCGACCAGATCAACTTCGAACCGCCGGAGAATGTCCGGCACAAGGTCCTTTTCGACAACCTCACGCCCCTCTACCCGCAGGAGCGCCTGCGGATGGAGATCGATGATCCGACGCTGAAGGACCGCTCGGGCCGGGTGATCGACATCGTCTCTCCCCTCGGCAAGGGCCAGCGCTGCCTCATCGTCGCACCACCGCGGGTCGGCAAGACGATCATGATGCAGAATATCGCCAAGGCGATCGCAGCGAACCATCCCGAGTGCTATCTGATCGTCCTCCTCGTCGATGAGCGACCCGAGGAAGTCACCGACATGCAGCGGACCGTGAAGGGCGAGGTCATCGCCTCGACCTTCGACGAGCCCGCCCAGAGGCACGTCCAGGTGGCCGAAATGGTCATCGAGAAGGCCAAGCGCCTGGTCGAGCACAAGCGCGACGTGGTGATCCTGCTGGACAACATCACCCGCCTCGGCCGGGCCTACAACACCACGGTCCCCTCATCGGGCAAGGTGCTGACGGGCGGCGTCGACGCCAACGCCCTCCAGCGGCCGAAGCGGTTCTTCGGCGCGGCGCGGAACGTGGAGGAAGGCGGGTCCCTGACCATCATCTCCACCGCCCTCATCGACACGGGCAGCCGGATGGACGAGGTCATCTTCGAGGAGTTCAAGGGCACCGGGAACTCGGAAATCGTGCTCGACCGCAAGGTGGCGGACAAGCGGATCTATCCCGCCATCGACATCCTCAAGTCCGGCACCCGGAAAGACGAGCTCATTACGCCGCCCGGCCAGCTGGCCAAGACCCACGTCCTGCGCCGGATCCTGTCGCCCATGGGCGCTCAGGACGCCATCGAGTTCCTTCTCGACAAGCTGCGGCAGTCGAAGAACAACGACGATTTCTTCCAGTCCATGAACACCTGACCGTCCGCCGGTGTTTCACGTGAAACACCGGCGCCTCCAATCCGGGATCAGGGGACCAGGAGGGTCGATCCGACCGTCCGGCGGGATTCCAGAGCTTCATGGGCGGCCCGGGCCTGGCTGAGCGGGAAGGTCTGCCCGATCTCGATCTCGATCTCACCCGCCGCGATGCGCGCGAAGACGGCGCTGGCGCTGGCGTCCAGCTCCTCGGTCGTCGCCACATAGTCCCCGAGGGTCGGGCGGGTCAGGAAGAGCGAGCCCATGCGCATCAACCTTCCAGGCTCTACGGCGGGCGGCGGACCCGATGCGTTCCCGAAGCTGACGAAAACGCCCCGTCGGGAGAGGCTGGCGAGGGTGCCCTCGAAGGTGGCCGCTCCGACGGAATCGTAGGCGACCGGGACACCGGCGCCCTGGGTGATCCGGCGCACCTCGGCCGCGACATCCTGTTCGCCGTAGACGATGACATGGTCGGCGCCGAGGTCGCGGACCCGGCTGGCCTTCGCGGCGTTGCCGGCTGTGGCGATGACCTGGGCGCCAAGGGCCTTGGCCCACTGCACCAGGATCTGGCCAACACCTCCCGCCGCGGCGTGGATGAGGACGGTCTCGCCCGGCGCGACCGGCCTGCACCTGAGCAACAGGAACTCCGCCGTCATGCCCTTGAGGAGGGCGGCCGCAGCGACGCGATCCTCCACACCGTCCGGAATTCGCACCGCTCGGGAAGCGTCGACGCAATGGAGCTCCGCATAGGCGCCGATCGGTCCAGAGGCGAAGGCCACCCGGTCCCCCGGCGCGAAACGCGTGACGCCCTCGCCGACGGCGTCGACCTCACCCGCACCCTCCATGCCCAGGCCCGAGGGCAACCTGAGCGGATACAGGCCAGAGCGGTGATAGGTGTCGATATAGTTGACCCCGATCGCGGTCTGGCGGACGCGGAGCTGTCCCGGGCCCGGCGTCGGCGCGTCGAGATCGACGACCTCAAGGACCTCGGGCCCGCCCGTGGCGGTCAGTCGGATTGCCTTCATGGCTCAGGTGCTCCCCAGGTGGGTGCGGAGGAAGGCCAGGGAACGCTCTCCCGCCAGGGCCGCGTCTGCGGCGTGGTAGTGCTCGCCGCCCACTCGGGCGAAGGCGTGGTCGCGTCCGGGGTAGGTGTGGAGCGTGGCAAGGGCCTGTCCCGCCAGGCCCTCGCGGATCGCCGCTTGGGCGGGGGGCGGGACGAAGCCATCGGCTTCGGCGATGTGCAGCATGACCGGCTTGCGCAGGTTCGCGCTCTCACCCAGGAGACCCTCGATCCCCACACCGTAATATGAGACAGCCGCATCCGCATCGGTCCGGGTCGCCGTCAGCCAGGCCAGCTGACCGCCCAGGCAGAAGCCCACGGCGCCAACCCTTCCGTTGCAGGCCGGGTCGGAGCGGACCTGCGTGATCGTGGCGGCGATGTCCTTGACCCCGGCGCCCGCGTCGAAGGCGTTCATCAGGGCGAAGGCCTTCTTCCACTCGGCCTCGGTCTTGTCGGTGATGTCGACGCCGGGCTCGATCCGCCAGAAGAGGTCCGGGCAGATGGCCAGGAAGCCCTGGCTCGCGAGCCCTTCGGTGATGTCCCGCATGACGGCGTTCACGCCGAAGATCTCCTGCAGGACGACAACGGCGGGCGCCTTTGCGGCGGCGGGCCGTGCGATGTAGGCCGACATTTCGCCGCCTTCGACCTGGATGCGGATGGTCTCTCCCATGGGATCTCTCCTGTCATTGCCTGCGCCACACTTAGGCGCGCGTCCGTCCCGGCGGAAGCCGGTTTTGCGCAGGCGTTTCGCGCGCGCTATCCTTTCCCCCCCACCCTGGCTGGACCCCGAGAGGATCGCTCCATGAAGATCACGGTCGAGATTGACTGCTCCCCTGTCGAGGCCCGCACCTTCCTGGGCCTTCCTGATGTGAGCGAGCTCAACGCCCGCCTTGTCGAGGAGATGCAGGCGCGGATGAGCGCCAACATGGCCATGCTGTCGCCGGATGAGCTGATGAAGAACTGGATGGCCTTCGGCGCGGGCGCGCAGGAGCAGTTCACCAAGCTCATGACCCAGGCGGCGGGCATGGGCATGGGCGCCGCCCGGCCGAAATGACCGACACCATCTTCGCGCCCGCCACCGCGCCAGGTCGAGCCGCGATAGCGGTGGTGCGCCTGTCGGGCCCACGCGCCGGGCAGGCCCTGAGGTTGCTGGCCGGACGCCGTCCTCCGCCCCGCCGGGCCGCCGTCCGGAAGCTCCAGGACGCCGTGGGGCGCGAACTCGATAAGGCCCTCGTCCTCTGGATGCCGGGTCCGGCCAGTTACACGGGCGAGGACAGCGCCGAACTTCACCTTCATGGCGGGCCTGCAGTGGTCGCCGGGGTGCTGGAGGCCCTGGCGGGGTTGGGGCTCCGGCTCGCCGAACCCGGAGAGTTTACCCGCCGGGCGTTCGAGAACGGTCGGATGGACCTGGCTCAGGCGGAGGGCGTGGCCGACCTCATAGAGGCTGAGACCGAGGCCCAGCGTCGCCAGGCCCTGGACCAGGTCGGCGGCGCCTTGGGGCGCGCCCGCGAGGCGTGGCGGTCGGACCTCGTGGAAGCCCTCGCCCTCTTCGAGGCTGCGGTCGATTTTCCGGACGAGGACCTGCCCGAGGATGTCGCCGCCCGGGCGCGGCCCGCCCTCGAGCGACTGGTCGCGGCGCTCCAGTCTGCCGTGCAGGGCGTGGCCAGGGCGGAGCAGGTGCGGGACGGTTTCGCCATCGCCCTCACGGGTGCGCCCAATGCCGGCAAGAGCACCCTTCTCAACGCCTTGTCCCGCCGGGAGGCGGCCATCGTCACCGCCACGCCTGGAACAACCCGGGACGTCATCGAGGTCTCGCTTCAGCTGGCGGGGTACAAGGTCATCCTCGCCGACACCGCCGGCCTGCGCGACACCGAGGATGAGGTGGAGGCGGAGGGGGTGCGGCGGGCGCGCCGCCGCGCGGAAGCGGCGGACCTACGCCTCTGGGTGGTGGACGGCTCCGGGTCCACCGCTTCGCCTGCGCCGGACGTCCTGCGGCCCGGAGATCTCTGCCTCCTGGCCAAGGCTGACCTGCCCGCTGGCGACGCCGCCGCCCGAGCCCTTGCGGAAGCCGCCGCACTCGGATTGGAGCCACATCGGCTCAGTGCGCACCGGGCGGATGACATCGCCGCCCTCGAAGGGGTGCTTGCCGAGCGGGTCATCGCCGCCCTGGGCTCCACCGAGCCGCCTTCCGCCACGCGGCTCCGGCACGCCGCCCTCCTGTCCGAGGCGTTGCAGCGGCTGGAGAGCGCCCTGGCCCTGTCGGCCGAGCCGGAGCTCGCGGCGGAAGACGTCCGTCTCGCGGCCCGCGCGCTGGACCGGATCACCGGCAAGATCGGCCCGGAGGATGTCCTGGACCGCATCTTCTCCACCTTCTGCATCGGCAAGTGACCTGTTTCACGTGAAACACGGGCCGATCTGGTGTAAGGCCTCGCCGCCTCCCGGCGTCCTCCAGGGCCCCGGGTCCTGGGATTGAGCAAGACCCATGTGGGATGTGATCGTCATTGGCGGTGGACACGCCGGCTGTGAGGCGGCGGCGGCCTCTGCACGCTTTGGCGCGCGGACCCTCCTGCTGACCCACCGGATCGAGACCCTTGGCGAGATGAGCTGCAACCCCGCCATCGGCGGCCTTGGGAAGGGGCATCTCGTCCGCGAGGTCGACGCCCTGGACGGCGTCATGGGCCGCATGGCCGACGCGGCCGGAATCCAGTTTCGCCTTCTCAACCGCTCCCGGGGCGCCGCGGTCCGGGGTCCTCGCGCCCAGATCGACCGCAAGCTCTATCGCCAGGCCATGCAGGCGGAACTGGCGGCCACGCCGGGCCTCGAGATCCTGGCCGAGGCGGTCGAGGACCTGGTCGTTGAGAACGGGCGGATCGCCGGCGTGGCGGGCGCTTCCGGCCGGACCTACTCCGCGCCCCGGGTGGTTCTCACCACCGGGACCTTCCTGAAGGGCGTCATCCACCTGGGCGACCAGAGGATTCCCGCCGGCCGGGCGGGAGAGGCGCCGGCCATCGGCCTTTCCGACCGGCTCTACGCCCTCGGCCTGGCCATGGGGCGGCTGAAGACCGGAACCCCGGCCCGCCTGGACGGCCGCACCATCGCCTGGGACCGTCTGGACGCCCAGGCGGCGGACGAGGTTCCGAGCCCCTTCTCCTTCCTGACGGACAGGATCACAAACCCCCAGGTGACCTGCGGCGTCACCGCGACCACGCCGGAGACCCACCGGATCATCGCCGAGCGCCTTTCGGAGTCGGCGGTCTACGGCGGCCGCATCCAGGGCAGGGGCCCCCGCTACTGCCCCTCCATCGAGGACAAGGTGGTTCGCTTCGCGGACCGCACGAGCCACCAGATCTTCCTGGAGCCGGAGGGTCTGGACGATCCCACCGTCTATCCGAACGGCATTTCCACCTCGGTGTCGGCGGAGACCCAGGACCTCTTCCTGAAGACCATTCCCGGGCTGGAGGCGGTGAAGGTGATCCGCCACGGCTACGCCATCGAGTACGACTATGTCGATCCCCGCGAGCTCGACCCCAGCCTCGAGGTCAAGCGTCTGCCCGGCCTGTATCTCGCGGGCCAGATCAACGGGACCACGGGCTATGAGGAGGCCGCCGCCCAGGGCCTGATGGCGGGTCTCAACGCCGCCCGCGCCGCCTCGGGCGCCGACGTCGCCGTCTTCCGGCGCGACGAGGCCTATATCGGCGTGCTGATCGATGACCTGGTGACCCGGGGCGTGACCGAGCCCTACCGCATGTTCACCAGCCGGGCGGAGTTTCGCCTCACCCTTCGGGCGGACAACGCCGACCAGAGGCTGACCGACCGGGGCCTGGACCTGGGCTGCATCGGCGCCATGCGCGCCGCAGCCTGGGGCGTCCGCCGGGAGGAGCTGGCCGCCGCCCGTCGCCAGGCGGCGGAGCTGGTCCTCACGCCGGCCCAGGCGGCGCGCGAAGGTCTGCCGGTCAAGGCGGACGGCCAGAGGCGCAACCTCTCCGAGCTCCTGGCCTATCCCACCATCGGCTTCGAGGACCTGGCGCGGATCTGGCCGCAGATCCGGGCGTGGAGCCCTGCCGTGCGGGAGCAGGTGGAGATCGACGCCGCCTACTCCGGATACCTGGACCGTCAGGCCGCGGATGCGGAGGCCTTCCGGCGCGATGAGTCCCTGCGCCTGCCCGCCGACCTGGACTATGCGGACGTCGGCGGCCTTTCCAACGAGATCCGCGAGAAGCTCTCCAGCATCCGGCCCCTGACCCTGGGCCAGGCCGCCCGCATCGAGGGCATGACCCCCGGCGCCCTCACCGCCCTCCTGGCCCATGCCCGACGCCACGCCGCCTGAACCCGGCCCGGCCCCCACGGCGGAGGCCTTCGCCGCCCTGACGGGCGCCGACGCCCGGGCCCTGGCGGACCTGGAGACCTATCGGGTCCTCCTCGAGGACTGGAACCAGAGGATGAACCTGGTCGGGCCGGCCACCCTGCCAGCCTTCTGGTCCCGGCACGCCCTGGACTCGGCCCAGCTCATGCCCCTGGCGCCTGAGGCCCTGACCTGGGCCGATCTGGGGACCGGCGCTGGTCTGCCCGGGGTGGTGCTGGCCATACTCGGCCGAAACCGCCCGGGCTTCCACGTCCACCTTGTTGAAAGCATGGCCAAACGTTGCCGCTTCCTCGAGACGGTGGTCGCCGAGCTCGGTCTGCCCGCCAGCGTCCACAACGCCCGCGCCGAGGACCTTGACCTGACTGTGGATATCGTGACCTCCCGGGCTTGCGCACCCCTGGTCCGGCTGCTTGGGTACGCCCGGCCCTACTTTCGGAGAGGGGCGACGGGTTTGTTCCTTAAGGGTCAAGATGTTGTGGCTGAAATTGAAGACGCCACAAGATCGTGGGATTTTGAGGTGGAAATCCTGCCCAGCCTGAGCGATGATCGGGGTCGTATCCTTCGCATCCGGAGCTCCGGTCGTGGCCCCCGTCGCTGAAGCCTCCCGCCCCCTCCGCGTCCTCGTCGTCGCCAACCAGAAGGGCGGGGTCGGAAAGACCACCACGGCCATCAACCTGGGCACCGCCCTGGCTGCGGTGGGCGAGCGGGTCCTGCTGATTGACTCCGATCCCCAGGGCAACGCCTCAACGGGCCTGGGCGTGCCCCGGGCCGAACGCCGGGTCACCCTCTACGACGTGCTGATGGGCGGGACCCCCCTCCTCGACGCCGTCACGCCGACCCGGCTTCCCGGCCTGGACCTGGCGCCCGCCGACCCGGACCTGTCCGGGGTGGAGATCGAGCTTGGACCTGAGGCCCGGCGGTCCTTCCGCTTGCGCGACGCCCTCCAGGCGGTCCGGGCGTCGGGCCGCTACACCTACGTCCTGATCGACTGCCCCCCCTCCCTCAACCTCCTCACCGTCAACGCCATGACGGCGGCGGACGCCGTCCTCGTACCCCTGCAGTGCGAGTTCTTCGCCCTTGAGGGGCTGAGCCAGCTCATGCGTACGGTGGAGCTGGTGCGCGGCAGCCTCAATCCCCGGCTCGAGATCCAGGGCGTGGTCCTGACCATGTTCGACCGGCGCAACCGGCTGTCCGAGCAGGTGGCGGGGGATGTCCGGAGCCATTTCGGCGAAACCGTCTACCAGACCGTCATCCCACGGAATGTCCGGGTCTCCGAGGCCCCGTCCTTCGGCAAGCCGGTGCTGGTCTACGACATCAACTGCGCCGGCAGCCAGGCCTATCTGAAGCTTGCCCGCGAGGTCGTGCAGCGCGAGCGCGCCCGGCGCGAGGCGGCCTGAGGAGGCCCCCATGGCGGAGAAGCGTGGACTTGGCCGGGGCCTCTCGGCCCTCCTCGGGGAAGCGGCGCCGCCGCCACCGCCGCCGCCCGGCAGCGTGACGGAAATCCCCATCGACCGAATCCAGCGGTTTGAGGGCCAGCCCCGCGGCCGCTTCTCCCCGGAGGAGATGGAGGCCCTGACGGAGTCCATCCGGGCCAACGGCGTGCTGCAGCCGATCCTGGTCAGGCCGCACCCCTTCAACCAGGGACAGTTCGAACTGATCGCGGGTGAGCGCCGCTGGCAGGCCTCCCAGCGGGCTGGACTTCATGTCATCCCGGCCCTCATCCGCCAGATGAGCGACGTCCAGCAGCTCGAGGCGGCGATCGCCGAGAACGTACAGAGGGAGTCCCTCACCCCCATCGAGGAAGCGGCGGGTTACCAGCGGCTGATCGAACGCCATCACCGCACCCAGGCCGAGGTCGCCGAGGCGATGGGCAAGAGCCGCTCCCACGTGGCCAACGCCATCCGGCTCCTCGCCCTGCCCGCAGAGATCCAGGGCATGCTGGCGGAGGCCGAGCTGACGGCAGGTCACGCCCGGGCCCTGCTGACTGCGCCGGACCCCCTGTCCGCCGCCCGCCAGGTGGTCGAGCGCGGGCTTTCGGTCCGCGACACAGAGGCCTTGGTCAAGCGCCTCCAGGAGGACGGCGGCGGTGAGACCCAGGCTCAGGGCGCCCGAAGGGCGTCCCGGAAGGATCCCGACACACTGGCCCTCGAGGCTGACCTGTCCGCCGCCCTGGGCCTGAAGGTCGAGATTTCGGACAAGGCCGGTCGCGGCGAGGTCCGGGTTCACTACGCTGCCCTGGAGCAGCTCGACGAGATCTGCCGCCGGCTCTCCCGCCGCTAGGCGGGGCCTATGCCCGCCCTCTACGACGCCATCGGCGCCGGGTACGAGACCCTCCGCCGGCCTGATCCCCGGATCGCCGCCCGACTTCACGACGCCTTGGGGCCTGCGCGGACGGTTCTCAATGTCGGCGCCGGGACTGGAAACTATGAGCCTACGGACCGGACCGTCCTGGCGGTCGAGCCCTCCGCCCGGATGATCCAGAACCGGCCCCCAGGGTCCGCTCCGGCGATCCAGGCCTCGGCGGCGGCCCTTCCTTTTCCCGACGCCGCCTTCGACGCCGCCCTGGCCGTCTTGACCGTCCACCACTGGACCGACCCCCTCGCGGGCTTGAAGGAGATGCGGCGGGTCACCCGGGGCCGCATCGTGATCCTGACCTTCGATCCCTCCGCCCGGCCCTGGCTGACAGACTACCTCCCGGGCCTGGCCGTCCTTGATGAAGCCCAGATGCCGCCGCTGGAAGTCTATCGCGAGGCCCTCGGGACGATCCGGGTCGAACCCCTCCAGATCCCCCACGACTGCATCGACGGATTCCTCTACGCCTACTGGCGCCGACCCCAGGCCTATCTTGACCCCCGGCTCCGCTCGGGCAGTTCATCCTTCCACGCCCTGACGGATGTCGATACAGGCCTGCACAAGCTGGAGGCCGACCTGCACTCCGGGGCCTGGCGGCGCCGCTACGCCGACCTCACCGGCCATGAGGAGTACGACGCAGGCTACCGGCTCCTGGTCGCCGAGGGTCCCGAGGTCCCGCCATCGCCCTGAAATCCTCCGTGTCCGGAAGTATCCCGGTCAAAGACCCAGCCGGCGGGCCCTGGCGGCGATCTGGAGGGCCAGCCGCTCGGCGATCAGGGCGTCCGGCGCCCGCGCCGTCTTGCAGGCCCGGTCGGCGGCGAGGACGTCGGCGGTGATCCCGTCGAGGCTTTCCAGGCTCCATGCCCGCGCCTGCCTCAGGAACTCCCGCTCGTCCTTCCAGAATACCCCCGAGGCCTTGGCCGCTTCCTGCAGTCCGGCGCCGTTCCGTGCCAGGGTCAGGGTGCGGCGAAGCCTTCCCAGGTGCTGGCCCAGGGCTCGCACCGCTCCCGGACCGGAGAGACCCTCCTGGGCGGCGCGCCTCAGCCCGGCCTGGGCCTCGGCCAGTCGCCCGCCGAAGGCGTCCGAGGCTGCACCGGCGAGGGAGGCTTCCGGCTCTACACCCAGGAAGGTCTCCAGGTCCCTGGGGCCCGCCGTCACCCCCGACCCGGGCCCAAGGAAGAGGGCCAGGCGCTCGATCTCCCGCCGGGCGACGCCGCGTTCATGGGGAAGCCGGGCGACGAACAGGGCCAGGGCCTCGGCATTGAGGCCGACCCCGTCCTTGGCCAGGGCTTCCCGCGTCATGCGGGCGATGTCGCCGGCTTCGTCCTCGTAGCAGGGAATGACCGCACAGCCCTCGGCCTTCTCGGCGGCCCGGCGCAGGGTCGAGTCGCGCCCAAGCGCGCCGGCCTCGACCAGGAAGAAGGCTTCAGGATTGAGCTCGCCCGCCAGGAGCCGGCCGAGGGCCTCCACCGCCAGCTTCTCGCTCGCTGAACGCTCTCCGCCCAGGCGCAGGCGGACGAGCCGCCGGCCGCCCATCAGCGACTGGGCCGCCAGTTCGCCCTCCAGGCGACCTTCATCTCCGGAGAGATCGCCCTCGGTGAGGACCGCCACATTGAAGGGATCGTCGGGGTCCTCGGTCACGCCGCGGGCCAGCTGGGCGGCCCGCTCCCGCACCACGCCCATGTCCCGGCCATAGATGACGGCGGCGCGGACCTGGGGGTCCGGCCGGGCCAGGAACCTTTCCAGATCGGGCCTGCGGCTGAGGATCACCCGCGTCAGGACCCCTGGCCGGCGAGGAAGGCGGCGAGCTCCAGGTGGATCCGGCGGGCGGCCTCCTGTGCGGCCCGGGCCTGGGCGTCCTGCTGGGCGATGACGGAGGCGTAGGGCTGGTCGGCGGAGTCGTAGGACAGCTCCACACGCACCTTCCCTGTCTTGAGCGGCTCGCCCGCGGCCGCAGGGCTGAGGGTGTAGGCGGCGGTCAGCACGTACTCGTAGCGCGTCGCGACATTGTCGACCCGTACACCGCGGGGATAGCGCAGCTCAGAGAGGGCCACGTCCAGGCGATAGGCCGGCGACAGCCCCGCCCGGCGCCCCAGGGCGTCGTCCAGCTGCTCGCGCAGGAGTGCACCGACACGCCCCTCGGGCGTTGTCACCTCGACTGCGGCCAGTCCCGCTCCGAGGTCCGGCGTCGCATAGAGGGGCGTGAAGCCACATCCCGCCAGCAGCAGGACCGAGGCCAGGACCGCCCCACGGAGCGTCGCCGCGGAGGGGCTCATCCGGCGACCACGATGTTGACGATGCGATCCTTCACCACGATCACCTTGCGGATGGTCAGGCCCTCAAGACGCCGGGCTGTCTCGGGATCGTCAAGCACCATCTTCTCGACGTCTGCGGGTTCGGCGCCGGCGGGCGCGCGGATCTCCCAGCGGCGCTTGCCGTTTACCTGGACCGGCAGGGTGATCTCGGCTTCCCGGGTCAGGGCCTCGTCAAAGGCCGGCCAGGGCGCGAAGACAGCCATCCCCTCGCCGCCGATCCGCGCCCAGCACTCTTCGGCCAGATGGGGCGTGAAGGGGGCGATCAGCCGGGCGAAGACCGAAAGGGCCTCGGCCCGTTCGGCGAGGAGGGCCTCCGAAGCGCCCTCGGCCTTGTGTTCGCGCAGCAGGTTCAGGAACTCGTAGAGCCGGGCGATGCCGGAATTGAACCGGAAGGTCTCAATGGCCTCCGTCACCGAACGGGTCAGGCGGTGGGTCGCCCGGCGCAGGGCTTCGGCGGCGACGTCGCCCGGATCTGCGGCGTGGGGTCCGGCCGGTTGGCTCTCGAACTCGGACCAGACCCGGTTGACGAAACGCCAGGCGCCCTCGGCCCCAGCGTTCGACCACTGGGCGTCGCGCTCGGGCGGGGAGTCGGACAGGACGAACAGGCGGGCGGCATCCACCCCGTAGACCTCGAAGATCTCGCCGGGCGAGACAGTGTTCTTCTTGGACTTCGACATCTTTTCAGCGTCGCCGATCACCACGGGCTCGCCCGTGGACAAGAGCTGCGCCCGCCGGGTGCGCCCTTCGGTCTCGATGACGACCTCGCCAGGCTCCACCCACTCTCCGCTCTGCCGGCGGTAGGTCTCGTGGGTGACCATCCCTTGCGTGAACAGGCCCGCAAAGGGTTCGCGGACCGACAGGTGGCCGGCGTCGGACAGGGCCTTGGTCACGAAGCGGGCGTAGAGCAGGTGCAGGACCGCGTGCTCGATCCCGCCGATGTACTGGTCGACGGGCAGCCAATAGTCGGCCGCCGCCTTCTGGATCGGCTCGGCGGCCTCCACGTCGGTGAAGCGGGCGAAGTACCAGGACGAGTCGACGAAGGTATCGAGGGTGTCGGTCTCCCTCTGGGCCGCGCCGCCGCAGGCCGGGCAGGCGACATGCTTCCAGGTCGGGTGCCGGTCCAGGGCGTTGCCCGCCTTTCCGAAGGCGATGTCCGCCGGATGGGCGACCGGCAGTTCGCCCCGCGGGACCGGGACCACGCCGCAGGAGGGGCAGTGCACGACGGGGATCGGGCAGCCCCAGGCCCTCTGCCGGGAAACGCCCCAGTCCCTCAGGCGGAAGACGGTGGCGCCTTCCCCTGCGCCGTCCGCCTCCAGGCGGGCGATGGCGGCGGCCTTGGCGGACTCGATGTCCAGTCCATCCAGGAATCCAGAGTTGAAGAGGGCGCCCGGCCCGGTCCAGGCCTCATCTTCGACGGCGAACACCGCCGGATCTGCGCCAGGCGGCAGGACGACCGGCCGTACCGGCAAGCCATACTTCCGGGCGAAGTCCAGGTCGCGCTGGTCATGGGCGGGGCAGCCAAAGATGGCCCCCGTGCCGTAATCCATCAGGATGAAGTTGGCGATCCAGACCGGCAGCTCCTGGTCGGGGTCGAAGGGGTGGCGGACCCTCAGCCCGGTGTCGAAGCCCAGCTTCTCGGCGGTCTCGATCTCGGCTTCGGACACGGCGCCCTGGCGGCAGGCCTCGACGAAGGCGGCGGCCCCGGGGTTTGAAGCCGCGACTTCCGCCGCCAGGGGGTGATCCGCCGCAATCCCGACGAAGGCGGCCCCGAACAGGGTGTCGGGTCGCGTCGTGTAGACTTCCAGTCCCTCGGCGCGGGCCGGGTCGGAGAAGCGGAACCGGAACCGCGCGCCCCGCGAGCGCCCGATCCAGTTCTCCTGCATGGTCCGGACCTTCTCCGGCCAGCGGTCGAGGGTCTTCAGGTCATCGGTCAGGGCGTCGGCGTAGTCGGTGATCCGCAGGAACCACTGGCTGAGCCGCCGCTTCTCGACCACGGCGCCGGACCGCCATCCGCGGCCATCGATGACCTGCTCGTTGGCGAGGACCGTCTGATCGACCGGGTCCCAGTTGACCAGGCTTTCCTTCCGATAGACCAGGCCCTTCTCGAACAGGTCCAGGAACCAGGCCTGCTGGCGGCCGTAGTACTCGACATCGCAGGTGGCGAACTCCCGGGACCAGTCGATGGACAGGCCCAGTTCCTTCAGCTCGCCACGCATCCGGTCGATGTTGTCGTAGGTCCAGGCCTTGGGGTCGACGCCCCGTTCCATCGCCGCGTTCTCGGCGGGCAGTCCGAAGGCGTCCCAGCCCATGGGATGCAGGACGTTGAAGCCCCGCGCCCGCTTGTACCGGGCGATGACGTCGCCGAGGGCATAGTTGCGCACATGGCCCATGTGCAGCCGTCCGGAGGGGTAGGGGAACATCTCAAGGACGTAGTACTTGGGCCGTGCGGGATCGGGCGGGCCGGCCCGGAAGGCGTCCGCCTCATCCCAGGCTCGGCGCCACTTGGGCTCGGTGTCTTTCGGATTGTATCGGGTCATGGCGGGCATACCGTCGGATCGGAACACGGAAACAGGCTCGGACCGGCCCCCGGGGCGCGGTCCGGCCGGTCAGGGCCGAGGGCGGATCCTGGAGGGTCGGCGGGCGCCCGGCGTCAGCCGGGGACGTTCGAAAGTCGCACTTGGCGCGCCCGGGTCAGGATCGCATTCTCAAGGTCGATCTCGGTCTGGGCGTTGACCTGGGCGTCCGCCCAGGCGCCGGAGGCGTCCTTGACCTGGCGGAAAAGGGCCACGTTCAGGCCGTCAGCGCGAAGGCGGCTGTCGAGGATGTAGACGGTCGCCTTGAAGCGCTCGTCCGGCTTCTCGGGATTCACGAACCAGTCGGTGATGATCACGCCGCCATAGGGGTCGGCCGAGGCCAGGGGCATGAAGGACAGGGTGTCCAAGGCCGCTCGCCAGAGGTACCCGTTGACGGAGATCGTCGGCCGGTCGCCCTGGGCCGCCGAGGATCCCTCGAAGACGCTGAGGGGGTTGAAGCCCGCGGGCTCCTGGCCCTCGAAGGTCTTGGCCGTCCGGTTCGAGGCGCAGGCCCCCAGGGACGCCGCCGCGACGAGCGCCAGGCCCGCCACCAGGCTCTTCTTCAGGACTCCGGTTCCAGACGGCATCCGCACCGCTCCAAACTTCAGGGTCCGCACCCCGCGGCGCGAACCGGCGCCACCCCGCGCCGCGCCCTCTATATCAACGCCCGGACCGGGGCCAAACAGGAATCGCGTGGCCCCGCCGCCACAGGCGGGGGCGGATTCCGGGACTCCGGGGTCCGCCGAGGTTGACCTGCGCGTCCCCCGACCCTTAATCCTTTAAGAACGTCGTTTTTTCGGCGCAATCGGCTGCCAGACAGCCGGATAATGATGGTGAGAGTGGTCTTGGTCCCTTCGGGCTCAGTCTTCCGGCGCTTTTCAGCCGCTGTCGTCGCCGGAGCCCTTCTGGCGGGCGCGGCTTCTGCTGCGCATGCGGACCCGGCGCGCAAGGCTGCCGATTTCACCGTTCGCGTCGACCAGGCCCAGAGTCCCGCCGGCGGCACCTCCCTGACCTGGGACGCCCGCAAGGGGCGCTGGGGCATGACCTTCAACGTCGAGTCTCCCCAGACTCGCGAGACGGAATGGACCGACGTCAAGGCGGGCGCCTATTACCGTGTCTCGCCCAGCCTGAGGATCGGCGGCGCCGTCTCCATGGGCGACCAGGCGGCGCAGCCTGAAGCCTTCCGCAAGGTGGCGCCCCAGCAGCCCGCACCCCGCGTCCGCCTCGAGACCGCCTTCAAGTTCTGACTTCGGTCCGGCGCCCCGCCGCGGGCGGGCTCTTCCCTTCAACCGATCCCAGCTCCACTCCCGCTAGTCCTGCGGCTCCTGTCAGGCGCAGGCGCGCCGCCGTCTGGTCATTGACTCCGCCCAGGGCGTAGACCGGCGCGGCTGCGCGGCGGGCGCCCAGGGCGAAGCGAAGGGCGCCCAGGGGCGCTCCCGCCGAGGGGGAGGCGGAGGGAAAGACCGCGGAGAGGATGAAGGCGTCGACGCCCGGCCGGCGCGCGGCCCGGGTCGAGTGGGCCGCTGCAGTGATGATCCAGCCCGGGCGGCGCAGTCGGGGCGCCCTTCCGGCAAGGCGCTCGGGAAGGTGAAGGCCCGCCGCGCCGCAACGCACCGCCAGTTCCGGGTCGGCGCCCACCAGAAGGACAAGGCCCCTGCGACGCGCGATTTCCGCCAGGGCCTGCGCTGTCTCAACGCGGTCGGGCGCCCCGAAGGCGCGGTAGACCAGACCGGTCCCCGGCGGCAGCCTCCTGGCCAGGGCGAGGGGGTCCGGGGTCCGGTCAGGATCGGTGAACACCAGCAGGGGTGGCGGCGCCCTCTTCCCCCGGGGCCTTTGGCGACCTAGGAAGGCCGCAGTCCGCCTGACCGTCCAGAAACTGGAAATGTCCGCCTCTCCTGCGCTCGACACCATCCTAGCCCGAATCGCCGCCGCCGCGCAGGCCGCGGGCCGGAACCCGTCGGACGTTGTCCTGACGGCTGTCTCCAAGCAGCAGACCTGGGAAGCTGTCGCCCCTGTGGTCGCCGCCGGGCAGAGGGTGTTCGGCGAAAACCGGGTCCAGGAGGCCGCGTCCCGGTGGGAGGGCCGCCGCGAGGGCCTGGAGCTTCGGCTCATCGGCCCCCTGCAGACCAACAAGGTCCGGGACGCCGTCGCCTTGTTCGACGTGATCGAGACCCTGGACCGGGATCGCCTGGCGGTCGCCCTCGCCGAGGCCGCCGGCCGGACGGGCCGGCTCCCCCGCCTCTATGTCCAGGTCAACACCGGCGAGGAGCCCCAGAAGGCTGGGATTGCGCCCCTGGAGGCCGACGTCTTCCTCAAGCGGGTCCGCGGCGACCTGGGCCTGGAGGTCGAGGGTCTCATGTGCATCCCCCCCGCCCAGGAGCCTCCGGGCCCGCACTTCGCCCTCCTGGCGAAGATCGCGGCCCGGAACGGACTCTCGAAGCTCTCCATGGGCATGAGCGGGGATTTCGAGACGGCTATCGCCTTCGGCGCCACCAGCGTTCGCGTGGGCTCCGCCCTGTTCGGCGACCGGGCCCCGCCTTCGGCCTAGAGCGGCGTCGCCGGCAGGATGGCCAGGGCGTCCCCGGGCCGGGCCCGCGCCAGAAGGTCGAGCATGTCCTCGCGGCTCACGGCCACGCAGCCGGCGGTAGGCGAACGGTCGGGCTGGACCAGGTGAAGGAAGATGGCCGACCCCATGGGGCTGACCGGGGGGTCATCGTTGTGGCCCAGGATGACAACCAGGTCGTAGACCCGGTCCTCACGCCACATCTGCTCGGCGCTGGCGGGATAGGGCAGGCGAACCGGCTGGTTGTAGGCGGGATCGCCCGGGGCGTCGCACCAGCCGTCGTCGGGCTTCAGGGCGGCGACCGGCAGGCCGGTGGCTGGCGGGGACTCGCGGTCGGGCCTGTAGAGCACCCGCCTTAGCGGCCAGACCCCCAGGGGCGAGGCGCCGTCGCCCTCGCGCTTGTCCGCCGCCGGCAGCACCCCCGATCTTCCCAGGGCGCAGGCCGCTTCTCGCCCGGCGATATCGATGCGTCCATCCGATGTGGCCGTGAAGATCATGGTCCCTCCGCGCCCCTCGCATCTGAACCCTTGGCGGAGGCGGCCCTCAGGGTGCATGTTCCGGCCCATGGCTCAACCCAAGACCCTGCTCCTCGTCGACGACAACGACGAACTGCGCACCGAACTCGCCGAGCTGCTCGCGGCCGGAGGGGAGTTCGCGGTGGTCCAGGCGGCTGACGGCGCGTCGGGGGTGAAGGCGGCGCTGGAGTCCCGGCCCGACCTCGTCCTCCTGGACGTCGACCTGCCCGACACCAACGGGCGCGAGGTCTGTCGCGAACTTCGGGCGCGCCAGGTCGCCTGCCCGGTCATCATGCTGACCGCCGCCGACACAGAGGCGGAGATGGTGGGCGGGCTGGACGCCGGCGCCAACGATTACGTGACCAAGCCCTTCCGGCTGGCTGTCCTGCAGGCCCGGATCCGCGCCCAGCTCCGCAGTCATGAGCAGTCCGAGGGCGCCGTGTTCCGCCTTGGACCCTATGAATTCCGGCCGGCGGCCAAGGTCCTGGTGGACGGCTCCGGCCGCAAGGTCCGCCTGACCGAGAAGGAAACCAACATCCTGAAGTACCTCTACCGGGCCGGCGACAAGCCAGTGCCGAGGGATGAGCTCCTGGCCGAGGTCTGGGGCTACAACGCCGGCGTCACCACCCACACCCTGGAGACGCACGTCTATCGCCTGCGCCAGAAGATCGAGAGCGATCCGGCGGGGGGCCGCCTTATCCTGACCGAGGGCGGCGGCTACCGGCTCGCACCCTAGAGCCTGAAGTCCGCGCTGACCGGGGCGTGGTCGCTGGGGCGCTCCCAGGCGCGGACGTCGTCGTGGACCCGGGCCTCCGCGCCGCCGTCCAGGGCGGCCTTCCCGAGGCCGGGCGAGATCCAGATGTGGTCCAGGCGAAGCCCCCGGTTCGAGGCCCGGAAGTCGGCCGCCCGGTAGCTCCACCAGGAAAACAGCTTCTGCGGGTCAGGGATGGCGGCCCGGACCAGGTCGGTGAAGCCGCCAGCCGTGCGAAGGGCTTCCATGGCCGCGATCTCCACCGGGGTGTGGCTGACCACCTTCAGCATCTGCCGATGGCTCCAGACATCGAACTCGCCGGGCGCGATGTTGAGGTCGCCGGTGATCACCAGGGCCGCCGAAGGATCCCGCCGCGCCGCCTCTGCGGTCAACCGGTCCAGGAAGTCCAGCTTGTGGGCGAACTTGGGGTTGGCCTCAGGGTCAGGAACGTCGCCGCCCGCCGGGATGTAGAAGTTCTGAACCTCGATCCCGGCCACCCGGGCCCCGACGGCGCGGGCGTGACCCTCCCGGCAGACCTCGAGGTCAGGCGCGTCCTCGAGGGGCAGGCGCGACAGGATGGCGACGCCGTGCGAGCCCTTCTGGCCGCGGATCCGCATGTGCGGATAGCCGGCAGCCTCGAATGCCGCTGTGGGGAACTCGCCGTCCCGGCACTTGATCTCCTGCAGGCAGAGCACGTCGGGCGCCTGTTCCGACAGGAAGCGCGTGACCTGTCCCGCTCGCAGGCGGACGGAGTTCACGTTCCAGGTGGCGAGTCTCAGGCGCATGTCCGGTCTCCGGGGCGGCCGGCAAAGAAACGCCCGGAGGCGCAGGCCGTCCGGGCGTAGTTATCTCTCTCGTGCGTCCGCCGGAAGGGGATGTGGTCCGGAGTCCGCAGGCCCGGCGGAGCCGGACCTCTAAGTTGCAGGAATGCAACTCTCGACAGTTTTGTCAAGCAAAAGCAATTTTCGAGTTGCTTGTATCTCTGATGTCACATCTTCCCCCGGCCCGGGGACTTCGGTCGCGGGTCCTCGAGGACAAAGAGACTGGAGGGCAGTCCGCTGACGGGCCGGAAACCTTCCAGCTGCACCCGGGTGGACCGGCCCTGGGCGTCGGTGACCGTCCATCCCGAGAGGGCGAGGGGCGCCTCGGTGAAGGCCAGGGCGATCTGGCCGTCGGCGGGACGACGGGCGTCGCGGGCGATCACCTCGAAGCCGTTTGACGTGCGTCGCACGGCGGTGACGCGCGCATCGCCGTCCAGGCGGATCCGCCGCGACAGGAAGAGGGACAGGGGCGTGGTCGAAAGCGGATAGCGCTCGAAGGTCTTCAGCCGGGGATCCGCCACCGAGACCGTGGCGCCGTCGGCCACCACAAGCAGGGAGGAGGGCGGGGCGTAGGCGAAGCGCGCCTTGCCCGGCCGCCGGATGAAGACCTCGCCGCGACTCGTCCGCCCGCGGGGATCGGTCTGGACAAAGCCGCCGCGGGCCTCGCCGAGGCCCTCAAGCCAGGCGGCGGCACGACTGGCGAGCGCGCGCTCGGCGTCGCTGAGGGGGGGAGCCGCGGCTGCGGCGGGCAGGGCGGCGAGGGCGGTCAGGCCCGCCAGGGCGGTTCGGCGTGTCGGCATGGACGTCCTCCGGCCGCCGACATGGTCCCGGCGGGCGCAGCGGTCAATGCCCGGCGAATGCGGCCGCTGCAGGGCGCCCCGAGACCCGGGCTCCCGCGGGGGCTTAGGGCGGCGGCGGCGCCAGGATTTCCCGCTTGCCTGCATGGTTGGCGGGGCTGACCACCCCTTCCTTCTCCATGCGCTCGATCAGGGAGGCGGCCCGGTTGTAGCCGATCTGGAGCCGGCGCTGGACATAGGAGGTCGACGCCTTGCCATCGCGGGTGACCACGGCCACCGCCCGGTCGTAGAGGTCGTCGCCAGAGCCGCCCTCGCCGCCGCCGAAGTCGCCCTCGCCATCCTCGTCGTCGCCGCCGGCCGTGACTTCCTCGAGGTACTGGGGCTGGCCCTGGTCGCGCAGGAACCGGGCCACGGCCTCAACTTCGCCGTCGGAGACAAAGGGGCCGTGCAGGCGCGTGATCCGGCCCCCGCCGGCCATGTAGAGCATGTCGCCCTGACCCAGCAGCTGCTCGGCGCCCTGCTCGCCCAGGATGGTGCGGGAGTCAATCCGCGACGTGACCTGGAAGGAGATCCGGGTCGGGAAGTTGGCCTTGATGGTGCCGGTGATGACGTCCACCGAGGGCCGCTGGGTGGCCATGACCAGGTGGATGCCGGCGGCGCGGGCCATCTGGGCCAGCCGCTGGACGGCGCCTTCAACGTCCTTCCCCGCCACCATCATCAGGTCGGCGACTTCGTCGATGACCACCACGAGATAGGGCATGGGGCGAGGGTCGATCCGCTCACTCTCGTAGACAGGGCGGCCCTGGTCGTCGAAGCCGGTCTGGACGGTGCGTTCGAAGTGCTCGCCCTTGGCCGCCGCCTCGCGGGCCCGCTCGTTGTAGGAGGCCACGTTGCGCACGCCGATCTTGGACATCAGGCGATAGCGGTCCTCCATCTCCCGGACGGTCCACTTGAGGGCGACGATCGCCTTCTTCGGGTCGGTGACCACCGGGGCCAGGAGGTGCGGGATGCCGTCGTAGACGCTCAGCTCAAGCATCTTGGGGTCAATCATGATGAACCGGCAGGCCTCGGGCGGCAGCCGGTAGAGGATCGACAGGATCATGGCGTTCACGCCCACCGACTTGCCCGAGCCGGTGGTGCCGGCGATCAGCAGGTGCGGCATCTTGGCGAGGTCCGCGATGTAGGGCTCGCCGCCGATGTTCTCCCCCAGGGCCATGGGCAGGGCGTGGCCGGTCTTCTCGTACTCGGGGCTGGAGAGGAGGTCGCGGAGATAGACCGTCTCGCGCCGGGCGTTGGGCAACTCGATCCCGATGGCGTTTCGGCCGGGGACCACCGCCACGCGGCAGGCCGCCACCGACATGGACCGGGCGATGTCGTCCGCCAGCGCCACCACGCGGGCGGACTTCACCCCAGGGGCCGGGACCAGTTCGTACAGGGTGACGACCGGGCCGGGGCGAATCTGGTCGATCTGGCCCCGCACGCCGAACTCGGCCAGCACGCCTTCCAGCAGCTGGGCGTTCTGGCGCAGGGCGGCCTCGTCGAACTGGGCGGCCCGCGGACCGGAACGGGCGAGCATGGACAGCTCGGGCAGGGTGAAGCCGTCCTCCCGGACGAAATCCAGCACGCCCTGGGCCTCCCGCGTCTCGCGGCCGGACTCCCGGGAGCTCTTGGGCGGGCGGATGGCGACCGGGGCCCCCGCATCCCCGGCCTCGCTGCGCGCCGGAGCGGGCTCGAGGTCGTCCTCTTCCGGCCCGACGTCGAGTACAGGCGCCGCCGCCGTCCGCCGGGCCCTGGCGGGCTTCGGCGCGGTGACCGGCTCCGGGTCGGGCTGGAAGGGTGAGCGCACCGCGGCGGTCAGGCTGCGGTTGCGGAGCCAGGCGGCGATCCCGGCTCCAAATCCCGCGAGGTTGAGGCGCGGCAGGGCGAGGGCGTAGACCATCCCCCAGGTTCCCAGTCCCCCCAGGAGGACGGCCGTGAGCCCCCGACCGAAGGGCACATTGAACTCCGAGAGGGCGCCTCCACCCAGGTTCAGGAGCCCGTCCCCCGCCAGGCCTCCGAGGCCCCGGGCCAGGGGCCAGCCAGCGGGCGTCGGCGCCCAGGCGAGGAGGGCGGCGAGGCCGATCATCCCGAGGCTTCCGGCGAGGGCCCTGAGACGCAGGGTGGTGCGGCCGGCCTCCGGCGGCGGGCCGGCCAGGCGCGAGATTCCGAGGACCAGCAGGAGCAGGGCTGAGAAGGCGCCGGCAAGGCCTAGGCCCTGGAAGAGAAGGTCGGCCAGGGTCGCGCCCATCGGCCCCAGAAGGTTCCTGGGCGCGCCCGCCGTGGAGGCGTTCAGGCTCGGGTCAGCGACGTTCCATGTCGCAAGGGCCACGGCGAGGCCGACCCCCGCCGCTGCGCCCAGCGCCCCGCGCGCCCGCGCCGCAAGGGCGTGACCCCACACGGCGCCGGCGATCTCAAGGCCCCTCTCCACTCCCCGTTTCCGCGCCGCACGCGCCATGACGGTCCGTCCCTCTCCAGATCGGACCGCAGTCTGCCTGAGGGAGGGTTAAGAGGCGTTTACGACGCCGTGGGGACGCCCCGCCTCTCCCGTTTGCAACCCCGAAGAAACGCTCTAGGAGTGTTTCCATGTGGTCCATGCCCCGCAATCTCAGGAAGATCGCGATCCTCGTGATCGCCCTGATGGCCCTCGTCGGATTCGTCTCCGGCGTCCTGGGCGCGCGGGACGTCGCCTACCTGCCCGGCGAGGCGCCCGCTGCGCCGTCCGCGCCCTCGACCCCCGCCGTGGCCGCACCGGAGGTCACGCCCCTGCCGACCGACCTTCCCCCGCCGCCCGACCCCGAGCCGGAGGAAGAGAAGAAGCTCGAGCCCGAAGCCCCCAAGCCCGAGGAAAAGCCCAAGCCGGCAGCCGAGACGGCGGCGCCGTCCGCCAAGACCCCGGCGGGCCAGGACGCCGTGGGCGATCTGATTCAGGGTGCGGACGCGGCCTCGACCCAGCCTCCGCCCTACTGATCTTCCGGCAGGGCCAGGGCCTCGCCCCAGGACAGGCGTCGGGCCTGGGCGAAGGCGGTGCGATCCCGCTTTATGAACTCGGCGTCCTCGATCCTTCCGTCCGGGCGGCAGAGCCTCAGCCGGATTCCCACCTTGCCGGACCGCGGCGGGGCGATGACCCGGGCGAAGCCGACCTCCGGCGCGTCGCCCGCCGGACGCTCGGCGGCGATCCAGAAGAACTTCTCGTCCTCGAAGGGCGCCTCGCCCCCCTTGGCGCGCCTATGGTCCCGGCTGCGGGGCAGGCGTTGGGCGAAATGGCACCAGTCGGGAGCGTTCAGGGCGCATTCGTCGGCGTGGGGGCACGGACCGACGATCCGGGCGCCGGCCTCCCCGAGGATCCGGCGAACCTCCAGGCCGCGCCTCCAGCCGTCGGGCGAACCGGGCTCGATCACCAGGATCAGGCCCCGGGTCGCGTCCCACAGGCGGCGCACCACGCCGTCCAGTTTTTCGGGCGCCACTTCGGTCAGGGCGTAGGCGGCGAGGACCAGGTCCGCCTCCGGCGCCGTGAGGGCCGGGTCGGTCAGGTCTCCGCGAAGGCCCTGCGCCCCGCTCAGGGCGGGCGGCCCGGCGGCGGCAAGGGTTGCGGCCAGGTCCAGGAAGGCGGGGCTGTGGTCCAGTCGGGTGCAGGCCTCCAGGGAGGGCAGCGCCTCCAGCGCCGCCCAGCTTCCCCCTCCGGGCCCGGCGCCGGCGTCGAGCAGGCTCCCGGGCGCAAAGTCGGGACGCAGGCGAAGGACTTCCGAAAGGGCCCGAAGCGTGGCGGCGTAGGTCGCCGGGGTCCGCGTCAGTGCGTAGGCGAGGGCGTCGGTCCCGTCCTTCACCAGCCCCCTGGAGGCCCGGCCCTTGCGGTAGCCTTCGGAGATCGCCCCGGCCCGCTGGGCCAGGCCGTCCCGCGCCCGGCCCTCGAGCGACCGGTCGATCGCCGCCCTCAGGGCCGCCGGAAGGGCCGGGTCCAATCCGGCCTCAGCCCTGGCGGTTCTTCACGAGGTCGTCGACCACGGCGGGATCCGCCAGGGTCGTGGTGTCGCCCAGGTTCGACAGGTCGTTCTCGGCGATCTTGCGCAGGATCCGGCGCATGATCTTGCCCGAGCGGGTCTTGGGCAGGCCCGGGGCGAACTGGACGATGTCGGGCGCCGCGAAGGCCCCGATCTCGCGCCGGACCCAGCCCTTCAGGTCGGCCTGCAGGACGTCGGTGGGCGTCACGTCGGCGTTCAGGGTCACGAAGCAGTAGACTCCCTGGCCCTTGACGTCGTGCGGGTATCCGACCACGGCGGCCTCGGCCACGTCCGGGTGTGCGACCAGGGCGCTCTCGATCTCCGCCGTGCCCAGCCTGTGGCCCGACACGTTCAGCACGTCGTCCACCCGGCCGGTGATCCAGTAATAGCCGTCCTCGTCCCGCCGGCAGCCGTCGCCGGTGAAGTACTTGCCGGGATAGGTGGAGAAATAGGTGTCGATGAACCTCTGGTGGTCGCCATAGACCGTCCGCATCTGGCCGGGCCAGGAGTCGGTGATGCAGAGGTTGCCGCTGACCGCGCCCTCCAGGACCTTGCCCTCGGCGTCGACGATCTGGAATTTCACCCCCGGCAGGGGACGGGCGCAGGAACCCGGCTTCAGGTCGGTGGCGCCCGGCAGGGGCGAGGCCAGGCAGGCGCCCGTCTCGGTCTGCCAGTAGGTGTCGACGACGGGGCAGCGGCCCTCGCCCACCACCCGGTGGTACCAGAGCCAGGCCTCGGGGTTGATGGGCTCGCCCACCGTGCCGATCAGGCGCAGGGAGGCCCGGGAGGTCGCCTTCACCGGCCCCTCGCCGTCGCGCATCAGGGCGCGGATGGCCGTCGGCGCGGTGTAGAAGATCTCGACCTTGTGCTTGTCCACCACCTGCCAGAAGCGGGAATTGTCCGGCCAGCTGGGCACGCCCTCGAAGATCAGGCTGGTCGCCCCGTTCGCCAGGGGACCGTAGACGACATAGGAATGGCCGGTGACCCAGCCCACGTCGGCGGTGCACCAGAAGACCTCGCCGGGCCGGTAATCGAAGACCAGCTCATGGGTGTGCGAGGCCCAGACCAGATAGCCGCCCGTGGTGTGCAGCACCCCCTTGGGCTTTCCCGTCGATCCCGAGGTGTAGAGGATGAACAGCGGATCCTCGGCGTTCATGGGCTCGGGGTCGCACTGGTCGGACACGGTACCCTTGACGTCGGAATAGAAGACATCGCGGCCGGCGGTCATGGGAACGTCGGCCCGGGTGCGCCGGATCACGATCACGTCGGAGACCTGCGGGCAGTCCTTCAGGGCCTCGTCGACATTGCGCTTCAGGGGGATGACCTTGCCGCCCCGCAGGCCCTCGTCGGCGGTGATGACGATGCGGCTGTCGCAGTCCTGGATGCGCCCGGCGATGCTGTCCGGCGAGAATCCGCCGAAGATCACGGAATGCACGGCGCCGATCCGGGCGCAGGCCAGCATGGCCACGGCCGCCTGGGGGATCATCGGCAGGTAGATGGTGACCCGGTCGCCCTTCTTCACGCCCTTCGACTTGAGGACGTTGGCCATCCGGCAGACCTCGGACAGGAGCTGGCGGTAGGTAAGGGTGGTCCCGTTCTCGCCGTCGTCCGGCTCCCAGATGATCGCGACCTGGTCGCCACGCTGGGCGATGTGGCGGTCCAGGCAGTTGACCGAGACGTTCAGGACGCCGTCCTCGTACCAGCGGACATGGAAGTCCTCGCGGTTGAACGAGACGTCCTTGGTGCGGGTGGGCTTGCGCATCCAGTCGAGGCGGCCGGCGAGCTCCATCCAGTAGCCGTCCGGGTCGCTTTCCACCCGCGCCAGGGCGTCCGCATAGCCCTTCGCCGTCATCAGGGTCTTCTTCGCCCAGGCCTCGGGGACCGGGAAAACTTCACCGTCGCTCACGCCATGCCTCCCTCGCGGTCATCGCCTGAAAGCTAGTAGTGCGCCGGCGCGGCGGGGGGAAGCGGCGAGCAGCGGATTTTCGGTCCCGCTTGCACCCGTCGCCGGGGCGGCTAGCCTGCCCGCCAATCCTCCGGAGACCCGCATGCTTCTGCACCTGTCGACCTGGCCCGAGATCGAGGCCGCCCTCGCCCGCTCCACCGCCATCGTCGTGCCCATCGGTTCCAACGAACAGCATGGGCCCACCGGGCTCCTGGGCACCGACTGGCTCTGTCCCGAGATCATCGCCCACGAGGCGCAGAAGGGGTCCGACCTGCTGGTCGCGCCCACCTTCAACATCGGCATGGCCCAGCATCACCTGGGCTTTCCGGGCACCATTTCGCTTCGCCCGAGCACCTTCATGGCCGCGATCGGCGACTGGTGCCGGAGCCTCGCCGCCCATGGCTTCACGCGGATTTATTTCCTGAATGGGCATGGCGGGAACGTCGCCACCATCGAGGCCGCCTTCTCCGAACTCTATGCGGAGGCGAGCTTTGCAGGCCGCCCGAGGGGCTTTTCGCTGAAGCTGCGCAACTGGTGGGACCTGCCCGGGGTCAACGCCCTGGCCAACCGGCAGTTCCCCACGGGCCATGGCAGCCACGCGACGCCTTCCGAGATCGCCGTCACCCAGTGGGCCTATCCGGACGCCATCAAGCGCGCGGACTACGCCCCGGCGATCGCCCCCACCGGCCCGATCCGCGAGGCCATGGACTTCCGGGCCCGTTATCCCGACGGCCGGATGGGCTCCGACCCGGCCCAGGCCACGCCGGAAAAGGGCGGGGAGCTGGTGAAGCTGGCCGCCGAGGGCCTGGTGAAGGAGGTCGCCGCCTTCGCCGCCGAGGCCTCGCCCGCAGGTTGAGACCTCAGGCGGTCTCGACCCAGCCGTTGCGCACGGCGATAGGCCAGGGGGTCAGCGCCTCTCCGGCGCAGGGCCCGGCGGTGCAGACGCCGTCGCCCAGGCGGAATACCGCGCCGTGGGCGGCGCAGAGGATCCGGTCCCCCGTCCGCGTCAGGTAGCGGTCGTCCATGACCGCCAGGGGCCAGCCATTGTGCGGGCAGGAATCGATCCAGCCCCGTACCTCGGCGCCCTCGCGCACCAGGAAGGCCGCGAACAGGGCCTCTCCGACGCGGAACCGGAAACCCCGGGCGCCCGGATCGGCCAGCTCGCTCACCGCGCAGAGCCGCGTTCCCGCCGGCGGCGCCGCCGGATTGTCCGCCTGCGGACGACGCATCAGAGGGCGCCGATGGTCGCCTTGAAGGCCGTCACCTGGACCGACGCGAACAGGCCGGCCTTCTGGTAGGGATCGCCCAGGTTGAAGCCCCGGGCGTCCTCCAGGCTGTCGGCCTCCAGGATCAGAAGCGACCCCGCCATGTTCCCCGCCTCGTCCAGCAGGGGACCGGCCACCTTGAGGCGGTCGGCGAAGCCGCGGGCGTAGGCCAGGTGGGCCTCGCGGTTGGCCAGCCGGAGTTCCAGGCTGTCCGGCTTGTCGTTGCAGACCAGGACGTAGAGGCCCATGGGCGTTTCCTTTCGGAGGTTCAGCGTTCGGACTTGAGGGGGCGGGAAAGGAGGCCGGTGATCGCCGCCTCGACCCCGACCTCTCCGGCCAGGATGGCGGAGACCGCCTCGCAGATGGGCGCCTCGACCCCGATGCGGGCGGCCAGCTCCCGCACGGCGGGAGCGGAGGCGACGCCTTCGGCCACCGACACCTTGCCGGCGAGGGCCTCCTCCAGGGAGCGGCCCTGGCCGAGGGCGAGGCCCACGCTCATGTTTCGGGACTGGGCCGAAGAGCAGGTCAGGACCAGGTCGCCCAGGCCGCACAGGCCCGCGACGGTCTCGGCGCGTCCGCCAAGGGCCACGGCCATCCGGGTCAGTTCCGCGAAGCCGCGGGTGATCAGGGCGGCGTGGGCGGACCGGCCCAGGCCCCGGCCCTCCGAGACGCCGCAGGCGATGGCCAGGACGTTCTTCACGGCGCCGCCCACCTCGGCCCCGATCATGTCGCCGGCGACATAGGGCCGAAAGGCCGGACCCGCGACGGCCCGGGCCAGGGCGGCGCCCAGGGCCTCGTCCGGGCAGGCCAGGGTGACGGCGGTGGGCAGACCCCGCGCCACCTCGGCGGCGAAGGAGGGGCCCGACAGAACGGCGGGCCGCGCGTCCGGAAGGGTCTCGGACAGGACCTCGGTCATCAGCTTGAGAGACCCCTGCTCGATCCCCTTGGCGCAGAGGACCATGGGGGCTCCGGGCGCGAGGATGGGGGCGAAGGCCCTGAGGCTGGACCGCAGGTGCTGGGCGGGAGTCACGTTCAGGTAGATGTCCCGGCCGGCCAGGGCCTCGGGAGTGGACACCGCCCGGATTCCGGGGTCGAGGCCGGCGCCCGGCAGGAAGGTCCGGTTCTCGCGTCGGGTGTTGATGTCCTCGGCGACCTCCGGCTCGCGGGCGTAGAGGGTCACGTCCAGTCCCGCCCGGGCGCAGACCAGGGCCAGGGCGGTGCCCCAGGCGCCGGCGCCGATCACCCCCGCCGTCCGAAAGGATTCGCTCATGCCTTGGCTCCCTTGCGGCCGGGGGTGTGGGTCGGCCGCGCGGCGGCGGCGACGGGGTCGAGGGGCCAGCGTGGCCGGGCCTCGGCGGACAGGGGGTCGGTCAGGCCCAGGGCCAGTCGCTCCGCACCGGCGAGGGCGATCATGGCGGCGTTGTCCGTGCAATAGGCTAGGGGCGGGGCGTCGAAGCTCCAGCCCAGCTCCGCCGCCAGGTCCTGAAGGGCCCGGCGCACGGCGCCGTTGGCCGCCACACCTCCCGCCACCACGAAGCGACGCCCGCCTGCGGGCAGGTCGGCGGCGCAGGCCAGCATGGCCTGGCGGGTGCGCTCGGCCAGCTGCCGGGCGATGGCGGCCTGGACGGCGGCGGCCAGGTCAGCCTTTCGCGCCTCGGGCGTCTCCGCCGCCAGCCGCGCCGCGGCCGTCTTGAGGCCCGAGAAGGAAAAGTCGCACCCCGGCCGCCCCAGCAGGGCGCGAGGCAGGTCGAAGCCCGCGGGGTCGCCCTGCGCCGCGAGCCGCTCCAGCGCCGGCCCGCCGGGATAGGGCAGGCCCATGGACTTGGCGATCTTGTCGAAGGCCTCGCCCGCGGCGTCGTCGATGGTTGAGCCCAGCCGGGTGCAGGCGCCGATCCCGTCCACCCGAAGCAGTTGGCAGTGCCCCCCCGACACAAGGAGCAGAAGGAAGGGATAGTCGATCCGGGCGGCGAGGCGGGCGGAGACGGCGTGCCCCTCCAGGTGGTTCACCGCCACCAGGGGCAGGCCGCGCGCCAGGGCCACGGCCTTGCCGAAGGACAGGCCCACCATGACCCCGCCGATCAGGCCCGGCCCGGCCGTCGCCGCCACGCCGGAGATTTCCGCCCAGTCGATACCCGCCCTCTCCAGGGCCTCGGCGGCCACGGCGTCGATGGTCTCGACATGGGCCCGGGCCGCGATTTCAGGGACCACGCCCCCGAACGGCGCGTGCCGCTCTGTCTGCAGTCCGACCACGGAGGACAGCACGGTCGCCTCGCCCGACGCGGACAGGCGCACCACCGCCGCGGCGGTCTCGTCGCAGCTGGTCTCGACGCCAAGGACGGTCAGGTCGGTCATGTCGGTCGGGGGTCCGGGTTGCGGCCCCGGCGCGGCTCCTGTAGGGCCGGTCCGGAGTGAATTCCAGCCGAGGTAGCCCTCCCGTCGTGCCTGCGCAACAGCCTGTCCGGATCGGGGCCCGCGGCTCCAAGCTCTCCCTCGCCCAGGCGGGCCAGATGCAGAGGCGCATCGCCGCCGCCCTCGGCGCGCCGCCGGAAGAGGCCGACCGCGTCGCCCCCCTGGTCGTGATCACCACCTCCGGCGACCGAATCCAGGACCGCCGGCTCCTGGAGGTCGGCGGCAAAGGGCTCTTCACCAAGGAGATCGAGGAGGCCCTCCTGGACGGCCGCATCGACTGCGCCATCCATTCCCTGAAGGACATGCCCGTCATGGCCCCCGAAGGCCTCGTGCTGGCCGCGATCCCAGAGCGCGAGGATCCCCGCGACGCCTTCATCAGCCTCACCGCCGACCGGCTCGAGGACCTGCCCCAGGGCGCCCGCCTGGGCACGGCCTCCCTGCGCCGGCAGGCCCAGTGCCTCAACCTGCGGCCTGACCTCGACGTGCGCATGCTGCGCGGCAATGTCGACACCCGGCTCGAGAAACTCCGCGCAGGCGAGGCCGACGCCATCCTCCTGGCGGCGTCCGGGTTGAACCGGCTGGGCCTCTCCGACCTGCCGAAGAGCTTCATCGATCCGCGGCTGTCGCCGCCGGCGCCGGGCCAGGGCGCCCTGGCCATCCAGACCCGCGAGGCAGACCGCGACGCGCACTGGCTGGCTGCGCTGCGCCATGCGCCCACCGCCCTGGCCGTCGCCGCCGAGCGGGGCGCCATGGCCGCTCTGGAGGGCAGCTGCCGCACCGCCATCGGGGCCCACGCCTTCGCCGAGGGCGACGACCTGGTGCTGGTGGTCGAGGCCCTGTCCCCGGACGGGGCCCACCGTTTCCGGGGGGAAGGCCGCGTGGCCGCCGCCGCCGGGGCCACGGCTGCGGCCGCCCTCGGCCTCGACCTGGGCCGCCGGATCCAGGCGGAAGGCGGCGAGCTGATCCTGCTGCCGGATTGATTCCCCGGCGCAGGGGCGCATTCTCGCCGTCGCCATGAGCCTGCGAAGCGCCACAGAGCCCGCTCCCGCCGTCTGGATCACCCGGGCCGAGCCCGGCGCGTCGGAAACGGCCGCCCGGACGGCGGCCCTCGGGTTCCAGCCCCGGGTCCTGCCCCTGCTCGAGACCGTCGACCTGCCGGTCGAGCCCGGTCTCCTGGCCGCAGACGGCCCCCTGGCCTTCACCTCGGCCAATGGCGTCCGCGCCTATGCCCGCCTCAGCCCCCGCCGGGCCGGACCGGTCTATGTGGTCGGCGCCGCCACGGCCGCCGCCGCGCGGGCGGCTGGGTTCGCAGACGTCATCGAAGGCGCGGGGGATGTGGAGGCCCTGGCCGACCGGATCCTGGCTGACGCCCCCGCCGGGGAGGTCCTCCACGCCTCGGCCCGGGAGCCTGCTGGCGACCTCGTCGGGCGCCTCGCAGCCGCCGGTCGCCCCGCCCGCCGTGTCGCCCTCTACGCCGCCCGCGACACCCGACCCGGATCGCGCGACCTGGAGGCGGCCCTCGCCTCGCCCTTCGTCCTGGTGCATTCCCCACGCGCCGGCCGGCGTCTCGCCGGGCTGCTGGTGAAGGCTCGCGTCCGCCCCTTCGTACTGGGACTGTCCCAGGCCTGCCTCGCCCCGCTGGAGGGGCTGGACTTGGCCGGCCTCGCTGCGCCGGACTCGCCCCTCGAAACCGACCTCCTGAATCTGCTAGCCTCGAGCCGATGACCGCCGACACCCCGCCTCCGCCGTCCCGGCCCGCCGCCCGCGCCCCGTCCCTCGCCGGACGGCTCGTCTGGGCCCTGATCGCCTTCGCCGCGGTGGCGACCATCGCGATCGCCGCCTTCCTGAAGTTCGGCCCCGGCCTGCCGCCGCCCCTGGATTTCGCCGCAGGGACGCGCCCGGCGGCGCCCGCCGCCGCCCTGGTCCCTCCGCCCGCCCCCCTTTCGGTGGACGCGCCCGTCGCTGCGGCGCCTGCTCCGGGACTGGGTGATCTCGCCCGGCTGGAGGCGCGGCTGGACGACCTGGAGGCTGGCCAGTCCCGGACGGCGGCTTCCGCCCGCTCCGCCCTGGCCGCCGCCGCCCTGCTCTCGGCAGCCCAGACGTCCCGGCCCTTCACCGCCGAACTGGCGGAGGTCCAGGCGGTCGCCCCCTCCGACCTTGACCTCTCGGGTTTCGCCGCCCTGGCCGCCACCGGCGCCCCCAGCCGCACGGCCCTGGCCCTGGAGTTCCCCGACTTCGCCGCCCGGGCCGCCGCCGCGGCCCGCCAGCCCGGAGAGACCGCCGCCCTGGGCGAGCGGCTCCTGTTCGCCCTCTCCCGGGTCATCGTGGTGCGCCCCGTCGGCCGGTTGGCGGGGGACGCCCCCGAAGCCCGGCTCGCCCGGGCGGAAGTCCAGCTTTCGGAGGGCGACCTTGAAGCCGCCCTGTCGAGCCTCGCCGGCCTGCCGCCCACGGCCCAGGAGGCCCTTCGTCCCTGGTGGGACCGGGCCCAGACCCGCGCCCGCCTGGACCGGCAGGCCGCCGCCCTGAGCGAGCGCGCCCTGCGCGACCTGGCCCGCCTGGAGGAGACCGCCCCATGATCCGCTCGGCTGTCTTCCTGATCCTTGCGGCCCTGGCGGCCGCCTTCGCCCTTTCCCTCGCCGGCGAGTCCGGCCGGGCCAGCATCGTCTGGCTGGGCTGGCGCACGGACACCACCGCCACCACCCTGCTGATCCTGGTCCTCCTGGTCTCCTTCCTGGCCTTCGCCGCCTGGCGCCTGGTCCTGTGGGTCGCCGAGACGCCGCGCCGCGCCGCCGCCGCCCGGGCGGAGTCCCGCAGGCGACAGGAGATCGAGGTCCTGACCCGGGGCTTCACGGCCGTGGCGGCGGGTGACGGCGCCGAGGCCCGCCGGCTGGCCGCCAAGGCCGCCGACCTCAGCGCCGAGGCGCCGGCCCTGTCCCGGCTCCTGACCGCCCGCGCGGCGGAGGTCTCCGAGGACCCGGCCGCCGCCGAGGCCGCCTGGACCGCCATGCTCGCCTTTCCCGACCTCCGGCTGGCCGCGCGCCGCGGGCTCACCACCCTGGCCCTGACCCGGGGGGACCGGGCTGGCGCCGTCCAGCACGCCGAGGCCGCCTTCGCCCTCGCCCGCACGGCCCGCTGGGCCTGGCGCGTCCTCCTGGAGGCGCGCCTTGAGGACGGCGACTGGGAGGCCGCCCGCGACCTCCTCAAGACCGGCCAGGACCGGCGCATCGTCAGCCCCGAGGTGGCCGAGCGGGGCCGCGCCGCCCTGCTGGCCGCCTCCGCCGCCCAGCTGGACCTGACCGGCGACGCCCGCGCCCGCAGCCGCGCCGCCGATTACGCCCTGGAGGCCGCCCGCCTCCAGCCCGGCTTCGCCCCCGGCGTGGTCATGGCGGCCCGTCTCCTCTCCGGCCAGGGCAAGGCTGGCCGCGCCGCCCAGGTGATCGAGAGCGCCTGGAAGGCCGCGCCCCATCCGGCCCTCTGGCTGGCCCTGCGCGACCTCAAGACCCAGGAGACGCCGCGGGAGCGGGGCGCCCGCCTCGCCGCCCTCGCCGCCCTCAATCCCGGCGCCCGGGAATCGCGCATCCTCGCCGTCGAGGCCGCCCTGACCGGGGGCGACGCCGCCCGTGCGGCGGAGCTGGCCCGGGGCCTCGAATCCGAGCCGCTCACGGCGCGGATCGCCGGCCTCCAGGCCCGGGTCGCCTATGCCGCCGGCCGGACCGACGAGGCCCGGGTCTGGCGGGGCCGCGGCCTGACCGCGCCGGGCGAACCGGACTGGTCGGACCTGGACCCCGAGGGCCGGGCCTTCGCCTACCAGCCCGCCGACTGGGCCCGGCTGGCGGTCAGTTTTGCGGAGACCGGCGACCTTATCCACCCGCGGCATGAGCGGCGCGAGCCAGGCCTCTCCGACCTGCCCGACCTGCCCCTTTCCTACGCAGAGCAGGACCTTTCCGGCTTCGACACCCCGGCGCCCTTCCCCATCGGCGAGGGCCTGCAGGGCGAGGAGGACGACGAGGGCCCTGACCCGGCCCTCCCGCCTCCGGCCCCATCGCCTGCGCGTCGCCGCTTGGCGAGACCGCCGCGAGACGCTAAGTAGGCCCCGTCCGCGGGCCCCGCGCCCGACAGGCCCTTGGGCCGCCTTAGCTCAGCCGGTAGAGCGGCGCATTCGTAATGCGTAGGTCAGGTGTTCGAGTCACCTAGGCGGCACCATTTCCTTCACTAGGAAACCCTCTTCGATCCTCCCGAGGGCTCGATAGCTCGTTCGCCGCCTGGGCCCCAGTTGGGTGCGACTTCCATGGGGGCCCGCCCCCTTGATGAAGGCGGCGCCTAGATGATCGACGGCGAAGCTGGAAGTGTCGACCCTCCGGCTTTGGCTTGCCCTCTCAAACGCCAAGCTAAGTGTGCTGGCGGGGCTGTCCGCCGAACTCATCGGCTTCACGCTCAACGATGTCCGACACTACTGGGCTCGATGGGCGGGGGATGCAGTTGCGCGCTTGATGGCCAGTTGGGTCGACCATGCGCCCAGAACGATGAAAAAATTATGGCATAATTTCTTCGTCAGCCATTGACGAGAAAATGTAAACATCCTACTTGTGTCTCCAGCAAGGGAGGCCTGGATGGCTCACGCGACGAAACACCTCGGAGTTCGGATGTCTCAGCGAGGCATCACAGGCGACATGATCGAGCTGGCGCTGGCGTACGGCGAGATTAGGCAGGACAAGGTTGTCCTGTGCAGAAAAGCAGCGATGAAGCTGGTTGCGCGGCTCGAGGGCGCGCAGCGTGCGACCGCCCTGAAGGTCTTGGACAAGGGCGGGATCGTCGTCGTTGAAAAAGAGGGAATCCTGCTGACCGCCTACAACTTGAACACCTTCGATCGCCGAAAGCGCGGCAGCGCCCATGCCTCGGCTAGGCGTCCGCACGCTTATCGCTGAGGAACGTAGATGAACTTTCAAAGCTCTTGGCAGACCATTCGCCAATCCGCCTTCAAGTACGGCATCGGGGTGGTCGACTGGCTGACCAGCGCGGCCGAAATGCTGGCCGCAATCCGACTTCTGAGCGACGCCCCAGAAACGCTTGTTGAGCGAGACACCGAATTGACCGCTGCAGAGTGGGCGAAGGTCCGCGACAAGGCAGAGCAGATTTGGCGCGGGAGCTGCTTGGCGGAGGAACCGCAGTCTTCGCTAGCGTCGCCATTCGCACAGGCGCTCGACACCAGGCGCTGGCCGCCTGGCTATTTTGAGCACTTGCGACTGACGATCCATGACCTTGCAACGGAGACCGAGAGACTAGATCTGCCTCACGGGTCGTTAGCCTTGGTCATAGTGCTTCTAGACGCTGCCGAAGATGCCCGGGAGACGGTTTGGTTGCCTCGTGGAGTGGGGCTCCTCGCTGCGCAACTTGCCAGAACAGAGGGGCCCACGACAGCCTACTGCGCCTTCGAAGGCGCCGCATTCCCTGCGCTGATGCTTGGCGGCATGGGAACTGGAACTAAGGTTCTCCTTGAGATCCCGGACGTGCAGTCGGCCAGCTTCTGGGCCGCATTGGCTGTCGCAACCTCCGCCGATGTCCGTGTGAGTGTTGCCTCACCATTTGATCGATTGTCCAAAAATGCTGACAACGATAGGGATCAATGTTTTACATCAATCGTGGTTCCTCCTGCGGGATTGATGTCGAGCGAAATCAAGCTCACGCACAACTCGAGCTATCGTTCAAGCTCGGAGGCCAAAGGAGTACTGCTAGCCTCGCTCATGGGTCTTGGATTAGGCGTTTGCGTCGTCCTGAACGGCTTCCTTTACCGATCTTCAATTGCCGACCAGGAATACAAACAAATGTTGATTGGGCAGGGTTTAGAGACCGTGATCAGCCTTCCCGCCGGTACTGCGAGCATGGGATCGAACTTAGCAGCATCGATCATTGTATTGGACCGAACGCGTGCGTCAGGCGCATCACCCGGGAGCCCCGAGCGAGGCGTCTTCATGGTGGACGCGAACAATATCAACCGCACTCGCCGAGGCTTTTCAGACGACGAGAGTTTCCAGGTGCTCGACCTCGTGCGAATACGCGAGAACAGCGAATTGTCGCGGCTCGTCTCCATCGATGAGTTGGCTAAGAACGACTTCAACTTTCTACCGGCTCGTTACGTGCGTTCCGATGCGGCCGAACGCCTCGCCGACCTTCTCTCGCGCATGGAGACAGTCAGCCTAGGTGACCTCGTAGAAATCTACCGGCCTCAGCCGAGCCCGAAGGCGGGACGGAACAAGCTGGGATCGCCAGAAAGTAGTCACGGGAGCCACAAGGAGCTTGTCGTCTCTGATCTTTCTTTCATCGGGACTGCATCCTCGCCGAGCAAGTCTCTTGAAGTATCGCAGGCCGAGCTCCAGAGGCTGCGAAGGGCCGAACTTGAGCCGGGGGACATTGTGCTAGTCACCAAGGGCAGCGTCGGCAGGGTGGGCCTGATCCAGCATATCCCCGAAGGCGAAACCTGGGTTGCAAACCAGAGTTTCGCTATCCTGCGGCTTCGTCGGGCGAGCCCGATCCGTTCATCCACTGTGTTGTTCCGATACCTGAACTCCCGAATGGGCCAGGAACTGCTTCAGAACCTGAAGGTTGGCTCAGCATTGCCGACGCTGCAGATGGCTGACTTGAAGCGGCTTTCCGTCATCGTCCCAGACGAAGCCGTTCAGGACCAGGTGATCCAACAGATGGACCACATCTTCGAGGTTCAGGCCAAAATCGACGACCTTCGCCGTGAGCAGACAGAAATGCAGGCGCGAATCTGGCCGGAGACGCTGTCATGAGCGGCGCACTGGCAGCGTCTGGGGCGTCGCCACCGTCAGTGGGAATTTATACATGTTCCGGGGGACAATTCCGGGGCCGTTGACCTTTCCCTGAGCCTCCTTCGTAATGCGTAGGTCAGGTGTTCGAGTCACCTAGGCGGCACCATTTCCTCCGGTTCAGGGCCTTGGAGGTCCCGGCATGACCCTGTCCGAAGTCCGGATCCGGCCTGAAGCCGAGGCGGATCCTCCCGCCATCTTCGATCTCACCCGGCGGGCCTTCGCGCCCATGCCCTTCGCGGCCGGCGACGAGCAGGTGCTGGTTGGCGTCCTGCGCGACCTGGGCGTGCTCAGCCTGTCGCTCGTCGCGGAGCACCAGGGCGAGGTTGTCGGGCATGTGGCCCTCTCCCCGGTCACCCACGAGAGCGGCGAAGCCGGCTGGTTCGGGTTGGGCCCGATCTCCGTTGAGCCGGCGATGCAGAGGCAGGGGATCGGCGGCGCCCTCATCGCCCAAGCCAAGCGCTGGCTCTCGGGCCAGGGCGCGCGAGGCTGCATCCTCACGGGCGATCCCAACTACTATCCCCGGCACGGCTTCCTTCCCGCCCCCGGTCACGCGCCGGAGGCCGAGCCGGCGGAGTATTTCATGGTCCTGTCCCTCTCCGGCCCCATCCCGGACGGCAGGTTCCGCTTCCACCCGGCCTTTTACGCCTGAGCGGGAATCCTGCCGTTTCGGCACGGGAGGAGCCGCCTAGCGCCCGGTCGCTGTGGAATGGACGATCCCGGGAAACGATGCTCTTTTCGGACGCCTCAATCCGGTTTCAACCCGGGTGCGGGCAGGGAGGCCGTGCATGTCCGATCCGATGATCCCCGATCCGACCGAGGACCGCCTGGTCCACCGGCTGGTCTTCTTCACCGACGCCGTCTTCGCCATCGTCCTGACGATCCTGGTCCTGGAGCTCCACCCGCCCATGACGGCGGTGGAGGCGACCTTCGGCCGGTTCATGGAGACCGTCCCGCACCTCCTGGCCTACGCCCTGTCCTTCGGCATCGTCGCGGTCTATTGGGCCGCCCACCTCAATGTCACGCGCAGGCTGGTCCACTTCGATTGGCCCGTGACCGTGGTGAACCTGGTTTTCCTGGGCCTTCTCAGTCTTCTTCCCTACGCCACGGCCTGGCTTGGGGCCGACATCTCCGGATCCGCCGCCTGGTCGATCTACAGCCTGACCCTGATCGCCATCTCTGCGGCGAACATCGCCCTCATCCTGACCGTCCTGCGCGACGGCGGACGGCTGGTCGGGGGCGTGGAGCGTTCCGAGATCCGCCTGCGCCTGCTGCGCTCGGCTTCGCCCGGCGCCGCCTTCATCGTGGGCCTCGCCTGCGCCCAGGCGGGCTGGCCGACGGGCGCCCAGGTCTGCGCCCTGCTCATCCCGGTCCTGATCGTCCTGGCCTCGCGTCTCGCCGGGCCGAAGCGTGGGGGCTGAGGCCCCGCAGGTTCACATCCGCGCTGCAAGGGGCTAAGGCCATGACGTCGCCTTGAGCGGGCGACGTCTGTCGCGGGAGGGCGCCATGAGCCGCCGGGTCCATGTGCTGAACGGTCCGAACCTGAACCTGCTGGGCCAGCGGGAGCCGCATCTCTATGGCTCGCGCACCCTGGCCGACGTGGAGTCCCTGTGCCGCGCGGCGGCCGGTCGCCATGGCTTCGACCTCGAGTTCCGGCAGACCAACCGCGAGTACGAGATGATCGACTGGATCCAGGCGGCCCGGAAGGACGCCGGCCTGGTGATCAACCCGGCGGGCTTCAGCCATTTCTCGGCGCCGGTGCTGGACGCCCTGAAGATGTGCGAGTGCCCGGTGGTGGAGGTGCACATCTCCAACATCCACAAGCGCACGGTGGAGGCCGACTGGCGGGGCCACTCCATCATGAGCGCGGGGGTGACGGGGGTCATCGCCGGCCTCGGCGTGCAGGGCTATGTCCTGGCCCTCGACTACCTGGCCCTCGCCCTGGCCGGGGAAGCCTGAGCGCCCGGGACGGCCCCACAGGGCGCCGTCGGGGAAGACTTGCGCCCGTCCCCGCCGGGCTTTCATATGACGGTCAAGAAGCGTGCGCGGCGAAGGCCGTGCAGACGGGAGGCGCGGCGTGACCCAGGAGCTCCGGGACTATGACCTGATCGTCGTGGGCGGCGGCGTCGGCGGCGGGGCCCTGTCCACCGTCATGGCGCGCGCCGGGCGCCGGGTGCTCCTGCTTGAGCAGACCGAGACCTATGTCGACCGGGTGCGCGGCGAGTGGATCGCCCCCTGGGGCGTGGTCGAGACCCGGACCCTGGGCCTCTACGACACCCTCATGGCGGCGGGCGGCCACCACCTCAGCCGCCACATCACCTACGACGAGACCCTGTCCCCCCGGGAGGCGGAGGCGTCGCCCCTGCCCTTGAACATCTTCGCCCCGGGAGTGCCAGGGCCTCTTTGCCTGAGGCATCCCATCCACTGCCAGGCCCTGTTCGACGCGGCCCTGGCCGCGGGGGCCGACGCCCGGCGGGGCGTGGCGGTCACCGACATCCGGACGGGTTCGGACCCCAGGGTGACCTTCGAGGCCGATGGGGAAACCTTCCTGGCCCGCGCGCCCCTGGTGGTGGGCGCCGACGGCCGGACCTCCGCCGTGCGCGAGGCGGCGGGCATCGTCCTGCACCAGGATACGCCCCACCACTGGTTCGCCGGCCTGCTGGTCGAGGGCGTCGAGGGCTGGCCCGAGGACACCCAGGCCATCGGCACCGAAGGCGATTTCGGCTTCCTGGCCTTTCCGCAGGGCGAGGGGAAGGTGCGGGTCTATGGCGGGTTCGCCCTGGACCAGGCGCGGCGGTTCCAGGGCCCGGACGGCGCGCGCCGCTTCCTGGACGCCTTCGCCGTCGCCTGCAGCCCGGGGAACGCCCGGCTGGTGGCCGGCCGTCCCGCCGGCCCGGTGGGCGCCTTCATCAACGCCGACTCCTGGACGGACAAACCCTACGCCATGGGCGCCGTCCTGGTGGGCGATGCGGCCGGGTGGAACGACCCCATCATCGGCCTGGGCATGTCCATCACCTACCGGGACGTCCGGATCGTCTCGGACCTCCTGAAGTCTGTTCCCGCCGGCCGGGTCCCGGATTTTTCGTCCTACGCCGCCGAACGCGCCGAGCGGATGCGGCGGCTGAGGTTCACCGCCCGGATCCAGGCGGCCCTCGACATGGAGTTCGGGCCCGAGGCCGCCGCGCGTCGCAAGGACCTGCACGACCGGGCCCTGGCCGACCCCGGGCTCAAGGCGCACGCCTTCGCCGTCATGGCGGGTCCGGAGACCGTGCCGGCGGAACTCTTCACCGAGGCCCACCGGGCCCGGGTCCTGGGACTAGCGGAGGCCGCCGAATGAGCGGGATCGACATCGCCGCCTACAACGCCGACTGGCTGAAGGCCTGGACGGACAAGGACGTGGACCGGCTCTCCAGCTTCTACGCCGCCGACTGCACCTACCAGGACCCGCAGACGGCGGCGGGCCTGAAGGGCAATGACGCCCTGCGCGCCTACCTGACGGGCCTGTTCGCGGCCACCCCGCCCATGACCTACACGCCGGACGAGGTCTGGCCGATCCCGGGCGGCTTCTGCGGCCGCTGGTACTGCGACATCGGCGAGGGCGGCGCCCTGGGCCGGATCCGCGGCTTCGACATGGTCCTGCTCGACGGCGACCGGATCACCCACAACGAAGTCTACGTCCACCAGCTCCCATGACCCGACCCGACATCCGCGAACCCGGCGACATCGACGCCCCCTGGCTGACCGCCGTCCTCGCCGCCGGCGGGGTGGACGCCGAGGTCCGAAGCTTCACCGCCAAGGCGGTCGGGACGGGCCAGATCGGCGACAGCGTGCGCTTCACCCTGGACTACGCCCGGCGCGGCGAGGGCGCCCCGGACTCCCTGGTGGGCAAGTTCCCCTCGGCTGGCGCCGAGAGCCGGGCCACCGGCGTGGCCCTGGGCAACTACCTGCGCGAGGTCCGCTTCTACCAGCACCTGGCGCCCAAGGCCCTGGTCCACACGCCCCGCTGCTGGTTCACCGACGTCGACGAGGCGACCCACAACTTCGTCCTGATGATGGAGGACCTGGCCCCCGCCGGTCAAGGCGACCAGCTGCGCGGCGTGACCCTCGAGCAGGCCCGCCTGGTCACGGAGCAGGCCGGCCTCCTGCACGCCTCGCACTGGGGCGACGACGGGCTGGACGACCTGCCCTGGGTGTCGGGGTCCAAGGCCGCGGCCGCCAGCCCGGTGGGCGACGACTCCGTGGCCATGCTCTGGGCGGGCTTCAAGGACCGCTACGCCGAGCGCCTCAAGCCCGAATGGACCGAGGTCGGGGACTGGGTCTCCACACGCTATACCTGGCTGGGACAAAGGCATGACGGGCCCCGCTGCCTGACCCACAACGACTTCCGACCCGACAACATGATGTTCGGCACGCCGGAGGGCGGGTACCCGGTCACCGTCCTGGATTGGCAGTCCTTCGCCTACGGGGCGGGACCCACGGACCTGGCCTACTTCCTGGCCGGCGCCCTGCCGGGCGAGGTCCGCAGGGCCCATGAGGACGAGCTCCTCCAGCTCTACCTCGACACCCTCACCGCCCACGGGGTCACTGGCTACGCCATGGCCGACCTGCGCCGCCACTATGGCCAGGGCGCCTACCTGTTGTTCCTGACCGCCTTCTTCGCCGCCATGGTCGTGACCCGCACGGCCCGGGGCGACGACATGTTCATCCAGATGCTGGGCAGCGCCGCCGATCACATGATCGAGCACGGCGCCATGAGGGATTGATCCCCACGCCCCCCAAGCCCGGAGCTCCCGCCTTGACCGATCTCGTCACCGTCCGCGACGAAGGCCACGTCCGCTACATCACCCTTAACCGGCCCGAGAAGAAGAACGCCATCTCCCTGGAGCTCGCCTGGGGCGTGATCCAGGCGGTGCGCGACGCCGCCGCCGATGACAATGTCTGGGTGGTCGGCCTGACCGGCTCGGGCGACGCCTTCTGCGCGGGCCTCGACCTGACGCCCGGCGCCAAGCCGTACACCCCCCTGACGCCCCAGGCCGCCCAGCTGGACGACATCGGCTGGGTGGGCCAGTTCGTCCTGACCCTGCGCAAGACCTGCGACAAGCCGGTGGTGGGCGGGATCAACGGCGTGGCCGTGGGCGCGGGCCTGGGCCTGGCCATGGCCTGCGACGTGCGCCTGGTCGCCCACTCGGCCCGGCTGATGGCCGGCTACACCCGGATCGGCGGCTCGCCGGATGCAGGCCTGACCATCACCCTTCCCCAGGCCATGGGCTATGAGCGCGCCATGCGCTTCATGATGGAGAACCGCACGGTGACCGGAGAGGAGGCCGTCGCCTGGGGGCTGGCCGGCGAGGCGGTGGCCGACGCGGAGTTCCAGGAGCGCTTCCAGGCCTATTGCCAGAGCCTCTGCGACTGGTCGCCCATCACCCTGCGCCTGCTCAAGCGCGGCATGGTCAAGTCCTACGAGACCCCCGACCCCGAGGTGCAGCTGCGCTACGAGGTCTCGAACATCCGCATCGCCTTCGCCAGCGAAGACGCCAAGGAGGCCCGCCAGGCCTTCTTCGAGAAGCGCAGGCCGGTCTTCAAGGGACGCTGAGGCCTACTTGCGGGCCTTGCGCCCGCCGGACAGCTCGGCGACCGGATCGGCGTTGGCCGCCAGGCCGGACTTCGACGCGACGAGGACGAGGGCGCCCTTCTGCAGGCGGAAGGCGTCGGCCGAAAGGTAGCCGCCAGTCCCCGCCGAGCGGACCACGACAATGATCTCGTTCTTCCCGTCCCGGTTGAGGTCGGCGAACTTCAGGGCCTCGAGGGTCCCGTCACGGGCCCGTACGGCGCCGGCGACAAAGGCGTCGAAGGGAAAGGACGGGTCCCCGGACTTGTAGAGGCGAAGGGCGTAGCTGCCCGTGCTGCGGGGCTCGCCCTCGCCCTCATCGGCCACGACATTGACCGCCAGGCCCTCATCGGAGCCGTTCAGGACGATCCGGTTGAGATCAGCGGCGACGGCGGGCGCGGCGGACGCCAGGGCGGCGGCGGCCAGGAGGGCTCGGAGCATTTGGGTATCCTTGCTTGGAATCAGCCGGCGCGGTCTGCGGCGCCATAGGTGAGGGCCACGAAGACATCCTCCAGGCTGGGGTCCTCGGTGGTCACGTCGCGGACGGAGAGGCCGGCGGCCCGTACGGCGGCCAGGACCTGCTCGACGCTGGATTCCCCGGTCCTGTAGGTGACGGCGAAGGCGCCGCCGGGGCGCCGGCGCGTCTCGAAGCCGGCCAGGACGGGTGCGACCTCCACGGGCGTCTCCGGGGTCACCACCACCGCGCGGGTGTCGATGCGGCCCAGGAGGTCGCCGGTGGCCTCGCAGGCCACCACCTCGCCCCGGTTGATGATGGCGATCTGGTCGCAGAGTTCCTGCGCCTCTTCCAGGTAATGGGTGGTCAGGACGATGGTCACGCCCTTCCGGTTCAGCTCGACCACATAGCGCCACAGCTGGCGGCGCAACTCCACGTCCACCCCGGCGGTCGGTTCATCCAGGATCAGGACCGGCGGGTTATGCGTCATGGCCTTGGCGACCATCAGGCGGCGTTTCATGCCGCCGGACAGCTGGCGGACATACGCCTCGGCCTTGTCGGCTAGGCCCAGGGCGGTCAGCAGCTCCATGGAGCGGCGTTCCTGCGGGGGCACGCCGTACATGCCGGCCTGGACCTCGAGGGATTCCCGGGGGGTGAAGAAGGGGTCGGCGGCGATCTCCTGCGGCACCACGCCGATGGCGGCGCGGGCGTCCCGTGGGCGCTCGTCGATGTCCCGGCCCCAGATCTTCACCGTGCCGGAGGTCTTCCGCACCAGACCGGCCAGGATGTTGATGAAGGTCGACTTGCCCGCCCCGTTCGGGCCCAGCAGGCCGAACACCGATCCGCGCGGGACCAGGAGGTCGATCCCCTTCAGCGCCTGCATCTCCGGCGTGGTCTTGGTCGCGGCGTAGGTCTTGACCACGTTCCGGGCCTCGATGGCGTAGTCGGGCGGACTCATGGCGGCCTCCAAGGCTCCGGCGCATTGACGACGAAAGGCGGGCTCGCATACCTAGAGCCTGCCCGGGCCGCCGCCAAGCGCTCCCGGCGAGGGAGATCCCCAATGGCCCGCAAGTCCGCAACGCCCGCCCCGACCCCGCAGACCGCCGGCCCCGCGCCGGAAGTGGTCCGCGTCCACGCGCACAGGGTCGCCTGCGACGGCGTCGGCGGCGCCCTGGGCCATCCGCGGGTCTACCTGGACCTCGGGGTCGACGGGACGGTGGACTGTCCCTACTGCGACCGCCGCTTTGTCCTCGACGGCGGGCATGGCGATAACGCGCCCGGCGTCTACGAGGTCTCCGGCAGCCACTGAGCCGCCAACCGAGGATCGACCGCCCGGCCGGCCCGCTCTAGGATGGCGCGCATGAGCGACGCCCCCCTCCGCCTCTACCTCGTCGACGGTTCCGGCTTCATCTTCCGGGCCTTCCACGCCCTGCCGCCCCTGACCCGAAAGTCCGACGGCCTGCCGATCGGGGCGGTCTCCGGCTTCTGCAACATGCTGTGGAAGCTGCTGGTGGACATGAAGGCCCAGCCCGACGCGCCGACCCATCTGGCGGTGGTGTTCGACCATTCCGAGAAGACCTTCCGGAACCAGATCTACCCCGAGTACAAGGCCCACAGGCCGCCGGCCCCCGAGGACCTGGTCCCCCAGTTTCCCCTGGTCCGCGAGGCGACCCGGGCCTTCGGCGTCCACGCCCTGGAGCAGCCCGGCTTCGAGGCCGACGACCTGATCGCCGCCTACGCCCGCCAGGTCCGCGAGGCGGGCGGGCAGGTCACGATCATTTCCTCCGACAAGGACCTGATGCAGCTGGTGGGCGAGCGGGTCACCATGCTCGACACCATGAAGAATGTCCGGATCGGCCCGGAGCAGGTGGTGGAGAAGTTCGGCGTCCTCCCCGACAAGGTGGTGGAGGTCCAGGCCCTCTGCGGCGACCCGGTCGACAATGTCCCGGGCGCGCCGGGCATCGGGGTGAAGACCGCCGCCCTGCTGATCAATGAGTATGGCGACCTGGAGACCCTGTTGGCCCGGGCGGGCGAGATCCGCCAGGAAAAGCGCCGGCAGATCCTCCTCGAGCATGCGGACCAGATCCGCCTGTCCCGACGGCTGGTCCAGCTCGACGACCAGGCGCCTCTGCCCTCGGCCCTCGAGGAACTGGCGGTGGCCGATCCCGACCCTGACGCCCTGGCCGCCTTCCTGCAGGAGATGGAGCTCAACACCCTGGGCCGGCGCGTGGCCGGGGCGCACCTTGCCGCCAGGGCCCAGGCGCCCGCCGACCAGACCGCGGCCGCCGAGCCGGTGGATGTCGCCGCCTACGCCTGCGTCCGGGACCTGGCGACCCTGGACGTCTGGATCGCCCGGGCCCAGGCGGCCGGGGTGATCGCCTTCGACACCGAGACCGACGCCCTGGGCTCCGCTACGGCGGGCCTGGTGGGGGTCTCCCTGGCCGTGGGGCCCGGCGAGGCCTGCTACATCCCCCTGGCGCATGAGCCCGAGCCGGGCCTCGCCCTGGACGCCCCCGGCGACCTGACCCAGATCCCCCTCGAAGCGGCCCTCGACCGACTTCGGCCCCTGCTGGAGGACCCCTCGGTCCTGAAGGTGGGGCAGAACGCCAAGTACGACCTGGGGGTCCTGTCCCGCTATGGGGTGCAGGTGTCGCCGATCGAGGACACCATGCTGATCAGCTATGTCCTGGAGGGCGGCCTGCACGGACACGGCATGGACGAGCTGTCGCGCCTGCACCTGGGGCACAGCCCCATCCCCTTCAAGCAGGTGGCGGGAACCGGCAAGGCCCAGAAGAGCTTCCGCCATGTGGCCCTGGAGCCGGCGACCGCCTACGCCGCCGAGGACGCCGACGTGACCCTGCGGCTCTACAGGGTCCTGCGCCCCCGGCTCCGGAAGGAGGGCCTGCTGACCGTCTACGAGACCCTTGAGCGCCCCATGCCGCCGGTCCTGGCGGCCATGGAGAACGCCGGGGTCCGCGTTGATCCCGAGCGCCTGCGCCGGCTGTCCAACGACTTCTCCGTGCGCATGGGCGAGCTGGAGGCCGAGGCCCATCGCCTGGCCGGCCACCCGTTCAACCTGGGCAGCCCCAAGCAGGTGGGCGAGGTCCTGTACGGGCAGATGGGCCTGGAGTCCCGGCGCACCACCGCCACCGGCGCCCAGGGCACCGACGCCTCGGTCCTGGAGGAACTGGCCGCCGAGGGCCACGCCCTGCCCCGGGTCCTCCTGGACTGGCGCCAGCTGTCCAAGCTGAAGGGCACCTACACCGACGCCCTGGCGGCGGCGATCGCGCCTTCTACGGGCCGGGTCCACACCTCCTACGCCCTGGCCTCGACCACCACGGGGCGGCTGTCCTCAACCGACCCCAACCTCCAGAACATCCCGGTCCGGACCGAGGAGGGGCGAAAGATCCGGCAGGCCTTTGTCGCCGAACCGGGCAATGTCCTGATCAGCGCCGACTACAGCCAGATCGAGCTGCGCCTCCTGGCCCACGTGGGCGACATCCCCCAGCTGAAGGACGCCTTCGCCAGGGGACTGGACATCCACGCCATGACCGCCTCCGAGGTCTTCGGCGTGCCCATCGAGGGCATGCCCGCCGAGACCCGCCGGCGTGCCAAGGCGATCAACTTCGGCATTGTCTACGGCATCTCCGCCTTTGGCCTGGCGGCCCAGCTGTCCATCCCGCGGGACGAGGCGGCTGACTACATCCGGACCTATTTCGAGCGCTTCCCGGGCATCCGCGCCTACATGGACCTCGCCCGGGAGACGGCGCGGCGTCAGGGCTTCGTCACCACCCTCTTCGGCCGCCGGGTCCACATTCCCGCCGTCCACGCCCGCAGCCAGGCCGAGCGCGCCTTCGGTGACCGCGCCGCGATCAACGCCCCCCTGCAGGGCGCCTCGGCCGACATCATCCGGCGGGCCATGATCCGCATGCCGGGCGAGCTCGCCGCCGCCGGCCTGAAGACCCGCATGCTCCTGCAGGTCCACGATGAACTGATCTTCGAGGCGCCCGAGGCGGAGGCCGCGGCGGCTTCGGAGGTCATCCGCCGGGTGATGGCGGCGGCGCCCCTGCCGGCCGTCGCCCTCAGCGTGCCCCTGGTGGTCGATGTGCGCGCCGCCGCCAACTGGGACGACGCGCACTGACCGGCGGGCGGATCAGCCCGCCTTGGCGCGGAAGACGCTGGTTCCGGACTTGACCGTCTCGACGACCTTGATGTCGCGGATGGCGTTCGGGTCCACCTTCAGCGGATTGCGGTCAAGGATGACCAGGTCGGCGGTCTTGCCCACCTCGAGGGAGCCCTTCGAGGCTTCCTCGAAGTACTCGTAGGCGCCGTTGAGCGTGATGGCCTTCAGGGCCTGGTAGGGCGTAACCCGCTCGTCCGGACCCAGCAGTTTTCCGGTCCGGGTCACCCGGTTCACGGCCGTCCACACCAGGAACATCGGGTCGACCGGCGTCACGGTGGAGTCCGTGTGGTTGGTCGCCGGAATCCCCGCCTTGAAGGCGCTGGCCAGGGGGCTGAGATAGGCCGCGCGCTCGGGGCCAAGGTTCGCCAGGTGGACGTCGCCCCAGTAGAAGACGTGATTGGTGAAGAAGCTGGGCAGAAGGCCCAGGGCCTTGTAGCTCGCCATCTGGTCCGGCCGCATGATCTGCGAGTGGATGATCACCGTCCGGCGGTTGGGATCGACCTTGCCCAGCACCTTCTCGGCGTGCCGGTGGGCGGTGATCATCATGTCGACGGAGGCGTCGCCATTGCAGTGCGAGTAGAGCTGGACGCCATTCCGGTAGGCCAGGACGAACAGGCGGTTCATCTCGTCCTGCGGGATGTTCGGGAAGCCGCGGCAGTCGCTCTTGCAGCCCGGAACCGGGGTCAGGTAGGGCTTTGACAGGTAGGCGGTCTTGCCCTGAGGCGAGCCATCCGTGGCCAGCTTGATCCCGGCCCACTTCAGGCCGTTCTTCATCTCGCCCCAGGGGATCTTTCCGGTCCCGATCAGCTGGTCGGCGACCAGGTAGGCGGGCAGGGCCTCGATGTCGATCTTGAGGAGACCCTTGTCGGCCGCGGCCTGCAACAGGGGCATCTTGTCGGGCATGACCAGGTGCTCGCCCGCCGTCGTGTAGCCATTGGCGGCGTAGTGATCGACCGCCCGCTTCACCAGGTCGAGGTTCTGCTCAAGGGGGCGGGGCGCCTGCACCTGCGGGATGAAGGGGTGCATGGCGGTTTCCTGGAACAGCCCCTCCGGCTCCCGCGTTCCCGGCTTGCGGATGATGGCGCCGCCCTCCGGATCGGGGGTGGCGGCGCTGACGCCGGCCGTCTTCATCGCAGCGGAGTTGGCGACCAGCATGTGCCCGGAGGCGTGCATGAGGATGACCGGGTTGTCGGGGAAGGCGGCGTCCAGCTCGGCCGCCGTCGGATGGCGCTTCTCGGCCAACATGTCCGGGTCGTAGCCCTGGCCCACCAGCAGGACTCCGGGCCCGGCCTTCATGGATTCCTTCAGGCGTTTCACCTCGGCCAGGATGTCCGGGATGGACTTCACGCCGCCGACAGGCGGCGGGTTGAGGTTCGCCTGCATCAGGCTGTCGGCATAGTTCAGGATGTGGCTGTGGGCGTCGATGAAGCCTGGCAGCAGGGCCTGGCCCTTCAGGTCGATTGTCCTCGCGCCGGGACCCGCCGCCTTGCGGGCGTCCGCCAGGGCGCCCGCCGCAACGATCTTGCCATCGCGAACCGCGAGGGCCTCGACATAGGCCGGCTGATCTCCCGCCAGCGTCAGGATGTCGCCGCCCGTATAGACCGCCGCCGCCCCCTCGGTCGGCCGGGGCGAACAGGCCGCCAGGAAACCCATCGCGGCAAGCGCCGCCGCCCACTTCAAACCGCGCATCCGAAAATCCTCCCCCGGTTGTGCCGGCCCAGATGTGAACCCTCTCCCCGGCCCCAAGGCAAGCATTCACTTCCCGGCAGCGGTTTGACAGCGGCATGTCGCCGGACCATCACGTTCGCACGTCATACAGGTCCCCCTCATTTCGCCGCCATGGTGTCCCGAATGCCAGCCTCCCCTTCGCCGCGCCTCCGCCATCCTGTCCGCCTGACGGCGATCGCGGCGGCGTCCCTCCTCGTCCTCGCCCAGGCGGCGGGGGCCCATGAGACCGGCGCTCCCCACGACGGGCACGGCGACGGGCGCGCCTGGCTGGCCGGCGACCATCACGTCCACTCCCAGTTCAGCGTCGACTGGAAGCCCGGATCCGATCCTTCCAAGGCGCCGGAGCCGGTCGTCGGCGGGGACTCCAGCAACACCATCCCCACCAACGCCCGGATGGGCCGGAAGTTCGGCCTGTCCTGGATGGCCGCCACGGACCATGGGGGCCCGAACCATTCCCGGGTGAACCGTGACCTCGCCTACCCGGAGATCCTGAAGGCGCGGCGCGAGGTCTCCGACCTCGTCCTGTTCTTCGGCCTGGAGCTGAACACCCCGGGCGCCGACCATTCCAGCATCATCGTTCCCAATTCGCCCCGGGAGCGCGACGACCTCACCGATCTCGAGCACAGGTTCGACAAGTTGGAGGCCTGGCCGACGGACCCCGCCCGGGACCAGGAGAGCCGGATGGTGGAGGCCCTGACCTACATGAAGGCCCTGCCGCGTCCGCCGGTGGTGATCGCCCACCACCCCTCGCGGTCGGCGAAGGGTCTTGGCCAGTATGGCCAGACCGCCCCGGCGGAGCTCCGGGACTGGAACGATGCGGCGCCCCAGGTCTCGGTGGGCATGGAGGGCGCGCCCGGGCACCAGGCCGCCGGACTGAAGCCTGACGGATCGCCGCGCACAGAAGAGAAGCGGGGCGCCTATCGCCAGCACCCCACCTACGGCGGCTTTGACCAGATGACTGCGAGGGTCGGCGGCTTCTGGGACTCCATGCTGGGCGAGGGCCGCCGGTGGTGGATCACCGCCAGTTCCGACTCCCACCGACACTACACGGACGGCGGAATTGACTTCTGGCCGGGCGAGTACGCCAAGACCTATGTCCTGGCCCGCAAGACCCCGGACGACATTCTCGATGGCCTGAGGAATGGCCGCGTCTTCGTGACGACGGGGGACCTGGTCTCGTCGGTGGACCTGGAGGTCCGTCCGGTGGCCCGGGGTGCGGCGGCGGCTGGCATCGGCGGCGAGGTTGCGGTCTCGCGCGGACAGGACGTGCGCGTGACCCTGCGCGTCCGCGATCCCGCCGGCGAGAATTTCGGCGGCCGCACGCCGGAGGTGAAGCGGATCGACCTGATCCGCGGCGAGCTCACCGGCCCGGCGCCCAGCCGTTCGGCGGACGAAAACCCGACGACCCGGATCGAACACCGTTTCACAGCCGCCGACTGGGTCCGCGAAGGCGAGTTCATCACTCTCACAACCACCCTGCGCAACGTCCAGGCCTCCGGCTACATCCGCCTGCGCGGAACAGGGGCCGACGAGGCCGAACCGGCGGCGGACGTTCCCGGCGAGAACCCCTGGGACGATCTCTGGTTCTACGCCAACCCCGTCTTCATCACGGTCCGCTGATGGGCGGCGGCGCGGAGGCGATCCCCGACAGCCTGGCGGCCTGCCGCCGCCTGGACCGGGCCGACCCCCTCGTCGCCCTGGCCCGGCGTTTTCGCCTGCCGGCCGGAGCCGTCTACCTCGACGGCAATTCCCTGGGCCCCCTCCCGCGCGCAGCGGAGGCGGCGGTCCGCCGCGCCACCGCCGCGGAATGGGGTCGATCCCTGGTGGCGGGCTGGAACACCGCCGACTGGATCGGCCTGCCGGCCCGCACCGCCGCGCGCATCGCCCCCTTGATCGGCGCCGGACCCGACGAGGTGGCCTGCGCCGACTCCGTCTCGGTCAACCTCTTCAAGCTGGCGGCCGGCGCCCTGGCCCTGCGACCCGACCGCAACGTCATCCTCATGGCTGAGGATGAGTTCCCCACCGACGGCTACATGCTCCAGGGACTCGCGGCGTTGAGGCCGGATGTCCGTATACGGAGGGTTTCTGTCGAGGATCTGGCCTTAGCCCTTTCGCCGGACGCCGCCCTTCTGGTCCTCAGCCACGCCCACTACCGCACCGGCGCCCTGGCGGACCTGCCCGGTCTCACCGCCCGGGCTGCAGGGGCCGGGGTCCTGACGCTCTGGGACCTAAGCCATACGGCCGGCCTCGCCCCGATCGGCCTGGACGCCGCGGGCGCGGACATGGCTGTGGGCTGTGGCTACAAGTACCTGAACGGCGGCCCCGGCGCCCCGGCCTTCGCCTTCCTGGCCCGCCGCCACCATGCGGCCTTCGAGACCCCCCTGTCCGGCTGGATGGGGCACGCCCGGCCCTTCGACTTCGCCCCGGACTACGCCCCGGCCCCGGGGGCCGCCCGGCTGATGGCGGGGACCCCGCCCATCCTTTCGCTGACCGCCCTCCACGCCGCCCTGGAGCTCTTCGAGGGCCTGGACCCGGTTGACCTGCTGGAGCGTTCGCGGCGGCTCTCGGACCTTTTCCTCGCCCGCGCCGCCCCGACCCTGGAGGCCCACGGCTTCCGCTGCGTCTCCCCGGCCCGGCGGGAGGCGCGGGGCGGGCACCTGGCCTTCGCCCACCCCCACGCCTATCCGGTGGTCCAGGCCCTGATCGCCAGGGGTGTGACGGGCGATTTCCGGGCGCCGGACCTGATGCGGCTGGGCTTTTCGCCCCTCTTCCTCAGCCGGGCGGACGTCTGGTCGGCCGCGGAGCGGTTCGCCCGCGTCATGGAGACCGGCGCCTGGCGCGGCCCGGCCTTCTCCGAGAAGCAGAGGGTCACATGACCACCTACCAGGACGAGGCCGGCCGCCGGCTCTACGATATCTCCCAGCCCCTGCGACCCGACCTGCCCGTCTGGCCCGGCGACACCCCCTTCGGCCTGGAGCGGACCTGGGTCCTCGAGGGAGACTGTCCGGTCAATGTCTCGCGCCTGACCCTGTCGACCCACTCCGGCGCCCATGCCGACGCGCCCCTCCACTTCGACCCCGAAGGGGCGGCCATCGATGCGATGGACCTCGTTCCCTATCTCGGTCCGGCCCAGCTCCTGTCGGTGCTGGAGGGGCCGGAGCGGATCGCCGCCGGGGAGGTGATGCCGAGGCTTCAGCCGGGAACCCGCCGGGTCCTTCTGCGCACCTTCGACGCCTTCCCTCACGACGCCTGGCCCTCGCATTTCCGCACCCCCGCCCCGGACCTTGTGGAGGCCCTCGGCGCCGCGGGCGTCCGGCTGCTGGGGATCGACGGGCCCTCCCTGGACCCGCAGGAGGCCAAGGACCTGGTCAGCCACCAGGCCCTCGGCCGCTGGCGAATGGCGGTGCTGGAGGGGCTGGTCTTCGACGGCGTCCCCGACGGGGCCTACGAGCTGATCGCCCCGCCCCTGCGCTTTTCCGGCGCCGACGCCTCCCCGGTGCGGGCCCTGCTGCGCGACCTCTGACGGCGCCTCTCGCCCTGCGCCCGCGGCGTGCTAGGCTGGCCGCGACGATCACGGAATTTACGGGAGTGACCATGAAGGGACCGGGGATCTTCCTCGCCCAGTTCGCCGGGGACGAGGCGCCGTACAACAGCCTGCCGGCCATTGGCCGCTGGGTGGCGGACATGGGGTACAAGGGGGTGCAGATCCCCACCTGGGACCGTCGCCTGTTCGACCTGAAGCTGGCCGCCGAGAGCGACGCCTACTGCGACGAGGTCAAGGGCGTGCTGGCCGACCTCGGCCTCGAGATCTCCGAGCTGTCCACCCACATGCAGGGCCAGCTGGTGGCCGTGCACCCGGCCTATGACGAGATGTTCGACGGCGGCGTTCCTTCGCAGGTGCGGGGCAACCCCGCCGCCCGCCAGGCCTGGGCCGTGGAGCAGGTGCTCCTGGGCGCCCGGGCCTCGCGGCGCCTGGGCCTGCCGGCCAGCGTCACCTTCTCGGGCGCCCTGGCCTGGCCCTACTTCTATCCCTATCCGCAGCGCCCCGCCGGCCTGGTGGAGGAGGCCTTCGACGAGCTGGCCCGCCGCTGGCGGCCCATCCTCGACGCCTACGAGGAGGCCGGGGTCGACCTCTGCTACGAGGTCCATCCCAGCGAGGACCTGTTCGACGGTGCGACGGTGGAGATGTTCTGGGACCGGGTGGACCACCATCCCCGGGCCTGCCTGCTCTATGACCCCAGCCACTTCGTCCTGCAGCAGCTGGACTACCTGGAGTACATCGACCTCTACCATGAGCGGATCCGGATGTTCCACGTGAAGGACGCCGAGTTCCGGCCCACCGGGCGGCAGGGGGTCTATTCCGGCTACCAGCCCTGGAAGGACCGCGCCGGGCGCTTCCGCTCCCTCGGCGACGGCCAGGTCGACTTCCGCGCCATCTTCTCCAAGTTCGCCCAGTACGGCTACGAGGGCTGGGCGGTGCTGGAGTGGGAGTGCGCCCTCAAGGCGCCCGAGGACGGCGCCCGCGAAGGCGCGCCCTTCATCCGCGACCACATCATCAACGTGACTGGCAAGAGCTTCGACGACTTCGTCGCCACGGGCGTGGACGCCGCCGCAAACCGCCGGATGCTGGGCCTTGACCGCTGAGGCGCGCCTGAAGCTGGGCATGGTGGGCGGCGGGGAGGGCGCCTTCATCGGCGCCGTCCACCGCATGGCCGCCCGGGTCGACGACCGCTGGACCCTGGTCGCCGGCGCCTTCAGCGGCGAGGCCGGCCGGTCGCGGGACTTCGGCCGGTCCCTGGGCCTTGCCGAGGACCGCTGCTATGGCGACTGGGCGCAGATGGCCCGGGCCGAGGCCGCCCGGCCGGACGGGATCGACGCCGTCGCCATCGTCACCCCCAACCACCTGCACTTCGCCCCCGCCCGGGCCTTCCTGGAGGCGGGGATCGCGGTGATCTGCGACAAGCCCCTGACCACCGGCCTGGAGGAGGCCCTGGCCCTGTCCGGCCTGGTCGCGCGCACCGGCCTGCCCTTCGTCCTGACCCACAACTACAGCGGCTATCCCATGGTCCGCCACGCCCGGACCTTGGTGGCCGAGGGCGCCCTGGGTGAGTTGCGCGTGATCCAGGCCGAGTACGCCCAGGACTGGCTGGCCCGCGACCTGCCCGGCAACCGCCAGGCCGACTGGCGGGGCGATCCCGAGCGGGCGGGCCCCGGCGGGGCCCTGGGCGACATCGCCACCCACGCCTACCACCTGGCGTCCTACGTCACGGGCGAGACGCCCGCCGCGATCAGCGCCGAGACCTCCCGTTTCGTGCCCGGCCGGCGGCTGGACGACGACGTCCAGGTCCGGCTGCGCTGGGCGGGCGGCGTGCGCGGCCAGCTCTGGGCCAGCCAGGTGGCCATCGGCGCGGCCAACGCCCTGCGCCTCCGGGTCATCGGCTCGGACGCCGCCCTCGACTGGTCCCAGGAAGAGCCCGACCTCCTCAGGTTCGCCCGGCTGGGCGAGCCGCCCCAGGTCCTGCGCCGGGGCGGGCCCGGCCTCTCGCCTGCGGCGACCGCCGCCACCCGCCTGCCTGCCGGGCACCCCGAGGGCTATCTCGAGGGGTTCGCCCAAATCTATGCCGACGCCGCCGACCTGGTCGCCGCCCACCGGGCCGGCCAGGCGCCGCCCGACCGCCTCCGGGGCCTGCCCGGGGTGCGCGAGGGCGTCGAGGGCGTGCGCTTCATCACCGCCGCCGTCCGCAGCGCCGCCGCCGACGGAGCCTGGATTTCGCTTTCGGAGGACGCCGCATGATCCGGCAGAGCTTCGCCTGGTGGTCCTTCGCCATGGCGCCTGACACCGACCCCAGAGCCCTTCTGGCCGGCGCCGCCCGGGCGGGGGCCAAGGGCGTGGAAATGCTGCCGGACGACCTCTGGCCCGTCGCCCAGGACCTCGGCCTGTCGGTGGTCACCCTCAGCGGTCACGCCCTGGAAGTCGGCTTCAATGGTCCCGCCCGCCACGCCGCCCTGCGCGACGAGGTCCGCCAGCGGATCGATGACGCCGCCGCCGGCGGCTGCGAGGCGGTGATCGTCTTCTCGGGCTCGCGGATCGGCGATGGCGCCGACGCCCCGGCCATCGCCGCCTGCGTCGAGGGCCTGGGCCCCGTGGTGGAGCATGCTCGCGGGACCGGCGTGCGCCTGCTCCTGGAGCTCCTGAACAGCAAGGTCGACCATCCCGGCCACCAGTGCGACCGCACCGCCTTCGGGGCGCAGATCGTGCGCCAGCTGGGCGATCCCGGCCTGCGCCTCCTCTACGACGGCTACCACATGCAGCTGATGGAGGGCGACCTGAGCCGGACCATCACCGACCACCTCGACCTGATCGGCCACGTCCACACCGCCGGCGCCCCGGGCCGCCGCGACCTGGACGACCGCCAGGAGATCAACTGGCGCGCCATCGCCGGCCTGCTGGCCCGCAAGGGCTATAGCCAGTGGGTGGGCCACGAATTCGTGCCGCGGGGCGAGCCGGTCGCCGCCCTGGCCCAGGCCATCGCCCTGGTCAACGCCGGCGCCGAAGCGGGAGTACGGAATGTTTGACGCCATTGTCGTCGGTTCGGGAATCAGCGGCGGCTGGGTCGCCAAGGAGCTGTGCGAACGGGGGCTGAAGGTCCTCATGCTCGAGCGCGGCCCGGAGGTCCGCCACGGCGAGGACTACAGCAACGACCTGGCCGCCTCCCTCCGGCGCAGCGAGGACCAGATCGCCCTGGAGGAGCGCGAGAAGCACTACCCCTACTATATCGGCGTCTCCTACGCCCTCTTCGAGTCCAACAAGAAGTTCTGGGCCAGCGACTACGACCACCCCTACGAGACCGCGCCGGGCAAGCCCTACCGCTGGATCCGGGGCTACCAGCTGGGCGGGCGCTCCCTGACCTGGGGCCGCCAGTCCTACCGCTGGGCGCCGCAGGACTTCGAGTCCAACCTGAAGGATGGCCACGGGGTCGACTGGCCGATCCGGTATGACGACCTCGCCCCCTGGTATGACCACGTCGAGGCCTTCGCCGGCATCAGCGGCGACTATGACGGCCTGTGCCAGCTGCCCGACGGCGACTTCCTGCCGCCCTATCCGATGAACGCCGTCGAAGAGGCGGTGAAGGCCAAGATCGAGGCGGCCTTCCCCACCCGGAACCTGATCATGGGCCGGGTCGCCAACCTCAGCCGCACCACCAAGACCCACCAGGACCTGGGCCGCAGGCGCTGCGAGGGCAAGCTGCGCTGCGCCCACGGCTGCAACCTGGGCGGTTACTTCTCCACCCAGGCCGCCACCCTTCCCGCCGCCCAGGCCACGGGCAACCTGACCGTGGTGACCGACGCCGTCGTCGCCTCGGTGGAGTACGACGCCGCCCTTGGCCGCGTCACCGGCGTACGCGTGGTCGACCGCGTGACCCGCGAGGGGCGCACCTATTCGGCCCGGATGGTCTTCCTCAACGCTTCCAGCATCAACACCTCCGCCCTGCTCCTGAACTCGGTGTCGGACGCCTTCCCGCGCGGCCTGGCCAATGGCAGCGACCAGGTGGGGCGCAACCTCATGGACCATGTCAGCACCCGGCCCATCGTCGGCCGCTGGCCGGGCTTCCAGGACGAGCCGGACCCGGGCGAGCGCCCCACAGGCGTCTACGTCCCGCGCTACGCCAACGTCACCGAGACCGACAAGCCCTACCTGCGCGGCTTCGGCATGCAGGGTGGGGCGGTGCGCACCCGCCGGTCCGAGGCCCCGGGCGGCATGCCCTGGTCCATGTCGCTCATGCCCTTCGGCGAGGTCCTGCCCAACCCGGACAACCGCGTCACCCTCTCGGCGACCCGGAGGGATTCCTGGGGCGTACCCGTGCCGGTGATCGACGCCGCCCACGGCCGCAACGAATACCTGATGATGCGCGAGGCCGCCCACGACGCCTGGCGGATGCTCAAGGCCGCCGGCTGCGTCGACCTGAACCGCTGGGAGGAGGCCGCCGAGCACGTCACCCCGCCCGGCGACCGGATCCACGAGATGGGCACGGCGCGCATGGGCCGCGACCCGGCCACCTCCGTGGTCAACGGCTGGGGCCAGGCGCACGAGGTTCCCAACCTCTTCCTCTCCGACGGAGCCGTCATGGCCTCCAGCGCCTCGATGAACCCGTCCCTGACCTACATGGCCCTGTCCGCCCGCACGGCGAACCACGCCGCCGACCTCCTCCGCGACGGAGTCCTCTGATGACCACCTACGGACTGCAGCTCTACACCCTGCGCAAGCCCTTCGCCGCCGACCCCAAGGGGACCCTCAGCCGCATCCGCCAGATCGGTTACGACGCGGTGGAGTTCGCCGCCCCCCTGTCCATGGACTTCGCCGACCTGGGCGCCCACCTGGCCGCCATCGGCCTGGACTGCCCCTCCGTCCACGCCGGGATCGACGACATGCGCGACCGGCCGGAGGCTGTCCTGGCCATGGCCCGGAACCTCGGCTGTCGCTGGATCGTCCTGCCCTTCATCATGCCGGACCAGCGCGACTGGGACCGGGTGATCGCCGACCTGAACGCCTTCGCCCGCCCCGCGACCGACGCCGGCTTCCGCGTCGCCTACCACCACCACGACTTCGAGTTCGCCCCGGACGCAGACGGCCGACGCCCCTTCGACCGCCTGGTCGCCGGCCTTGACCCCGCCCTCGTCAGCTTCGAGCTGGACGTCTACTGGCTGAGGCGCGGCGGCGAGGACCCCCTGGCCATGATCCGCCAACTGGGCGACCGCGTGCGCCTCCTGCACCTGAAGGATTACCGGGACGACGGCGGCATGGACAATGTGGGCGCCGGAACCCTCGACTTCCCCGCCCTCCTGGCCGCCGGCGCCGAAGCGGGCGTCGAGCACCGCTTCGTCGAGCACGACTTCCCGCCCGAGCCCTACTGGCCCAGCGTGGAGGCCAGCCTGGGTTACCTGCGGGGGCTGGGGTGAACGAAGGCCCCGCCAAACATCAGCGCTGCTGAGCCGCCGTAGACCCCCTCACCCCGCTTCGCGGGGAGCTCCCCCTGATGGGGAGCACTGGCTCTGTAACTCCTCCCCCAAGGGGGAGGTGGACCGCGTAGCGGGACGGAGGGGGTCAACCGACGATCGGCCGCCCCCAGTGCCTTCCCCCTTAGGGACTTCTGCGATACGCGCCATCCTGTGCCTTGAGGCGCATTGGGGCGAGGATTTCCGCCCCTTTCGGGGTGTTTTGGGGCGTTTT
>JBJOJL010000002.1:0-102318 GCA_046046615.1 Pseudomonadota bacterium
CGATAGGGCTCCAATCCTTTCCCCGAGCAGGATGAACATCTCGGGGGTCCTCTTCAGGAAGTTGGCGAACGCAAGGGGCTTGCCATTCCGCGTCAGGTCATTGAACGCGGCCTCGTAGACCCTGACGGCGCCGACCACTTCCTCCATGACCGAATTGACCCGGTCCACAAGTCGCCGGCGGGACCTGTCGAGCGCCCGGCTCATCTCCCGGTCCCGGAATCCGTGGGTCTTCATGGCCAGGATTTCCCGGAGGAAGGGGCCCAGCTGGGGGCGCAGCTCACCCAGGACCCACTGGTAGTACAGGAACCCCTTCCAGGCGAAGACGCCTTCCTCGAAGTCGTCGGGATCCAGGCGGAGCGCGAGCCGGATGGGATGGATGGAGTCTCCCGGCGTGGGCGCCAGCAGGGCCCGGATCATCCGGTTGGACCAGCTCGATCCGTCAATCCGGTTGCGTTGGGAGATGTCGAGCAGGATTTCCACCTGCTTGCCGACAAAGTTGTGCATCCGGGTCGCGTCGGCCTCTGAAATCATGAAGTAGCAGGGCGCCACCGTCACCCCCCGGCGCTTGAGCTGCTCCTTCACCAGGAAGGGGTCCAGCGAAGGCAGGTCGTTGAGGGCGAGCAGGACCAGGATGTCGCGCTCGGGATTGCGGTAGGCGCCGCTGATGTCGTCGACGACGTCGCGCCAGCCCTTCTGCTCAATCAGGAAGGAGCGCCCGCCGATCTTCAGGTCCGTTCGCTCGAAGGGCAGGATGACCTTGGTGCCGGTGGTCTTCTCCTTGGGCAGGAGTCCGACTTCATCGGCCCGGATCCGGTGTTTGATTATGAGACTCTCATTCAGCCGGGGAGAGGTGAAGAAGGGCTGCTCGGCATACCCTGGCTCATTTCGGGACAGGTTCGAAACCGCCAGAAGGTTCAGGACGCGACTCGTCGAGGCGGATTTTTCAATCTGCCCGAGGTCTCGCACCGTGCGATCGACATTGGCGTTCTTGCGCATTCCTGCCCCATTCCGGCTTCCGCCAGATTATGTCCCCGGTCCAAACGACGGGTTAAGACCCGATCCCCGCCGTCCGATCTCCCGCAGGGACCGTCGGGACCACCGTGCAAAATTCGCGCCAGAATTGAACGGTCACCGGACGCCAAAGCGCGCCGGGGCCGGGGCGCCGCCCCAAGGGGAGGGCAAGTTCAGGGGAGGGCAAGTTCAGGAAGGATTTGGAGGCCTGACCGAGAATCGAACTCGGGTGCACGGATTTGCAGTCCGCTGCGTCACCACTCCGCCATCAGGCCGCACCGGTCCGCGCCGGGCGAGGGTTCGCTAACAGAAGGCGGGCTGCGGGGCAATCTCCGAGAGGGCCCGCATTGCCTTGCCGTCTCGCCGCGCTCTATAAGCCTCCAGTCGCGCCGGGCCCGCCGTCCGGCTCCGGACACCCTGTCCCAAGTCCACCGGAGACGTCATGGACGATACCGCTGCAGCCCGCCTGAACATGGTGGAGAGCCAGGTCAGGACCGCCGATGTGACCGACCTCCGCATCCAGGACGCCATGCGGCGGATCCCCCGGGAGTCCTTCCTGCCGGAAGACCGGTCCTTCCTCGCCTACGCCGATGTGGAGCCCGAGTACGCGCCCGGCCGCAGGCTGCTGCGTCCGCGCGACCTCGCCAAGCTGGTGCAGCTGGCGGCGCCTGTAACCGGGCAGACCGCCCTTGCGGTGGCCGCGCCGTATGCGGCGGCCGTCCTGGAGGCTTGCGGACTGGTGGTGACGCGCTTTGATGGCGAAGCGCTTGATCAGGCGCCGGCCGGGACCTTTGACCTCGTGATTTCCGAGGGCGCAGTTTCGGAGGTTCCCGCGGCCTGGCTCAACGCTGTCGGGATCGGCGGGCGTGCGGCCGTCATCGAACGTCGCGGGCCTGCGGGGCGCGCCGTCCTGCATGTCCGGACCGCGGAGGGTCTTGGGCGCCGCGAGGGCTTCGACGCCGCTCCGCCCTACCTGCCCGGACTGGAGCCCCAGCCCGGATTCGCCTTCTGAGACGCCTGCCGGAAACCGGATCGTAAGACCCGGGTGAATAAACCTTAAGGTCAGGTCCACTGGCCTCCGGAGGAAACGCCGGTCATATAGGCGGGCGCATTGCGCGTCCGGTACTTGGGGATATGAGATGATCATGCGTCGTCGCAGCCGCTGGCTGGCTGCGGTCTCTCTCGCGGGGCTCACGCTTTCGGCCTCCGGGGCCTTGGCGGAGACCATGGCTGAGGCCATCGCCATGGCTTACGCCTCCAACCCGACGCTGCAGGCCCAGCGCGCCCAGCTGCGCGCCCTTGACGAGAACTGGTACCAGGCCCGCTCGGGTTACCGTCCCACCCTGTCTGCGACCGGGCGCGCCACCTGGACGGAGACGACCGTTCCCGGCACGGATCCCCAGGTGGACCTTGAGAGCAATTCCGGGTCGGCCATCCTGTCGCTCACCCAGCCGATCTATACCGGCGGCCGCGTGTCCTCGGCGGTCTCCGCCGCGGAGGCGGACAGCCTGTCGGGACGGGAAACCCTGCGGCGCGTCGAGGCGCAGGTCCTGGGCCAGGTGATCCAGTCCTACGTGGACGTCCGGCGTGACCAGGAGGCTCTCAGGATCCGCCAGACCAACGTGGCGGTCCTTCAGCGTCAGCTGGACGAGTCGCGGGCGCGTTTCGAGGTGGGTGAGATCACCCGCACCGATGTCGCCCAGTCCGAGGCTCGCCTGGCGGCGGCCGTGGCGCTCCTGAACTCCGCACAGGCCACCCTGGCGACCTCCCGCGCCACCTATGAAGCCGTCGTCGGCCAGGCGCCGGGGGACCTGGCCCCGGAGCCGCCCATCGGCGCCCTCCTGCCGGGGTCCATCGAGCAGGCCTGGGACCTCGCCGAATCCGGCAGCCCTATCGTCCGCGCAGCGGAATATGCCGAACAGGCCAGCCGGGCCCGCGTCGTCGGCGCCCGGGCCGAGCAGATGCCGACGGTGTCCCTGCAGGGCCAGCTGGGCTATTCCGGCCTGGTCAGCCCGCTCCACACGGACGCCTACTCCCGCGCCCTGTCAGGCTCAGCGGTGGTGACGGTTCCCCTCTTCACCGGCGGTCAGACCCTGTCCCGGGTCCGCGCCGCCACCGAGCGGAACACCGTCGACCGCCTGGGCGTCGAGAACGCCCGCCGTTCCGTCCGGCAGGCCATCACCCAGTCTTGGAGCGCCCTCCAGGCCGCCCGGAGCAATATCGAGGCCACCGACAAGCAGGTCCGGGCCGCCCGGATCGCCGCCGAGGGGGTCGTCCAGGAACAGAGGGTCGGGCTTCGGACCACAATCGACGTCCTGAACGCCGAGCAGGAGCTTCGGGCTGCGGAGCTGTCCCAGATCAGCGCCCGCCGCGACGAGTATGTCGCCGCTGCGGGGGTGCTGGGTCAGGTCGGTCGCCTCCAGGCGGGATACCTGGTCCCGGAGATCCCGCGGTACGATCCCGCGGCGAACTTCCGCAACCTGCGCGTCACCTGGGGCTGGGTTCCCTGGGAGGTGCCCATCTCGGGCGTCGATGGCGTCCTGGTGCCCAAGCCGGCGGAGATTCCGGATCGTCCGGTTCCTCTCTCGCCTCCGGCCAAGACTGCGGCGGAAGTGGCTCCGATCCAGAAATAGGGTCTGGTCCAGGCGGGCCAGTCCCGGCCCCGCGGCGCGTTTTCCCCGGGAATCGGTTATCTACGGTCTTGTGACCCGCGCTTGTCCGCCGGGAATTGCCTGTTAAGTCCTGTGCGCCTAGCCTCACCAAAGAGGCTGGCCCTTTCCCGAATCGCGGTGGCGGATGTCCGACGAGTCGAAACAAGAACCGACAATGGAGGAAATCCTCGCCTCCATCCGCCGCATCATTTCCGAGGATGATGTCGAGCAGGCGGAAGAGGTCGAGGAAGAGGATGGCTTCCCGCCCCCGGCTCCCGCCGAGCCTGAACCTGAAATCGAGGACGAGCCTCCGCAACCCGAGCCGGAACCCGAGCCCGAGCCCGAGCCCGAGCCCGAGCCCGAGCCGGAACCTGAGGATGTGCTCGACCTGACCGACCGCATCGATCCGGTGGGTGACATCGAACCGCTTCGCCCGGCGCCGGCGCTTGTCTCCGATCCCACCGCCGCCGCAGCCGCCGCTGCGTTTGGCCACCTGTCCGCCTCCCTCCTCATGCCGCACGACCTGCGGACCCTGGAGGACGTGGTCCGGGAGCTCCTGCGCCCCTTGCTCAAGCAGTGGCTGGACGACCACCTTCCCGACATTGTCGAGGCCCAGGTCCAGGCCGAGATCGAGCGGATTTCCCGGGGTGGGCGGGCCCGCTAGCACCGGACCCTGTGAAACCCCTCTCCGCCGCGAAAGCTGGGAAGGCCCCAGTTCCTGGATCCCTTGTGGGCATCGCGCCGAAACAACCGACCTGACTTGACGCGGCCGGCTCTTCCGTTACGGGTCCGCCCCGGAAACCGACATGCTTGACAAGACCTTCGACCCCAAGACCGCAGAGCCCCGGCTCTATGCCCGCTGGGAGACCTCCGGCGCCTTTTCGCCGACCGACGATCCGTCGGCCGAGCCCTTTTCGGTGGTCATCCCGCCGCCCAATGTGACGGGCTCCCTGCACATCGGCCACGCCCTGAACAACACGCTCCAGGACGTGCTGATCCGGTTCGAGCGCATGCGCGGCAAGGCGGCCCTGTGGCTGCCGGGAACGGACCACGCCGGCATCGCCACCCAGATGGTGGTGGAGCGCCAGCTGGCCGCCGAGGGCAATATCGGCCGGCGCGACATGGGCCGTGAGGCCTTTCTAGAGCGCGTCTGGACCTGGAAGGCGGAAAGCGGCGGGACCATCACGCGCCAGCTGCGGCGTCTTGGCGCCTCGTGCGACTGGAGCCGCGAGCGCTTCACCCTCGACGAGGGGCTCAGCACCGCCGTCCGCAAGGTCTTCGTCACCCTTTACAAGCAGGGCCTGCTCTACCGCGACAAGCGGCTGGTGAACTGGGACCCGCACCTACAGACCGCCATCTCCGACCTGGAGGTTGAGCAGCGCGAGGTCGACGGGCATTTCTGGCGCTTCGCCTATCCGCTGGAAGACGGCTCCGGCGAGATCGTCGTGGCCACCACCCGGCCCGAGACCATGCTGGGCGACACCGCCGTGGCGGTGAACCCCAAGGACGAGCGCTACGCCCACCTGGTGGGCAAGCGGGTCCGCCTGCCCATCGTCGGCCGCCTGATCCCCATCATCGCCGACGACTACGCCGATCCCGAGAAGGGCTCGGGGGCGGTGAAGATCACCCCCGCGCACGATTTCAACGACTTCCAGGTGGGCAAGCGCCACGGCCTGGAGATGATCAACATCCTCGACGACTTCGGCTGCATCGGCGAGGCGGCGCCTGAGGCCTATCGCGGCCTGGACCGCTTCGTCGCCCGCAAGAAGGTGGTGGCCGAGTTCGAGGCCCTGGAGCTGCTGCGCGGCATCGACCCCACCCGCCACGTGGTGCCCCATGGCGACCGGTCCGGCGTCGTCGTCGAGCCCTATCTTACCGACCAGTGGTTCGTGGATGCGGCGACCCTGGCCAAGCCGGCCATTGCGGCGGTGGAGGAGGGGCGCACCGTCCTGGAGCCGGCGGCCTGGTCCAAGACCTATTTCGAGTGGATGCGGAATATCGAGCCTTGGTGCGTCTCGCGCCAGCTCTGGTGGGGGCACCGGATCCCGGCCTGGTACGGACCGGACGGCGCCGTCTTCGTCGAGGAGACGGAGGCTGAGGCCCTCGCCGCCGCGAAGGCGCACTACGGCGCCGAGACGCCCCTGCGCCAGGACGAGGACGTCCTGGACACCTGGTTCTCCTCGGGCCTCTGGCCCTTCTCGACCCTGGGCTGGCCGGACGAGACGGCGGACCTCAAGCGGTTCTATCCGACCCACACCCTGGTCACCGGCTTCGACATCATCTTCTACTGGGTTGCCCGGATGATGATGCTGGGCCTGCACTTCACCGGCGAGGTCCCCTTCCGCCGCGTGTTCTTCAACGCCCTCGTCCGCGACGCCTCCGGCAAGAAGATGTCCAAGTCCAAGGGCAATGTGATGGACCCCCTGGACCTCATCGACACCTACGGGGCGGACGCGCTGCGCTTCACCCTGACGGCCATGTCGGGACAGGGAAGGGACATCAAGCTCTCGACCCAGCGCATTGAAGGGTATCGGAATTTCGGCACCAAGCTCTGGAATGCTGCGCGCTTCTGCCAGGTCAATGGCTGCGTCCGGGTCGACGGTTTCGACCCGGCGGCGGCGAAGGGGGCGGTCAACCGCTGGATCGTCGACGAGACGGCGCGCACCGCCGCCGCGGTGACGAGCGCCCTCGACGGCTGCGGCTTCGATGAGGCCGCGGGCCTGCTCTACCGGTTCATCTGGAACACCTTCTGCGACTGGTATGTCGAGCTTTCCAAGCCGATCCTGAACGGCGATGACGCCGCCGCCCAGGCCGAGACCCGGGCCACCGCGGCCTGGGTGATGGACGTCATCCTGAAGCTGCTGCATCCGGTCATGCCCTTCCTGACCGAGGAGCTTTGGGACCAGACCTCCGACCTGGGCTCGGCGCGCAGCGAGCCCCTGCTGATGTCGGCCCGCTGGCCCGACCTGTCGGCCCTGGCCCCCGATCCGGCCGCCGCCGCCGAGGTGGGCCTGGTCATCGCCGCCATCGCCGAGGGCCGCTCGGTCCGTTCGGAACTGAACGTGCCCCTCGGCGCTCGGCCGTCCCTGCTGGTGGTCGAGGCGGACGCCGCCCAGTCCGCCATCCTCGCCGCCTACGCCCCGGTGATCGGACAGATGCTCCGGGTTTCGGATGTCCGCGTCGTCGGCGAGGCCCCCGCCGGCTCCATTCCCTTCGTGGTCCAGGGCGCGACCCTGGCTCTTCCGGTGGCGGAGTTCATCGACCTCGCCGCCGAGAAGGCGCGCCTGGCCAAGGAGGTGGCCGCCCTGGCCGCCACCGCCGAGCAGACCCGCCGCAAGCTGGACAACCCGGACTTCGTCGCCCGGGCGCCGGAGGAGGTGGTCGAGGAGAACCGCGAGCGCCTGGTCGAGGCCGAGGCGGCCCGCGAACGTCTCCAGGCGGCCCTGGCCCGGCTTTCCTGATCGTCCGCCCCTGTCCCTGACGCGAGGTCAGTCTTCCGCCGCCCTGTGGCGGGGACTATGTTCCGGACTGACCAGATCCGGACCGGCGCAGGGAGGCGTGCGAGGCCATGAATTTCGATTTCTCCGAGGACCAGAAGTTCCTCAAGAACGAGGCGAGGCGCTTCCTGGAGGCCAATTGCCCGACGAGCCGCGTCCGCAAGGTCATCGACGACCCCTCGGCGACCTGGGATCCCGAGCTCTGGAAGGCCGTCGCCGGCCAGGGCTGGCTGGGCGCCGCCATTCCCGAGGAACACGGCGGCCTGGGCCTGGGTCGCCTTGAGCTCTGCGTCATCGCCGAGGAGCTGGGCCGGGCCGTGGCGCCCATCCCCTTCGCCTCCACCGTCTATGTTCTCGCCGAAGCCGTGATGCTCGCGGGCTCCGAGGCCCAGAAGGCCGCCGTCCTGCCGGGCATCGCCGCCGGCGACGTCATCGGCGCCCTGGCGACTTCCGAGGGCCCCGGCGCCCTGGCGGCGTCCGCCATCCGCACTACGGTCGAGGGCGGCCGCCTCTCCGGGACCAAGATTCCCGTGACCGACGGCGGGATCGCCACCCACGCCCTGGTCCTGGCCAGGGAAGGCGGTCAGCCGGGCCTGTTCCTGGTCGACCTGTCGGCCCCCGGCGTGACCCGCGAGACCCTCTCCACCCTGGATCCCTCGCGGGATGCGGCGAAGCTGGTCTTCGACAAGGTCCCGGCCGAGCGCCTGGGCGCGGCGGGCGAGGGCCTGGCCCTGGTCGAGCAGGTCCTGGACCGGGCCGCCGTCCTCCTGGCCTTCGAGCAGACCGGCGGCGCTGACCGCGCCCTGGAGATGGCCAAGGAATACGCCCTGGAGCGCTTCGCCTTCGGCCGCACCATCGCCAGCTACCAGGCCATCAAGCACAAGCTGGCAGACATGTACGTGAAGAACGAACTGGCCCGCTCCAACGCCTATTACGGGGCCTGGGCACTCAACACCAACGCCCCCGAGCTGCCGGTGGCGGCCAGCGCCGCCCGGATCGCAGCCTCGGAGGCCTACTGGTTCGGGTCGAAGGAGAATATCCAGACCCATGGCGGCATCGGCTTCACCTGGGCCGTGGACTGCCATCTGCACTTTCGCCGCTCGCGCCAGCTCTCCCTGGTCGCCGGCGCCCCCCGGGTCTGGAAGGACCGCCTCGTCAGCCACCTCGAACGCCGCAACGCGGCCGCCTGAGAAGGACACCGATCATGGATTTCAACGATACGCCCGAAGAAGCCGCCTATCGCCAGAAGGTCCGGACCTGGCTGGAGGCCAATGCGCCCCGCACTCGCGACGCGAGTGACGACGGGGAGGGCGGGGGCGACCTCGCCGCCGCCAAGGCCTGGCAGGCCAAGAAGGCCGCCGCCGGCTTCGCCTGCATCACCTGGCCCAAGGAATGGGGCGGCCAGGGCGGGACCCCCATCCAGAGCGTGATCTTCGGTGAGGAGGAGGCGCGCTATCCCATCCCCTCCAACCCGTTCCAGATCGGCCTGGGCATGTGCGTGCCCACCGTCATGAACTTCGCCGACCAGGCCACCAAGGACCGGTTCGGGCCTCCCGCCATCCGCGGCGAGGAGATCTGGTGCCAGCTCTTCTCCGAGCCCAGCGGCGGCTCCGACGTGGCGGCGGCCCGCACCCGCGCCGAGAAGGCTCCCGACGGCTCCGGCGACTGGATCATCAACGGCCAGAAGGTCTGGACCACCGGCGCCCAGTTCTCGGACTTCGGCATCGTCATCGTCCGCACCGACCCGAACCTGCCCAAGCACAAGGGCCTGACCATGTTCTGGGTCGACATGAAGGACCCCGGCGTCGAGGTCCGTCCGATCCACCAGATGTCGGGCGGGTCGGGCTTCAATGAGGTCTTCTTCACCGATGTCCGGGTCAAGGACAGCCAGCGCCTGGGCGGCGTGGGCGATGGCTGGAAGGTCTCGCTCGTCACCCTGATGAACGAGCGTCTCGCCGTCGGCGGCGCAACCGGGGCGGGCTGGTCCCAGTTCCTCGAGGCGGCCCGCGACACCACCGGCGCCGACGGCGCGCCCCTGCTCCAGGAGAGCGCGGTGCGGGAGAAGCTGGCCGACTGGTACGTCCAGGCCGAAGGCCTGCGCCACGCCCGGAACCGGACCATGACCGCCCTCTCCAAGGGCCAGACCCCGGGCCCGGAAAGCTCCATCGGCAAGATCGTCTCGGCCACCCTCATGCAGGACCTGGCCAATGAGGCGGTGGAGATGCTGGACCAGTACGGGATCATCAACGATCCGGACCTCGCGCCCCTTCAGGGCGGGTTCCACGGCTCCCTGATGATGGCTCCGGGCCTGCGCATCGCCGGCGGCACCGACGAGATCCTGCGCAACATCATCGCCGAACGCGTCCTGGGCCTGCCCGGCGACATCCGCCTGGACAAGGACGTCGCCTTCAAGGACGTGCCGACCGGGCGCTGAGCCCAACAGTCCGGCAGGCCGCGCCGCCAGCGCCTCTTTGGCGCTGGCGGAGGGTGGCCTGGCCCGGGTTCTGACCTGACGTCATCCGGTGGAAGCGACCTTCGCCGAAGGGCGCATTGACAGTTCCAGCCCCTGGCCGAGAGTCCTTGGCCAGCCTGGGGGAGATTCCACCGATGAAGACCTTTGCCCGCACCGCCTCGCGTCTCGCCCTGGCGGTGGGCCTCGCCGCCGCCGTACCTGCCGCCGCCTACGCCCAGGACGCCAAGGAGGCGCCCAAGTGGGACGTGGCCGCGCCTCCGGGCATGAAGGTCCGCGAGGTCCCGATCACGGTCGAGGAAGGCACCTGGATGAACCTGGATGTCAGCCCCGACGGGCGGACCCTGGTCTTCGACCTCCTGGGCGACATCTACACCCTGCCGATCAGCGGCGGCGTCCCGACGCGGATTTCGGAGGGCCTGCCCTACGAGACCCAGCCGCGCTTCTCTCCCGACGGCCGGCGGATCGCCTTCACCTCAGACCGGGGCGGCGGCGACAACATCTGGATCATGAACCGCGACGGAAGCGACAAGCGCCAGCTGACCCAGGAGAGCTTCCGCCTGCTGAACCAGCCCAGCTGGAGCCCGGACGGCCAGTACATCGTCGCCAAGAAGCACTTCACCACCCAGCGCTCGCTCGGCACGGGCGAGGTCTGGATGTACCACGTCTCGGGCGGGGACGGAGTGCTGCTGGTCAAGCGCCCCAGCGAACAGCACCAGAAGGAGCTGGGCGAGCCCATCTTCGCCCCCGACGGACGGCACGTCTATTTCACGCGCAACACCACGCCGGGGCCGATCTTCGAGTACGCCCAGAACAGCAACACCCAGCTGTTCGCGATCGACCGCTATGACCTCGAGACCGGCAGGACCGAGCGGGTCATCGGCGGGGAGGGCGGCGCGGTGCGGCCCACGCCTTCCCCGGATGGCAAGCGGATCGCCTATGTCCGCCGCGAGGCGACCCAGCCGAGGCTGTATGTCCGCGACCTGGCCACGGGCGAGGACCGCAAGGTCTTCGACGCACTCGACATGGACATGCAGGAAACCTGGGCCGTGACGGGGGTCTATCCCAACATGGCCTGGACCCCGGACTCGGCCAGCCTGGTGGTCTGGGCCGGCGGCAAGCTCAACCGCGTCGACCTGGCCTCGGGAAAGAGCACGGTCATTCCCTTCCGGATCTCCGACACGCGCGGCGTGATCGACCCGCCGCGTCCTCCGATCGCCGTGGCGCCGGAGACGTTCGAGACCCGGATGCCGCGGGGGGCCGCCGTCTCGCCCGATGGCCGGTCGGTGGTGTTCGAAAGTCTCGGCAAGCTCTGGATCAAGCCGATGGCGGGCGGCGAACCGCGTCGCCTGACCCGGGACGAGGCGGCGATGGAGGCCTATCCCTCCTGGTCGGCCGACGGCCGGAAGCTGGTCTATGTCCGCTGGACCGACGCCGGCCTGGGCGAAGTCCGCACCATCGCCGCCAGCGGCGGCAAGTCCACGGCGATCACCCCGGCGGGCCACTACGCCCGGCCTCGCTTTTCGCCCGATGGAAGGATTGTCGTCTTCGAGAAGGACCGCGGCGGCTATCTCTCCAGCCCCCGCGGCTCAGCCGAGCCCGGCGTCTACCGCGTCGCGGCGGGCGGCGGCGACCTGACCCGCATCACGGACACGGGCGGCAAGCCGCAGTTCGGGGCCGCCAGCGACCGCGTCTTCGTGATGGAGGGCGACGCCAAGGAAAGCCGGCTGGTCAGCCTGGACCTCAATGGCGAGGCGCGCCGCGTCCACGCCCGGGGTGAGCTCGTCAATGATTACCGGGTCTCGCCCGACGGCCGGTTCCTGGCCTTCCGCCAGAACTACCAGGCCTACGTCACCCCCATGGCGCCGGGCGCCCAGGAAGTCTCGCTATCCCCCAAGGGCGGCGCCCTGCCTGTGGTCAAGGCCAGCGGCGACGGGGCCGACTGGATCCATTGGAGCGAGGGCGGCCGGCGCCTGAACTGGTCGCTTGGCCCCACAGTCTTCAGCGCCGACCGCGCCTCCATGTTCGCCGATGCTCCCCTGGCCAAGGGCGCCAAGCCGGCGAAGTTCGAGCCGCCGAGGACCGGCGTTTCGGTGTCGATGCGGATCACCGCCGACAAGCCCAGGGGCGGGCTCGCCATCGTCGGCGCCCGCGTCGTCACCATGAAGGGCGCCGATGGCGGCGTCATCGACGATGGCGTGGTGCTGGTCGAGCGCGACCGGATCAAGGCCGTGGGACGACGCGGCGAGGTGGCGATCCCGCCCGGCACGCCGACGCTCGACGCCGCAGGCAAGACCGTGATCCCGGGACTGATCGACGCCCACGCCCATGGTCCCTACGGGATCGACGAGATCACCCCCCAGGCCAACTGGGCCGAGATGGTCAACCTGGCCCTGGGCGTGACGACCCGCCACGACCCCTCAAGCAGCGCCCGCACGGTCTTCCCGGCGCTGGAAATGACGCGCTCCGGCGCGATCCTCGGCCCGCGCACCTTCTCCACCGCCGAGATCGTCTATGGCGCGCGGGCGTCGGACGTCTATGCGCAGATCGACAGCTATGAGGACGCCCTGGCCCATGTGCGCCGCCTCAAGGCCCAGGGCGCCCACAGCCTGAAGAACTACAACCAGCCGCGCCGCGACCAGCGCCAGCAGGTGACCGCCGCGGCCCTGGCGGAAGGGATGCGCTCGGTGGCCGAGGGCGGCTCGCTCTTTGGCTTCGACATGACCCTGATCGCCGACGGCAACACCACGGTCGAGCACAACCTGCCGCTCGGGGTGATCTATGAGGACGTGTTGCAGTTCTTCAGCCAGTCCCGGACCGCCTACACCCCGACCCTGGTCGTGACCTATGGCGGGCCGGCGGGCGACCCGTACTGGCGCGCCCATACCGAGGTCTGGAAGCACCCCCTGCTGCAGAAGCACGAGCCGGCGGCGATCCTGACCGCCAGCAACGCCCGGCGCGAGATCGCCCCGGAAGGCGACTACAAGGACGATGACAGCGCCCGCGAGGCCGCCAAGCTGGCGCGGCGCGGCGTGCCGGTCGCCATCGGGGCGCACGGTCAGGAACCCGGCATCGCCGCGCACTGGGAGCTCTGGTCCTTCGCCCGGGGCGGCATGACCCCGGTCGAGGCCCTGCGCACGGGCACCATCGAGGCGGCGCGCAGCCTGGGCTACGACGCTGATATCGGCAGCCTGGAACCCGGCAAGCTGGCCGACCTGGTCGTGCTCGACGCCGACCCGACCCAGGACATCCGGAACTCCGACAAGGTCAGCAAGGTCATGATCGGAGGCCGTCTGCTCGACGCCGCCACGCTGAACGAGGAGCTGACCGGGGCTCGCAAGCGCCCCGCCTACTGGTGGGAGGGCGCGGATGGCGCCCAGGGCTATACCGGCCCCGCCGGCGGCGGCGCGGCCGCCCACGCCGACCAGGACGACGGGTAGACCGAGGGACAGCCTCCGGGCGCCGGTCAAAAAAAGACCCCGCCGTCGCCGGCGGGGTCAGTCGGGGTTGCCTCGGGAAGAGGATCAGAAGCGCTTGCGCAGGGTGATGAAGGCCTGGCGCGGGGCGGCGGTCAGCAGGGTCATGTTGTCGCCCGCGTAGCCGAAGCCGTTGGAGCCGATGGTCGAGACGTAGCTCTCGTCGGTCAGGTTGGTCACATTGGCCTGGATCTCCAGGCCATCGGCGAGGCCCTCGCCCTGGAAGCGGTAACCGAAGGACAGGTCCGCCGTCGTGGTGGAGGGGACGGACTTGTCATTGGTGTAGGTGAAGTACCGCTCGGAGACGTAGTGCACGTTGAGGGTGGCGAACCAGCCCTCGCGCTCGAAATTGACCTCGGCGTTCAGCAGGTGCTTGGGCGAGTCCACCGTGGTCTTGCCGCTGATCGCCTGGGTCACGACGCCGGACGCGTTGCGGATGTCGTCGTCGTAGGTGCTGTCGTTGAAGGCGTAGGACCCAAAGACGGTCCATTCAGGGCTGAGCTTGTAGGTCCCGGCCGCCTCGAAGCCCTTGGCGGTCACGCTGCCGGCGTTGGACAGGATGGTCGGGCTGCCGACGATCCCTGCGCCGGCCGACGTGCCGATCAGGCGGTCATCGAACTTGACGTAGTACAGCGCGGCGACGCCCTGGAACCCGCCGGAACGGAAGCGCCAGCCGCCCTCGAGGGTCTGGGAGGTCTCCGGCTGGAGCTTTCCGCGGATCGCATCGAAGCCGGGCTGGGTCGTAGCGAAGGGCGACAGACCAGTCCTGGCGGCGGCGAAGGCCCGCATGTTCTTCGCGTAGCTGGCGAAGAGTTCGCTGTCCCCGGACAGAGCCCAGGTGAAGCCGGCCTGGGGAAGGAAGGATTCCTCCGAGGTGATGGACCCGTTGATGACCGGCGACCCGACCACCGTCACGGTGCTGCTCTCGACACTGACCGACTTGAAGCCGAAGTTGACCTTCAACTGGTCGGAAACGGTCCAGGCGTCCTCGATGTAGAACGTCCGGGTGTCGGTCTCGAAGTCACCCGACCACTGGGTGAAGAAGGGCCCGGAGAAGAAGCTCAGGGACGACGAGGGGGCGGCCAGGTTCTGGCCGTAGAAGCGCCGCGACTGGTTGAAGTCGTTCGTCTCCAGCCAGCCGCCTGCAGAGATCCGGTGATCGCCCAGATCAAGGGCGGCGCCCAGGATCAGGCCCTTGCGGTCGATTGTGTACTCGGTCGTCCGGGTCGAGATCGGGGCGTTCTGGCTTGTGGCGCCCGCGATGTTGTTGTTCGGGGACGGCACGTAGGGCGTGTACCAGACGCCTTGCCCGTCGTTGGTGTGGCCGTAGACGGTAGCGCTGAGGTCGATCCCGGCCACCGGGCCGGCGGCGGTGACAGCCCAGAGGGTGTCGTCGCGAAGGCCCGCGGCGTCATAATAGGCGTCATCGACGCACTTGACCTTGCCGGGATAGGGATTGGCGCCAGCGCCCGTCCAGCAGCCGGCGCCGTCCAGAATGGGGCTGGCGCCCGTGTAGTTCGCGGAGTTCTGGTAGGCGCGGGCGATCTGCACGGCGTCCGCCCAGCGTCCCGTGTTGTTGTCCCAGTCCGCGCCAAGGCGCGAGAGCATGTCCAGCGACAGGTCCTGGTAGTCGTTTTCACGGCGCTCCGAGTAGTTGTAGAAGGCCGTGACCGTGAAATCTCCCAGCGGCTGGACGAATTTCAGGTCGATCTGCTTCTGCTTCTGCTCGCCCTGGCCCTTCCACTTGTCGGCCTTCTGGTCGGCATAGCTGATGGCGCCGCGCCCACCGCCGGGCAGTTCCCCGGTGTCAAGGCGAAGGAAGACCCGCCGCATGGCGCTGGAGCCCGCCGTCAGGCCAACGTCGGCGCCCATGTCGGCGGAGGGGGTGCGGCTGGTGAACTTCAGCGCGCCGCCCAGGTTGGAGGTCGAGGCGACGCTGAGGGCGCCCGAACCCTGGGCCAGCTCGACCCCGGCCAGGTCCTCAGAGGCGATGGCCCGGCTGATGTGCAGGCCGTTGTGGTTGCCATAGCTCATGTCGCCAAGCGGCACGCCGTCGAGGGTGAAGCCCAGCTGGTTCTGGTTGAAGGCGCGGATGGAGATGCGCGTGGACCATTCATAGGCGCCGAAGGCGTCAGCGGCCTGGAAGTTCACGCCGGGCAGCTTCTCGACCATCTTGATCGGGCTCGAGCCGGGCGCCGCGCGCTCGATCTCCTCGGTGGTGAGGGCCTGGACCTGCCGGCTTTCACCCTTGCCGTAGACCACCAGCTCCTCGACCGTGGAGGCGTCATCTGCGGCGAGGGCGGAGGAGGCGGCGGCGAGAAGCGCCAGGGCGGAGGCGCCCGAGATAAGTGCTGATTTCATGATGATCCCCGAATCCGGCCGTTGATCGACCGAGTGCGGCGGAACCTAGGGAGGGGGTGCGACGGATCGGCGACGCTCGCGTGACAGTCGTCTGACAGGCGGGGCCATTGCGCCGGCGCCGTCAGGGGGCTATCTGGCGGGCCTCCCGTTTTCCTCGATCCGCGAGCCCGCAAGCCCCATGGCGCAGCAATACATTTTCCAGATGCAGGGCCTGACCAAGGTCTATCCCGGCGGCAAGAAGGTGTTCGAGAACATCTGGCTGTCCTTCTATCCGGACGCCAAGATCGGCGTGGTCGGGGTCAATGGCTCGGGTAAGTCGACCCTGCTGAAGATCATGGCCGGCCTGGACAAGGAGTTCAGCGGCGAGGCCAAGGCCGCCGACGGCGTGAAGATGGGCTACCTGGAGCAGGAGCCCCAGCTCGATCCCGCACTCAACGTCCGCCAGAACGTGGAGTCCTGGTGCGAGGAGAAGAAGCTCGTCGCCCGCTTCAACGAGGTCGCCGCCCAGCTGGGCGAGGACTACACCGACGAACTGATGGAGGAGATGACCACCCTCCAGGAGCAGATCGACGCGGGCGACATGTGGGACATCGACGCCAAGGTCGAGATGGCCATGGACGCCCTGCGCTGCCCGCCCGACGACTGGAGCGTCGAGAACCTCTCCGGCGGTGAAAAGCGCCGCGTGGCCCTGGCCCGCCTGCTGCTGTCCAAGCCCGACATGCTGCTTCTGGACGAGCCGACCAACCACCTCGACGCCGAGAGCGTCGCCTGGCTTCAGCATCACCTGGAGGCCTTCCCGGGGTGCGTCATCCTGGTGACCCACGACCGATACTTCCTGGACCAGGTGACCAAGTGGACCCTGGAGCTCGACCGCGGGAAGGGCATTCCCTACGAGGGCAACTATTCCGGCTGGCTGGAGCAGAAGACCAAGCGCATCGTCCAGGAGCAGTCCGAAAGCGAGGCCCGCCAGCGCGCCATGACGCGCGAGCTGGAGTGGGTGCGGTCGGGCGCCAAGGCCCGCCAGGCCAAGTCCAAGGCCCGCCTCGCCGCCTACGAGCGCATGGTCGCCGAGCAGGAGAACGCCCGCCAGGCCCAGACCTTCGCCGCGATCCAGATCCCGCCCGGCCCGCGCCTCGGCAATGTGGTGCTGGAGGCCTCGCACCTGTCGAAGTCCTACGGCGACAAGGTCCTGTTCAAGGACCTGTCCTTCAAGCTGCCGCCCAACGGGATCGTCGGCGTGATCGGCCCCAATGGCGCCGGCAAGTCGACCCTCTTCCGGATCATCACCGGTCAGGAGCAGCCCGACGAGGGGACCTTCCGCCTCGGCGAGACCGTGAAGCTGGCCTATGTCGACCAGAGCCGCGACGCCCTCGACCCGAACAAGACCGTCTGGCAGGAGGTCTCCGGCGGCCTCGACATCCTTGCGGTGGGCAAGCGCGAGATCAACACGCGCGCCTATGTCGGCTCGTTCAACTTCAAGGGCGGCGACCAGCAGAAGAAGGTGGGGCAGCTCTCGGGCGGTGAGCGCAACCGGGTGCACCTGGCCAAGACCCTGACCACCGGCGGCAACGTCATCCTGCTCGACGAGCCGACCAACGACCTCGACATCGAGACCCTGCAGAACCTCGAGGAGGCCCTGGAGGAGTTCGCCGGCTGCGCCGTGGTCATCAGCCACGACCGCTGGTTCCTCGACCGCCTGGCCACCCACATCCTGGCCTTCGAGGGCGACAGCCACGTCGAGTGGTTCGAGGGCAACTTCGAGGCCTACGAGGAAGACAAGAAGCGCCGCCTGGGCGCCGACAGCCTGATCCCGCACCGGATCAAGTTCCAGAAGTTCTCGAGGTAGGTCCCCGCGGCCAACCCAGGCGCCGTTGACCCCCTCTGTCAGCTTCGCTGACAGCTCCCCCTTGGGGGAGCAATTGGCGATGTAATTCCTCCCCCCAGGGGGAGGTGGGCCGCGAAGCGGGCCGGAGGGGGTCTGCTGACGCGCCGTTGACCTCCTCACCAGGCTTCGCGCGCAAGCTCCATTGGTCAGGCCGCCTTGGGCAGCCGCGCCCTCGCCAGGGGGCTGAAGGCGCAGAGCACGGGCAGAGCGAGGCTCAGCCCGGCGGCGGCCAGCATGGCGGTGCGCACGCCCGTGGCCTCGGCCAGGGCGGCGCCGGCGAGGGCGCCGACGACCATCATTCCCCCGGACCCGGCCTCAAAGACGCCGGTGACGCGCCCGAGGTGGTCCGCCTCGATGCGGGCCTGACGCAGGCTCGACATAAGGATCACGGTGGTCACGCCAAAGAGATCGCCCAGGAACTGGGTCGCCACCAGTACGGTCATGCCGCCGACGATCCCTGGCGGGGCCAGGCCGATGGCCAGGTTGACCAGGCCGCCGAGGAGGAGGGTGAGGGTCAGGGTCCTCCCCGCGCCCAGGCGCCGTTCCAGGACCGGCCCGGCGACGGCGCCGGCCAGGGCGCCCAGACCGCCGCAGGCGATAGCCAGGCCCAGCAACCCTGTCGGCAATCCGAGGGTGCGGACGGCGAACAGGACATAGAGGCTGGCGAACGTCCCTCCGGTCAGGCCCCAGGCCAGCTGGACGAGGAAGAGGACCCGCACCTCCCGGTGGTCCCAGGCCGTCCGGAATCCGGACAGGAAGGACAGGCCGCCGTCCTCGCTTCCTGCGTCGGGGCCGGGCGGCCGTTCGCCCCGGACGCGCAGCAGGAGCAGGGCCGAGCCCAGCCAGGTCGCGGCGGTCGCCGCCACGGCGATGGGGGCGGTGAGCAGCTGGAACAGGATGCCGGCGAGGGCGGGCCCGCCGATCTCGGCGACGGAGTCTGTGGCTGACAGGCGGGCGTTGGCCGCCAGCAGCCGCTCCGGCGGGACCAGGCCGGGCAGGATGGCGTGCTCGGCCATGACGAAGACCGTGCTGGCCCCGGCGATCAGGGTTCCTGCACCCAGGATGAGGGGCAGGGTCAGGACGCCCATGATGGCGGCGACCGGGATGACCCCGAGGGCGGCGGCGCGCAGCAGGTTCATGAGGATCATCACGCCCCGCCGGGGCCGGCGGTCGACCCAACCTCCCGCGGTCAGCCCCAGGACGAGCGAGGCGAGGCCCGTCAGCGCCGCCAGAAGGCCCAGGGCGGAGGGCGAGGCCGCCAGCGTCATCACCGCGGCGAGGGGCAGGCCCTCCCGGGCGATGCGGGCGCCGAAGGCCGAGACGGCCTGCGCCGCCCAGAGGCGGTTGAAGTCCCGGTCATCCGCCCCTGCCGGCGCCATGGTCAGCCAGCCGGCGCGTAGTTCAGGATCGGCGCCAGCCAGCGTTCCGCCGTGGCGAGGTCCCAGCCCTTGCGGCGGGCGTAATCCTCGACCTGGTCGCGATCGATCCGGCCGACCCCGAAATAGTGGCTTTCAGGGTGGCTGAAATAGAGGCCGGACACGCTGGAGGGCGGGTCCATGGCGAAGCTCTCGGTCAGGGTGATCCCGGTCCGGGGGGTCGCCTCGAGCAGGCGGAAGAGCTCGGCCTTCTCGGTGTGGTCCGGCTGGGCCGGATAGCCCGCCGCCGGCCGGATGCCCCGGTACTTCTCGCCGATCAGGAACTCGACGTCGAAAACCTCGTCCGGGGCGTAGCCCCAGAGCTCGGTGCGGACCTTGCGATGCAGGGCCTCGGCCAGGGCCTCCGCCAGCCGGTCAGCCAGGGAGGTGGCGAGGATGGCGGAGTAATCGTCCCCGTCCCGGCGGAAGCGCTCGGCCATCTCGATCTCGCCGTGGCCGGCGGTGACCGCGAAGCCGCCCAGCCAGTCCGGCGGACCGCCTACGGGGGCGATGAAGTCCGAGAGGGCGAGGTTCGCCCGGTCGCCCTCGCTGCGGACCATCTGCTGGCGCAGGGTGTGGAACCGCCCGGCGACCTGGCTGCGGGTCTCGTCGGCGAAGACGAGGATGTCGTCGCCCTCGGCGTTGGCGGGCCAGAACCCCACCGTCGCCTTGGCGGTCAGCCAGCGGCCCTGGATCATCCGGTCCAGCATGCGCCGCCCGTCGGCGTAGAGGTCCCGGGCCGCCTGGCCGACGACGTCGTCCTCGAGGATGGCCGGGAAGCGGCCGAAGAGCTGCCAACTGGCGAAGAAGGGCGTCCAGTCGATGTGCTCGGCGAGGTCGGCGAGGTCCCAGTCCTCGAAGGTCTTGAGGCCCGTGAAGCTCGGCCGGGGCGGGGCCGTGCGGCTCCAGTCGGTGGCGAAGGCCCGGGCCCGGGCGTCGGCCAGGCTCATCCGGCCGCGGTTGTCCTGGCCGCGCGCGAACTGGTCGCGCACCCGGGCGTAGTCGGCCTGGGTCTCCGAGACGAACCGGTCCCGGTCGGTGGGGGAGAGGAGGGACGAGACCACCCCCACCGCCCGGCTGGCGTCCAGGACATAGGTAGTGGAGCCGGAGGGGTAGGCCGGGGCGATCTTCACCGCCGTGTGGGTCTTGGAGGTGGTCGCCCCGCCGATCAGCAGGGGCATGCGGAAGCCCCGCCGCTCCATCTCCGAGGCCACGAAGACCATCTCGTCCAGGCTGGGGGTGATCAGGCCGGACAGTCCGACCATGTCCACCTTCAGGCGCTCGGCCTCGTCGAGGATGCGGTCGGCGGGGACCATCACGCCGAGGTCGAAGACCTCGTAGTTGTTGCACTGCAGGACCACGCCGACGATGTTCTTGCCGATGTCGTGGACATCGCCCTTGACGGTGGCCATCAGGATCCGGCCTGCGCTCTGGCGCTCCTGGCCGGCGCTCTCGGCCTCCATGAAGGGCAGGAGCCAGGCCACGGCCTGCTTCATCACCCGCGCCGACTTGACCACCTGCGGCAGGAACATCTTCCCCGCGCCGAACAGGTCGCCGACCCGGTTCATGCCGTCCATCAGGGGGCCTTCGATCACCTCCAGCGGACGGCTGGCGGCCAGGCGGGCCTCCTCCACGTCGGTCTCGATGAATTCGGTGACCCCGTGGATGAGGGCGTGAGCCAGGCGCTCGGCCACCGGCGCCTCCCGCCAGGACAGGTCGGGGCCCTTGGCCTCGGACTTCCCGCCCTTGTAGGCGGGCGCCAGCTCCACCAGTCTTTCGGTGTTGGACAGGGCCGGGTCGCGCCGGGGCCGGTTGAGGATGACGTCCTCGACCGCGTCCCGCAGCTCGGCGGGGATGTCGTCATAGACCGGCAGGTCGCCGGCGTTGACGATGCCCATGTCCAGGCCGGCGGCGATGGCGTGGTAGAGGAAGACCCCGTGGATCGCCCGGCGCACGGGCTCATTGCCCCGGAAGCTGAACGAGACGTTGGAGACCCCTCCCGAGACCCGGGCGTGGGGCAGGTGGGCCTTGATCCAGCGCGTCGCCTCGATGAAGTCGACGGCGTAGTTGTCGTGCTCATCGATCCCGGTGGCGACCGCGAAGATGTTGGGGTCGAAGATGATGTCCTCGGGCGGGAAACCCACCTCGTCCACCAGGATCCGGTAGGCCCGGGCGCAGATCTCGGTCTTGCGCGCCAGGGTGTCGGCCTGGCCCTGCTCGTCGAAGGCCATGACCACCACCGCCGCGCCATAGCGCAGGCAGGCGCGGGCCTGTTTCAGGAAGGCGGCCTCGCCCTCCTTGAGGGAGATCGAGTTGACGATGGCCTTGCCCTGGACGCAGCGCAGGCCCGCCTCGATCACCTCCCACTTGGAGGAGTCGATCATCACCGGGACCCGGGCGATGTCGGGCTCGGCGGCGATCAGGTTGAGGAAGGTCGTCATGGCCCGCACGGAGTCGAGCAGGCCCTCGTCCATGTTGACGTCGATGATGGCTGCGCCGGCCTCCACCTGCTGGCGTGCGACCGACAGGGCTTCGGGATAGTTCCCCTCGGCCACGAGCTTGCGGAAGCGGGCGGAGCCGGTGACGTTGGTCCGCTCGCCGATATTGACGAAGGTGGGCCTCATGACAGCTCCAGGGGCTCCAGCCCCGACAGGCGCATGGCGCGCGGGCGTTCGGGCGGCTTGCGTGGCGGCAGGCCCTGAACCGCCCGGGCCACGTGGGCGATGTGGTCGGGGGTGGTGCCGCAGCAGCCGCCGACGATGTTGACGATGCCGTCCTCGGCCCACTGGTGCAGGGAATGTCCGGTCTGGTGCGGCTGCTCGTCGTACTCGCCCATGGCGTTGGGCAGGCCGGCGTTGGGATAGGCGCTGACCAGGGTGTCGGCCACCCGCGACAACTCGGCGATGTGGGGCCGCATGAGGTCGGCGCCCAGGGCGCAGTTCAGGCCCACCGCGAAGGGCCGGGCGTGCCGGACAGAGTTCCAGAAGGCCTCCACCGTCTGGCCGGACAGGGTGCGCCCCGACCGGTCCGTGATGGTGCCCGAGATCCAGATCGGCAGGGCCTCGTAGCCCTCGTCCTCGAGGTCCAGGATGGCCTTGATGGCCGCCTTGCAGTTCAGCGTGTCGGTGATGGTCTCCACCAGGTAGAGGTCGACCCCGCCCTCGTTCAGGGCGATGACCTGCTCGCGATAGGCCTGGTAGACCTCCTCGAAGGTGACGGACCGGGCGCCGGGGTCGTTCACGTCCGGCGACATGGACAGCATCTTGTTCAGGGGGCCGATGGAGCCGGCGACGAAACGGGGCTTGTGCGGCTCGGCGGCGGTCCAGCGGTCGGCGGAGGCCCGCGCCAGGCGCGCGCCTTCGAGGTTGATGTCGCGCACCGCCGCCTCCAGGCCGTAGTCCGCTTGGGCGATGGTGGTGGCCGAGAAGGTGTTGGTCTCGGAAATGTCCGCTCCGGCGCCGAAATAGGCGTCGTGCAGCTCGGTGATGATGTCCGGGCGGGTCAGGCAGAGGAGGTCGTTATTGCCCTTCAGCTGGCCCGGATGGCCGGCGAAGCGGTCGCCCCGGTAGTCGGCCTCGTCCAGGCCGCGCTTCTGGATCATCACGCCCCAGGAGCCGTCGAGGACCAGGATGCGCTCCCGGGAGGCGGCCTTCAGGGCGGCGATGCGCTCGGTGCGGGTCATTTTGCACGGGCCTCCTGGCGGGCCAGCTCCCCGCGGTCGACGAAGGGGCTCGCACCGCCCGCCTTCAGCCTGGCGCGCTTGGCCTCGAGCCCGAACTGCTCGGCGTGGGGCGCCAGGAAGACATCGGCCTTGAGGGTCTTGAGCCGCGCGAAGCCGCGACTGTAGTCCGAGACGATCCCGGGGTACTGCGGTCCCCGCTCGCGCGAGACCAGCCGGTTGGCCGCCACCGAGGTGGAGCAGTAGACAAGCACGTCCAGCGGCCGGCCCCGGTCTGTCGCCCTGAATGTCCAGGTGGTGCAGCCGGGGGAGTGCCCGGGCGTGAAGTGAGGGGTCAGGACAGCGTCCCCCAGGCGCACGGCCTGGCCGTCCTTCAGGTCGGCGTCGACCTTCACCGGGGCGAAGTCCAGGTCGCGGACCTCTTCCCAGCCGGGATAGACCCCGGTCTCCAGCGCCTTGCGGTCGGCGGGGTTGGCCAGCAGGCGCGCGCCGGTGTCGCGCTTGAGGTCGGCGAGGCCGCCCGAGTGGTCGAAGTGGGCGTGGGTGTTCAGGAGGATCTTCACGTCCTTCGGCTGGAAGCCGAGCCGGCGGATGCTGGACTGGATCAGGGGCGCGCTGGTGGGCATGGCGCCGTCGATCACAATGTGCCCCTTCGGCGTCGTGATGAGCCAGGCCGAGATGCCGGCCGTGCCGACATAGTAGAGGTTGTCGGCCACCCGGAACGGATCAGTGGGGGCGCTCCACTCCGGCGGGCTGGTGGGTGCGGCGACAGCGGCGCCCGCGGCCAGGAGCCCGGCGATCAGGGCGGTTCTCATGCTGGGGCTCCTTCGCCGGCGGCCTCGCGGAGGCCCAGGATCCGGCAGATGGCGTAGACCAGGTCGGCCCGGTTCAAGGTGTAGAAGTGGAAGTCGGAATAGCCTTCCTCGGCCAGCTTCACGCACATCTCGGCGGCGACGCCGGCGGCGATCATGCGTCGGGTCTCGGGGTCGCGGTCGAGGCCTTCGAAGAGAGCGCCCAGCCAGCCAGGCAGGGGGATGCCCACAGGGCCGGCCATCCGCTTCAGCCCCTTGAAGTTCGAGACCGGCATGATGCCTGGCGAGATCGGAATGCTGACGCCCGCCTTGCGGACCCGGTCCATGAACCGCAGGAAGCCGTCGGTGTCGTAGAAGAACTGGGTGATGGCCCGGGTGGCGCCGGCGTCGATCTTGGCCTTCAGGACGTCGATGTCGTGGTCGATCGACCCGCTCTCCGGATGGGTCTGGGGATAGAGGCTGACGCTCACCTCGAAGGGGGCGATGGCGCGGATTCCCGCGGTCAGCTCGGTGGCGTTGACGTAGCCGTCCGGCCGCGGGACATAGACCCCGCCGATCTGGCCGGGCGGATCGCCGCGCAGGGCTACGATATGCCGGACCCCAGCGTCCCAGTAGTCGCGGATCACCTCGTCCACCTCGGCGCGGCTGGCGTCCACGCAGGTGAGATGGGCGGCGGGAGACAGCTGGGTCTCGGCCAGGATGCGGCTGACCGTCCGGTGGGTGCGGTCGCGGGTCGAGCCGCCGGCGCCGTAGGTCACCGAGACGAAGGCCGGGTTCAGGGGCGCGAGCCTGCGGATGGCCTCCCAGAGGGCGACCTCGGCCTCCTCGGTCTTGGGCGGCGAGAACTCGAAGGAGACGCGCGGAGGCTGGGCCAGGCCGGCCCCGGCGCGGGCGATGGGCCCGAGGGCGGGTTCGGTCATGCGGGGTTCCTTTGGGCGGTCCAGACACAGACGGTCAGGCCCTCGGCGCGGGCCGGGGGCAGGGTCTCAAGCTCCACCTGCCGAAGGCCGGCGGCGGCGAGCCAGCGCTTCATCTCGGCGGCGGAGAAGCCGAGGCGGCGGTGCTGGTGCTGCTCGCGCAGCACCTCCAGGGCGTGGGGGGCGAAGTCGACGATGACCAGGCGTCCGCCGGGCCCGGTCAGCCGGCCCGCCTCGCGCACCGCCGCGGCGGGATCGCCCAGGTAGTGGAGAACCTGGTGCACCACCACCAGGTCCGCGCAGCCGTCGGGAAGGCGGGTGGCGAAGATGTCGCCGTGCCGAAGCTCCACGGCCTCGAGGCCGGCCGCCTCGACCCTTGCGCGGGCGACGTTGAGCATCTGCTGGGAAAGGTCGAGCCCGATGCCCGAGCGGACCCTGTCCCCGAACAGGGTCAGCATCCGGCCGGAGCCCGTGCCCAGGTCCACCAGCCGCTGGAACGGACCAGGCCCCGCAGCCCGCAGGATGGCGGCTTCAACCCGGTCCTCGGCGACATGCAGGGAGCGGATCTCGTCCCAGGTCGAGGCGTTGCGTGCGAAGTACTGGTCCGCAGCCGTCCTCCGCTCGGCCCGCACGGCCTCCAGCCGCTCGGCGTCCCGGGCGAGGGCGGGGTCGGAGGGGTCGAGGGCGGCGAGCACCTGGTCGGCCAGGGTGCGGGCCTCGCCCGTCCCGGAGGGCCGGTAGAACACCCAGGCCCCATCCGGGAAACGCTCCACCAGGCCGGCCTCGGCCAGGAGCCGCAGGTGGCGAGAGACCCGGGGCTGGCTCTGGTCCAATACCTTGCAGATCTCCAGCACCGCCAGTTCCTCGCAGGCGAGCAGGGCGAGGATGCGCAGCCGCGAGGGCTCCCCCGCAGCGCGCAGCACATCGACGGTGCGGGCGGCGCTCAACATGAGCGCATAAAGATATCTTTATGTCTTTATGTCAACCCGAGCCGGGTCAGGTATGGGCGTGGGTTCAGGCCACGCCGTCGAGGACCCCGCCCAGGATGTCGAACAGCTTGCCGATCTCGTCCTCGCTGACGATCAGCGGCGGCGAGAGCGCGATGATGTCCCCGGTCGCCCGGACCAGCAACCCGGCCTTGAGGGCCTTGACCAGGACCTCGTAGCCGCGGGCGCCCGGCGCGTCCGGCCGGGGTGACAGCTCAATGGCGCCCATCAGGCCGATGTTGCGGATGTCGATGACGTTCGGCTTGCCCCGCAGGGCGTGGAGGCTGTCCTCCCAGAGGCCGGCCAGGGACTTCACCCGGGTGAAGAGGCCGTCGCGCCGGTAGATCTCCAGGCTGGCCAGGGCCGCTGCGCAGGCGACCGGATGCCCGGAATAGGTGTAGCCATGGAAGAACTCGATGGCCGCTGGCGGGCCCTGGACGATGGCGTCGTGGACCTTCCGGTGGGCGAAGACCGCGCCCATGGGCAGTGCGCCGTTGGTGATGCCCTTGGCGGTGGTCATGATGTCCGGGGTGACGCCCAGGGCCTGGGCGGCGAAGGGTTCGCCCAGTCGGCCGAAGCCGGTGATGACCTCGTCGAAGATCAGGAGGATGCCGTGCCGGTCGCAGACTGCGCGCAGGCGCTCGAGATAGCCCTTGGGCGGCGGCAGGACACCGGCGGAGCCCGCCACGGGCTCGACGATGACGGCGGCGATGGTCTCGGCCCCATGAAGGGCGACCAGCCGTTCGACCTCGTCCGCCTTCTCCGCCCCGTGGTCCGGCAGGCCGCGAGAGAAGGCGTTGCGCTCGGGATCAAAGGTGTGGGCGATGTGGTCGGCGCCGGGCAGGGTGATGTAGGTCCGGCGGTTGTTGACCAGGCCGCCGACGGAAATCCCGCCGAACCCCACGCCGTGATAGCCCTTCTCCCGGCCGATCAGCCGCACCCTCTGACCCTCGCCCCGGGCCCGGTGGTAGGCTAGGGCCATCTTGAGGGCCGTGTCGACGGACTCCGACCCGGAGTTGGTGAAGAAGATCCGGTCCAGCCCGGGCGGCGCGAACTCGGACAGGGCCGCCGCCAGGCGGAAGGGCAGGGGGTGGCCCATCTGGAAGGTCGGAGCGAAGTCCAGGGTCGCCAACTGCCGGGAGACCGCCTCGGTGATCTCGTTCCGGGCGTGGCCCAGGTTGCAGCACCAGAGGCCGGCGGTGCCGTCCAGGACCTCATCGCCGTCGACGGTTCGGTAGTACATGCCGCTGGCCTCGGCCAGCAGGCGAGGGGCGTCCTTGAACTGCCGGTTGGCGGTGAAGGGCATCCAGAAGGCCGACAGGTCCGGCCGGTTGTCCCCGTAGTCCGCGCTCATGTCCTGGCCCCTTCCGCATAGGAAACGCGCGGCATCTTAGCGCCTCCAACCGCGATTGCGAGGCTTGCCACCCCGAAGGGGCGCGCTTATCAGCCGAAGGCCGGACAGACGGGCGCTCAGGCCCGCGCCGCGCCAGGGGAGACCGCCATGCAGCACCAGCGTCTGGGCCGCAGCCCGATCGTCGTTTCCAAGATCTGCATGGGGACCATGACCTTTGGCTCCCAGGCCGACGAGAAGACCTCCTTCCGGATTCTCGACCGCAGCCTCGAAGCCGGGATCAACTTCTTCGACACCGCCGAGAACTATCCGGTGCCGCCGCAGGAGTCCTGGGCCGGCCTGACCGAGGAAATCGTCGGACGCTGGATGAAGACCAAGCGGCGGGATGAGATCATCCTGGCCACCAAGGTCTGCGGCCCCAGCCATGGCTGGATCAAGGGCTCCCAGCGCGCCGGCATGACGGCGCTTGACCGGCACAACATCACCCGGGCGATCGAGGATAGCCTGCGCCGCCTGGGCACCGACTATGTCGACCTCTACCAGACCCACTGGCCGGACCATGGCGCCCGCTATGAGGACGCCCTGGAGACCCTCGACGAACTCGTCCGGGCCGGGAAGGTGCGCGTGCTGGGCTGCTCGAACGAGACCTCCTGGGGGCTCATGAAGGCCCTGTCGACCTCCGAGCGCGAGGGCTTCGCCCGCTACGAGACGATCCAGAACAACCACAGCCTCAACAACCGCCGCTTCGAGGACGACCTGGCCCAGGTCTGCCGGCAGGAGGGGGTGAGCTCCATTCCCTACTCGCCGCTCGCCGGCGGCGTGCTCTCGGGCAAGTACAACGGCGGGGCCCTCCCGGCCGGCGCCCGGTTCAGCCGCTATCTCGAGATCGGCGGCCGGCAGGCGGTGATGGCCCGCCGCTTCGTCAACGAGAAGTCGCTGGCCACCACCGAGCGCCTCGCGAAGATCGCGGCGGAGGCGGGCATGTCCCTCGTGACCCTCGCCACCGCCTGGTCCAAGCAGCATGACTTCGTCGCCTCGACCATCGTCGGCGTGACCCGAGAGGACCAGCTGGACGACATCTTCGCCGCCGCCGATGTCGTGCTGTCGCCCGAGGTCCTCAAGGCCATCGACGACGTCACCCGGGACATCCTCTACCCCATGGGCTGAGGCCCTTTGCGGACCTGAACCGTGACCGAGCCGGCCCCCATCGCCGGGGACGCTCCGGCGCCCCGCCCGGTCGCCCAGAACTCCGCCCTGGGCATCCTCCTGCGCGTCCTCGCCATGGCCCTCATGGCGGTTCTGGCGGCGATCGTGAAGGCTTGCGCGGAGCGCGGCGTGCCGGTGCTGGAGATCATCTTCTTCCGCAACGCCTTCGCCTTCATTCCCGTGATGCTCTACATCTGGAGGACCTCCGGGTTCGGGGTCCTGCGCACCCGGCGGCCGGGCGCCCACCTGACGAGGTCCGCCGTCGGGCTGACGGGCATGATCTGCGGCTTCACCGCCGTCAGCATGTTGCCACTGACCCAGTCGACGGCCATCTCCTTCTCGGCGCCCCTGTTCATGGTGGCCCTCTCCGCCCTGATCCTGAAGGAGCCGGTGGGGATGCACCGGTGGCTGGCGGTGGCGGTGGGCTTTGTCGGCGTGCTCATCATGGTCCATCCGGACCCAAGGCAGTTCGTCGGAGTCGGGGTGCTTTTCGCCATCGCCGCCGCCGTCGGATCCGCCGGGGCCATGATCGCCATCCGCGAGATCAGCCGGACCGAGCCCGGCCCCACCATCGTCTTCTACTTCACCCTCGCCGGGGCGGCGGTCGGCCTCGCCAGCCTGCCCTTCGGATGGGTCATGCCGAGCCCGGGGGTCCTCGCCCTGCTGGTTGCAGCCGGGCTGATCGGGGGGACAGGCCAACTCCTGCTGACGGAGGCGATCCGCCGGGCGCCCGTCGCGGTGGTGGCGCCCTTTGACTACACCCAGCTGGTCTGGGCGGGCCTGATCGGTTTCCTGGTCTGGGGCGAGACCCCCGCCGTCCTCACCCTGGTCGGCGCCATGGTGGTGGCCGCCAGCAGCACCTATATCCTGTGGCGAGAGATCGGGCGGTCCCGAGCCTAGGGTCCGCGAGGAGCCAGGAGTTTCGCATGTGGAATCGGTGGACAGGCGCCTTCCTCGGCGCTGCGCTTGCGACCGGGGCGGCCGGATCGGCCCATGCCGCCATCACCGTCCTGGGAGGCGGTTTCGCCCAGGCCTGTTCAGAGGCTGCGGTGACCGGTGAACTGGACCGCAAGTTCGAGGAGCTTTGCACCCTCGCCCTCGAGACCGAGGCCCTCAACGCCCGCGACCGGGCCGGCACCCTGGTGAACCGGGGCGTCTTCAAGCTGCGCCGGCAGGAGTACAACTCGGCCCTCAGGGACTTCGAGGCCGCCCTCAAGCGCGACCCGGCCATGGGCGAAGCCCTGGTCAACCGCGGCGCGGCGCGCCTGGGACTGAAGGCCCCCGAGGCGGCCCTTGCGGACATCAACCGGGCCCTGGAGGTGGGGGTCTCCGAACCCGCCAAGGCCCATTACAACCGGGCCATCGCCCATGAGCGCCTTGGCGACCTCAAGTCCGCCTGGCTGGACTACTCCAAGGCGGCGGAACTTGACCCCGAGTGGGACGCCCCGCGCAAGGAACTGGCCCGCTTCACGGTGTCCCGGAAGTAGGCCCCGGAGGTGGCTGTACGGGCGGCTTCTCGGTCCCGTTGACGACCGGGACCTCCGGCAGGGGGGGCGCCCGCCGCCGAAGCACGCGCAGGCCCGCCAGGGCGGAAGCCAGGAAGTCCCTCAGCTCGCGAAGGGGCGAGCGCTTGGGCGCAGGGCCGTTCACGGCCTCATCCCGCCCTCTGCGGCCAGCACGCCGGCGCTGACCTCCCGCCAGACCGCCTCGGCGGAGTCGGCGAAGCGGACCAGCGCCAGGTCCTGGGGGTCGATCATCCCGCGTTCCGAAAGGACGTCGAAGTTCACCAGGCTTCGCCAGTAGCCCTCGTCGAAGAGGACGATCGGCACCCGGGGCCCCTTGCCGGTCTGGACCAGGGTGAGGATCTCGAACAGCTCGTCCAGGGTCCCGAAGCCGCCGGGGAAGGCCACCAGGGCGTTGGCCCGCATGGCGAGGTGCATCTTCCGCATGGCGAAATAGTGGAAGCGGAAGGCCAGGCCTGGCGTGATCCAGGGGTTGGGAAACTGCTCGTGGGGCAGGGAGATGTTGAAGCCGATCGTCGGGGCGCCGGCGTCGGCGGCTCCGCGGTTGGCCGCCTCCATCAGCCCCGGACCACCGCCCGTGGCGATGACATTGTCGCGGGGACCTGCGCCCGTCGGACCGTCGAGGGCGCCGCCGCGCTCCGATGCGATCCGCCCGAAGGCCCGCGCCTCGGCGTACCAGCGTCCCTTCTCCCCGGGATCGTCCTCGCGCACCCGGGCCGAGCCGAAGACGACGATGGTGGAGCGGATGCCCCAGGACTTCAGGGTCTGGTCGGCCTTCTCGTACTCGAGCAGGAAACGCACCCCGCGCATGCTCTCGCCCAGCAGGAAGTCGGCGTCGAGGGCCGCCAGTCGATAGGCGGGCTGGGAGATCAGGGCTCTGGGGTCGGGTTCAGGGGCGCCGGGGGGCGGCATGGTCAGGTGTCCGCGGATCTGGGCAGGGCCCAGCTATAGGCGGTCGATCCCGGGGAGGCAATTCGGCGACCTTGCGCCGAAGGGCCCCGGACTCAGGCGGCCGGCGGCTGGCCGAGGGCGCTTCGGATATTCCGGACCAGGAGGTCATCCATCAGCGGCTTCTCGACGATGGGCACCCGCAGGCTGCCCGCCCTTCGCCGGAGCCCCGGGCCGGGGTGGCTGGTGATCAACAGGGCCGGAAGGTCAACCTGGCGGTCGCGGAGAGCCTCCAGGGAATCCAGGCCGCCCATGCCGGGAAGGTTCTCGTCGAGGACCAGGCAGACGTTCCTGGACGGCAGGTCCGCCGCCAGCAGGTCCTCTCCGGAGGCGTAGGCCTGGACCCTGTAGCCGTCCAGTTCGAGGGCGAACTTCAGCGCGCTCCGGAGGGCGACATCATCGTCCACCAGCACAAGGGTCGGAGGGGGTGCGCAGGCTGGCGGCATTCGGCGCCCGGGTTTCTGAGTTTCCGGTATGCTTCCCCACCGAGGCGATCGCCGCCTTGATCCAGCGCAAGGATTCAGAAGCCGGCGAGGATCGACATCCTGACAAGCTCCGACAGGCTCCGGGCGCCCGTCTTGGTCATGACATTGGCCCTGTAGACCTCCACCGTGCGCGGACTGATCCCCAGTTCACGGGCGATGACCTTGTTGGCCTTGCCCTCCACGACGCCCTGGAGGACTTCGGTCTCGCGGGGGGACAGCGAGGACAGCATGGCGGAGAAGGCGTTGCCGTCGCCGGCGGCCGGGCGGTCGCCGGCCTTGCGGATCGTCTCGGTGATGGCCGCCAGCAGCACCTCGTCGTCGAAGGGCTTCTCGAGGAAGTCCGCCACCCCGCGCTTCAGGGCCTCGACGGCCATCGGCACGTCCCCGTGTCCGGTGATGACGATGACCGGGGTCGAGACGCCCCGGGCCTTGAGTTCCGCCACGAGCTGGAGCCCCGTCATGCCCGGCATCCGGACGTCCGTCACGATGCAGTCGCCTGCATCCCGGGCCTCTTCCCCAAGAAAGGCCAGGGCGGACTCCCACGTCCTGCAGTCCATCCCGGCCGTGCTGAGGAGGAAGGCGAGGGACTCGCGGATGGCCTCATCATCGTCGATGACGTGGACGAGGGGCGTGGAGGAGGTCATGCGTCGATCTCGTCTGAGAGCGGCAGGTCTCCGCTGCGTAGCGTGAAACGGAAGACTGCGCCACCGTCCGGCCGGTTCAGGGCGCTGATCTCGCCCCCATGGGCCTCGATTATGGTGCGGCAGATGGAGAGGCCCACGCCCATGCCCTCGGCCTTGGTGGTCACGAAGGGCTGGAAGAGGCGCTCCAGGACCTCGGGGGCCAGCCCGGGCCCGGTATCGCCGACCTGCACCTCAACCCACCCCTCCTTCAGAAGACGGGTCTCCACGGTCAATTCCCGCACCGCCGAGGCGCCCATGGCCTCCACCGCATTGCGCATCAGGTTGAGCACCACCTGCTGGATCTGGACCTTGTCCGCCAGCACAAGCCCCGCCTCGGGCGACAGCCTGAATTCAAGGCGCACCCCGGAGTCCCGGGCCCCCATCATGGCCAGCGCGCCCGCCTCCTCGATCAACTTGGGAAGGGCTTCGACCCGCATGGCGGCCTCGCCCTTGCCGACAAAGGCCCTGAGGCGCCGGATGATCTCGCCGGCCCGGAGAGCCTGGTCCCCTGCAGCCGTCAGGGCGGAGCGGATGCGTTCGAGGTCGGGCTCGCCGGAGTCCAGAAGCCGCACCGAGCCCTTCATGTAGCTGGCGATGGCCGACAGGGGCTGGTTCAGCTCATGCGCGAGGGCCGAAGCCATCTCGCCCATGGAGGTCAGGCGCGAGACGTGGATCAGTTCGGACTGCATGTCCTGAAGCCGCCGCTCCGCGGCCTGGGGCTCGGTGAGATCGCGGATGAATCCGGTGAAGAACCGCTTTCGGCCGGTCCGCATCTCTCCGACCGCCAGTTCGATGGGAAAGGTCGAGCCGTCCTTGCGGACGCCGACGGCCACGCGCCCGATGCCGATGATCCGCCGCTCGCCCGTCTGGAGGTAGCGTCCCAGGTATCCATCGTGCCCCGCCCGGTAGGGGTCGGGCATGAGCATGCGCACGTTCCGGCCGATGGCCTCCGCCGAAGTCCAGCCGAAGAGTCGCTCCGCCGCCGCGCTGAACGAGCGGATGGTGCCGACCTCATCGATCACGATCATGCCCTCCGGCACGGTGTCGAGGATGGACTGGAGGTGATCCTGGCGTTGCCGCGAGACGGCCAGCATGGCCCGCGCCGTCAGGGACATCCGCCTCAGCCGCCAGGCTGCGGCGGCGATGGCCGCCGAGGCGGCGAGATAGAGGACGAGGCCCATGACCTCCTCGCCATCCATCACCGGCCGCCCGCCCGCCAGGACCAGGGACCCAAGGAGTCCGAGGGCGCTGGCCAGCACCACCGGCCCGGCGCCGCCCGGAATGGCCGCCGCCAGAAGTGCGGGGGCGAGCAGGAAGAGTTCGAGGCGATGGAGCGGCTGGGGCATGAAGGCCACCCGAGCCATCAGCACCAGCATGACGGCGGCGGCCGCCAGGCCATAGGCCAGCCAGCGGCGGCGGAGGGGCTCGCCCTCGATCTCTCTCTGGATTTCCGAGTCCATGACCCGGAGTCCTAGCCCCGGGTCGCCGTCGAGGGAATGCGTCTCGCCGGTCTAGTGGCTGAGAAGCACAAACCGCTCGCAGGCGTGGAGGAGGTGACGGGTCACGCCGCCCAGCACCCATTCATAGGCCCGGCTATGGCCATAGGCGCCGGAAACGATGAGGTCGGCGTCCATCCGATCGGCCTGGGCCAAGAGATCGACCTGCACGTCATCGGCGCCCGAGACCGCCACATGGGTCTTCGGCCGGGCCATGCTGTGCCGGGAGATCATGCCGGCGACGTCCTCGGTCTGGGCCCGCAGGGCGTCCTGGTCTTCCTTGGAGCCGAGGGCGACCACCAGGATCTCGTCGGCCATGTGCATGAAGGACAGGGCGTCGGAAACGGCGCGCCTGGCCTCGCGGGTGTCCTTCCAGGCCACCATGATGCGACGGGTCTCAAGCCGGCCGCCGTGCGGCGGGACCACCAGCATGGGCCGCCCCGAGCTGATCAGGAGCTCGCCCGTGCTGACCGTGTTGTAGATGTCCCCGCCGCCGGTCGGACCGCCGGTCACCACCAGGTCCACCGCCCGGGCCACACGAGCCATGGCGGGGGTGGGCAGGTCGCCGACCGAACGCCACTCCGTCTTCGCCCCTTGCGTCTGGGCCACAAAGGCGGCCTTGGCGGCTTCGAGGTTCCGGGTCTGCTGCTCGTAGAGCAGGGGGGTCCACTGGCCGGTGCCGAATCCATAGGGGTCGGAGGTGGCGATGGGCGGGATGGCCTCCGCGCCCAGGCCAATCAGCAGGGCGTCGAGCCGGATCGCCAGGGCGGCGGCCGCCTCCGTGCGAAGCTTTGAGCCTTCGCCCGGCTGGGCGTGGACGAGCAGGGACTGGAAACTCATGGCGTCGCCTCCTTGGGGCCCGTCACGGGCCGGGGCCGGTCAGGACCAGCCTGTCTTCATTGGGCCTGATCCGCCAGGCGGGCAAGGCCCTCGGGATTGATCACACGAAACTGCCGGGTCGCGCAGAAGGATACGATCCGCCCGGACTGCAGCTGGGACAGCATGCGCGAGACGGTCTCAATGGTCAGGCCGAGATAGTCGGCGATGTCCTGGCGACCCATCGGAAGGTCGACGACCGCGGCGCCGCCGCTCTTGTCGGAGAGGTCCTTCAGGAAGCTGGCGACCCGCTCGCAGGCGGTCTTGCGGCCGAGGAGCAGGACATGCTCCTGGGCCCGCTCCAGCTCACGGCGGGTGGCCTCCCAGCCCAGGCGCTCGATGTCGCCGCCGGCCGCGCGCAGGGCCGAGGCCTTGACGACCAGGATGGCGCTGTCGCGCACGGCCTCTGCGGCGAAGCGGTGGCGGGGCCCCGTCTCAAGGCCGAAGATGTCGCCGGCGAGATAGAAGTCGCCGATCTGGCGGCGACCGTCGGCCATGACCCGGGTGGTCCGGACCGCGCCTTCCAGGACCCGGTAGATCAGGTCGGCGTCCTCGTCCTGGCCGTAAATCTCTTCGTCCTTGGCGAAGGTCATGGTCAGGCCCATGCGGACCAGGGCGGACGCCGGCTCCGCGGCCCGGTGCGGGGCGGCGAGGGGGGCGTGGGCGTCCTTGTAGTCATAGGCGAGGGCCATGGCGTCGCTCCTTCAGGGTCAACGCGGTCAGGCTAGGCCCCGGGGCCGGCCGGGCCTATCCGGGGCGGTTCCCTACGGAGAATTACCTAGCCGCCCCGGACCTGGGCCCGACTTGATGCGCATCAAGGCCGCAAGGCTGGCGGCGCGCCTCAATTCCGCTAGGGTCGGGGAGTACGGGGTTGGCCCCTGGCGGGAGGCCGTTCTGCAAGATGACGCTTGATCTCCGGTTCCACGGCGCAGCGGGATGCGTCACCGGTTCCTGCGCGGAGCTCGCCGGCCAGGGATTCCGGGTGCTGGTCGATTGCGGCATGTTCCAGGGCTCCAAGACCCTGAAGGCCCTGAACTACGAACCCTTTCCCTTTGATCCCCGCAAGGTCGACGCGGTTCTTCTCACCCACGCCCACATCGACCATTCCGGCCTCCTGCCCAAGCTGATGAAGGCCGGTTTCAACGGTCCCATCTACGCCACCGCCGGGACCCGGGACCTCTGCCGGATCATGCTGGCCGACGCCGGCGGCATCCAGGAGAGCGAGGTGCGCCACCTCAACCGGCGCAACCAGAGGCGCGGGCGCGAGATGGTGGAGCCGATCTACACGGAGGCTGACGCCCGCCGGGTGATGGACCAGTTCGTCAAGGTCAAGCTGGGCGATTCCGTCCAGGTCCTGCCTGGACTGGAGGCTGTTTGGTGGGAGGCTGGCCACATCCTCGGCGCCGCCTCCATCGAGGTCCGGGCCGAGGGCGGCGAGGGGCCGGTGCGCCTGCTCTTCTCGGGCGACATCGGTCCCGGCGGACGCGACTACATGCCCGATCCCGAGGGACCTTCCGGCGTTGATCACCTGATCCTGGAGTCCACCTATGGCGACCGGGACCGGCCCCGGGTGACTCCCGAGGACCGCCGCGCCCTCCTGGCGGAGGAGCTGAAGGCCGCCCACGCCGCCGGCGGCCCCCTGCTGATCCCGGCCTTCGCCGTCGAGCGCTCCCAGGAGCTCCTGGCCGACATCATGACCATCATGGATGAGGGCCAGGCGCCGGAGGCGGACATCTTCCTGGACTCGCCTATGGCCTCTGAGGTGACCGAGGTCTTCCGGCAGCGGGGCTGGAACCGGGCGACCGGCGTCAATCCCTTCACCTCCCTGCACGGCGCCGGCCGGCTGAAGTTCACCCCCGACCCGGCGGACAGCGACCGGCTGGAGCAGTTGCGCGGCTGGCACATCATCATGGCGGCCAGCGGCATGTGCGACGCCGGCCGGGTCCGCCGCCACCTCAAGCGCCTGCTCTGGAACCGCGAGGCCACGGTCCTGATCACTGGCTACCAGGCGGTGGGCACCCTGGGGCGGCTGCTGGTCGACGGCGCGCGCCGGGTCCGGATCCAGGGCGAGGACTTCGGGGTCCGGGCCCGCATCCGGAGCATTGACCTCTATTCGGGGCATGCCGATGCGGGCGGGCTCGTCGCCTGGGCGCAGGCGCGCGGGCCGGTGCGCGGATCGGTCTTCCTGAACCATGGGGAGCCGCCCGCCCTCGAGGGCCTCGCCGCACGGCTCGTCGAGGCCGGACAGGCGCGCGAGCGGATCATCATTCCCCAGGTCGACCAGGCCTACCGGCTGAGCCCCGCCGGGGCCGTGGCCGGTCCCGCTCCACCGCCCCGGATCGCCCCTGGCCTCGCCGCCGCGCCGGACTGGCACAACGCCCGGTCCCAGCTGATCCTGGACCTCAACGAGCGCCTGGAGGGCATGTCCCCCGAGGCGCGTGAAACCCTCATCCGGCGGATCGGCGAACTTGTCGCCGGCGCCAAGGAGACCTGAAGCCATGCGGCCCACCGTGCTCGCCTTCCTCCCCTGCGCCGCGATCCTCCTGGTCGCCGGCTGCGCCTCCACGCCGGAAGGGGACGGGCCTTCCGCCGCCCGGGGCCGCCTGACCGCCGAGGCCCGGTGCGGGACCTGCCACGCCGTCACCGGCGAGGCCCAGCCCGGCCAGGCGCCGTCCTTCACCAGCCTCGCCGCGCGCTACCGGGCCCACAGCCTCCGGACCCGGCTCACCGAGATCGACGAGACGGGTCACTTCAACATGCCGCCGCTGAAGATGGGGGACGCGGACGTGGAGGACATCGCCGCCTGGCTGGACAGCCTGCCCCTGCCCTGAGGCGTCGCCGCGACGCCCCGCGGGTTTGCGGCAGATCAAGGCGCGGCCCTGGAGGGCGTAGAGACTGGTCGCAACCTGAGGAGGCGCGACCATGATCGAAGGCAGACCTTTCCGCGACCGTCTTCCACGACGGGGCGGGGCCCTTGCGTCGGTCCTGGTCTTGGGGCTGGCGACCCTCGTCGCCGGCTGCCACCGCAGCGTCCCGCCCAATGTGACGCCGCCGGGCGAGACCGCAGCCTTCTCTCAGCCCAGCCCCGCCGCTTCGGCGACGTCCCAGACGGAGACCCGGAAATGACCGCATCCGAACGTACGCGAATCCTCGTCGCCGCCGGCGGCGGAGCCCGGTGGATCGAGCGGGCCCGCGATCACGCCGACCCGGTCACCCTCGGCGAGATGAAGCCGCCGACGGTCCATGCGCACCAGGGGCCCCCGGGCGTGTCCTTCGAGAGCGACACCTCCATGCGCCACGGCACGGGCCAGCACAGTCTCGCTGACCGCCGCAGGAAAGCCTTCGCCAAGGAGCTGGCGGACCTTCTCAACCGCCAGGCGCAGAAGGGCGAGTACGAGCACCTGGTGATCGCCGCGCCGCCCCGGCTGCTCAAGGCCATCCGCGAGAACCTGTCCGACGGCGCGCGCTCGAAGATCCGAGCCGAGATTCCGAAGGACCTGCTCAAGGTGTCCAACCACGACATCAAGGCCTGGCTGCACTCCCCCGGCCTGCTCTGACGGCTTGCCGCCGGATTCGGTTCCGAAAGGTGTGAACCGGTTGTCCGGCCGGAACAGGCTCTGGCGGGAATCGCCCGCCCGCGTCCATCTGGGCCCCGGATTTCCGCCGGGAGCCGCGGCATGTCGAACACCAGACCTTCGGGTGTCCTTGCGACCCTGACCCTCAATCCCGCCCTTGATCTCCAGACGGCGGTCGACGCCGTGGAGCCGGAGAACAAGCTGAGGTGCGACGCCCCGCGGCAGGATGCGGGCGGCGGCGGCGTCAATGTCTCCCGGGTGATCCGCCGGCTGGGCGGCCGGGCGCCCTGCGTGCTGCCCCTGGGCGGCCCCTCGGGCCAGTCGCTGCAGGCGCGCCTGCGGGCCGAGGGGCTGGAGGCGGTGGTGGCGCCGATCGCCGGGGAGACGCGCCAGAGCTTTACCGTCTTCGACCGATCCCGAGGGGCGGAATTCCGTTTTGTCCTGCCAGGCCCCAAGCTGGGCGCGGGGGAAATCCAGGCCCTGGAGGCGGCGGTCTTCGGCCTCGACCCGCGGCCCGACATCCTGGTCGCCAGCGGCAGCCTGCCGGGCGACATGGAGCCGGCCCGACTGACCCGGCTCGCCGTCCGGCTGCGCCGCCGGGGTATCCGCCTGGCCCTGGACGCCTCAGGCGCGGGACTGAAGGCGGGCCTGGAGGCCGGCGTCTGGCTCGTGAAACCCAACCGCAAGGAACTGGGGGACTGCCTGGGCCGGGACCTTGCGGACCGCCCCGCGCAGCTTGAGGCCGCGCGGGCCCTGGTCGCCGACAGCCGGGCCGAGTGGGTGGCCCTCAGCCTCGGTTCGGACGGCGCCCTCCTGGTGGGCGCGGGCTTCGCCGCCTATGCGCCCTCCCTGCCGATCACACCCGTTTCCACGGTGGGGGCGGGGGACAGTTTCATGGCGGGGCTTGTCTGGGAGTTCTCGCGGGGCGCACCGCCCCAGGCGGCCCTGGCGACGGCGGTCGCCGCCGCCTCGGCCACCCTCCTGTCCCCGGGCTCGGGGATGGCCCGCCGGGCGGATATCCGCCGGCTCCGCCCCCAGGTCAGGGTGGAGGTCCTGGCGGGCGCCTAGCCGCGCGCGAGGCCGCCCACCAGCATGCGGACCTGTCCCTCTCCCCAGGCGGGCAGCAGCAGCCGCTGCAGGTCGCCGGCGCGGTAGAGGGTCGGGCGCATGAGCTCCGTGGCGGCGCTGGCCTGGGCGCGCAGGAGCGTAAAGACCTCCGGAAGGTCGACGTCGTCCAGGAACAGGCCCAGCAGCCGTTCGCGATCGGCGGCGGGCGGGGCGACCTCCAGGTCGTTGAAGCGGAAACGCTCGGGCTGGCTGAAGACGTCCAGGATGAAGGTCTCGGCCCCAGAGGCCTCGATCTTCACTTCGGAAAGATCATCCCAGAACGGAATCTCGGCCTGTCCCCGCCTCAGCCCCTCCCAGTAGGCGAGCAGCCGGGCCAGGGGCGGGGCCAGGGGGCCATCGACGGCGAAGGGCGCGGCCTGGGTCATGACGGGTCCTTCCGGGGCGCTACAGAATCCTGACCGCATCCTAGACCCCGGTCGGGGCAGGGGAAAGCGCGCCGTCCGGGAGGTTGACCTCGGGGCGTTCTGCCCGTTGGATGCCGTCTGCGGCGCGATTGATGGCCGCAGTACGAGTCATTTCGAGCTTAGCCGACGTCCCGGCCATGAATCGGGGCGCGGTCCACATTTCAGGGAGTGATTTCATGTCCAGCGCCCAGGCCGACTCTGTCGAGCGGCTGCCCCTGCGCACCAAGTTCTTCTTCGGCATTGGATCTGCGGCGGAGTCGATCGCGCTCTTTGCGGTCAGTTCCTACGCCATGATGTTCTACAACCAAATCCTGGGCCTGAACGCGGCGCTCGCCGGGCTCGCCGTGTCCGCCAGCCTCCTGCTGGACGGGTTCGCAGACCCGGTGGTGGGCTCTCTGTCCGACCGCACGCGCGGCCGTTTCGGGCGGCGGCACGGCTACATGTACTTCGCTCCCATCCCCATCGCGATCTTCGTCATCGCGGTCTTCAATCCGCCCAAGGGGGCCTCTGACCTCGTCCTCTTCTTCTGGTTCGCCCTGTCGGTGAGCTGCCTCCGGATCTCGATGACCCTCTTCCACACGCCCCACCTGGCCATGGGGGGCGAACTTTCGACGGACTACATTGAGCGGTCCAAGGTCCTGAGCTGGAACAACTTTTTCACCTGGGCCGGTGCGGCGGGCATGAACTTCTTCGCCCTGCACGTGATCTTCAAGGCGACCCCGGAGTACCCGCGCGGCCTGCTCAATCCCGAGCCGTACGGCCCGTTCGCCATCGGCTGTGCGGTGGCCGCCATGGTGATCCTGTTCTCCTCCGCCTGGTTCACCCGGGACCAGATCGCCCGGATGCCCAAGGCGCCTGACAACCTGCCCCGCTTCGGCCCGCTTGAGTTCCTCAAGGACCTCGGAAAGGCGCTGGGAAACCGGAACTATCTCTGGCTCCTGGTCGCCTATTTCTTCCTGTCGATGATGATCGGCCTCCGGGGCGGCCTGAACCTCTACGTCAACACCTTCTACTGGGGGCTGACGAGCGAGCAGCTGAAGTGGTTCGTGATCGGCAGCTTCGTCGGCTACGCCACCGGCTTCCTGTTCTCGGCCCGGATGCACCGGCATCTCGACAAGCGGATGAACATGATCATCTGGGCGATCATCTACTCGGTGGGTCCCGCCATCCCGATGATCCTCGGCCTGATGGGCGTGCTCGGCCATGACACGCCCGGGCTGACCCCGATCCTGATCGCCTTTTCCTGCCTCGGAGCAGCCGGTGCGAGCGTGCTTTCCATCACGGTCATGTCGGCCCTCGCCGATATCGCCGATGAGAATGAGCTGGCGCACGGCCTTCGCCAGGAGGGGGTGCTCTATTCGACCCGCGCCCTCGCCGCCAAGATCGACCAGGCCCTGGGCGCCGCCCTCGCCGGCGTCGCGCTTGTGATGATCAGCTTCCCGGCCAAGGCCAAGCCGGGGTCCGTCACGGACGAGACCCTCTTCAGCCTCGCCTTCGTGGACGGCGTGATCGCCGCGATCCCCGGCATCATCGCCGCCCTCTGCTACGCCCGCTACGGAATCACCCGCGAGCGGTACGAGGCGACCAAGGCGGCGCTGGTCGCGCGCCGGTCAGCCAGGGCGGGCTAGGGCATGGGCGTCGCAAGGATCGCGCCGGCGCTGCTCGGGCTGTTCCTCCTCGGCCTCGCCGGAAGGGCGGACGCCGTCCTGCCGCCGGAGGCCTATCTGGCGGCCCGGCGCGAGGCCGACCTGCACGTCCAGATCAAGGTCCAGAAGATCAGGTTGCGACCCTCGGATGAGGCGTGCCGGATCGAGGGCCGGGTCCTCCGGGCCTTCCGGGGCGAGGTCCGTCCCGGCGCCCGGTTCCTCTTTGATGCGCCGTGCCGTTTCCCGGGCGCCGCACCCATGCCGGGGCCGATCCTGTGGTTTCAGCCGGAAGATCTTCGCAAGGGGCAGGTCCTGGAGGGATTCTTCGAGGGTCCGCCGGATCGTCCCAGGCTGGCCCGCAGCCAGCTCTTTGTCGTCGCCTCCGGGACCGACGCCCCGCGCTGCGGGACCGAGGACTACGCCTGCCGCTAGTGGGAAACCGAACTCCGGACTTGGCGCCGCACCGCCCGCGTGGCATCGCTCCGCCCGGCCAGGCCCGGTAGCTCAGCAGGATAGAGCAGCGCTTTCCTAAAGCGAAGGTCGGGGGTTCGAGTCCCTCCCGGGCCGCCATCCGGTCTCAGCCGGTCCTGGCGTTCCCCTTGCAGGACGCCTGCACAGCCCCTATCCGCAGGCCATGACATCGGACCCGACCCCGCCGCCGCCGTCCCGAGTCCGGCGTGCGCCTCCCCCGGAACTGGATGGGCGAATGCAGCGCGGCCGAGTGACCCGCGGGAAGATCGTCAAGGCGCTTCTCGACCTCATTCGCGCAGGAAACCTGAGCCCGACATCCGAGGATGTGGCGCAGTACGCAAACGTCGGCGGGCGGACGGTCTTCCGGCACTTCCAGGACATGGAGTCGCTGTTCGAGGAAATGAACGCCCAGGTCCGGACCGAGATGGAGCCGCTGCTGACCCGAACCTCCTGGGAAGGATCGCTCGGGCAAAGGATCGAGCAGTTGGTCACCGCGCGGGTGGCCACGTTCGAGCAGATCACCCCGTTCTACCTTTCGGGTGAGACCCGGCTCCACGCCTCGCCGACCCTCCAGCGCGCCAGGTCCCAGCTTGCCGCGCAGCAACGGCGGCAGCTCCTGGACTGCCTGCCGGAGGTAGGAGAGCGGCCCGAGGTCGCCTCTGCGATCGAGCTCCTGACGTCCATGGAGGGTTGGCTCCGGCTGCGACGCGGCCAGGGGCTGGGCGTCGACGAGAGCCGGAAGGCCGTCATCTCCGCCGTGACCCGCCTGCTTGCCGGTTGAGTGCAAGGGCCGCAGGCGCCCGTTGCCAAAGACTGCTGGGCGATCTAATGACATATTGACTGTCAAAAGATCGTGCGGGTCGAGGCCCACCCGGTCTTGATCGTGGGTGCGGGCGGGGGAGCCGGACAATGGCGAGTTTTTGGGTTTGGGGCGTCGCCCTGCTTGGCTACGCGCTTTTCCTCGCCTGGTACCTCAACTGGCGCGGCCCGCTCTCCAGGGGCGAGATCGAGACCCTCATGGCCCGGATGCAGGCCAACAATGTGGGGCACGGCGACCAGGACGAACTGCCGGTCATCCGGAAATTCCTGGAGGAGGATGACGGGCGCGCGTTCTTCATGCTCAACGTCATCCGCCTGTCGGAGGTCGATGTCGCCGATCCTGTGACCGGAGAAAGGCTGCCGGCCCGCCAGGTCATGGCGGGCTACACGCGAATGTTCATGCCGGCCCTGTTCGCCCAGGGCGGACATCCCGCCCTGGCCGCCCGCCGGATCGGCGGCCTGGTCGACACCTGGGGGCTCAAGGACGTCCCGGAGTGGTCGATGATGGGCTACATCCGCTACCGGAGCCGGCGGGATCTGGCGCACCTGATCTGCGATCCGCGGTTCACAGGGGCGCACGCGTTCAAGTTCGCCGCGATGCCGCAGACGTTCAATTTCCCGACCCGTCCGATGATCATGACGCTCGCCGGTCCAGGGATCTGGGTGGGCCTGTGCTTCGCCCTCGCCGCCGCGGCGGCGCAGATCGCCCTCCTGCTGTCCGCTGCGCCCAACTGACCCGCGCGCGCCTCTCCAAAACTCCAGACCCGAGACCCGTCCGTGAAAATCCTGCGCACGCCCGACGCCCAGTTCGACAACCTGCCGGACTTCCCCTGGGCGCCCCACTACATGACCGTCCGGGATGAGGACGGGACGGACATCCGCATTCATTGCATCGATGAAGGCCCGCGCGACGCGCCGCCGATCCTGCTGATGCACGGCAATCCGACCTGGGCCTACCTCTACAGGCACATGATCCCCGGACTGCTGGCGACGGGCCGGCGGGTGATCGCCGTCGATCTCGTGGGCTGCGGACGGTCGGACAAGCCCGCGGCGAAGGGCGACTACACCCTGGCCCGGCACTATGACTGGATGGGCAAGTGGCTCACCCAGATGGACCTGACGGACATCACCCTCTTCTGCCAGGACTGGGGCGGCACCATCGGCATCTACCTGGCGGCCCAGCACCCCGAACGCTTCGCCCGGGTGATCGCCTCCAACACCGGCCTTCCCCTCGGCGAGGGCGAAAGCGACTTCATGAAGATGTGGGTCGGCATGATGCGCGCGGCGACCGCCTTCCCCTGGCAGATGCTCGAGGGCGGCATGCAGCGCAAGCTCACCGAGGGGGAAGTCGCCGCCTACCGGGCGCCTTTCCCTTCCACGGAATACGAGGCCGGGATCATCCAGTTCCCGGTGCTGATCGCCGTGCAGGTCGACAATCCGGGCGCCCCGCTGAACCGCGAGGCCTGGGCGAAGCTGGCGACCTTCGATCGTCCCTTCCTGACCCTGTTCGGCGACCTCGATCCGGTCGCCCAGGGATGGGACAAGCGGGCGCAGGCGCACATTCCGGGCGCAGCCGGCCAGAAGCACCAGAACATTCCCATGGCGAACCATTTCATCCAGGAAGACGTGCCGGAAGAGCTGCTCGCCCACATCCTTCCCTTTCTCGACGTGAACTGACGAGGCGGATTCCATGGCCCTGCTCCCCCCCAGCACCAATTCGGATTACCACGGCGCCCCTATCTCGGCGTGGTTCCTGGCCCTGTCCTCCGTGCCAACCATCGTGCCGGGGCTGATCCACTACTTTCTCCCCGACGGCGGAGCCGGCGTCATTGGCGGCGTCGACCTTTCGACCCGCGCAGAGGCTATCATCGCAGTCTTCGCCTGGTACGGGGCCATGCAGATCCCGTTCGGGATCCTCATCCTGATCATCGCCCTGCGATACCGCTCGCTCGTGCCCCTCGTCCTGCTGCTCACCCTCCTCATGCAGGCGCTGGGCGCGTATTCGGGCTGGTTCGGGAAGGGCTCCCACAGCGGCCACCATCCGCCGGAGCACTACGGGAGCGCCGCCTTCGTTGTGCTCGGGACCCTCTTTTTCATACTCTCCTTGCGCGACCGTCGCGCTCAGCAGGAACCCAAAACATGATCACCCAGGTGCAGGTGCGTCGCTCGGCCTTCTCTGAAGCCCGGACGGTTTCCACAGAGATCCCGGAGCTGGCGGAAGGCGAGGCCCTGGTCGCCATCGACAAGTTCGCCATGACCGCGAACAATGTCAGCTACGCTCTCTCCGGCGACATGATCGGTTACTGGAGGTTCTTCCCGGTCGAGGAGCCCTGGGGGATCGTGCCCGTCTGGGGCTTCGCCGACGTGGTCGCCTCGCGCGCCCCGGAGGTCGCCGTCGGCGAGCGCATCTGGGGCTTCCTGCCCATGGCCAGCCACGTCGTGATGCGCCCCGTAGGGGCGACGGCGCGGAGCTTTGTCGACGGCGCCGCGCATCGTGCGGACCTGCCGGCCATCTACAACACCTACCAGCGCACGCAGGGCGATCCGCCCGCCCTGACCGCCATGGAAGACGAGCGCTGCCTGCTCTTTCCCCTCTTTTCGACCTCCTACGTGCTCTACGACTACCTGGTGGACAACGCCTTCTTCGGCGCCCGGCAGGTGCTGGTCGGCAGCGCTTCGTCCAAGACCGGCCTGGGCCTTGCGAACCTGCTTTCCCGTCACGGCGAAGGTCGCCCCCGCGTCGTGGGCCTGACCTCTCCGGGGAATGTCGGCTTCGTCACCGGCTTGGGGACCTGCGATGAGGTCGTGACCTACGACGCCATCGGCGCCGTGGATCCCGCCGTCCCGACCGCCTTCGTGGACATGTCCGGCGCGGGTGAGGTCGTCACCGCCATCCACGCGCACTTCGGCGACCAGCTCAAGCTCAGCTGCGCCGTCGGCGCGACCCACTGGGGCGCCGGCCGCTATCGGCCCGAGACCTCCGCCACGCCCCACGCCTTCTTCTTCGCGCCGGCCCAGTTCGCCAAGCGCGACGTCGACTGGGGTCCGGGCGAGATCATGCGCCGCGCCCAGGCGGAGTCCGCCCGCATGTCCCTGGAGCTGAAGGGCGCCCTGGAAATCCGCCGCGAACGTGGAGCGGATCCGGTCATCTCCGCCTGGCAGGGTCTCGTGGCGAACAGGATCGCGCCGAATGAGGCGATCATGGCCGCGTTGAGATAGGCGCCGGAGGAATTGGAATTCCCGACGGCTCGGCTATGTCTGGGCAGCCATCGGGGGACTTCACTGTCGGAGAGGCGACGCCATGACCAAGCCCATGAAGATCGACTTCGTCTCCGACGTGGCCTGTCCCTGGTGCGTCATCGGCCTGGCCGGGCTCGAGGAGGCCCTGTCGCGGGTGGGCGACCTCGTCGACGCGACGATTATCCTCCAGCCCTTCGAGCTCAATCCTGACATGCCCCCGGAGGGCCAGAACCTCGCGGAACACGTATTCCAGAAATACGGCGCGACGCCGGAGCAGTCGGCGGCGAACCGCGAGCAGATCCGGGCCCGGGCCGCCGAGGTGGGCTTCAACATCGCCACAACTCCCGAAAGCCGGATCTACAACACCTTCGACGCCCACAGGCTGCTGCACTGGGCGGGGCTGATGGGGCGCCAGCTGCCCCTCAAGCACGCCCTGTTCGAGGCCTATTTCACCCGGGGTGAGAACCCCGGCGACCCCGAGGTCCTCGCGGCGGCGGCCGGTCGGGCGGGCCTCGATCCCGACGCCGCCCGCGAGGTTCTGGCCTCGGGCCGTTTTGCCGAGCACGTCCGGTCCCTGGAGCGCCAGTGGTACGAGGCGGGGATCACTTCGGTCCCGACCCTGATCATCAACGACAAGTACCTTATCTCCGGCGGCCACCCCGCCGACGCCTTCGAGCGCGCGCTCCGCACCCTCGCCGCCGAGGCCTAGCCGGACCCGAATGGGCTTCGGGCCCGCCACGGCTTGAGCCGGCCAGGACCCGGACCTATCCTCTGCACGACCCCGCCCGGACCCTGGCGGCCCCCGACCGGGAGACCCCGAATGAGCACTGTCGCCGGAACCGACGAGGCCATGCATCCGACCGGCGAGGACCGGGCCTGGAGCGAGAGCTACTATTTCAACTTCGTCGACCCCAAGACCGGGGTGGGCATGTTCACCCGCATGGGCTTCCGGCCCGGGAACGGCTGGGCCGACGCCCTGCACGCCGTCTACCTGGGCGGCAGCCGGGTGGCCTTCACCTATGGCCGGCGGGATATCGGCAAGGACCTCTCGGTCTATGACGGCGACCTGAAGGTCGGGAACCTTGCCCTGGCCTGCGAGGAGCCCTTTCGGCGCTGGACGATGAGTTACGAGGGCCCGGCCCAGGACATCCCTGACGGGGCCATCCTGATGACCCGCGCCAAGCTCCGCCCCGAGGGCTGGCATACTCCGGCGCACCTCTCCATGCAGGTGGACGTCGAGGCCCTGACCGAGCCGCACTTCGCCGCGAAGGGCGCCCACGGCCACTTCGAGCAGAGCCTGCGCGCCACCGGCCGCCTGACGATCGGCGGCGAGGAGATCGCCTTCGACGGCTTCGGCGTGCGGGACAAGTCCTGGGGCCCGCGTAACTGGAGCGGGTCATCCAGCGGGTCCTCGGGCGCCGCCTCGGCCGGTCCGGCCCTCTCGACCGCCGCCGCCCCCAACCCCTTCGTCTTCTGGTTCTCCATGAACTTCGGGGCCGGGACCTCCCTGGGCGGCTCCTGCTTCCGCCGCGCCGATGGGACCATGCTGGGCGCCGGCTGGATCCAGGACGGCGAGACGATGGACACCCTGGAGGATGTCCGTGTGGAGACCACCTTCCGGCCGGGCTCCATCCTGCACGAGACGGTTTCCATGGTCGCGCGTACGGGCCGGGGCCGGGAGGTCCGCATCGAGGGGCGGGTGATCAACATGTGCCCGACCAAGATCCCCTTCCCGGGGGGCGCGACCTTCGTCAACGAGGGCCTGGCGCGCTTCGAGATGGACGGCCGCGAGGGTTTCGGCATCGCCGAGTCCTGGCACAACGTCACGGAGTAATCCCCCCGGTCGCCGCGGCGGGCCAGTCGGGCCCCCGACCCTCCCTATGGCGGAGGGCCGGGGTCGTCATGGACGATCCCGCAGCGGTCGGGTGGGGGAGGCAGGCCCTGCTCGAAGGGTTTCCCCGCTTCCGGTCGGCCCCGGGATGTGCTGGACTCCGCCCCAGCAGAGGGAGGATTTCATGCAGGAAGTGACCGTCCGAGAGGACATTCCGATGGCGGCGGACGCGGCTTGGGCGGTGATCGGGGACTTTTCCGGCATCCGCAAATGGGCGGGCCTGGTCGAGGCCGAAAGCACCGAGGTCACTCCCAAGGGCAAGGTTCGCACCCTGACCATGCCGGGTGGCCGGACCGTGTCGGAACTGATGACCGACGAGGGGCCGCACCACTACACCTACACCCTCGATCGCCCCGACATGGAGGCGTACTTTTCGACCGTCTCGGTGGAGCGGGCCGGGGCTGACGCCTGCGCGATCGTGCTCCGGGTCCGGTTCCAGCCGAAGGACCCCTCCCAGGTCGAGGCGGCGACAGAAGGCATGACCAAGTTCTGCCGCGGCAACCTCAAGGCCATGAAGCGCGCCCTGGGCCTGGCCTGAACCTGACAGACGCGAGGAACTGGACCCATGCTGAACAAACTTGACGACTTCCCGATCCACCAGACGCCCGAGCCCATCGCCCACCCGGCGACCAGCGACCGCAATGTCTATGACCGCACCTGGTTCAACGCCTATGAGAAGGACGGCGGCTACTACTTCGGCGTCGGCATGGCGATCTACCCCTTCCGGGGCATCCTCGACGGGGCCTTCAGCGTCGTGGCGCCGAGCGGACGGCAGTACTGCTTCTACGGCTCTCGACGGGCGCCGGCCGAGCGGACGGACATGTCGGTGGGCCCCTTCCGGCTCGAGGTGCTCGAGCCCATGCGCCGCACCCGGGTGGTGCTGGAGGCGAATGAAAGCGGCCTGTCCTGCGACCTCGTCTTCTCGGCCCGGACGGCCAGCCTCCAGGAGGCCCGACAGACCCTCTGGTCCGGGACACGCCGGGTGATGGACTCCACCCGCTTCGACCAGTTCGGCCGCTGGAGCGGCTGGGTGGAGACGCCCGAGGGCCGCATCGAGGTGGACGCCGAGGTCTGCCTGGGCACCAAGGACCGGTCCTGGGGGGTCCGCAACGTCGGCGAGCCGGAGACCGGCGGCGCGCCGCGCACAACGCTTCCCAGCGCCTTCTTCCTCTGGACGCCTCTCTTCTGGGACGACCACATCTCGCACGCCATCTTCTTCGACGACGCTCAGGGCCGGCCCCTGGTCCGCGAGGGCTTCACCGCGCCGCTCTACGACAGCGACGCGGCCATCCCCGGGGTCGAGGACGGGCGGGACCATCGCATGGCCACGGCGCGGCATCGCGTGGACTACCATCCCGGCACCCGCCTGGCCCGCTACGCCGAGGTGGACCTGGTCGACCATGACGGGACGGTGCGCACCATCAGCATGGAGCCCATCCTGAAGTTCCAGATGAAGGGCCTGGGCTACAGCCATCCCGAGTGGGGGCAGGGCATGTGGAAGGGCGAGCTGGCCATCGGCCATGAGTCCTTCGATCCCCGGCAGCTCGATCCCCTGGCGCACGCGCACCTGCACACCCAGCAGGTGGTGCGGACCCGGGACAACGAGGGCCGAACGGGCATCGGGGTGCTGGAACAGGTCTGCATCGGCCCCTACGCGCCGGCGGGCTTCACCCAGCTGCTCGACGGGGCGAAGGGCTAGGTCCCGGGCGTCTCCGGGATCAGCCGCCCTTCCGGGCCGCGAAGGCGGCGATGCGCTCGCGCATGTCGGGGCCCACGCCTTCGCCCCGATAGACTTCATGGGCCAGCCCCGCCGGCAGGGGCAGGCCGTCCGTCAGGTCCAGAAGGCGCTTGTTGGCGGCGTGGCTGAAGGGCGAGTTCGCGGCGATCTCGGTCGTCCAGGCGTCGACGCCCTCGAGGAAGGTGGCGTTCGGCAGGCAGGCGTTGGCCAGGCCCATGGCCTCGGCCTCCCGGCCGGAATAGGTGCGGCAGGTGAACATCATCTCCCGGGCCTTTGCGGTCCCGACCCGACGGGGCAGCCGCTGGCTCAGGCCCCAGACCGGCGTGAGGGCCCAGCGGGCGTGGGTGTCGGCGAACTTCGCATTCTCCGCCGCCAGGATGATGTCGCCCGCCAGGGCCAGCTCCAGGGCGCCGGTATAGCAGTGGCCATGAACCGCCGAGATCACCGGAAGGGGCAGGGCGGCCAGACGCTCGATCACCTTCGACTGGTAGTTCGGCTCCGGGAGCCGTTCGCCCGCGGCGATGTCGCCCAGGTCATGACCGGCCGAGAAGCATCGGCCTGCGCCGCGGAGGACCACCGCCGCAACGCCGGAGGGATCGGCGGCGATCGCCTTCACGTGGGCGTCCAAGGCCTGGAAGACCGGGACATTGAGCGAGTTCAGCTTGTCCGGCGGGTTCAGGACCAGATGGACGGCTGAGCCGCGCGTCTCCCGAAGGACAAGTTCCGTCATTGCGCATTTCCTTCCCTCAGGGATCAGTGGGCGTTTTCCGACCCGCCCTGTCAACGGCGGAGGCCCTCGTCGAGGGCCTCTGTCATCCAATCGTCACGGATCCTTTGTAATCCTTCGTTTGCCCGTTTCGGGATATCGTCGTTCCCGCCCCGCTTTCTGGGTCAGGGATCAAGGCAGGCAGGATCTCCCGTGAGGACCAGCGTCATCGCCATCTGCGCCGTGCTCGGCGCGCTGGGCGTTCCCGCCGGCGCCGCCGTCGCGCAGGTGCTGGAGATCGGGGATGACGGTTCTGTGACAACCTATTCGGGACCCATGGTCTTCACGTCCGCCGGGACCGCGCCGATCGCTTCGCCCACACCCAGGCTCGCGGGGGCGACACCGGACGCCGTCGCTGGGCTGATCGCCGAGGCGGCCGCCCGGCACGGCGTCGATCCCCGGCTGGCGACGGAAGTCGCCTGGCAGGAATCCCGGTTCCGCCAGTCTGCGATCTCGCCCAAGGGCGCCCGGGGCGTCATGCAGCTCATGCCGGATACGGCTCGCGACCTGGGTGTCGATCCCGACGACCTGAGGGGCAACATCGATGGCGGGGTCGGCTACCTGGCCCGCCAGCTCCGGCGTTTTGGCGATGTCCGCCTGGCGCTCGCCGCCTACAACGCCGGACCCGAGGCGGTCCAGCGTTATGGGGATGTGCCGCCTTACCAGGAAACCCGGGCCTATGTTCAGGCCATTGTCTCACGCCTAGGCGCGCCTCGCGTCCCGACCTACGGAGCCCAGTAGGACCATGAACCGCAAGTCCTTCGCCCTGGCCGCCGCCGCGGCTCTCGCCGGATCGCCGGCCTTCGCCCAGACCCAGGCGGATCCCGCCGGGTCCTCGCCGCTGATCGCGGCCCTCACCTGGGTCCAGGGCACCCTCCTTGGGACGGTGGCCACCACCGCTGCGGTCATCGCGATCGCCGCGGTCGGCTTCCTCATGCTCTCCGGGCGCATGGAGTGGCGGAGGGGCCTGATCGTCATCGTCGGAGCCTTCATCATCTTTGGCGCCGTCTCCATCGTCGCTGGCATCCGCAGCCTCGCTGGAGCCATGTAGGATGAGCCGGTTGACCTCCGACCCTGTCTTCGCCGCCCTGACGCGGCCGCAGATGATCGGCGGGGTCACCTACACCTACGCCATCCTCAACCTGATCGTGACCGGTGAGCTCTTCCTCATCACCCGTTCGTTCTGGGTCCTCCTGGCCGCCCTGGTGATCCACGCCATCGGCTACGCCGGGTCTGTCCGGGAGCCCCGCTTCTTCGACATCTGGATCACCCGGGTCCAGTCGTGCCCGAGGGTCCGGAACTTCAGCTTCTGGGGTGGGAACTCGTACACGCCGTGAACAGTTTCATCACCACCCGCGCGGCGAGCCTCCTGGCGCCGAAGGAGGCGTCCATCGGCGATCGCCTGGCCTTCGCCCGGCATGTCGACGGGCAGACGCTGGCGACGCGGGACGGCCTGCTTGTCCAGGTCCTGCACATTGCGGGCTTTCCCTTTGAGACCGCCTCGGACGAGGACCTCAACTACCGAAAGTCCGTCCGGGAGACCGTGCTGCGGAGCGCGGCAACCTCGCGCCTCGCCCTCTGGCACCATGTGGTCCGCAGGCGCGTCTCGCCGGACTTCCCGCCCACGCCCGAGGAGCCCTTCTGCGCCGACCTCGACCGGAAGTGGCGCGAGCAGCTCGAGACCCGGCAGCTCTTCGTCAACGATATCTTCCTGACCCTCGTCCTGCGCCCGACCCAGGGGCGGGCCGGTCTGGTGGAGCGGATCCTGCGGGGACCGCGCCAGCGGCAGTCGGAATCGGCGCGCGACCTGCGGGAGTTGCACGCCCTGAGGGACTCCGTCGCGGCCGCTCTGGCCCCCTACGGCGCGCGGACCCTTGGCGTCTACGACGGTGCGGGCGGCGCCCGCTTCTCCGAACCCTGCGAGTTCCTCTCGCTGCTTCTGAACGGAGAGGCGCGCCCCGTGCTCGCGCCGTCGGGCGACATCGCCTCGGCCTTGGGGCAGCGTCGCCTGACCTTTGGCCTGGACGCCCTGGAGTTCGGTGTCGGTCACGGCGGGGAGCGCAGTTTCGCCGCCGTGGTCGGGCTCAAGGACTACCCCGCCCGTACGGCGCCGGGTCTGCTCGACGGCGTCCTTCGCCTGCCGCACGAGATGGTCCTGACCGAGAGCTTCGCCTTCCAGGATCGCCAGGCCTCGCTTGACCGGATGGGCGTGGCCCTGAGACGTCTCAAGGCCGCCGATGACGACGCCTTCAGCCTGCGCGGCGAGCTCGCCCAGGCGCGGGACGACGTCGGGGCTGGTCGCACTGTCTATGGCGAGCATCACCTGTCGATCCTGGTGAAGTCCGGCCAGCTGGATGAACTCGACTACGCCGTCGCCGACGTCCAGTCGGCCCTTGCCGAGGCGGGCGTCCTGGCCGTCCGCGAGGACGCCAACCTCGAACCCAGCTTCTGGGCCCAGTTCCCGGGTGGATTTCGCTTCATCGCCAGAAAGGGCCTGATCTCCGCCGGAAACTTCGCCAGTCTGGCCAGCTTCCACAGCCATCCGACGGGGCAGGCGACGGGCAACCATTGGGGCCCGGCGATCTCCGTCCTGGAGACCACGGCCTCGGGCCCCTACCACTTCAACTTTCACCAGGGCGACCTGGGCAACTTCACCTGCATCGGGCCGTCAGGATCGGGGAAGACGGTCCTCCTGACCTTCCTGCTGGCCCAGGCCGAGCGGGTCAGCCCCCGGATCGCCTATTTCGACAAGGATCGCGGCGCGGAGCCCTTCATCCGGGCCATCGGCGGGCGATATGACGTCCTGAGGCCAGGCGAGCCGACCGGATTCAATCCCCTGCTGCTGCCGGATGAGCCCGCCAATCGCGCCTTCCTGGCGGAATGGCTCGCCCAGCTCCTGTCTTCGGACGGTTCCACTCTCAGCGCCGACGATCGAGCGGTGATCGCCGATGCGCTCGACGCCAACTTCGCCCAGCCCACCTCTCATCGTCGGCTCCGGTTCCTGCGCGAGCTGTTCCGAGGGGGCCGGCGGCCGACCCCCGGGGATCTGGCCTTCCGCCTCGGCCCCTGGTGCGAGGGCGGCGAGCACGCCTGGCTGTTCGACAACGCCGAGGACCAGCTCAGTCTCGAGACACGGGTGCTGGGGTTCGACATGACCCGGGTCCTTGACGCCCCCGAGGTCCGGACCCCGGCGATGATGTACCTGTTCCACAGGCTGGAGCAGAGGCTGGACGGCTCTCCGGCCATCTTCGTCGTCGACGAGGGCTGGAAGGTCCTCGACGATCCGGTCTTTGTCAGGCGGATCAAGGACTGGGAAAAGACCATCCGCAAGCGCAACGGTTTGGTGGGCTTTTGCACCCAGAGCGCCTCGGACGCCCTCGACAGCCGGATCGCCTCGGCGATCATCGAGCAGGCCGCGACCCAGATCTTCTTCCCTAATCCCAGGGCCCGCCCCGAGGAGTACATCGACGGCTTCGGCCTTTCCGAGCACGAGTTCTCCCTGGTGAAGACCCTGCCCGACACCTCGCGCTGCTTCCTGGTCAAGCGGGGCGACCACAGCATCGTCGCGCGGCTGGACCTTTCCGGCCTGTCCGGTCCCCTCCAGGTGCTTGCCGGGACCGAGCGGTCCGTCCGCCGCCTTGACCAGCTTCGCGCCGCGGTCGGCGATGCGCCCTCGGCCTGGCTCGAGCCCTTCATGGCGGGAAGGTCCGCCCCGTGATCCAGGCCTGCCCCACCTACATGGATGCAGGGACCATCACCGGGGTGATGGCCACCATCGACTGCCAGACCCGGGCCTACGCCCAGGGGGGATATGAGGCCCTGACGGCGGGATCGGGCCTCTTTGGGGCGGCCCTCACCCTGCTGATGACCATTTACGTGGCCCTGATCGGCTGGCGCCTGCTCTTCGCCCCCGAGGGCGCCCGCCTGTCCGAAGCGCCGGGAGCCGCAATCCGCATCGGCGCCATCCTGGTTCTGGTCACGAACTGGTCCGTCTTCCAGACGCTGGTCTTCGACCTTGCCGACCGTGCGCCGGTGCAGATCGCCGCCGCTGTCGCAGCGCCCTGGACCGGCGCGGAGGGGGGACGGACCCTGGCCGCCCAGCCGGTCGCAGGTCTCGACCGCGTCCATGACGAACTCCGCCGCTCGGCCGTCGCCTTCGGGGTCCGCGCGCCCCCCAACGCCAAGGGGTACGCCAGCGCAGAGGCGGCTTCCGCCGAGGCCCTGGCCCTGGCCTCCGACGCCGTGATGGTCATGAGCGTGGGCGTCGTCGGCGGCGCAAAGCTGGCGATCGGGGTCCTGACGGCTGTCGGGCCTGTCTTCATCGCCCTCGCACTTCTCAATGTGACGCGAGGGGTCTTCCATGGATGGGTCCGCGCCCTGGCGGGGTCGGCCCTGAGCCTGCTCGTGGGCTGGGCCTTGCTGGTCCTCTTTCTGATCGTCCTTTCGCCATGGCTCGCCGCCCTTGCCGAGCAACGGGAGCTGCAGGCTCTCGAGCCCCGCTTCGCGACGAGCATTGCCGCGCTGGTGCTTGTCTTTGCGGTGGGGCAGGGGATCCTGATCGTTGCTGCATGGGTCGCCGCCCTCGGCCTCAGGGCGGGCGCGCCTTCGCGGGAGGCCCCCGGGGCCTCCGCAGGGGCGCCGTCCGCCCCGCCGGCGCCGGCCGAGGGATTCGCCTTCTCTAGGGCGGACCGCCTGGCCCAGGCGCTGACCGTGGAGGGAAGCCGGTCCGAGGTGCAGGTTCGCAGGATGGGGCGGGACGACCCGCCGGCCCGGGTGAACCCGGTTCCCGCATCCGGCCCGCTCCCGTCCGAGACCCTCGGGGGCAGCTACAGGAGGCCCGCCGCTGCAAGGCGGCCAGGAGGCGCTTGATGTTACGCTCCATGCTCATTGCGGCCTGCCTGGCCCTCGTTGCTGCTTCGGCCCACGCCGTCACTCCCCGGCCCGGAACCGAAGATCCTCGCATCCACTTCGTGGATTACGATCCCTTCGTCGTCGTCGAGCTGAAGGCCGCGCTGCGGCATCAGCTGACCGTGGAATTCGATCCGTCCGAGCGAATTGAGAACGTGGCCATTGGCGACAGCCTTGGCTGGCAGGTCACGCCGAACCGGCGGGCGAACCTGCTGTTTCTCAAGCCGATGGCGCGGCGTCCGCAGACCAACATGACGGTCATCACCAACCTGCGCCGCTACAGCTTCCAGTTGACCGCCCTGGGCCAGCCGACCCGCGCCACCCCCTTCACGGTCAGGTTCCTCTACGCTCCGCCAGTTGCGGTGATCGAGGCCGCCCCCCCGCCCGATCCTGCGCCGGAGGTGCGCAACGCCGCCTACGCCTTCCAGGGCTCCCGCGCCCTCCTGCCCGTCCGGATCTTCGATGACGGCCGCGACACCTATTTCGCCTTCCGCAGCGACGAGGATCTGCCCGCCGTCTTCGCCGTCGACCCGGATGGCGCCGAGGCGGTGGTCAACCTGAGATTGCGTGACGGACTCTTTGTCGCCGATCGGGTGGCCCGCGGGTTCGTTCTTCGGCGAGGCGGGGATGTCACCCGGATCTTCAACGAAGGCTTTCGCCAGTCCGAGACCAGCGAGGTCCCGGAGAAGCCGCGTTCGTTCTGGCGGAGATGATGATGTTCGACAGAAAGCCCAGGTCGGCCCCAGAGCCCGCCAGCGAGGTCCTGGCCCAGGCCGGGGAAACCCTTCCTAGGGTCAGGGCCCCCGACTCGCCCGTGGTGTTCTGGGGCGGCATGGCCGGCGCCGCCCTGGCGGGCCTCCTCGTGTTCAATGGCCTCAACGCGTCCCGCGGCGCGCACGCCCAGGTTCCCGCGCCTCCGGCTCCTGCGCCTGCGGCTCCCGCTCCGGCGCCGGTGGTTCCCATGCCCTCGGCTGGCGCGCCCCCCGCAACACCGGCTCCGGTTCCCGCTTCGCCCCCAGCAGGTGCGGTGGGCAGCGAGGAAGCCTATCTCCGTTCACCCACCCTGGTGGTGGACCTTGCACCGCCTGAAGGCGCCGCCGCGGCGGCTCCGGCCTCCGCCAACCTTCCCGGCGCCGCCGCGCCAGAGCCGCCTGGCTCCGCAGAGGAGCGCTTCGCCGCCCGGACCATGGGCGGGCCCTCGACGGGCGCGCGGGCGGTCCAGATGCAGGACCTCGGCAGGTTGGTTCCCCAGGGAACCCTGATCCCTGCGGTGCTGGAATCGGCCATCAACTCCGACCTCCCCGGCGCTGTCCGAGGCGTGGTCAGCCGCGATGTCCGGGGCTTTGACGGGCGTCATGTCCTCATCCCCCGCGGCTCCCGGTTGATTGGCCAATACAAGTCGGCGGCATCGGTCGGGCAGACGCGGGCCTTCGTCGTCTGGAGCCGGATCATCAGCCCCACGGGAGTCAGCATCGACATCGCCTCGCCGGCGGTGGACCGGCTGGGCCAGGGCGGTGTCGAGGGCAGTGTGGACAATCACTTCTTCGAACGCTTCGGCGCGTCCATTCTGCTGACCGTGCTGAACGCCGGGGTGACGGCGGCGGCCAGCAACAGCGCCGGCGGCGGCAACACCACCCTGCTTCTCGGCTGGCCCGGCCAACTGGGCCAGAGCATGGCGGGATCCGGCAGGACCTCCGACATTCCCGCCACCCTGAGGGTGGAGCAGGGGGCCGCGATCCAGGTCTATGTCGCCCGTGACCTCGACTTCTCCGCAGTTGTCCGCTGATGAACGCCACGGTCTACCTGGGCGCCTTCCTGGCGCCGCTCGCGCCCTGGCTTGGTCGCCCTGAGGTCACCGACCTCCTGGTCAACGCACCCGGGGAGGTCTGGGTCGAGACGACATCCGGCGGCATGCGGCGCGAGCCTGCGCCCGGGCTCGACGAGATGACCTTGCAGCGACTTGTCCGCCAGATTGCGGCGCACAGCAGCCAGGGCGTGAGCCGGGAGCATCCCCTCCTGTCCGCGACCCTGCCTGATGGCGCCCGGGTCCAGGTCGTGGCGCCGCCGGCGACCCGGGGCGGCGCCGTCCTGGCGATCCGCAAGCACCTGATCTCGGACCTCAGCCTGGATGAACTCTCCGCCGCGGGCCTGTTCGAGCGCCCGTTGGCCGACGCTCGGGACGCGGATTCAGGGCCGGATCTCGGCGGCCTTCTGGACGCCGGCGACAGGCTGGCCTTCCTCAAGGAGGCGATCCGCCGCAAGAAGACCCTGGTGATCTCGGGGGGCACCGGCAGCGGCAAGACCACCCTGCTGAACGCCATGGTCAAGGAAATCGACCCGTCCGAGCGGCTGGTGGTCATTGAGGATGCCCCCGAGATCCGCCTGGATCATCCCAACAGCGTGGGGCTCATCGCCGTGCGTGGCGACATGGGTGAGGCCCGCGTCGACGCCGACGCCCTGCTCACGGCCGCCCTTCGCCTGAGGCCTGACCGGATTCTCCTGGGCGAGCTCCGGGGGTCCGAGGCCTTCGCCTTCCTGCGTGCGGTCAACAGCGGCCATCCCGGCTCGATCACGACCATTCACGCCGACAGTCCGGAGGGTGCGCTGGACCAGATCGGCCTGCTCGCCCTGACATCCGGTCTCGACCTCGGCTGGGACAAGGTCCAGGCCTACGTGTCCCGGGTCATCGACGTCGTGGTGCAGGTCGAGCGCTCCGGCGGTGCGCGCCGGATCTCGGATGTTCGCTATCTGAGCCGACAGGCCTGATGGAGACGGGAAGGCGACCCCGGGACTAGCCGGGACCGCCCGTCTGCATCAGAAGCGGGCCGACAGGCCCACGGAGAAGGACTGCCCGACCTCGAAGCTGTTCGTATCGAAGCGGTTCCCGCCGGCTTCCTGGTATTCCTTGGCGTCGGTCCCCGTCAGGTTGCGGGCCTCGAACGACGCCGTCATCTCACGGCCCTGCAGCTCGAAATTCCGGCGGTAGACGAAGTCGACGCGCATGCCGGGCTCCTGGATCAGGTCCGGAAGGTCGAGGCTGCTCGAGCGGGCCGCCACCCGTTCGCTGGTATAGGTGACCAGGATGGTCGCCTGGGAGCCCGCATCCTCGTTCTCGAACCCAAGCTGCAGGTTGGCCAGGTGATCCGACTGGCCCTGCAGCTTTTCGCCGCCGGTCAGATAGTCCTTGGCAGGCGGGGTGGTGGCCACGCCAGTGATGTCGAGGACAATCGTGTCGCCGTCGGAGACCTTCAGCTTGGACGAGGTGTAGGTGTAGTTCAGGGCCACCAGCCAGCGCCGGCTGTCGACCCAGTCCGAGCCGGTCTCCAGGTCGAAGAACTTCTTGAACTCCACCTCGGCGCCGTAAATGTCGGCGGCGGGCGCATTGTAGAAGGTTTGCCGGAAGGCGCCGTCCGAGCCCAGCACCGCCAGGGCCTCAACGGGCTTTTCCATGTCCTTGTAGAACGCGCCGAGGGTGAAGTACTGGCCGTTGCTGAAGTACCGCTCGTACCGGGCGTCGACGTTCAGGAAGGTGGTGTCTTCGAGGTACGGGTTACCGGTGAGGATCCGGTCGGTCTCGGTGTCGCGATAACGCTGGGGCGCCATTTCGCGGAACTGGGGCCGGCCGATGGTCTTGGAGACGCCGAGCCTCAGCTGCTGGTCCTCGGCGAAGTTCCAGGTCAGGGTTGCGGCCGGAAGGACATAGTCCTTTGAGACCGACCGGCTGAAGATCGGCCCCGCAGCCTCGTTGAAGATGTCGAGGGTCTTCACGTACTGGTCGGCCGTCTCGTAGCGAAGGCCGAGGCTGCCGCGGAGCAGGGGGCGAATCTCGCTGTCCACCTGGATGTAGGCGGCGGCGACTTCCAGGCCCGCGTCGTACATCGCCGCGTCCCCGGTCAGGGAGGAGCCGGTCAGCTCCCGCAGCATGATGATGTCGTCGTTGATGTTGCGGTCAGAGACCAGATAGTCGATCCGCTCGCTGGCATAACGCGCCGGGTCCCAGTTGCGGCCCTGGTCGTAGGTGAAGTCCCGGCGGACCGAGGTCCGGCTGTTCTTCTGCCAGGCGGCGCCCATCTTCAGCTGGGCCTGACGGACGAACTCCACCGGAAGGTCGTAGGCGAGGTCGACGTTGGCCGAGCCGATGTTCTCGTCGAGGTCCGAGAAGGAGACCAGCTGGTTCGCGCCCGAGAGGAGAGCGGTGCGGGAGCCATCGGCGGCAAGGCCGTAGCGGTACATGCGCTCGTAGGGCGCCTGGCGGGCGGTGCGGCCGTAGGTACCCCGCCATTCCAGGTCCCAGTCCCCGACCCGGTGCTTGCCCGACAGCTGGCTGAGCTGGAGGACCCGCTCGTACCATTCGCTGTAGTAGGCGTTCACATTGGCGTTGCCCTGCGACTGGGCGGAGTTCGAGGTGATCCGCGCCCGCTTGGAAGTGGAGCGGATCCAGAGACCGGTGTAGCGGACCTCATTCTCGTCCTGTTCCCAGGCCAGGCCAGCAAGACCGCTCCAGGCGATGTCGTTCTGGTTAGCCTCGAAGGTCGCGTCGGTCGCCAGCGCCAAGCCCCCGACGTCGGGAACCGTGGACTGGCGCACGCCTTTCCGGGTCTGCCAGCCGTTGCGGTAACTCAGGACGCCGATGGCGCCGATCCGGCCGTAGTCCGTGTCCAGGCTGTGGCCAGCAGAGATGTCGAAGTTCCCGTTGATGGGCGAGCGTTCCCTCTGCAGCACGTTCAGGGGCGCGTTGGTGAAGCTTCGGGCGGTCGCCTTGTACTGGTCGTCCGTCAGGCCGCCCGGCGCTGTGCCGGGAACGACAGGACGGGATGCGGCGAACTCGCGGATGCCCACGGGAAGTTTCCGGGCGCCATTGTCGAAGCCCAGCCAGTCCGTCTTGGAACCGTAATAGGTCAGGTTCCGGTTTCCGGTGGTCTCGGTGTCGCCGCCGAGGCCCAGGCCGATCTTGACGAAGGTCTCATCGGGGGCGCCGACGGTCTGCAGGTCGATCACGCCGCCGCCGAACTCGCCGGGATAGTTGGTCGAGTAGGTCTTCTGGATGACTGTTCCCGAGAGGATCGAGGCGGGAAACAGGTCGAGGGGGATGACCCGCTGAAGGGGTTCCGGGCTGGGCAGGGGCGATCCGTTGAGCAGGGCCTGCGAGTAGCGCTCGCCGAGGCCGCGCACATAAACGAACTTGCCGGAGACGAGCGAGATGCCGGTGATCCGCGTCAGGGCCTGGGCGGCGTTATCGTCCCCTGCGCGCTGGACGTCCTCGACGCTGAGGAAGTTCGCCACTTCGGCCGTGTCCCGGATGACATCGGGAATGAACTTGCCGTTGACGATGATCTCCTCGACCTCAGTCCCGTCCGCGGGCGGCGGGGTCTGCGCGAAGGCGGAGTGGGCCGTGGTCAGGGCGGCGCCGGCGAGCAGCAGGGTGCGGAGGGTGCGGTTCATCGGGATCAGGCCTTCAAGGAAGGAAGGGGAGGGGGCGGCGGACTGTCCCGCCGCCCTGGACGTCTTCGCGGATCAGCAGGAGGCCGCGCCAGCCAGGCCGCAGGTCCAGCCCACGTACCAGTTGTCGTTGGGACCGGAGACCGCGGCGATGAAGCCGACGGACTGCAGGAAGGACGAGAAGGGCGTCGGGTTGGTGGCCACCCGGGCGCTCTCGTTGGATCCGTTGATGAAAACCTGGCTGAAGGTCGGGGTGTAGCCCGTCGCGATATTGTTCGGGCCTGCGTTGAAGAGCGCCTCGGGGGCCGCGGCCTGGTCATTGTCGGTGGCCCTGAAGGGACCGCCGGCGCAGGAAAAGGCGATGGACGAGAACGTCGACTTGGGGTCAGCCATGGTGGATGACCCGTCCACGTCCAGGCAGGGGATGGAGGTGTTGGCGGAGTAGACCACGCCGTTCACGAAGTCGAAGCGCGTCCCATTGTTCAGGACGATGCCCTGGTGCTGCTTGCTGTCGAAGACGGTTGTCGCGAGGCCGAGCCGGCAGACGAAATTCGAGATCTTCGGGTGAGAGCGCAGGAGCGGCAGGCCGCCGGAGGTGGAGCCGGAAGAGGAGGCCTCGAAACAGCGAGCCTCTTCGGTGGGCGCATCCGAGAAGTTGATCACGTACTGGGCGGCGCCGGTGTAGCCCTCATCGGTGTCGAAGCCGTCGTCATCCCACTGGTCCAGCACGAGGTGCTTGACGTTGACCGAACCGCCGAAGAACTCGACGGCATCGTCAGCAGCGCCATGGACCTGCACGAAGTCGACCACGGTGCCGTTGCCCACGCCGCCGAAGGTGATCGCGTTGAGCTCCTCGTTGGGGGCCACTTCGTAGCCAGCTTCCTTGACCTGGATGTAGCGGAGGACGCCGCTGTTATCGTTGGTGGCGTTGCCGCCCCAGTTAATCGTCTGGATGGCCTCGAACCGGTATTCGCAGTTCGAGGGGTTGGCCGGGAAGCTGGTCACGGTCGGCGGGCAGCGATTGATGTTCGCACGGCCGGCGATCACGATGCCGCCCCACTGGCCCTTCAGGTCGGGGCCGCCGTTGAGGTCATTCAGGCTGGTGAAGATGATCGGGCGCGAGGCTGTGCCGTCGGCGATGATCCGCGAGCCCCGGTTGACGACCAGGTACTCGGCGATCCCGCCGAACACCGTAACGCCGGGCTCAATGGTGAGGACGCCGGACTGGACGCCGGTGCGAGGGTTTTGGGCGTCCGGCCCAAGATCCTGGCCGACTTCCGCCTTTCCATCGATCCTGTAGGCAGTGCCGGGACGATAGGGCAGGGTCAGGTTGCCCGTGATCAGGCGCGGAATGCCGCAGGAGCGAAGCGTCCCGTTGGCGATGGTTCCCAGGTTGATGAAGCCGGTCGGGCAGTCCGCCGACGCCCCGCCGGATCCGCCGGATCCGCCGCCGCTCCCGCCGCCGGTCCCACCCGTGGCGAACTGGCCTTCGCCGGGCGAGGCGATGTCGGAGCCGCCGCCGCAGGCCGCCAGCAGGGTGCTGGCTGCGGCGAAGAGGGCGAGGGTCTTCAGCTTACCGAGGGCAGTCATGGTTCGGTCTCCACCGTGTCGACATTTCGCGCACAAACGGGGAGTTGCGACCTTGTCAGGCCGGTCGCCGAAACGCCCCTATTCGGGCCCTGTCTAGGCACGGGAGGTGACGCTCAGGCTTCGTTTTGATGACAGTTCGATGTCAGTTCGCCGCGGTCATCGCGGCGACGCAGCGGCTAGAGGATGTACTGGTCGCCCGTGGCGCGAACCGTGATGTCAGAGACCGAGACGCCCCAGGGCTGGTCGATGGCGTGGATCACGGCGTCGGCAATGAATTCCGGGGCGAGGGCGAGGTAGCCGACCGACCCGGGGTCGGCCTGTCCGGGGTCCGCAGGCGCGTTGGACCGACCCTGCAGGGCGCCCAGGTAGCTGGCGGTGTTCTGGCCCAGTATGCCGACAATGGCCTCGGGATTGATCACGCCGGCGCCCAGGCCGGTCGCAGGCACCCCGGTCGGCCGGATCGTCGTGACCTTGATCCGCCCCTGCGACTCGACCCTCAGCGACTCCGACAGGAAGTTCACCGCGGCCTTGGTCGCGCCGTAGATCCCGGCTCCCGCCACCGGGAAGTTGCCGTAGATGGAGGAGATGTTGATCACCTGGCCCTGGCCCTGGGCGATCATCTGGTCGTGGATCGCCATGATCCCGTTCATGACGCCCTTGATGTTGATGTCGATGCATCGCGACCAGGCCTGCGCCGCCTCTAGGTGATCGCGCCAGAAGGCCAGGGGCATGACGCCGGCGTTGTTCACCAGCACGTCGATCCGCCCGAACTCCCGGACCCCGGCGGTGACCGCCGCCTGGAGATCGGACAGGGAGGTCACGTCCGCCCGATGGTGCAGGATCCGCCCGCCCGCCGCCAGGATCGACGCCGCCGTCCCGGTCAGGCCGGCCTCGTCAATGTCCGTGCAGACGATGCTCGCGCCCAGGGCCGCAGCCTTCTCGCAGATCAGGCGGCCGAATCCGCCGCCGCCGCCGGTGACCATCACCACCCGGTCCTGGATGTGCCCGCCCATCTTCGTCTCCCCATTCATCCGCAAGGGCGCAGAAACCTGCAGCCTGCCGCTTGGTCACCTACTGGCGGCCCCGCCGGGGGTCTGTCAAATACCAGGTCGGGCGCCGTCCCGCGCCCCGACCCGGAGAACCCGCCATGCGTGGAAAGTGCCTCTGCGGTGAAGTCGCCTTCGAATGCGACGCCGCCCCCGTCGTGACCGTCGCCTGCCACTGCACCCATTGCCAGAAGACCAGCGGCTCGGCCTTCTCGGTCAACGCCATCGTCCCCGGCGCCGCCTTCCGCCTGACGGGCGGCTACGCCGTCTTCGCCGACAAGGGCGAAAGCGGCGGCTCCGTCGAGCGCTGCTTCTGTCCGAAGTGCGGCTCGCCCCTGGCCTCGCGCCTCGGCAACGGCATGGTCGCGGTCAAGGTCGGCGCGCTGGAAAGCGAGGAGGACGTGACGCCGGCCCTCCAGGTCTGGACCCGCAGCGCGCGGCCCTGGTCGAAGGCCCTCCTGTCCGCCCCTGGCTTCGAGACCAATCCGCCCTCGGCCTGACCCGGAGATCCGCCGTGCTTGCTCCCCTTGTCCCAGCTGCGATCCCCCAGGAGGACGAAGCCCTCCGGACGGAGGTGCGCGCCTTCCTGGCCGAGCGTCTCGCCGGCGTCCCTGGCGCCCAGAGGGCGCGCACCTGGATGGGATTTGACGCCGACTTCTCCCGCGACCTCGCCGCCCGCGGGTGGGTCGGCCTGACCCTGCCGGTGGAGTTCGGCGGCGGCGGCCGCAGCCCCTTCGCCCGGTTCGTGCTGATCGAGGAGCTTCTCGCGGCGGGCGCCCCCGTGGCCGCCCACTGGATCGCCGAGCGCCAGAGCGCGCCTCTTCTCCTGCGCTACGGGACGGAAGCCCAGCGCCGGGACATCGTGCCGCGCATCTGCCGGGGCGAGGCCTTCTTCTGCATCGGCATGAGCGAGCCCAACTCCGGCTCCGACCTCGCCAGCGTCCGCACCCGCGCCGAGCGCACAGCCTCGGGCTGGCGGCTCAATGGCTCCAAGATCTGGACCACCTACGGCCACAAGGCCCACTACATGGTCGCCCTGGTGCGGACCAGCGGCGGGCCGGACGACCGGCAAGCGGGACTCTCCCAGCTGCTCATCGACCTGAAGACCCCCGGCGTGACCGCCCGACCCATCCGCGACCTGGCGGGGGACGAGCACTTCTCGGAGGTCTTCTTCGAGGATGTCGACCTGCCCGAGGACGCCCTGATCGGCCAGGAGGGCCAGGGCTGGGCCCAGGTCAACGCCGAGCTGGCCTTCGAGCGCAGCGGTCCGGAGCGCCTCTATTCCTCCACCGTCCTGATCGACGAATGGATGGACTTCATCCGCTCGCGGGGCGGCCCCACCGAGTCCGAGGCGGAACTGGCGGGGCGGATGCTGGCGCGGCTGGCGACCCTGAGGAACATGTCCCTGGCGGTGACCGGCCAGCTGGCCCGGGGCGAAAGCCCCGTCGTCGAGGCCTCCATGGTCAAGGACCTGGGCGCCGGCTTCGAGCAGTCCATCCCCGCCCTCGTCACCGACCACCTGGCTTCGGTGGAGGGGCCGGTCCCGGCGTCCCTCCTCGCCACCCTCGACTACCTGGCGGGCATGAGCCCGACCTTCTCCCTGCGCGGCGGCACGCGCGAGATCCTGCGCGGCATCATCGCCCGCGGGCTTGGACTGAGGTGAGGCCATGAGCGACGACCTGTTCCTCGACTCCTTCTGCAAGCTCCTGGACGGCCTCGGCGCCGACCCCTGGCCTGAGCTTTCCGCCTCCGGCTTCCTCGACGTCCTGCGGCCCGAGGCCGAGGGCGGGGCGGGGCTGGACCTCTCCGGCCTCTTCCCCCTGGCCTTCGAGGCCGGGCGCAGGGCCGCGCCGCCGGCCATCGTCCAGACCTTGCTGGCCCGCCTCGTCGACCCGGAGGCCCTGGACTGCGCGGATGCCGCCCCCGCGCTGGCGGCGGGCGGGGTTCCGGCGGAGACGGCCCGCGCCCTGTGCGCGGCGGCGGACGCGGCGGTCATGGCCGGGCTGCTCCACGCCCTCCAGACCATGACCCTGGACCACGCCTCCACCCGACGCCAGTTTGGCCGCGAGATCAGCAAGTTCCAGGCGATCCAGCACCAGATCGCGGTGATGGCCGAGGAGGTCATGGCCGCGCGGATGGCGGCGGAGACCGCCCTGGCGGGCGCCCCGCTCGAGGTCTCCGCGCCCGCCGCGGCCGTCGCCAAGCTTCGCTGCGGGGAGGCCGCCCTGGTCTGCGCCGGCATCGCCCACGCCGTCCACGGCGCCATCGGGGTCAGCGCCGAGCACGCCCTGCACCGCTACACGGGCGCCCTGCACCGGCTGCGTCTTTCCCATGGGGGTGAGACCTGGTGGGCCCGGCGCCTGGGCGAGTGGGCCCTGTCGCGGCGTGACGACGCCGCCACCCTGGCCCGCAGCCTCTAGAGCCCGTCCAGCCGGCAGCCCCGCACCACCAGGAAGGGCCTCAGCGCCTCGTAGGCCCGGGCGTGCCGGAGCAGGGGTATGCGCGGATAGAGGTGGTGCAGGATGTGGAACTGCATCCCCGACGAGAGCAGGTTGCCGACCCGGCTGCGGAAGGCGCGGGTGTCGCGATAGCGGCCCATCTCCTGCGCCGGATGATGCGGCGCCCAGCTCAGGTAGAACTGGATGTAGGTGGTCCCCAGGATGCGCGGCAGCCACCAGATCAGGGCCGCCTCGATGGCGAAGCCGGACCAGGCGAGGCCGAACAGGATGGCGTGGTAGGCCAGGGTGTAGAGCGCCGCGACCAGGCCCGCCCGGCGGGCTTCGTCCGTGCCGATCCGCGCCAGGGCCTTGCCGTAGTTGCCGCCCGTCGCCGACCCCGGCTGGCGGTGGGCGAGGGTGTTCAGGAGGTGTCGCCAGGCGTTGGGCGCCCTGGTGTGGATGTCGGGGTCCAGCTCGGGGTGGTTGGCGTGCAGGTGGTGCTCGTAGTGGGTCAGCCGCGCGACGCCATAGGGCAGCAGCATGGGCAGGGGAGACAGGTGGCCCACCAGCTCGTTCAGCCAGAAGAGGGGCTCGCCCTCCCGGGCGATGATCCGGTGCTGGGCCTCATGCGAGGGAAGGTAGCAGAGGGCGACGTTCAGGGTTGCGATGGGAAAGGCCAGCCAGAGGGGCATCAGGCCGGACAGGGTCAGGGGCCAGAGCGAGAGCCAGACCGCCAGGTTGCCCAGGCCCCACAGGACGGACCCCCAGGGCAGGCCGCCCATGAACCTCCCGGCCACCTTGGCCTCAAGTCGGTTGAGCTCGCGGTCGGGCAGGGCTTTGAGGGCCTCGACGGTGAATTCAGGGCGCGCGCTCACAGCCAGCGTCCTGTCTTCTGCGCAACCAGGCCCCAGCCGCCGCCGACCAACAGCCCCACCGCAAGGGGCCAGGCCGTGCCGGAAATTGAGGGAAGGGTCCGCTCCAGGACCTGGGCGATCAGGGGCGTCAGGAAGCCAATCCCGAACAGGAACGGCAGATTCTGGAAGATCAGGGCCAGGAGGCGCGCCACGGTGTGTCCTTTTTTATGCAGCGGTATGGAAAGTGAAAGTGACGGTGGCGTCAACTTTTGTTTCCGCTTGAGCCGCGAGGGCGCGCGGGCCAGCAAGGGGCATGACCCTTGCCGACTTTCATCCCTGGCTGGAACGCTGGCGCCTGACGCCGGACGGGGCGCCGTTTTCCAGCACCTGGAGCCGTCTCCTGCCGGTCACCCGCGACGGTCGGGCGCTGATGCTCAAGGCCGCCATGGCTGACCAGGAGGTCCATGGCTCGGCCTTCCTGGCGGGATACGCGGGTCGCGGCGCCGTCGAGGTGGTTGAGCGGGAGGCGGACGCGGTGCTCCTGGAACGCGCCGCCGGGCCTCGCAGCCTGTCTCAGGTCGCCGCGGAGGCGGGCGAGGACGCCGCCTTTCGCATTCTCTGCAAGGGGGTTGAAACGCTCCAGGCGGCGCCGGGTCCCTTCCCGGTGGAGCCTCTGCCGCTTTCGGCCTGGTTCTCCATCCTGCCCCAGGCCGCCGCCCATGTGGGCGGGACCGGGGTCTATGCAGAGGCCGCCAGGCTCCTGGAGCGCCTGCTCGCCACGACGACAGGTGAGGCCCCGCTTCACGGGGACCTGCACGCGGGCAACCTCCTGGATGGCGGCGAGGGCCGGGGATGGCTGGCCATCGACCCCAAGGGCCTGAGGGGGGATCCCGTCAGCGATCACGCCATGATGCTGTTTCCCGGCCCGCCGCCGGGCGGGGTCGCCGCGCCCGAGGTCGTCGTCGGCCGGGCCGGCCGGGTCGCCGCCCTGGCGAACCTGCCGCCGGATCGCCTGCTGGGATGGGCCTTTTGCGTCGCGGCCCAGTACGCGGGCTGGTTCCACGGAAGCCCGATGGGCGAGGCCATGATGGCCATCGCGCTCAGGCTCTCCCGCGAGGAGGTACTGGCGGGGATCTGACCCCCGCCAGGGCGCCCGATCAGGACTCCATTTCCTCGCGGATCGTCTTGCGCGCCATCCAGAAGAGGGCGAAGGCGACGACGCCGAAGCAGGTCGAGATCATCAGGGCCCAGCGCACGCCCTGGGCGGAGCCGAGGCCCACGCCGTTGGCCATGACGTCGGAGATGATCCCCACGACCGTCGGGCCGAGGCCCAGGCCGATCAGGTTGATCACGAAGAGCAGGATGGCCGAGGTCGTGGCGCGCATGTGCGGCGGCACGATGGACTGGCCGATGGCGTAGACCGGGCCATACCAGAGCGAGCCCAGGAGGCCGTTGATCACCAGGATCCAGAGCGCCACCGAGGCCGACGGCACGCTGACGGCGATGATGTAGATCGGCACCGCCAGCAGGGAGGCGATGGCGGGGACGACGACATAGCCCCGCAGGTCGGTCTTGGCGAACCGGTCGGCGATCTGTCCCCCGAGCCAGGCGGAGATCATGCCGGCGGTGCCGCCCATGAGGCCCAGGGCCAGGCCCATGAAGCCGACCGACTTGAGTTCGAACATCGAGGCCAGCCGGGCGACCTCCTCGCTGTGGACCCGCAGGAAGAAGGAGGCCGTGAACGGAGCGTGGCCGTAGCCGATGAAGGCCTTGATGGCCGCGCCAAGGGCGATCAGCCAGAAGGTCTTCTTCTTCATCAGGTAGGAGAGGGTCTCGCGGAAGGTGGCCTGGGCGGCGGTGATCCGCGCGCTGTGCTCGGCCAGGATCTTGCGGGGCTCGCGCAGGGTGAACCAGCAGAGGAAGGCGAAGAGGATGCCCGGCGCGCCCGCCACCAGGAAGGCGACCCGCCACCCGTAGGCGTCAGCGATCAGGCCGCCCAGGATAAGGCCCATAAGGCCGCCGAGCGGCGTACCCATGGAATAGAAGGCGAGGGCCGAGGCCCGCTTTTCCTTGGGGACATAGTCCGCGATCAGGGAGTGGGCCGGGGGCGTACATCCGGCCTCGCCGACGCCCACGCCGATGCGGCACAGGACCAACTGCCAGAAGTTGCCGGCCGCCCCCGACAGGGCCGTGAAGCCCGACCAGACCGCCACCGAGGTGCCGATGATCATCGGCCGGTTCCGCCGTTCGGCCATCTGGGCGAGCGGAATGCCGAGGAAGGTGTAGAACAGGGCGAAGGCGAGGCCGCTCATCAGGCCCAGCTGCCAGTCGGCGAGCTTCAGCTCGTTCTTGATGGGCTCGGCCAGGATGTTGATGACCGAGCGGTCAAGGAAGTTGACCGTATAGATCGCCAGCAGGAGGAGCATGGCGTAGCGGGTGTAGGCGGCCGAATACGGCGCCTCCGTGACGGTGGCCGTCGCCGGCGGAACGACGGGGTCCGTCGACGGGCTCGCTGTCTCTGTCATTTGGGTTTCCTGGGCTTCCTCTGGTCTTTTGTCCAAAATGGCGACTGGAGCGGGATTTTCTAGTCCGAACTTGGACTGATTTTCTCCACGGGCGCTTTTGGCGGCGGCCTCAGGATCAGGACCAGCGGGAGCATGGCCAGGGTCAGCAGGGCCATCCAGCTGAAGACGTCCACATACCCGATCATCATCGCCTGGCGGGTCACCTCGCCATTCACCCGGGCGAGCCCCTCCGCGGTGGTCAGGGCGCCGGGAATCTGCAGGATGTCGTTCAGGACAGGGCTGCTGGGGTCCATCCGACTGGACAGTTCACTGTGCGCCAGAGCGCTGTTCCTGAGCACCATCGCCTGGACCAGCGAGATGCCGACGGCGGATCCCAGGCTTCTCGCCATGGTCGACAGGATAGTGCCCTCCACCCGGTGGACAGGACTGAGCGTGACATAGGCCAGGGTGCTGAGGGGAGCGAACAGCAGCCCCGTTCCCGCCCCCTGGAGGAAGCCGCTGACGATGATCGGGCCATCCGTCATCGACAGGTCGAAGCCTGCCATGCCCCCGAGCGAGACAATGCTCAGCACCGTGCCTGTCAGGAGCACCGTCCGGGCTCCCAGCTTCTGGATCAGGAACGGCACCATAAGGAAGGACATGAGCGATCCCAGCCCCCGGCTGACGCTGGCCGTGCCAGTCTGCATGGCCGAGTACCCCAGCAGGTTCTGCATGAGCACGGGCAGGAGGGCGCTGGTGGAGAAGAGCAGTACGCCCACGAAGAAACTGAAGACGGTGGTGCCCACGAAGTTTCCGTCCTTCGCGAGGTCGCGGTGGAAGAACGGATGCGCCGCCGTCGCCGACTGGGTGATGAAGACCCAGAACCCCGCGAGCGAGATGGCGGCCCAGGTCCAGATCTCGGGGGACTCCCACCAATCCTGGCCAGGTCCGCGGTCCAGCAGCAGCTGGAGCCCCACCACAAAGGCCGTCAGGGCTGAAAAACCAATGAAATCAAAAGGTCGTTGTCGGCCTCCGGGATCGTCGGCCATGAAGTTGGAGACCCCCAACACGGCGATGATCCCGAGCGGCAGGTTGATGAAGAAGACCCATCTCCAGTCCAGGTGCTCGGTGATCCATCCGCCGACGATCGGACCCAGGATGGGGCCGAGGATCACCGCCGAGCTCCAGAGGCTCATGACCCGGGGGATCTGCTCCGGCGGATAGGTGTCCAGCATGACGGATTGGGACAGCGGCATCAGCGAGGCGCCCGCCAGGCCCTGGAGCGTCCTGAAGAGCACCATCTCCGGCACAGAGGTGGCGATGCCGCAAAGCATGGAGGCTGCGGTGAAGCCGATGATCGACAACACGATCATCCGCTTCCGGCCAAACTTCATCGCCAGCCATCCGCAGAGCGGCGTCATCACCGCCGTCGCGAGGATGTAGGAGGTCAACACCCAGGTCAGCTGTTCCGGGGAGGCCGAGATGCTGCCCTGCATGTTGGGCAGGGCCACATTGGCGATGGTGCTGTCGAGGGTGTGCATCAGCGTCGCCAGCATCAGGGCGCCGGTGATGGGGATGCGGTTCGCCTTGTCCTTTTCGAGGAAGTCGACCGCGTCAGTCATCGGTGGCCGACCGCCAGTCTGCTCCCGCCGCCGCAAACAGCCCGATCATGTCGGACAGGCGACGCGCCTCAGCCGTTGCGAGATTCCGCCGGGCCAGGCTGAGCTGGCGTCGGGCGTCGATCGCCCTCAGCAGGGGCGTGCCGCCCAGCCTGACCCCGGCCAGGGTGATGTCGGCGTCCTGCTGGGCGCTGTCGACGGCCCGGCGGAAGGCGGCGATCTCCGTCTCTCCGGCCTCAAGGGAAGACATCAGTCCGCCCACCTGTGAGAAGGCCGCCAGCACCGCCTGCCGGTACCGGGCCTCCGCCGCCCGCAGGTCGGCCTCCGCCGCCCTCCGGTTGGCCTTGGCGAGGCCGCCATCGTAGATCGGGACGCTCAGGCCTGAGGAGAGGTTCCAACCCTTGGAGTCGGACCTGAACAGTTCTTCAAGGTCATTCGAGGTCTGGGCGTAGTCGCCGGTGATCTGCAGCTTGGGCAGCGAGTCCGCCTGTTCCGCCCGGGCCGCGAAGCGCGCGGCGCGCAGGTCGGCCTCTGCGGCCTGGATGTCCGGGCGGCTCTTGACCAGCTCCGACGGCAGGGCGACCGGCAGGGCGGCGGGCAGCTTGAGGTCCGAAAGCCGGAAGTCCGGCGGGGTCCACTCTGCGGGGGACTTTCCGGCCAGGACCGCCAGGCGGCGCCTCGCCTGGTCCTTCTGCCGGAAGAGGTCCGGCATCAAGGCCTCGTCGGCGGCCAGTTGGGCCTCGATCTCGATGCGGCCGGATCGCGACAGGCCGCCCAGGGCCTCGGCGCGGTACGCAAGCTCGACCAGCTTGCGGTCATCGTCGAGCACCTTCTCGGCGGACTCGATCTGGGCGTTCAGGCCGGCGATCCGGACGGCCTCGATGGCGACGTTGGCTGAAAGGGCCAGGGCTGCGGCGTCCGCCTCCCAGCGCGCGGAATCGGCCAGGGCGCCCGCCTCGGCGGCCCGTCCGCGTCCCACCCCGAAGAGGTCCGGATCGTAGCTGACCAGCCCGCCCAGGCTGAAGATGTTGAAGGTGCGGCTCGGGAAGCCGCTGAAGCCGAAGGCCTCGCTATTGAAGAGCTGGCGTTCGACGCGGGCGTTGAGGCCGATCTGCGGCTTCAGCAGGGCCCGTGCGGCCTCCGCCTCGGCCTGGTGACGGTCAAGGGTCGCCCGGGCCTCGGCCAGGTCCGGGGATCCCTCAAGGGCCATGCGGATCACCTCATCCAGCTGGGGCGACCCAAACGCCGTCCACCACTCACGGGAGCGGGCCCCGGCCTCCATGACGACCCTCGGCGGCGCACGCTCGCCCGCCATGGCGTAGCCGTCCGCAGCCGGGGTTCCCGCCGGGGCGACAAAGGTCTCCGTCGACGAGGCGCAGCCGCACAGGAGCAGCAGGCCCGCCGCCAGCACGAGGCCCCCAGGCCGAAGGCCCTTAAGGTCACGCCTGTCCGGCATGGCGCTAGTTCCCGTCACGGCCGGATCGCACGTCGACCTTGACCATGGCGGACAGGCCGGCGCGGGAGGCCATGTCCGGCGGCGGCTGGTCGAATTCGATGCGGACCGGAAGCCTCTGGGTGACCTTCACCCAGTTGCCGGTGGCGTTCTGGGCGGGCAGGGCGGAGAAGGCCTGGCCGGTGCCGGGGGCGAAACTGGCGACGCGCCCCTTCAGGCGCCCCTTGGGATAGGCGTCGATATCGATTTCGACTGGCTGACCGACGCGCATCCGGGCCACCTGGTCCTCCTTGAAGTTCGCCTCCACCCAAGGGCGGCCGGAAAGCAGCCAGAAGGCCGGCTGTGAGGCGTTGAGGTAGGCGCCGACCGGAAGTTGGTCGACCCGGGCGACCACCCCGTCCGAGGGCGCCGCCACCTCGGTGTAAGAGGAGTTCAGACGCGCGCGCTCAAGCTGGGCGCGCGCCTGGAGGACGGCGGCCGCCCGCGACCCGGCCTGGGGATCCCCGCCTAGCACGGCGAGGGCCGCCGCTTCGGACTGCTGGGCCGCCCTGAGCTGTTCGCGGGCCAGGCGCGCCACGTGCCGCGCCTGGTCGGCCTGCTGGACGGAACCGGCGCCCGCCGACGCCAGGCCCGCCTGGCGCGCGGCCTCGGCCTCGGCGTGCCGGAGGTTTTCCTGGGCGGCCGCGACATTGGCCTGCTCGCGACCGAAGGCGGCGCGCTGCTGGGCCACCATCTGCTCTGCGCTGGCCAGCTGGGCCTCGGCGGCGGACAGGTTCGCCTGGGCGTCCCGGGCGTCGAGGCGGAAGAGGATCTGGCCCTTCTTCACGGCCTGGTTCTCCCGCACGTAGATCTCGACCACGCGACCGCTGATCGACGGGGCGACGGGGGTCTTGGCCACCTGCACGAAGGCGTTGTCCGTCGACTGGAAGCGGCCAAGGGCCAGGAAGTACCAGGCCAGGGCCGCCAGGATGACCAGGGGGCCGCCGGCCATCACGATCCAGCGTCGGGAGACGCCGCCCTTCCTGCGGGTCGCCCCCGCTGGCCCTTCCGACGCCTTGTCGGTCACGCGCCTACCTCCCCTTGGTTTCGTCGGAGCCGTTCGAGACGGACCCGCGGAGGTTCGAAGCCCTCCTGTTCAGGTTCATGTTCCGCCCATTACCGCGGCAGGGCAAGTCGCCAAGTCGCGTCAGGCAGGACTTTCTCACGCTTTTTCTATTACTTAGCCGGAGTGTACTCAGGCGTCCAGTTTTCGTCGGGCGACCGGGCTTGCCAGGTCGATCCCGCCCCTCCAGCATGCACCGGATAGCCTCAGAGCCGGGCCCAGATGTCTGCAAACCGCCTCCATTCGCTTGTTCGCGCCTGGAAGGCGACCGAGGTCGCCGACCTTCTGGACGCGCGCCCGGAGCTCCTGGGGCATCGTGATGCAAGGGGAAGGAACTGGCTTCACCACGCCTGCATGGTCGAGCCTGGCGGCTCCGACCGCACCGTCGCCGACAGCCTCGCGACGGCGGAGCGGCTCCTGGATCGGGGCCTGGGACTCGACGATGCGGCCTTCACGGAGGGGGAGTGGCGCGCGACGCCGCTCTGGCACGCCGTTAGTCGCGGGCGAAACCTTGTCCTCGCCCGCTGGCTCCTGGAGAGGGGCGCCGATCCCCGATTCTGCCTCTACGCCGCCGCATGGCGATCAGACCTGGAGGCCATTGATCTCCTGGTGGGCGCCGGGGCTCCGGTGGACGAGGTCACGTCCGAGGACGGCGCAACGCCGTTCCTCTGGGCGGTGGCCACCAGCCATTTCGACAGCGCGCGCCGGCTTCTTGAGCATGGGGCTGATCCCGACCGGTGCGGCCGCGATGGCCTGACCGCCCTTCACCTGATGATCCGGAAGTCGAGCCCCGTGGAGGCGCTCGCCATGGCGGCGGACTTCGGCGCCCGCGGCGATATCCCGGACCCCGAGGGGCGCACGGCGATGGAGCTTCTTGCGCGAAAACGCGATCCCGCCCTCAGGGCCCTCGCCGCGCGACTCGGCCGCGCCTAGCCAGGGGCCTGCACACCTTCGCGAAGGCTGGCGTCTCCGGCGGTGAAGTCCTCCTGGACGAGCCAGAGCCTGAGCAGGTGGCGCTTTCGGGCGGGGTCGTCCCAGTCCTCGAAGGCGGTGCGCTTGTGCAGGATCGAGGCGTTCTTCAGCAGCTGGATGTCGCCAGGCTGGAAGTCCATGTCCAGGTAATGGTCGGGATCGTTGGCCGCCGTCTCGATGAAGCCGAGCACCGCCTCCTGCTCGGTGGAAAGCCGCGGGGCGTCGGCGTGCTGCTGGCTTTCGCGGATGTACCAGGGGATGAAGAAGAGGTTCAGCCGACCGTCGATCAGGCGGCAGATCGGCCGGGCGAACCAGGCGGGCGTCCCTGGCCGGTGCTGGCCCTGGGTATCGAAGGGGAAGGCCTCGAAGAGGGCCGGGACAAGGTCCGGCCGTTCGGCCAAAAGGCGGTTGTAGATGGCGGCTGAACTGGCGATGCGGCTCACGCCGCCCGACTTCGCCGCCCGAAGGCAGAGCAGGCCGATGAGGTCCGCCCCATCGGTATGGAAGTCCTGCTCCGCCCGGGTCTTGTAGAGGCGGACCCCGTAGGCGGCGGGGTCGGCTCCGGTGTCGCGTACGTGGCCGAGGAGGTCTCCGTCTGTATTCTGCGAGACCGCCCGTCCCAGGTGCAGGCCTAAGCCCCAATAGATGTCCGCCGCGGCCTCGTCGCCCAACTCCGCCACGGGGAGGCCCCGCAGCAAGAGGAAGCCCCGACCTACATCCAGGTCCCAGAGCCAGTGGCGGATCTGCGAGGCAAGGCCGGGGAGGGGAAAGTCCTCCCGGGACCACTGCGTGCGGTCCTTGCTGCGCCGGCGCGCCGCAGCCTGGGCCGTTGCCAGTTCCCGGATCTCCTCCGATGCCAGCACCCTGCGCCAGTCCTCGCGGCGCGCCATCTCCCGGCCCAGCCAGACATCGTCGGTTCTCAGGGGCGATGGGATCGGCATGCCGGGTCCGGGCCGTTTCGGGGAAATGGAGACTGCGCCGGGATTCTAAATTCGACAATTCCCGAAATATCGATTAAATAGCGGGAACACTTCTGGAGTGCGATTTCATGCCGCCGAGTAACGCCATCGCCGCCCTCAGCGCTCTGGCCCATCCGGGACGCCTGGAAGTCTTCCGGCGGCTGGTTCGTGCAGGGCCGGGAGGGCTTGCGGCTGGAGAGATCGCCCGGGCCACGGGCAGCCTTCCGAACACCCTTTCGTCGAACCTCGCCATCCTCAACGCCGCGGGCCTGACCCGGTCGCGCCGGGATGGCCGCTCCATCGTCTACTCCGCTGACTTCGGCGCCATGCGCGGCCTGCTGGCCTACCTCATGGAGGACTGCTGCGAAGGGCGGCCCGAGATCTGCGCCGACCTCTCCCCCGTATGCCAGGGCGTTACGGTTCCCTGAATTTCTCATCCGTACCCGGGATCGACCCCATGCTTGAGCGCCCCCAGAACGTCCTCTTCCTCTGCACCGGCAACTCTGCGCGCTCGGTCATCGCCGAAGGGTTGTTGCGCAGCCTCGGCGGTGCGCGGTTCCGCGCCTTCTCCGCCGGCTCCTTCCCGACTGGCCGGATCAATCCGGGCGCCCATCCGGTGCTCAGGTCCCTGGGGCTGGATCCCGAAGACTTCCGATCGAAATCCTGGGACGAATTCGCCGCCCCCGGGGCTGAGCCGATCGATTTCATCTTCACCGTCTGCGACAACGCTGCGGGTGAGGTCTGCCCGGTCTGGCCAGGCCGGCCGGTAACCGCGCACTGGGGGGTGCCGGACCCGGCGGCGGTAACAGGCTCGGAATCGGAAGTCGCTGCGGCCTTCGGCCTTGCGGCCAGCAGGCTCCGGGCCCGGATCGAAGCCTTCCTCTCCCTGCCGCCGGAGGATCTGGAAGGGCCTGGCGCCAAAGCCGTGCTGGACCGGATCGGTTGCGAGGATCCCAGCCGGGACACGTGGCCGTGACAGCGACCGCCATTGATCTTCATCGCCGCCTGGCCGCCGAGGGGCTTGGAACGGCCCTGCTGCTCGCCATCGTGGTGGGTTCCGGGATCATGGGAGAACAGCTGTCCGGAGGGAATACGGCCGTCGCCCTGATGCTCAACACCCTGTCCACCGGGGCGGGCCTTGCGGTCCTGATCACCCTGCTTGGGCCAGTGTCTGGCGCCCAGTTCAACCCTCTTGTCACGGCATCTGAGATTCGCGACGAGGCCTTTGGTGCACGCGAGGGCCTCCTGCGGGTCGCGGTTCAACTACTTGGCGCCTTCGCCGGGGTTCTCATGGCGCACGCCATGTTCGACCTGCCCCTGCTGCAGGTCTCGGACAAGCTCCGCTCAGGCGCCGGCCAGGTCTTCTCGGAGGCCGTGGCGACCTTCGGCCTCATCCTGGTGATCCGGCTGGCCGGTCGCCTCGCCCCCGATCATGTAGCGGCCCTCGTGGCCCTCTACATCACCGCGGCCTATGGCTTCACGGCCTCGACGTCCTTCGCCAACCCGGCCGTAACGCTTGCCCGGAGCCTGACGGATACCTTTGCAGGCATCGCCCCGGCCTCGGTCCCGGGCTTCCTGGCGGGCCAGGCGCTTGGCGCGATCCTCGCTCTCAAGGTCAGCGATTGGCTGTACTTTCAGGCGGGGTCGCGGTCGTCCGGCTGATACCAGGGGCTCAGCGCCGGATGGCGCGGTAGGCGGGCAGGCCGGCGGGGAGGGCGAGGGCGCCGTAGCCAGGCAGGGCCTCCGCCCGAAAGCCCGCCGCCTCGAGGGCCTCGAGGACTCGCTCCCGGGCCAGGAGGGCCAGGCGATGGACTTCCTCCGAACGCCTCCAGGTTCCCGCCGTCTCGCGGAAGGTTGTGATCCGGCGGGTCAGCACGCCCGCTTCTTCCTCGCTGATGGAGCCTACGGCCCAGCCCGGGCCCTCGGTGAAGCTTCTGCTGGCGCCCCTGCCGGGGGCGGCGGCGTCGAACAGGAGAAGGCCCCCTGGGGCGAGGGCTCCGGCGACGCTTCGCAGGAAGTCCGCCAGTCCCGCCTCGCCCGCCCTGGGGTCGGCCAGGTAGTTCACGACCTCGCCGATCGCGCAGACCACGTCCGCCCGGGGAAGATCGGTTTCATGCAGGGACCCCTGCCGGAATGTGGCGCGGGGCGCCCGGCGTCGGGCGATATCCAGGAGGGCCGGCGAGAGGTCGAGCCCCCAGACCTCTGCGCCGGCTTCGGAGAGCGGCGCGGAAAGCGCCCCGGCGCCGCATCCGATGTCGACGATCCGGGCGCCGGCGACCCGGTCCCCGAGGGCCTGGCGGACGAACCCGGCGGCCGCCGCGCCGAGGGCGCCGAACCCTTCGGCATGAATCTCCGCCAGGTCGCGGGCGTAGAAGTCGCTCATCCCTGATCCCCCCTTCCGTGACGTTCCGCCTAGACCGTCCGCAGGGCCGTCGCCGGGCGGGCCGACAGGATGGGCAGGGCGCCGGCGAGGCTCAAGACCAGGGTGACCCCCAGGCCGGCGCCGAGGGTCGCCAGGACGCGCCCCCAGTCCGGCGCCCAGGTGAACTCGAAGACCTGGACGAGGATCCACCAGGCGCCGCCCAGCCCCACCGCCAGGGCGACGGCGGCCAGGAGCAGGCCCAGGATCGCGAACTCCAGGGCCTGGACCCAGAGCAACTGGCCCCGCGTGGCGCCCAGGGTTTTCAGCACCACGGCGTCGTAGGTGCGGGATTGGCGGGCGGCGGCGACCGCGCCGGTCAGGACCGCCATGCCCGCCAACAAGGTCACCGAGGCCGCCGCCAGGACCGCCAGGGCCATCTGGTCCAGCAGGGTGCGGGCCTGCCCCAGGACCTCGCGGACCGAGATTACCGAAACGCCCGGGAAGGCGGCCAGGATGGCCCGGGCCGAGGCGGTCTCGCGCTCGGGCGGCAGGCTGACGGCGCCGGCGAGGGTGTGGGGCGCGCCCGCCAGGGTGCTGGGGGGGAAGACCATCATGTAGTTGAAGCCCAGGGTCTCCCAGTTGATCCGTCGAAGGGAGGCGATCCGGGCGGGGATCTCGCGCCCCAGGACGCTGACCGTAAGGGTGTCGCCCACCTTCAGGGCCAGGGCCTCGGCGACCCGTTCGTCGAGGGAGACCAGGGGCGGCCCGGCATAGTCCCGGGGCCACCACTCCCCGGCGGTGATCTCGCTGCCTTCAGGCAGGTCGGCGGCGTAGGTCACCCCGCGCTCGCCGCGCAGGACCCAGGCTTCCCTCGGAATGACCTTAAGATCCCGGACCCGCTGGTCGCCATAGGCCGTGATCATGCCCCTCAGGGCGGGGACGAGGTCCACCCGGGCCTCGGGCGCGGCGTCCGTGACCGCCTTGCGGAAGGCATCGGCGCCGGCGGAGGGCACGTCCAGCACGAACTGGGCCGGCGCCCGGGCCGGGACGGAGCGGGCGATCTCTGCGTCCAGGCTGGTCTGGATGGCGGCGATGAGGACGAAGAGGGTCAGGGACAGTCCCATGGCGATCACCAGGGCCGGGGTCTGGGCGCCGGGCCGGTGCAGGTTGGACAGGGCCAGCCGCAGAAGCGGCGAGGCGGGCCGGGGCAGCCGCCGGGCCAGGGCCTTCACACCCAGGCCGACCGCGGAAAGGAACAGAAGGACGCCGCCGGCCGCCGCCAGCACGCCCGCCGAGAACAGGGGGCGGTCGGCGGTCACGAGGGCGAGGATCACGGACAGGGCGGCGGCCGCGCCGACCCTGGCGAGGTCCCTCCGGGCAGGCGTGCGGGGCGGCTCCAGCGCGGCGCGCCAGATAGCCGCCGGCGGGGTCGCCCCCGCCCGGGCCAGGGGGAGCCAGGTGAAGATGAAGGCGATCAGCAGGCCCTGTGCGGCCGCCAGGAGCAGGGGCGCAGGTTGCAGGGAGAACTCCGGCCGTACGGGCAGGCGGTCGCCGATCAGGGACAGGAGGACGGAGGGCGCTGCTGCACCTGCCGCAAGGCCGGCGAGGATGGCCGCCCCGGCCACCACCCCGACCTGAAGGAGGAAGATCCCGGCGATGTCCCGGCCCGACGCGCCGAGCACCTTGAGGGTGGCGATGGAGCCCCGGCGCGCGGTCAGGTAACCGGAGACCCCGTTGCTGACGCCGATCCCGGCGATGACCAGGGCGGCCAGGCCGATCAGGCCCAGGAACTGGCCCATGCGCTCGAAGAACCGGCTGGCGCCGGGCGCGGCCCGGCTGTGGTCGCGCACCTGCCAGCCGGCCTCGCCGTATTCACCCTTGAGGGACCCGGCCAGACGATCCGGACGCGGCTGACCCTCGGCCAGCTTCACCCTGTACTTGGACTGGAACAGGCTGCCCGGCTGGATCAGCCCGGTGGCGGGAAGGTCTTCGATCCGGATCAGGGCGGCGGGGCCGAGACTGAAGCCTTCGCCGACCCGGTCGGGCTCGGTCTCCAGGACGCCGGAGACGCGGAACTCGGCGCGTCCGAAGCCCACCACATCGCCCGGTCCGACGCCAAGGCGTTCGGCCAGGCCCCGCTCCACCAGGACCTCGCCGGGCCCTGGCCGCGGCGTCGTGCGCACGCCGTCGGGCGTCCGGACCGTCAGGGCGCCGTAGAGGGGATAGACGCCGTCCACGCCCTTCAGCTCGGCCAGCATGGGCGGCCCGGAGCCGCCCCGCGCCATGGCCCGGAGGCGGACGGTCTCGCTGGTCCGACCGAGGGCGGCCAGGACCTTCTTTTCCCCGGCGGCGGCGTACCTTTGGGTCAGGGCGACCTCGATGTCGCCGCCCAGCAGCTCCCGGCCCCGCTTGGTCAGCTCTCCGGTGATGGCGGCGGTGAGGCTGCCGATGGCGGCGAGGGCGGACACGCCCAGGAAGAGGCAGAGGAACAGCAGCCTCAACCCCCGGAAGGAGGCCGACAGGTCGCGCCGCGCGATGCGCCAGAGGACGGACAGGGGAACGGCGGGTGGAGCGGGGGTCATGTGAGCCGGTCGGAGACGATCCGCCCGTCGGCCATCTCGACGATCCGGTCGCAGCGGGAGGCGAGCGCCGGGTCGTGGGTGATCATGACCAGGGTCGCGCCGGCGGCGGCCCGGCGTTCGAACAGGAGGTCGGCCACCTTCTTCGACGTGGCGCCGTCCAGGTTGCCGGTGGGCTCGTCTGCGAAGATCAGGCCGGGCCGGGGCGCCATGGCCCGGGCGATGGCCACCCTCTGCTGTTCGCCGCCCGACAGCTGGGTCGGGTAGTGGCCCAGGCGTTCGGCGAGGCCCACGGCGGTCAACTCCGCGACGGCCCGCTCACGCGCGTCCGAGGCGCCGCAAAGCTCCATCGGCGTGGCGACGTTCTCCAGGGCGGTCATGGTGGGCAGCAGGTGGAAGGCCTGCAGGATGATCCCGATCCGGCCGCGCCGGGCGCGGGCGAGGGAGTCCTCGTCGAGGGGGCCGAAGTCCTGCCCGTCGACCCGGACCTCCCCGGCGGTGGCCCGCTCCAGTCCGGAGAGGACGGCCATCAGGGAGGACTTGCCGGATCCGGAGGGGCCTAGGACGGCGAGGCTCTGGCCCTGCGGCGCATCGAGGTCAACGCCCTTGAGGATGTCGGTGCTTCCAAGCGAAAGTGTCACCCCCCGCGCGCGGATCATCAGTTCGGTGTCAGCGGCGCGGGAAGTCATGCGTGGAGGTGTCCGGTGCGGTCAGGATCCTGGCTATATGTGGTCATGGCGGGGCTTTGCCAGTTCGTCCTGGCCTGTTCCCCCGCCGCCGAGGCGCCGCGGACACAGGCCGGGCCCGCCGCAGAGGCGGCCTTCGAGGGTCCCCTGGTGGTGGCTTTTGGCGACAGCCTGTTCGCAGGCTACGGGCTGGAGCCTTCGCAGGGCTTCGCCCCGGCGCTGGAGCGGGCCCTTGCGGTGCAGGGGGTCAAGGCCCGTGTGGTCAACGCCGGCGTCTCGGGGGACACCACCGCCGCCGGCCTGGCCCGCCTGGGCTTCACCCTCGACGGCCTGCCGCGCAAGCCGGACCTCGTGATCGTCGGCCTGGGCGCCAACGACATGCTGAGGGGCCTCAGCCCGGCGCAGACCCGGGCCAACCTGCAGGCCATGCTGGACGAGCTGAAGCGACGCGGCGTCCCCGCCGCCCTCACCACCATGATGGCGGCCCCCAACCTGGGCGAGGACTACGCCCGGGCCTTCAATCCGATCTACGGCGAGCTTTCTGCGGCCAATGGCGTCCGGCTCTACCCCTTCTTCCTCGAAGGCGTGGCGGGCCAGCCGGCCAAGCTCCTGCCGGACGGCATGCATCCCAACGCCCAGGGGGTGGAGGACATCGCCCGGCGGCTGGCCCCGGCTGTCGCCGGGGACCTCCCCAAGGGCTGAGGGGCGGGCCGGGGCCCGCCCCGCCGTCCTACTTCGCTGCGGGCGGGGCGGCGATCACCTCGACCGGCAGGCCGAGCTTGTCCAGCTGCGGCTTCACCACCGCGGCGTCGCCGACCACCACGAAGGTCAGGCGCGAGGGATCGACGGCCTTGCGCACCGCCGCGTCCATGTCCGCCGCCGTCATCGCCCCGTAACGCTCGGGCAGGCGCTCGAACCAGTCGTCCGGGCGCTTGAACTCGGTCAGGGTCGACAGTCCGTTCAGGACGGCGGCGCTGCGCTCGAACTGGCCGGGCAGTTCGCGCGTGGCCCCGTCGACGGTCAGTTGGCGTTCGTCGGCCGTGGCGCCGCGGGTGGTGGTGAAGTCACGGGTTTCCTTGAGGATCTCCGTGACGGAGTCCGCCGTCCGGTCGGCCTGGACCGGCGCGGTGACGCGGAAGGCGATCCGCTCGACCGTCTCGGGAATCCCGGAGCGGACCCCGTAGGACCAGCCCTTGGTCTCGCGCAGGTTCATGTTCAGGCGCGACAGGAAGCCTCCGCCGAGGATTTCGTTGCCGGCCTGGAGGGCCAGGAGGTCGTCGCCCCCCCGGGCGTCGAGGACCTGTCCGGCGGCGATCACCGACTGGGGGGACTTGGGACGGTCGACAAGAACGATCCTGTTCCCCGTCGGCGTGGACGGCGCCGGGAAGGCCTTGGCGCCCCGCGCGGCGCCCGGTTCCGGCTTCCAGTCGCCCAGGGCGGCGTTCAGCTTGGGCAGGATCTCGGACAGGGGGCGGTCGGAGACGATGATCAGGCGGCCGTTGTCGGGCCGGATCCAGCGGTCGTGCTGGGCCTTCAGGTCCGCCGGGGCCAGACGGCCCACCACGGCGGCGTCGCCGGCCCCGCCAGCGCGGACGCTGTAGGGATGGGCGCCGCCGTAGAGCCGCTTCGACAGCTCTGACGCTGCGATCACGGTGGGGTTGTTGGCCTCCGCCGAAATGCGCGCAAGTTGCTGGCCGCGAAGGCGCTCGACCACTGCGGGCTCGAAGGTTGGCCGCCTCAGCACGTCCGCGAAGAGGGCGAGGGAAGGCGCGAGGTTGGGGGTCAGGGCGTCGAGAATCACGTTTGACCGGTCCGCCCCGGCCATGCCGCCGACGCTGGCGCCGAGGAGTTCGCTACGCTCGGCGATCTCGCGGCTGGAGAGCCCCCCGGCGCCCTCGGTCAGGGCCCGCAGCATCATCGACTGGGCGCCGAAGTCCTTGACCCCGTCGGCCGCCGTGCCGGCGTCGAAGCTGGCCGCCACCAGGGTGCGCGGCTCGCTCGCCCGGCGGGCGTAGACCACGGGCATGCCGTTAGCCAGGGTGGCGCGTTCGACATCCGGGAAGTCGAGGGCCGGGACCTTGCCGGCGCCCGGCATGGCGGGATCGGCGCGGGGCGTGCGGGCGGCCGTGGCCACGCCGGTCCGGTCGATCACCGCGCCCTTGGCGGCCGTGTCGCCGCCCAGCTGGCCGCCGTCGATGTCGCGCTCGCCCGGATCGACGCGGAGGGCCAGGACCGGGCGGCTCAGCCAGGTCTGCAGGGCTGACTGCACGGCGGAAGGCGTCAGGGCGGCCCAGGCGTCGAGCCGCTTGCGGTAGAGGGCGGCGTCATCGGCGTAGAGCTCGCCCTCGGCGAGGGTCACCGCCTTGCCGCCGAAGCCGCCGACCGCTTCGGTCTGGCGGATCTTGCCGGCGATCTCGACGCGGCGGGCGCGGTCCAGTTCCTCGGCGGTGGGGCCGGAGCGGACCAGTCCGGCGATGACCTCGTCCATGCGCTTGGCCACCAGGTCAGGCGACACCCCCGGGCGCACGTCGGCGGCCAGGGTCAGGACCCCCACGGACTGGAAGACGCCATAGTCGGCCGTGACCGAGACGGCGATCTTCTCATCCCGCACCAGGGCGTTGTCGAGGCGCGAGGACGACAGGCCGCCAAGGACGCTGACCCCGGCCTCCAGGGCCACGGACGAAAGGTCGTTGAGGCCAGGCGTCGACCAGCTGCGATAGATCCGGGTGGTCGCCACCCGGTCCTTGTGGCTCAGGCTCACCGGCGCCGCCAGGGTGACCGGGCCGTCGGAGACCGGGGCGACGCGCGGGCCGCGCGGAATAGCCCCGAAGTACTTCTCGACGAGCTTCCGGGCCGTCGGCGCATCAATGTCGCCGGCCAGGACCAGGACGGCGTTGTTCGGGCCGTAATTGTCGGTGAACCAGCGCTTCACGTCGTCCAGCGAGGCGGCGTCCAGGTCGGCCATCGAGCCGATGGTGCTGTGCCGGTAGCCATGCCCGGGCGGGAAGAGTTTCTGGTTGATCAGGTAGTCGACGAGGCCGAAGGGCTGGTTGTCGCCCTGCCGCTTCTCGTTCTGGACGACCCCCCGCTGGTTATCCAGCTTCTCCTGGGTCACGGCGCCCAGGAGGTGGCCCATCCGGTCGCTCTCCAGGAAGAGGGCGCGGTCCAGGGCGCCCGTCGGGACTGTCTGGAAATAGTTGGTGCGGTCGAACCAGGTGGTGCCGTTGAAGTCGGTGGCGCCGACCTCCTGCAGGGGCTTGAAGAAGTCGCCGGGGGCGTTCTCCGAGCCGTTGAACATCAGGTGCTCGAAGAGGTGGGCGAAGCCGGTGCGGCCGGCGGGCTCATGCTTGGAGCCGACCCCGTACCAGATCGACACCGCCACCACGGGGGCCTTGCGGTCGGTGTGCACCAGCACCCTCAGGCCATTGGGCAGGGTGAAGCGCTCGTAGGGGATGTCCACCAGGCGCGCCAGCTCGGCGGCGGTGGCGGGCTGGCCCGCGGCCTGAGATGCGGCCGCCTTGGCGGGGGCGGCGACGGCCTGGGGCGAGGAAAGGGCGAGGAGAAGGGCGAGGCTCGCGCCCGAGAGAAGCCGTCCGGCGTAGGTCATGGGAACTCCGGGGTAGGGCGGCGCCCGGCGCCGCTTCAGGATCTGAGCCTGACTTAGCGGGATCGAAGGCCAGTGCAAGGCCCGGCCGCCGAAGACACTGGACCTCTCCGCTGGACGCCTCATTATCCGACGCACAAGAAGCCAGGTTCCAGGGGAGGATGGGTCATGACCGGGGATGCGACGCCGCGTGCGGCGGTGAAGGGATCGAGCGTTGACGTGGTGGTGGTCGGCGCGGGCTTCGGCGGACTCTACATGGTCCACAAGGCCCGCGAGGCGGGACTCAGCGTCCAGGGCTTCGAAGCCGGCGGCGGGGTCGGCGGCACCTGGTACTGGAACCGCTATCCCGGCGCCCGGTGCGACATCCCCAGCCTCTTCTATTCCTTCACCTGGTCCGAGGACCTGGCCCGGGAGTGGCGCTGGAGCGAGAAGTACGCCCCCCAGCCGGAAATCCTGAAGTACGCCGAGCACATCGCCGACCGGTTTGATCTTCGCCCCGCCTTCCACTTCAACACGCGTGTCGAAAGCGCCGTGTTCGACGAGGCCTCGGCGCGCTGGACCGTCCGGACCGACCGGGGCGATGAGGTCTCCGCCCGCTGGGTGGTGATGGCCACCGGATGCCTGTCCGTGCCGAAGAGCCCGGACATCCCCGGCGCCGACCGGTTCCAGGGCGAGAGCTACCTGACGGGTCTTTGGCCGCACGAGGGCGTGGACTTCACCGGCAAGCGGGTGGCCGTCATCGGCACCGGCTCGTCGGCCATCCAGTCCATTCCGTTGATCGCCCGGGACGCCGCCCAGGTCACCGTCTTCCAGCGGACGCCGAACTTCTCCCTGCCGGCCCTCAACGCGCCCCTGAGCGACGCCGAGGTCGAGGGCTTCCTGGAGGGTTTCCCCGCCTACCGCGACATGCTGCGCAGCGGGCAGTCCATCTTCCCCGCGCCGCCGCCGGACTATCGGGTGCAGGGCGAGGAACTGGAGGCGCTGAAGGCGGGCCTCTGGAACGGCATGGGCCTGATGTCCCTCTTCGCCATCCCCAACCTCATGCGGATGCCGGACCTCAATGATGAGGTCTGCGAGCATGTCCGCGACCGGGTCCGGCAGATGGTCCGCGATCCCGAGGTCGCCGAACGGCTCGTGCCGCGCGGCTACGCCATCGGCGCCAAGCGACCCTGCGTCGACACCGACTATTACGCCACCTTCAACCGGGACAATGTCCGCCTGGTCGATCTCCGCGAGACGCCGATCGAGACGATCACCGAGACGGGGGTCCGCACCACCGCCGGAGAAGCGCCCTTCGACGTCATCGTCTTCGCCACCGGCTTCGACGCCATGACCGGCGCCCTTCTCAAGATGGACATTCGCGGACGGGGCGGGCGCACCCTGGGCGAGGCCTGGGCGGAAGGGCCCAAGACCTATCTCGGACTGATGGTGTCGGGCTTCCCCAACCTCTTCACGGTGACTGGCCCGGGAAGTCCCTCGGTCTTGTCGAACATGATCTCGTCCATCGAGCAGCACATCGACTGGATCAGCAACGCCATCGGCTGGGCGGACGGCCGCCAGGCCCGCACGCTGGAGCCCGACGCCTCCGCCCAGGAGGCGTGGGTGGCGCACGTCAACGAGGCGGCCGAGGGCAGCCTCTACCTGGACGCCGCCTCCTGGTACATGGGCGCGAACGTGCCCGGGAAGCCGCGGGTCTTCATGCCCTACATCGGCGAGGGCTACAAAATCCGGATCGATCAGGTGGCGGCCCAGGACTACGAGGGCTTCCGGGCGGAATAGGGATTTCGAGCCCGTCAGGGGCCGGGGAGGAAGAATGAAGCGTCTGTTTGCATCCGCCCTTGCGGCGGCGGGCCTGTTCGCGGCCCCGGCGACCGCCCAGGTCGCCCTGAAGCCGGACACGCCGCACCTGCTGTTCTGGAGCGCCGAGCAGCAGGCCCGGTGGTATCCGGCCATGGAGACGGTTTATGAAACCCGCCCGATCGCCTCGGGCGCCCGCACCCACGCCCTGCCTCTCGCGGCGCGGAAGATCGATCCCACCTTCACCCACGCGGGCCGGACCTGGACGGTGGACCAGTACATGGAGGCCTACCGGGTCTCCGGACTGCTGGTCCTGCAGGACGGCCAGGTCCTCCTGGAGAAGTATGGGCTGGGGCGCGGGCCGAACGACCGCTGGACCTCCTTCTCGGTCGCCAAGTCCGTGACCGCCACCCTCGTGGGCGCGGCGATCCAGGATGGCTACATCAAGAGCCTCAAGACCCCTGTCACGGACATCCTGCCCGAGCTGAAGGGCTCGGCCTACGATGGGGTCTCCCTGCGCCAGCTCCTGATGATGAGCTCCGGCGTCCGGTGGAACGAGGACTACGCCGACCCGAATTCCGACGTCGCCAAGGGACCGCTCGAGGGGCTGAAGCTGGCGGAGGGCAAGCCCGGCCTGAACCCGGTCGTCGCCTACATGCGCACCCTGCCGCGCGCCCACAAGCCGGGCACGGTGTTCAACTACAACACCGGCGAGACCGACCTGGTCGGCATCCTGCTCGCCCGGGCTGTCGGCAAGGGACTGGCGGAATACGCCTCAGAGAAGATCTGGAAGCCCTACGGCATGGAAGCCGAGGGCGTTTGGGTGACCGATCCCGGCGGGCTGGAGCGCGGCGGCTGCTGCATCTCCATGACCCTGCGCGACTATGGGCGCGTGGGCCAGTTCGTCCTCGATGAGGGCGTCGTCGATGGCCGCGCCGTCCTGCCCCCGGGCTGGGCCAGGGAGTCGACGACCAAGCAGATTGAGAACGGTCAGGCCGGCTACGGCTATTTCTGGTGGATGCAGCCCAATGGCGCCTACCAGGCCTCGGGCATCTTCGGCCAGTCCATCACCACCTTCCGGCAGGACCGCATCGTCATCGTCGTGAACTCCGCCTGGCCAAAGTCGGGCGGGGCGGACCTGCGGGATGGCCGGGTCGCCCTGGTCAACGCCCTTCACGCCGCCGCGATCGGGACGCCGCCGCGGGAGGGCTCCATCCAGGGCTCCAGATAGCGGAGAAAGGCCTCGACAGCCTCCCGGACCAGGGCCTCGGCCTCGTCCGGGGCGGAGGCGGTCAAGAGCAGGTCCAGGATCGCGGCCGCCATCTCGATGGCCACCCGGCCGACGATGCCCGCCCGCCCGGGCGGGGCGCCTGACCGTCGGGCGATGAGGTCCGCCAGGATCGCCGCATTCGCCAGGGTCGCCTCGGCGTCCAGTCCCTGGATCTCCGGCGAGAGGCGGAGCGCCATCCGGATGGCCCGCTCACCCGGGGCGTCCAGCCGGCGCCGCGCCGCAAGCCTGACGCCCTCGGCCATCGCCTCGCGCCAGGGCCGCCCCGCGTCGATCTGGCCGACCAGGGCCGTCACCTCGGCCTGGAAGGTGACCGCCATCCGTTCGGCGATCGTGACGAAGATGGCCTGCTTGTTGGGGAAGTACTTGTAGAGCGAGGCGATGTTCACCCCGGCACGGGCGGCCACAAGGTTGGTGTTCACCGCCTCGAATCCGACCTCTGCGGCCAGCTCGACGGTCGCTTCCAGTATGCGCTCCAGGGTTCGCCTTCCCCGGGGGCCTGCAGGCCGGGCCCGGAGCAGGACCGAGCCGGCGCCGTCGTGAGGCGGCGGAGGGGGCGGCGTGGAACGGGCGGGGCGGGACGCCATGGCCAACTGCTACACAAGCCTTGCCGGTCCCGCCAGCGCCAGAAGACCCGCTTCATTCCCGGCCTTGCATTTGGGCGCTCGGCGGGGGACGTTTGCGCCAAGCCCCCCAAGCGGGGCGATTGTGGAGGAAAGTGAGTCATGGGCTGGAATTTCGGAGACATTCTCGACGCCGTGGGACCCAACGTGCCGCCGGAGGCGCCCGCCTTCATCCATGGCGCCCGGGTGATCAACTGGGGCGACGCCGTCCGGATGACCAACAACATGGCCCGGGCCCTCATCGCCCGCGGCGCCCAGCCGGGCGACAAGATCGCCATCTACATGCGGAACCGACCCGAGTACCTCCTGTCCGTCGCCGCGGGCTGGAAGGCGCGCCTGACCCACGTCAACGTGAACTACCGCTACACCCCTGAAGAGGTGTGGTACATTTTCGATAATTCCGACGCGCAGACCGTGGTTTACGCCAGTGAGTTCAGGGATGCGGTGGCTGAGATTCGTCCGCGCCTGCCCAAGGTGAAGACCTGGGTCGAGGTCAGCGAAGCCGGCGATGTGGCCCCCTTCGCCGAACGCTTCGAGGCCCTGGGCGAGGAGGGCAATGGCGGCCCCCTGGACATCCAGCGCTCCGGCGATGACCAGTTCTTCATCTACACCGGCGGCACCACCGGCATGCCCAAGGGCGTGATGTGGACCCACCACGACATGCGCGAGATCACCCTGCAGGGCGCGCGCAAGCTCGGCCCCGTACCTGAGACCCTGGAAGAGCTGGCCGAGGCGACCCGTCGGATGCCGGTGGGGTCCCGCATCCTGCCCGCGCCGCCCCTCATGCACGGCACCGGCCTCCTGACGTCCATGGGCGTCATGATGGCCGGCGGCTGCGTCATCACCCTGGAGAAGCCGAACTTCGACGCCGAGGAGCTGCTGACGGCGATCGACGCCCACAAGCCCCAGACCCTGGTCATCGTGGGCGACTCCTTCGGCAAGCCGATCCTGAACGCCCTGAACGCCGCGCCGGGTCGCTACGACGTCTCCAGCATCCTGACCATCGTCTCCTCCGGCGTCATGTGGAGCCACGAGGTCAAGAAGGGGATGCTGGATCACATGCCCCAGGCCATGCTCAGCGACGGCTTCTCCTCGTCGGAGGCCCTGGGCATGGGCAATTCGGTCATGACCAAGGACTCCGAGGTCCAGACCGCCAAGTTCATGCTGGGCGAGCGCTGCAAGGTGTTCGACGAGAACGACCAGCCGGTCGAGCCCGGCTCGGGCAAGTCGGGCATGGTCGCCATCGGCCCGCCCAATCCCCTCGGCTACTACAAGGACGACGAGAAGACCGCCCGGACCTTCCGGACGATCAACGGCGTCCGCTACTCCATCCCGGGCGACTGGTGCATCGTCGAGGCCGACGGCACCCTGACCCTGCTGGGACGCGGCTCGGCCTGCATCAATACGGCGGGCGAGAAGGTCTTCCCGGAAGAGGTCGAGGAGGCGCTCAAGACCCATCCCAGCGTCGAGGACGCCCTGGTGGTGGGCCTGCCCGACGAGAAGTGGGGGCAGGCGGTGACCGGCGTGGTCCGCCTCGCGGAAGGCGCCAGCCTGGACGAGGAGGCCCTGCGCGCCCACGTCCGCAAGTCCCTGGCCGGCTACAAGACGCCCAAGCGGGTCGTGGCCACGGACCAGTCGATCCGCGCCAGCAATGGCAAGGCCGACTACGCCACCGCCAAGAAGATCGCCGAGACCGCCCTGGCCTGACGGTCTTCAGCGCCGGCGCACCTCCATGGGGTAGCCGGCGCGGGAGGCGCCCGCCGCCCGGTCCAGGTCCGACCAGCCCGAGGCGTCTCCCGCCAGGGTCGCACGCCAGAAGGCGGACTGCAGGGCCCGCAGGCGGCCGGCGGCCTTGCCGAGCACCGGATCGCCGTCGGGCGCGTCAAAGTCGCCATGCCGGAAGCCGTCGAGGATGGCGGCGTACTGCCGTCCCGGCCGCGCGCTCCGGAAGGCTTCCAGCCGCCAGTCCGGCGTCTCTCCCGCGGCCCCGAAGTCGCGGCTGCCGGTGACGCTGAACATCGGACCGGGCATCCGGTCAAAGGCGCCGGGCTTCAGCCCCAGCCGGCCCGTGCCCTGGCCGCTGATGACCAGTCCGCCCCGGAACCCTGAGGGCAGGGGCGGCGGCGGCTCGGGCGAAAGCCGGGCGCCGCAGGCCACCAGGGTCAGGTAGGCCCCGAAGGAGTGGCCGGCGATGCCCATCCGCGACGGGTCGATCCGCTCGCGAACCAGGGCCGGAAGGCGGTTGTCCCGGGACCTCAACAGGCCCTGCAGGAAGCCCAGGTCGGCCAGCCGGCTTCTCAGGAAGACCGGACGCTCCATCACCTCGGCCAGGGGCGCGCCGGTTGGCCGCTCTCCCCTGGCCGCCGCGAGAGCGGCGCGCACCGCCCGGGCGTCATCGTCAGGCAGGGTCGGGTCCGGGACCTGGAGGGAGTCGGCATGGGTGGGGTGCAGCACCACGACCCCCTTCGACGCCCAGGCCCGCCCGGAATTGCCGAAGGCGGCGAGGGAGCCGCCGAAGCCATGGCTGAAGATCACGACAGGCCAGGGACCGGGCTCGGCTGGCATGTGGATGCGGGTGGGGATGGGGCGGCCCCGGGCTGGATCGACCAGGTCGACGCGGTCGAGGGTCCGGACAGGTATGCCGAGGGCTGGAGGAACGGCCAGGGCGGGGGCGGCCTGCAGGAGGCGACGGCGGCTGAACATGTCCGGCTTCTAGCCGCGGTCGCGGGCCCCGCGCCAGCCTTTGCAGGGACTGGCGCGGGACCAGAGGGTCCGCTACTCCGGGCGCCAGGAGACCGAACATGCCCGAGACCGACGGAACGCCCTTTCGACAGATGCTGGAGTCCCTGGCCCCTGATGCGGGCGGGCTGGGCATCGACCTTCCCGGGGACTGGCTACAGGGGCGCACGGCGTATGGCGGGCTCACCGGCGCCCTCTGCGTCGAGGCGGCCGCCCGGCTGAACCCGGGCCTTCCGCCCCTTCGCAACGCCCACTTCGCCCTCGCGGGTCCCGCCTCCGGACGGCTGGTGGTGAAGGCCGAAGTGGTCCGCCAGGGCAAGTCCGCCGTCGTCATCGAGGCCGCCGTGACCGGCGACGCCGGCCCCGCCGCCCGGGCCCTCCTGACCTACGGCGCCGGCCGTGAGTCCCGGATCCGATCGCCGGGCGGCGAGCCGCCCTCTGTCCCCGCCCCGGAGGCCTGTCCGGCCTTTTTCGCCGAGGACCGCAGGCCCGGATTCTCCCGCCACTTCGATGTGCGCCTGGCGGGCGGCGCCCGGCCCCTGACCCCCGGGGCCGATCCCCGGATCACCGTCTGGATCCGTCACGGCGACGGCGAGACGCCATCGGGGCTCCCCGCCCTGGTGGCCCTGGCCGACGCCATTCCCTCGCCCGCCCTGGTGCTTTTCCCCGAGTTCGCCCCCTTCAGCACCATGACCTGGTCCCTGGACCTGACCTCGGCGGCGCCCGACAGCGCCTCGGGCTGGTGGCTCCTGGACAGCGTGATCGACGCGGCCGACGGCGGCTACGCCTCCCAGGACATGAGCCTCTGGAACGACGCCGGCGAGCTCGTCGCCCGCGCCCGCCAGATGGTGGCCGTCTTCATCTGACGGGGTCCAGGCCCAGCCAGGACCGGACGCGGGGTATCCGGCGAAGGACCAGGAACTCGACCAGGGCGACCAGGATGAGGCTCGCCCCAAGGACCGGCATGAAAACGCCGAGGGCCAGTATGGCGAGGCCAACGCCCCGGGCGGCGTTGACATTGGCCAGCCGCTCGGGAGCCCCCAGCACGCCCTGAGGGCCGCGCCGCCGCCACATGACGATCCCGCTCACCGAGAGCGTCACCAGACCTGTCGCCGCAAGCAGGCCGAGGAGCTGGTTGGCGAGTCCGAAGAGCTGTCCCTCGTGGGCCGCGATCCCGAACCCGATGGCCTGGTCGATGGGGTGCTTGCCGGCGAAGGTCTCCGAGCCCGTCACCTGGCCTGAAACCGGGTCAAGGGTCATGACGACCCGTTGCGGCCGGTTCGGGGTTTCGGAGCGGACGGTCCAGACGGGCGAAGACCGCCAGCCGCCGCCCGGCGCAGGCGGGGCGATCAGCACAGGCGGCGGCAGGTCCATCAGTCGCGCCGACGCCGCCATCCGGTCCAGCGACGCCGCAGCGGGCTCTCCCGAATGGGTGGGATGTCCGGCCAGTGCGCGATGGGCGGCGTGTTCGTCCGCCTGCTCGGACTTGCGTCCGGACGACCACTCCTGGGGGGCGTTCAGGGTCCCCGTCGCCCGCCGGACCTCCTTGAAGGCGTCGTTCCAGACCGTGGTCCAGGGCAGGCCGGTCAGGAGCAGGAAGAGGGCAAGGCCCGAGACCCAGAACCCGGTGACGGCGTGCAGGTCCCTCCAGGCGAGCCTCCCGCCCAGGCCCCGCCGGGGCCAGAGCACGCCGCCAGGGCCGCGCCCCCCCCTTGGAAACCAGAGGACCAGGCCGGTCAGGATCATGACCACGGCCCAGCCTGCCGCCAGCTCCACAAGGATCGAACCCCGCTCACCCATCAGGAGTTCACCGTGGATCGTCTTGATGACCTCCATGGGGCGATCCGCTTCCCGTTCCAGACCCAGCACCACGTTGGCTTCCGGATGGACAAAGGCGACCAGGGGGCCGTTCGGCGTGGACAGAATGACCCTCGCCGCGTCGTCCGTCTCACGGCGGACTTCGTAGAACCGGAGCCGGGAGCCTTCAGGCGCGGCGGCGATGGCCGCCCTGACCTGGGCCTCCGGGCTTCTCGGCCCCCCCTCGAGGACGAGGTTGTCATAGGGGCTGTCGAGGAAGGCCTCGACCTGTGGCTTGAACAGGTAGGCGGCCCCGGTCAGGGACAGGATGATGACGAAGGGTATGCAGAACAGGCCGGCGTAGAAATGCCAGCGCCAGACCGTCCTGTGGGCGAGGATGGCCCGGCGCTCCGGGCCATCCCCCTTCTCATGTTCGGACAAGGCGTTCACCACCGGCTCTTGAGGTCGACCACGAAGGTTCGTTGGGGCAGCGGATGCGAGACATAGGCCTTGTCGTTCAGCAGGTTATCCACCCCAACGCCCACTTCCGCATGCGGACTGATCGCCCAGGTGAAGCGGCCATCCAGGGTGAAGTACTCGGTCTGGAACCCGTAGGCGTCGCCCCGTGACAGTCCGAAGAGGTCGGAGTTCGGACGCGTGGCGTAGCGCCATCCGAGCGAAGCCCTCGCCTGTTCGCTGACCCGGTAGCGGATCGAGCCATTGGAGCGCCATTCCGGGATCCGCGGGAACATCTGGCCCTCGGCCGCCGGCGCCGCGGCGTTCCGGAGCGTCCGGGCGTCCATCCAGGAGACGTTGGCGTCGATGTCCAGGCCCTCTACGCCCACATCCCTCGCCTCGGCGATGAGCTCGATCCCTACCTGCCGGACCCGGTCGACGTTCTTGTAGGAGGACACGACCTGGCCGTAGGGATTGAGCCCCTGGAAGCTGAAGATGGCGTCTTGGACGTCCTGCAGGAAGACCGAGCTGGTCACCCGGACGTCGCCGAAGCTGCGCCGCAGGATGAGGCTGGCGTCGAACGAGGTCTCCGGCTTCAGGTTGGGATCGAAACTCTGCGGATCGATCTGCTGGGTGACGTCATCGATCCGTCCCTGGAACAGTTCGCCCACGGTCGGGAAGCGCGTCGCCGTCCCCAGGCTCAGCTGGACGTCCCACCCCGCGGCCAACGGACCCTGGAAGCTCAGCTTTGGGCTGATCGCGCTGTCGGTCCGCTCGGGGTAGTCATCGTCCACCCTCCGGCCGGCGACCAGCTTGCCGATGCCGCCGTCATGCGCCTTCCAGGCGTCATAACGGACGCCTGCGGTCAGGCTGTAGTCGCCCGGAAGGGAGATCTCGTCTTCGACGAAGGCCCCGAAGGTGGTCGTCTTGCCCCAGGTGGAGGCTGAGAAGACGGGGTTGGAGGCGTTCTTCCAGGCGGTGGTGTTGAAGGTCTCGGACCTTGTCTCATAGAGGTTGGCGTCGGCCCCGAAGGCGACGGCATGATCGCCGAACGTCCTTTCGAGGGTCAGGGCGCCCGTCCACCAGCCGGGCTCGCCGGCCCGGGTCTGTGTTCCGGCGCCGTTCACAAGTCCCGTCGCCATGTCCCGGGAGGTCCGCCCGTCCTGGCTTGCGATCCAGTACCGCGAGACGTTGGCCGAGGCCTGCCAGCCGCTGACGTCCCCGCCGGCGCGCAGGCCTGCGAGGTATTCGGTGCGACTCGTCAGGGACTGGTTGAGCCCGGTCGCGTTCCAGGTTTTCCCGCCGAATGTCACGCGCCCCTGCCAGACCGGAGCGCCGCCGGCGTCCTTCAGGAAGGTCCGCGTATCGGTGAGGTCCTGGTCGGTCAGCCAAGCGAATCCCATAGCCTCCAGCTTCCATCCATTCTCCAGCTCCCAGCCCGCGCGGAGGCGGAACTGGTCCTGGATGACATGGACCGGCGAGGCGGCGCCGAAGACCGGGGTCGCCAGCCTTGGGTCCACAAAGGCCCCGGTCACGGCCGTTCCAGTTCCGGTCGCGGCGGTCAGGAGGTTGTAGGTCATGGACTGGCCGGTGTTCTCGAAGTGCCGGAAGCCCGCCCTGAGGCTGAAGGGCGAGTTTTCGGGCTTCCAGGCCAGTCCCGCCTCGGCGCTGTAGCCCTGGAAGGTCTCGTCGAAGCCATACTCCTTGAAGGGCATGACCATGGCCTGGGCCTGGCCGTAGACCTCATTTCGCTCGGGGGCCCGCGTGGTGACCGAGATCACCCCGCCCATGGAGTTGCCGCCGTAGCGCGCCGAGTAGGGGCCGTAGACGATGTCGAACTGCCGGACCTCTGCGGGTCCCACGACGTTCCATTTGGGGGGGAAATCCCAGCGGTTGCCCAGGAAGTTGGAGACGACGAAGCCATCGACCATCACCAGGGTCCGGGCGCTCTGGACCGTGTTGGCGCCCCGCAGGGCGACCACGGCGTTGTCGTCGCCGGCGAAACGCTTCCGGACGAAGAAGTTCGGTGCGTACTTCATCAGGTCTTCGACATTGATGGCGTTCACGGCCCGGAATTCCGTCTCGCCGAGGGAGACCGACAGGCCGCGGGGCTGGACGGTGATGGGCTGGTCGCCCTGTCCGACGACGATGACGGCGTCCACCTCGGCGGCTTCGGCGGCCGACTCGGCGGCGTTCGCGGACAGGGGGGCGGCGGCCAGCACAAGGGCCGCGGCGAGTGCGCGGCGCGAAACGCCGGCGCGGGTACGGAAGGACATGGGGGGTCTCTCGACTGAGGATCAGGCATGGCCGGGTGAATCCGGCCGGGCGAGGGCGTCAGGCGAGGGTGGGGGGACCTGTCTTGGGCGGCGGCGGCGCGGGGAGTCCCAGGCCAGGGCGAAGGTGCTCCTGCCGCACCCCGTCGACGACCGCCGGCGCGGGCCAGGGCGCGGGAACGGGCATCAGAACCGACTCTGCCGCACTGAAGACCCCGAGGCCGGCGAAGGCGCAGGGGGAATCCGAAGCGCCCTTGCCGGGGTCGGGGGCCGTTCCGCCGTCGTCGGGCGCGGCGCCCACAGGGCCCATGCCGGTGCAGAGGGTCATCTGCAGGCCGCCGTCAGGCGCGGCGGCCAGCATCACGCCCGTGGGGACAAGAACGCGCAGGGTCACGGCCAGGACCGCCAATACCGGGGCGGCCCGCCTGAGCACCTGGAGGAGGCCCGCAACGCGCATGGGCGCGGTGTTAGCCCCGCACCCGGACCCTTGTCCAGCCGTCCTGGCCCTCGCCGTTGTCACCCAGGGTCTGGGGGGTGAGACTGGGGCCGTGATGAATGACTCTCCAACTCCATCAACACGCCGACGCGCCGACGCCGTGTTGGCCGAGCGGGGCTTCGCCGAAAGCCGCGCCCGGGCCCGGGCGGCCATCGAGGCGGGCGGGGTGACGGCCGACGGGCGGGTGCTGACCCGGGCGTCGGACCTCATCGATCCGGAGGCGGACATCGTCTTCCGCCCCGCCTTCGCGGAGGTGAGCCGGGCGGCCGGCAAGCTCAAGGCCGCGCCGGGCTTCGACGCGGCCCCCCTTGAGGGCGCCGTCGTCCTGGATGTGGGCGCCTCCACGGGGGGCTTTACCGAGGTCTGCCTCGGGCGCGGGGCCGCCCGGGTCTATGCCGTGGACGTGGGGCGCGGCCAGCTGCATCCCCGGCTGGCCTCTGATCCGAGGGTGGTCAGCCTGGAGGGCGTCGATGCGCGCCGGCTCGACGCCGGCCTGATCCCGGAGGCGCCTTCGCTGGTGGTCTGCGACGCCAGCTTCATCAGCCTGTCCAAGGTCCTTCCGGCGGCGCTAGCCCTTGCGGCGCCGGGGGCCTGGCTGTTCGCCCTGGTCAAGCCGCAGTTCGAGGTCGGTCCCGAGCGGGTCGGCAAGGGCGGCGTGGTCCGGGATCCCGTCGCGCGGGAAGAGGCCCTGCAGGCGGCCTGCGGGTTCCTGGAGGTATCCGGCTGGCGGGTGACGGGTGCGGCGCCCAGCCCGGTGACGGGCTCCGACGGGAATATCGAGTTCCTGGTCTGCGCCCGGAAGGCCTGACTACTCCCTGCCGCTGGCGCGCCAGACCCCGTCAGCGTTCTGGCAGACCTCGAACTGGCGGGGCTTGCCGTCCTGGGGCGACTGCTGGACCCAGCGGCAGTGCTCGCGGCTGTAGTCGGTCTGGGTGACCTGGGGCGGGTAGTCGACGCAGGTCACCGACCCGCGTCCGACGCCGTAGCCCACGCCGGCTCCGGCGGCGGCGCCCAGCAGGGTTCCGTCCGTCTTGTGGCCCCGTCCGGCGATGGCCCGGCCGAGCAGAGCCCCGCCAACGGCGCCGATCAGGGCGCCCTTTGTCCCGGCCTCCTGCTTCTGCTGCTGGCAGATGTCGCCGCGGCCGAACTCCTGGACCGGCGCGGACTGGGCGCGGACCGGGGCCGGGACGGCGGAGAGCAGGGCGAAGGCGGCGGCGCAGGCGACCAGGGAACGCATGTCGGGACTCCTTTGCGGACTTGGGGGAAGCCTATGGCGGAATACGGCGATTGCAAGACCAGGCGCTCAGGGCTCCCTGTCGGGGGGCAAAGCGTCTAGACTGCGCCGGTGCCCCCCCGCCGACCCCCCCGGTCCCAGACCTCCCGGACGACCCCCGCCGAGCCTCCCGCCGGACCCTTGGCCGTATCGGCGATGGGCGGGGAGGGGGATGGCGTGATCCGCCTCGATGACGGCGGAATCCTGCACGTCGCGGGGGCCCTGCCCGGGGAGACGGTCCGCCTGCGGGCCAGCCCGGAAGGCCCCGTCCTCGACGCGGTGCTTGAGCCCAGTCCGTCACGCCGGGCGCCGCCCTGCCGGCATTTCGGATCCTGCGGCGGCTGCGTCCTCCAGCACTGGGATGCAGACGCCGCCCTGGCCTGGAAGGTGGATCGCCTCAGGGCCACCCTGGCGCTGGAGCGCCTGGAGACCGACATCCTGCCGGTTTTCCGGACCTCGCCCGGTGGACGTCGACGCGCCGCCCTCCACGCCCGGCGGGGAGCCTCGCCCACGGAGGCGCGGATCGGCTTCAAGGGCCGCAGGTCCTGGAGCCTGGTGGACATCGACGAATGCCATGTCCTGAATCCCACCATCGTGCGCGCCCTGCCGGCCCTGCGACGACTGGCGGCGCCGCTGCTGGAGCACCCGAAATCGGCGCCGTCCCTGCACGTGACCCTGACCGATGACGGCCTGGACATCGACGTGACGGGGGTCGAGGCCCGGTCTGGGGGACTGTCGGCGGACGCCCGGCAGGACGTGGCGGCCCTGGCGGCCGAGGCCGGCCTGGCCCGCCTGACCCTGGCGGGCGACATCCTGTTCCAGCAACGCCTGCCCAGCCTGGCGATCGGCCGCGCCCGGGTGGCCCTGCCGGCCGGCGCCTTCCTGCAGGCTGACCCTGCGGCCGAGGCCGCCATGGTCGCGGAGGCCTGCGCCGCCGTGGAGGGCGCCCGACGGATCGCGGACCTCTTCTGCGGGCTCGGCGCCTTCACCTTCCCCCTGGCGGAGGTCGCCCCGGTCCTGGCCGTCGATGGATCCGCCCCCGCCATCCGCGCCCTGGGCGCCGCGATCGCCACTGCGCCCGGCCTGCATGGAATCACCGCAGAAGCCCGAGACCTCTTCCGCCGCCCCCTCTCGGCCGCCGAGCTGAAGCGGATCGACGCTGTAGTCTTCGATCCGCCCCGCGCCGGCGCCCTGGCCCAGGCTTCCGAGATCGCCCAGTCCGGCGCCGCCCGGGTGGTCGGCGTCTCCTGCAATCCCGCCACCTTCGCCCGGGACGCCCGGCGCCTTGTGGATGGGGGATTCCGGCTGGAGCGCATCCGTCCGGTGGACCAGTTCCTCTGGTCATCGCATCTCGAACTCGTGGCGGTGTTCAGCCGCTGAGGTGCGCGCCTTGCCCGGCGCGTCCGGAAAAGGCACTGTCGCGCCGTTTCGCGTGGGGAGGTCCGGCATGACCGCAGGGGCGGATGAGCGCCGTCACGATGCGGTGCGCCAGGACCTGGCGGCCCTCTTCACCCTGGCCTGGCCGGTGGTCATCTCCCGCCTGGGCATGATGGCCATGGGGCTGAGCGACGCCATTGTGGTCGGACATCACTCGGCCATTCAGCTGGGGTGGCACGCCATGGCCTGGGCGCCCAGCACGGTGGTGCTGGTGGTCGGCACCGCGCTCCTGGGCGGCGTGCAGGTCATGACCGCACGGGCGATGGGCGAGGGCCGCCCGGAGGAAACCGGAGCGGTCCTGCGGCGCGGGCTTGTCTATGGCGCCAAGGTGGGCGTCCTCTCGGCGGTCGTGCTCTTCTTCCTCGGGCCCTGGATTCTCAGCCTCCTCCAGTTGCCGGATGACCTGGTGGCCGGGGCGACGCCGCCCCTCCAGATCTTCGCCGTGTCCATGCCCCTGTTTGTGATCGGATCGGCCTGCTCGGCCTGGCTGGAGGGCCTTGGACGCCCCCGCATCGGGGCCGTCCTCATGTGGGTGGCCAATGTGGTGAACCTCCTCGCCCTCCTGGTCCTCGTGCCCGGAAACTTCGGCCTGCCCGCTCTCGGCGCCGCCGGTGCGGCCACCGCCACCCTGATCGCCCGGGGCGCCCTGACCCTGGCCCTCGTGGTCTACATCCTGCGCATGCCCGAGGCCCGGAGCCTGGGCGTCTTCACTCCGGCGCCCCGCGAGCCCCGGGCGGCGTCCGAGCAGACCCAGATCGGCCTGGGCGCCGGAGCCTCGGGTTTCTTCGAAATGGCCGCCTTCGCCGGAATGAACGTCATCGCCGGCTGGCTGGGGACGATCCCGGTCGCGACCTGGAGCATCGTGGTCAACGTCATTTCGGTCGCCTTCATGGTGCCCCTCGGCGTCGCCACCGCAGTGTCGGTCCTGGTGGGCCGGGCCTATGGCGCGGGAGACTCCGAGGGCATCCGCCGCATCAGCCTGATCGCCTACGGCGTCACCATGGCCTTCTGCGTGCTGGTCACCCTCGGCGTCTGGCTGGGCGCCGGCCTCATCGCCAAGGCCTATACGACTGACCCCGCGACCCTCGCCCTGGCGATCCCGGCGCTTGTCCTGGCGGCGGCCATCATCCCGCCGGACGCCCTCCAGGTGGTCGTCGCCCAGTCCCTCCGCGCCCGGGGGGACATCCTCATCCCGACCCTGACCCACTTCGTCAGCTATGTTGTCGTCATGGCGCCCCTGGCCTGGTTCCTGGCCCTGCCGGGCGGCCGGGGGGTCAATGGCATCGTCGAGGGGGTGCTGGTCGCCAGCCTCCTGTCGTCCGCCCTGCTGCTGGCCCGCTTCGCCCTGTTGTCCCGGAGGCCCGTGGTGTGACCGGCGGCGGGGACTGGACCGACGCGGAGAATGACCGGATCGTCGCCGATTATTTTGACATGCTGGCGGATGAACTCGCTGGGCGCCCCTTCAACAAGGCGGCGCACAACCGGGCCCTGCAGGCGCGCCTGCCCGGGCGATCGCACAAGTCCATCGAGTTCAAGCACCGGAACATCAGCGCGGTCCTGCAACTCCTCAACCAGCCGTGGATCCTCGGCTATCTGCCGGCGCAGGCCTTCCAGGTCCGGCTGATCGACGCCGTGCTGAGGCGTCTCGGGAGAGAGGGGATGCCCATTCGGGCTAATGCAACTGGCGGACATGAAGCCCGGGCGCTCTTCTTCCAGCCGCCGCCGCCACCCCTCAACCGACCTTCCATCGACCCCATGCGTGCGGAGGCCCTCGCACGCCGCTTCGACCCGGCTGAGGCGGATGCGCGAAACCGGGAATTGGGCCGGTCCGGCGAGGCCCTGGTGCTCGCCCATGAGCGCCACGCCCTTGCAGCGTCCGGCCGGGAGGACCTCGCCGCTCAGGTCCGCTGGATCTCACAGGAAGACGGCGACGGCGCTGGCTACGACATCGCCAGCTTCACGCCTGAAGGCCGGCCGCGGCTGGTCGAGGTGAAGACCACGAACGGCTGGGAGCGTTCGGCCTTCCACATCTCCCGCAACGAACTGGACGTGGCCAATGACAACCGCGAGTCCTGGAGACTGGTGCGGGTCTGGAACTTCGCCCGCGAGCCCCGCGCCTTCGAGCTGGCGCCGCCCCTGGAGGCCCATGTCAGCCTGACCCCGACAAGCTTCCTGGCCCGGTTTGGCTAGAGGTTGGGCGCGGCCCCCACAGACCACCTGAATTGCTCCCCCGAGGGGAAGCTCCGACCGAAGGTCGGCGAGGGGGTCAACCGCGTCGCCGGGGTGGGGAGGGGACGGCTGGACCTAACCCTCGACGCCCAGGATCCAGCCTTCCTCGCGCTCGGCGTCGGCGACCACCTCGGGGGCGAGGCTCTTGCCGGGGCCGAAGACGGCGCCCAGCTTTCCGGCCTCGTCCAGACGGGCGAAGTGCTCGGCGGTCGCCCGCACCTGGGCCAGGTCCTTGACCTCGCCCGGCCCGGGCTGGGCCTTGTAGAGGGAGGGGTAGACCTCGGTCGCCACCACCTCCACCCCGGCCAGGGCGGCCTCAGTCAGGGGCTGGAAGCCGGTCTCGAAGGGCCAGATGCGGAAGCCTTCGCCGCGGTTCGCCTGCAGGCGCCGGACAAAGGGGATGCCCAGCAGGGCCTGACCGCCCACCGAGCCGTTGTAATAGAGCTTCCAGATCGAGGCGGCCTTGGCTGCGGCGTCGGCGTGGCGGAATTCCGGGAGGTCCTCCGGGCCGTGCTCGCGCGTGCGCTTGGGCTGGAGGGTGGTCAGGGCGTCCTTGGGCGGGCAGCCCCAGAAGGGGAAGGGCCCGCCGGTCATGCGCCGGTTGATCTCCGAGCCCACGCCGAAGCGGTTGTTGGTGTTGTCCGCCTTGTCCTTGACCATGCGGTCCAGCTGGTCCCAGGCCGCGCGCCAGGGCGCCTCGCCCGGCAGGTTCAGGGCCGCCGCAAAGCCGCGGGGGAAGCCGAGGGGGAAGTCGAAGCCCACGAGCGCGCGCTCGGACCGCTTGCGGAAGTCGTCCAGCAGGGCGGTGAGCTTCTTCTCGGCCTCGGCCCGGGTGGGCGGGTTGAAGGCCTCAAAGGCGAGGCGGAAGCGGACGTCCCGCTTCATCACGCCGATCCAGACGGAGTCCGCCCCGGTGGTCGGCTTGGCGGCGGCGCTCCAGTCGACGATGACGTAGGCGTTGAAAAGGCGGGACACGGGCGGGCTCCGGGCTGTGCTGGCGTCTCTTTAGCGGCTGGGCGTCCCCGCGCCAACGGGCGGACTTGGTCGAGGAGCGAACCCGTGGGAGGCTGGGCCAAGCCTGACGAGGACCGCCCCATGATCGACTCCCTTCGCACCCCTGAAGAACGCTTCGCCGACCTGCCCGATTTCCCCTGGACGCCGCGCTATATCGACGACCTTCCGGGCTATGAGGGCCTGCGCTGCGCGGTGATCGACGAGGGGCCGAAGGCGGGGGCGCCGACCTTCCTGTGCCTGCATGGCGAGCCGACCTGGAGCTTTCTCTATCGGCGGATGATCCCGGTCTTCCTGGCCTCTGGCGCCCGGGTCGTGGCGCCGGACCTCTTTGGGTTCGGCCGTTCGGACAAGCCGGTGGACGACGCCGTCTATGGCTTTCACTTCCACCGCCGGATGTTGCTGGCCCTGGTCGAGCGCCTGGACCTGAAGGACATCACCCTGGTGGTCCAGGACTGGGGCGGCCTCATCGGCCTGACCCTGCCGGTGGACGAAGGGTTCCGGGGCCGGCTCTCCCGCCTGATCGCCATGAATACGACCCTGGCGACGGGGACCCCGCCGTCCGAGGGCTTCCTCGCCTGGCGGGCCTACGCCAAGGCCAATCCGGACCTGGCGGTGGGCGCGCTCCTGGGCCGGGGGACGCCCCACCTCACCGACGCCGAGTGCGCCGCCTACGACGCCCCGTTCCCGGACATCCGCTACAAGGCCGGGGTGAGGGCCTTTCCCGAGCGCGTCATGACCGATCCGGGCATGGAGGGTATCGAGGAGAGCCTCGCGGCCCAGGCCTTCTGGTCCCGGGACTTCAAGGGCGAAGTGTTCATGGCGATCGGCGAGGCCGACATGGTGCTGGGCCCGCCGGTCATGGAAGCCCTGAGGCGCTTCCTGCCCCACTGCCCCGAGCCCCTGCGGATCCCCGAGGCCGGGCACTTTGTCCAGGAATGGGGCGGCCCCGTCGCCGAGGCCGCCCTCAGGTCCTTCAGCGGCGGCTAGGCCAGCTTCACCAGCATCTTGCCCATGTTGGCCCCGGTGAAGAGACCGATGAAGGCGTCGGGGGCGGAGGCGATGCCCTCGCGCACGGTCTGGCGCCACTTGAGCTTGCCCTGGGCGTGCCAGGCGCCGAGGTCCTTCAGGAAGTCGCCCATCATGTCCCAGTGGTTGGAGACGATGAAGCCTTCCAGCCGCAGGTTCTTGCCGATGATCAGGGCCATGTTCGCCGGGCCGGGAACCGGCGCCTCGGCGTTGTACATGGAGATCATGCCGCAGATGGCGAAGCGCCCGAAGGGCCGGGCCGCATTCAGGGCCGCTTCCAGGTGGCCGCCGCCGACATTGTCGAAATAGACGTCGATGCCCTCAGGGGCCGCTTCGGCCAGGGCGGCGG
>JBJOJL010000003.1:0-94207 GCA_046046615.1 Pseudomonadota bacterium
TGCCAGCCAGCCCAGCAGGGCGCCCAGCAAGAGCCACCAGAGGTTGCAGAGAATGAGTTGGAGCATCAAGTCCTCCCGGTTTCAGGGTCGGTTTCTTTGTGAAAGCAATTACTTGTTTCGGGGGAAGAGACTCATCCGAACCGCCTGCCCGTTTCCCCCAAAGGCGCCGGTCGGGGCATGCCCCGGCCCGGTTGCGATCGAACTACCGCAGATTGAATATCATGTTCAGAAAGTAATAATCATAAAACTTATGCGATGAACCGTTTCGGGGGCTGAGCACATGCGCGCTTCGCCCCGCCTGATCACGTTCCTGCACTGCAGCAAATGCAGTTCCTGGGCGCCTCTCGCGCGTCTTGTTGATCAGGATTTGTCGGAATTCAGACGATCCTGCGTCCCACGCTGGATTCCATGGCGCAACAACCTGCAAGCGCCCGCGCACAAGGCGCGCGCGCCGCGCGATGGGAAGGAAGCAGGGCGGCGGCGGGACCGGGGCCCTCCGGGGAGCCTCAGGCCGCGACGGTCGCCTTCCGGTCGACCCGGGCGTTCGGGAAGATGCGCAGGAAGTTCTCGGCGTAGAACTTGTCCCGGACGCTGGCCGGGCGCTCGCCCAGCGAGGCCTCGAACCGGCCGATGGGGTTCCGGCCGCCCTCGATGTGCGGGTAGTCGCTCGAGAACAGGTAGAGGTCCTCGTTCGACTGGTCGATGAAGTTCCCCACCTCCTCGAAGACGAAGGGGGTGAAGGCCAGCTGCTGGGTGATCTGCTCCGAGGGCGTCCGGTGCAGGCCCTGCAGGTTGGCGTCGTTGCGGCTCCAGTGCTTCACCACCCAGTCCAGGCGGCGCAGCAGCTCGGGAACCCAGCCGGCGCCCAGCTCCACCGCCGCGCCCTTCAGGCCCGGATTGCGGTGCAGGACACCGTCCAGGATCATCATGGTCAGGAACTGCTCGGGCCCCTCGTGCAGCACCGCCACGTCCTTGGTGCGCAGGTTCTCGCCCCCGCCCAGCCAGTCCTTGGTCGGCGGCCGGCCATTGTTCATCCAGGCCTTGGCCAGCTGCAGGGGCGCGCCGCCCACGTGCAGGACGAAGGGGATGCCCGCCTCCGCCATCTTCGCCCAGAACGGATCGAAGTCGATGTGGCCCGGCGAACGGTCCAGGGGCGCACGGTGCGGCACCCACACGGCCTTGAGGTTGCTGGCCAGGACGAAGTCCAGCTCCTTCAGGGCCAGCTCCGGGTCATCCAAGGGGATGGCCGCCACGCCCATCAGCCGGTCGTCGGCGGCGCAGAAGTCGATCATGTGCCGGTTGTGCGCCCGGGTCGCGCCATAGCGCAGCCGGCTCTCCAGCTTGCTGGACGGCGAGAAGGGCATGCGCAGGCTGTGGGTCGCAAAGACCAGCTGCTTGCGGAAACCCAGCAGGTCCATGGCCGTGCGCCGGTCCGAGGCGTCAAAGGCCCCCAGGGCCTGGATCTCCTTGGACTTCTCGATCAGGGCGTCGCCCAGGGCCACCTGGGCCGCCACGTGCTCGGGGCTGTGCCGCCCGCCCTGGTCCATGATCACCGCCACCTCCTCGTCGGTGACGATGGAGGCCGAATAGGACACCTCCGGGATCTCGTCCCGAAGTCCGGGGTCGGCATACCGCTTCAGGAAGTCCGGCAGCTCCATGATGTGGCTGTCGGCGTCATAGATGTCGCGGTCCGCAGGCGCGTAGGCCATGGCTGTCTCCTCCCGGAGGTCTTGCTTTGGACGCCGACTATGAGGTCAGGACGCGCCGGGGCGCAAGCGTGAGGCTCACAGCCCCAGCACCGCCTTGGCCATGATGTTCCGCTGGATCTCGTTGGTCCCGGCGTAGATCGAGCCGGCGCGGTCGTTGAAGTATTTGGGCGCGGCGATCCAGGCGTGGGGCGGGCCGGCCAGGAAGCCGTCGGCGGGGGGCGCAAAGCCCGGGGTCGGGCCGCCGAGGGCCCCGCCGTGGGGCTGCCAGGGGGCGGCGTAGACGCCGGCGGCCTCCACGGACAGCTCGGTCAGGCGCTGGCTGAGCTCGGTGGAGACCGTCTTCATCAGCGAGCTTTCCGCGCCGGGCGCTTCGCCGTTGGACAGGCGGGACATGACCCGGAGCTCGATGGCCTCTAGGGCGGCGACGTCGATCCCGGCCTGGGCCAGGCGCGCGGCGTAGCCGGCCTCGTCGATCAGGCGGCGGCCGTCCTCGCCCGGCGTGCGGGCGATCTCGGCCAGGCGCTCCAGCCGCACGCCCAGGCCGGGCGCGGCGGCCGAGCCGCCCCGCTCGAACTGCATCAGGTACTTGGCCACGGTCCAGCCCTCGCCCACCCGGCCCACCACATTGGCCTTGGGAACCCGAACATCGGTGAAGAAGACGTCGTTCTGGATGTGCTCGCCCGACAGCATGAGGATGGGCTTCACCTCCACCCCCGGCGTGGTCATGTCGATCAGCAGGAAGGTGATGCCCTGCTGGGGGATGGCCTCGCGGCTGGTGCGGACCAGGCAGAAGATCCAGTTCGCCTCGTGGGCGTGGGTGGTCCACAGCTTGTGGCCGTTGCAGACGAAGTCGTCCCCGTCCTCCACCGCGGTCATCTGCAGGGAGGCGAGGTCCGAGCCGGAGCCAGGCTCGGAATAGCCCTGGCACCAGAAGTGCTCGCCCGACAGCATGGGGGGCAGGAAGCGGTCCTGCTGGGCCTTGGTCCCGTGGCCGATCAGGACCGGGCCGCACATGCCGATGCCCATGGGCGAGACGGGCGGGGCGCCGGCCAGGGCCGCCTCCCGCGCCCAGATGTAGCGCTGCACCACCGACCAGCCGGCGCCGCCGAACTCCCGGGGCCAGGCCGGGGCGACCCAGCCGCGGGCGTGCAGCTTCTTCTGCCAGGCCATGCCGGTGGCGTGGTCGGCGTAGACGCTGGTCATGGCCCGCCCGCGGGCGCGCAGGTCCGGGGTCAGCTCGGCGTCGAGAAAGGCGAGGACCTCGTCCCGGAAGGCGCGGTCGGCGTCACTCCAGGCGAGGTCCATGGGGCCTTACATCCGCTCGACGATGATGGCCGGGGCCATGCCGCCGGCGGCGCACATGGTGACCAGGCCGCGCTTGAGGTCGCGGCGCTCGAGCTCGTCGATGATGGTGCCGATCAGGATGGAGCCGGTGGCGCCGATCGGGTGGCCCAGGGCCATGGCGCCGCCGTTCACATTGACCTTCTCACGGTCGAGCTTGAGGTCGCGGATGAACTTCTCGGCGACGACGGCGAAGGCCTCGTTGATTTCCCACAGGTCGATGTCGTCCGGGGTCAGGCCGGCCTTCTTCAGCACCTTGTGGGCGGCGGGGACCGGGGCGTTCAGCATCAGGGTCGGGCTGTCGCCGACATTGGCGGTGGCCACCACGCGGGCGCGGGGCTTCAGGCCGTTCCGGCGGGCGTAGTCCGGCGAGGCGAGCAGGACGGCGGCGGCGCCGTCGACCACGCCCGACGAGTTGCCGGCATGGTGGACGTGGGTGATCTTCAGGTCCGGATAAACCCGCTGGATCAGGCCGGCCAGGGTGGTGCCGTCCTTGTCCATGGGCACGTTGGCCATGGCCTCGAAGGAGGCCTTCAGCGAGGCCAGGCCCTCACGGGTGGTTTCGGGGCGGGGGAACTCCTCGTGGTCGAGGGCCACCGAGCCGTCTTCGTTCAGCACCGGCACCAGCGAGCGGCTGAAGCGGCCTTCCTTGATGGCCTGGGCGGCGCGCTGCTGGCTGACATAGGCCAGCTCGTCCAGCGCCTCGCGCGGGATGCCCTCCAGGGTGGCGATGGCGTCAGCGCAGACGCCCTGGTGCGACTGCGGGTGCAGCTTGCGCAGGGCCGGGTTGCCGGCGTCCATCAGGGCCGGGCCGTCGAAGAAGGCGGCGGCCTGCGGGGCGCTGGAGGCGGTGTAGGACATCATCTCCGTGCCGCCGGCGATGATCAGGTCCTCCATGCCGGCCATGATCTGGGCGGCGGCCAGGTTCACCGTTGTGATGCCCGAGCCGCAGAAACGGTCGAGGGTCATGCCGCTGGCGCGGACGTCGAAGCCGGCGGCCAGGGCGGCCATGCGGCCCAGGTCGTTGCCCTGCTTGCCGCGCTGGGACGAGGTGCCCCAGATCACGTCATCGACTTCGGCGGTCTTGATGTCGTTGCGCTGGGCGATGCCCTTCAGGACCGTGGCGGCCAGGTGCTGCGGGTGGAAGTCCGCCAGGGCGCCCTTGCCCACCTTGCCGATGCCCCGCGGCGTGCGCGCCGCGTCGATGATCCAGGCCTCACCCATCTTGCGTCTCCCGTTCGTGTGCGCCGTCGCGCGGCGATGAGGGCGCACTTTGACCGCCGGACCCTGCGTCAGGGAAGCCCCTTTCGTCGGATTTGCGCGCCGGGCCGGGCGCGCTAGAAGGGACCCATGACCGACACACCCCCCGCCGACACGCCCCCCGACCGCCTCTGCGTCGACCCCGACAGCCCCTGGCACGACGGCGCCGTCCTCGCCCGCGGGGTGGGGGTGCGCTTCAAGGGGGTCGAGAAGACCAATGTCGAGGAGTACTGCATCTCCGAGGGCTGGGTCCGCCTGGCCGTCGGCAAGACGGTGGACCGCCACGGCAAGCAGATGACCATGCTGCTCAAGGGCCCGGTCGAAGCCTGGTTCGAGAGCTGAGGCCGTGGGCGCCGGACCCAGCCGCAGGGGCGTGGTCGCCGGCGCCGCCGCGGCGCCCCTGGCGGCGGGACCGGCCCTGTCGCAGGACCTGATCTCCATCCGCACCGACCTGGAGACCTGGGTCGCGATCGGCGGCAAGGCGTCGGGGGGACCCGGCGATACGGACTCCGGCGCCTGGATGGAGAGCCGGCTCAGGCGCTTCGGATACCGCACGAAAAGGCAGGCCTTCGAGGCGCCCTTCCACCGTCCTGGCGCCGTCGCCCTGACGCTAGGGAATACGTCCGTGCAGGGGGGGGCGCAGTGTCCCGCCAGTGTCACGGGACCGGGGGGCGTCACCGGGGCCCTGACGCTGGGGATACCCGCCTCCCCCTCGGGGGGCGCCCTGGTGGTCATGGACCTGCCCGCGCGGCGCTGGTCAAGCGTCCGCCAGGCCGAGCTCCGGGACCTCCCGGACCGGGTCCGGGCCTGCGGCGCCGCCGGCCTGATCCTCGTCACCAACGGCCCGACCGGCGAGGCCATCGCCCTGAACGCCCCGGCGGAGGCGCCGCCCTTCGGCGTGCCGACCCTGGTCCTCGCCCCGAAGGACGCCGGGCCGGTCCTGGCGGCGGCGAAGGCGGGCCAATCCGCAGGGCTGGTGATCGACGGCGAGGCGGGCCGCCGGCCGGCCTTCAACCTCATCGGGCGGATCGACCGCGGCAAGGGCCGGACGGTGGTCCTGTCGACCCCGAGGTCCGGCTGGTTCACCTGCGCCGGCGAGCGGGGGCCGGGCATCGCCCTCTGGCTGGCCCTCCTGCCCTGGATGGCCAGGCGCCTGAAGGACCACGACATCGTGGTCGTCTCCGCCAGCGGGCACGAGTACGAGAACCTGGGCGCCGAGCGCTTCCTGCACGGGGAGGCGCCGGACCCGAAGCGCACCGCCCTGTGGGTCCACCTGGGCGCCGGCATCGCCGCCCGGGACTGGGCGCAGACGCCCCAGGGCCTTGCGCCCCTCGACCGCCCCGACCCGGCCCGGGTGCTGATGGGCTCGGCCCATCTCATTGAAAGCCTGAAGGAAAGCTTCGCCGGCGAAACCGGGCTGGAAGCCCCCCTCCCCGCCGGCCCCACCGCCGCGGGCGAGCTGGCCGAGATCCTGAAGGCCGGCTATCCCGCCGCCTTCGGAGTCTTCGGCGCCCACCGCTTCCACCACACCGCCCTGGACGACGCCCGCTGCCTGGACCCGGCCTTCGTCGAGCGCCTCCTGCCCCGCTTCCAGGCCGCCATCCTGAAGGCCCTCGGCGAGGCCTGAGCCTCCCCCTTGCCTGACCCAGGGTCACGACGCATCAATTGCGGGAACGCGAGGGGCCCGGCCCCCGGGGAGGACGCATGACCTACGAGACCCTCATCTGGGAACAGGACGGCCCGGTGCTGACCCTGACCCTCAACCGCCCCGACAAGCTGAACGCCTACACGGCGACCATGGGCCTGGAGATCGAGGACGCCTTCGTGCGGGCCGACGAGGACGACAGCGTCCGGGTGATCATCGTCACCGGCGCCGGCCGGGCCTTCTGCGCCGGGGCGGACATCTCGTCAGGCGCGGGCGCCTTTGACTCCCAGGCCGAGGGCTCGGTGGCCTTCGGCGACGCCGGGACCACCGCCCGTCGGCGCTCGGGCGGCGGCTTCGTCGGCGCCATCTTCAACTGCCGCAAGCCCGTCATCGCGGCCCTGAACGGGGCGGCGGTAGGGGTGGGCGCCACCCTGACCCTGCCCATGGACATCCGCATCGCAGCCAAGGGGGCCCGGGTGGGCTTTGTCTTCGCCCGGCGGGGCCTGGTGCCCGAGGCCGGCAGCGCCTGGTTCCTGCCCCGGCTGGTGGGCCTGCCCACCGCCCTGCGCTGGTGCCTCTCCGGCGCCCTGATCCCGGCCGAGGAGGCCAGGGCCGGGGGCCTCGTCGCCGAGGTGGTGGAGCCCGAGGCCCTGATGGACCGCGCCCGCGAGATCGCCCGGGAGATCGCCGAGAACACCGCCCCGGTCTCCGTGGCCCTGACCCGCCAGATGCTGTGGCGCTTCAGCGGCGAGCCCGACCCCTGGGGCGCCCTGAAGGTGGACGGCGCCATGGCCATGACCCTGGGCGCCGGCCCCGACGTGCGCGAGGGCGTCTCGGCCTTCCTGGAAAAGCGCGCCCCCGACTTCCCCGGCAAGGTCTCCACCGACATGCCGCCGCAGTATCCCTGGTGGAAGGACTGAACCCGCCATGAAGATCGATCTCCTGTCCCCCGCCAGCTTCGCCGCCGGCCACCCCGTGGCCCAGTACGACTGGCTGCGCGCCAACGACCCCGTCCACTGGCACGAGGAGCCCGGCGGCCGGGGCTTCTGGGCGGTGACCCGCTACGCCGACGTGCGCGAGGTGGACCGGGGCTTCGAGACCTATTCCTCCGAGCCCACCATCATGATCCCCGACCCGGCCGGGGAGTCGGCGGCCTTCGGGCCCTACAAGATGATGCTGATGATGGACCCGCCGGACCATACGGGCTTCCGCAAGCTGATCCGCTCGGAGTTCACCCTGCCCACGGCCAAGCTGCGCGAGGCGCGGATCCAGGCCCTGGCCCGCCAGATCGTGGATGCGGTGATCGAGAAGGGCGAGTGCGACTTCGTGGCCGAGGTGGCCGGCGAGATGCCCTCCTATGTCATCGCCGAGCTGATGGGCCTGCCCCTGGACGACGGGCGCGAGCTCTACAAGCTGACCGAGGTGATCCACACCGCCCCCGAGGCCCAGGCCCCGGGCGCCGGCGCCCAGGCGGTGATGCAGATGTTCGAGTACGGCTCGAAGCTGATGGCCGAGAAGCGCGCCCGGCCCGGCGACGACCTGGCCTCGCGCCTGCTGGCCTGCGAGGTGGACGGCCGGCGGCTGGAGGACATGGAGTTCCTGCTCTTCTTCCTCCTGCTGATCGACGCCGGCGGCGACACCACGCGCAACCTGCTGGCCAGCGGCCTGAACGCCATGCTGGACCATCCCGACCAGATGGCCTGGCTGAAGGCCGACCTGCCGGCGCGCCTGCCCGCCGCCCGGGAGGAGCTGCTGCGCTGGACCACCCCGGTGATCTACATGCGCCGCACCGCCCGCAAGGACGCCCAGCTGGGCGGCAGGACGATCCGCCAGGGCGACAAGGTGGTGATGTATTTCGGGTCGGCCAACCGCGACCCCGCCCAGTTCGACCGCGCCGACCGGCTGGACCTGGCCCGGGCGGCGCCCGAGCACATCGCCTTCGGCAACGGCCCCCACGTGTGCCTGGGCCAGCACATCGCCCGCATCGAGATCGACGCCATGCTGGTGGAGGTGCTGTCGCGCCTGGAAGACGTGGAGCGCACGGCCCCGCCGGAATGGCTGGCGAGCAACTTCATCTCCGGGCCGAGGACGATGCCGGTGCGGTTCCGGGCGGGGCGGAGGGTGGGGGCCGCCTGACCGGTCCTCGCAATAAGCCCTGAAACGGCCCTGATCCGGACCCGACCCCGCCACATCCGCCCGCCAGTCTTGCACTGTCGGCGGCTGGACCTGGTTCCGGTCCCTGAACGCCCCCCCAGCCCTCCGGGCCGGGACCGGTCGCCGCACCTCGCTTTCGTCTCCATACGCCTGAGCGCGGCCCCAGGCCCCTCCCAAGACGGAACACGCCTTGTCATTTGTATATACAATGAGATAGTCAAATGGATCGCGCGTGATCGCAGGGTTCGACTGGGATGAGGGCAACAGCGGCAAATGCCAGAAGCATGGGCTGAGCCTGGAGGCGATCGAGGCGGTCTTCCGGGGCCCCTTCCGTCTGGCGCCGGACTTGGCGCACTCTCAGGTCGAGACGCGGTTTCTCGCCATCGGGAAGGGCGACGGGAACCGCCTGATGCTGGTGGCCTTCACCCTCCGGCGCGGCGAGGCGGGCGACCGGATCCGGCCGATCAGCGCCCGGTACATGCACGAGAAGGAACGGCGAGCCTATGAAGCGCAAACTTCCCCCCCTGGCGACGGATGAGACGGCCGAGCGGTTCGTGGAGACGGCGGACCTGTCGGACTATGACCTCAGCGGCTTTCGGCCCCACAGCTTCGAGTTCACGCCAAAGTCGCGGCAGGTGAACCTGCGGTTTCCCGAGCCCCTGCTGGCGGCGGTGAAGGCGCGGGCGGCCGAGGCGGGCATGCCCTACCAGAAGTTCATCCGCCTCTCCCTCGAGGCCGCCCTGAGGGGCCCCTCCCCGGCGCAAAAAGCCCCGAAAGGGCCTTGATCCGACCCCCAGGCCGCTGGACCTGGTTCCGGTCCCTGAACGCCCCCCAGCCCCCCGGGCCGGGACCGGTCGCCGCACCTGACTCCATCCCTGTTTGACCTTGCGGCTTCGCAACGGCGGCTCTTCTTCCCGAAGGCCGCCGTTTTCTCCGCGCGTCCGTCCGGTGCAGGACTGGCGCCCGGGCGCGGGGTCTGGCAAAGGCTTCCGGCGCTCGCGGGCGAAGCGGGGCGGAAAGTGGGGGTGGGGTGTGGTGAGGTGAGGTGAGCCAAGCCTGGCCTGACCGGGCTCCGATTGGCGGAGACACCGCGTCCCGGGCGCGCTATCACCGCGCCATGGGCTGGGACCTGAAGACACGTGGCGGCGCCGGGCGGGCATGGCTGATGCTGGCCCTTCTCGCCGTGACGCTGCGGGTGCTGGCGCCCCCTGGCTACATGCTGTCGCCGGACTCGCCCGCCGGGTACGCCCTTTGCACCTCCCAGGGACTGCAGTCGCCGGATCAGGGTCCGGACGCGCCGGCGTCCGGCGGGGCCATGAAGGATGCGCCCTGCGTCTTCGCCGGCCTGGGCGCCTTCGACACGCCGCCCTCCCCCCCTGAAATGTCTTCGGCGGCTGGCTACAGCGAGCCCGCCTGGGTCCCCGCCGGGCCCCGGAACCTGCGCCCTGGCCTGGGGCTTGCGGCGCCGCCGCCGCCTTCGACAGGCCCACCCCACTCCTGACCTGACCGCCGCCTTCGGGCGGCCCGGCCAAACCCTCAAGGGTCCTGGCCGGGACCGCGATCGCGCGCCGGGCCGCAGGGCCCGGACGACCAGGTTTCATCGCCCCGAGGTCCCGGCCGGAGTCGCCGTCGGACCCTCAGGGTCAGGAGCGTTTCCAATGAAGAACTACCTTTTCCTCACCGCGGCCGTCGCGGCCTTGTCCTCGTCCCCCGCCCTCGCTGAAGAGGCGGGCGCCTGGGTGAATGAACTCGTCGTCACCGCCAATCGCGGCGTGACGGTCTCGACAGCGGGCTCTGCAACCCGCACGGCGACGCCGATCGAGGAAATCCCGCAATCCATCCAGGCGATCAACCGGACCCTGATAGAGGACCAGGACCTCCGGAATGTCGGCGACGCCCTGGTCAATGTTTCCGGCGTTTCGCCCCAGGGCCAGATGGAGCTGGTGCTCCAGTCCCCGAAGATCCGGGGCTTCGACAGCGCCTACCTGATCGACGGTCTGCCCGCCTACAACCTGCCGGCCAGCGCCAGCGATCCGGGCACGCTGATCAATGTCGCCCGGGTCGAGGTCGCCAAGGGACCTACGGCGACCCTGTATGGCGGCGGAGTCGGCTCTCCCCTTTCCGGCCTGGTCAACCTGGTCTCCGCAGAGCCCGCGGCAAGGCTGGGCGCCTTCCTGGCGATCCGCGGCGGGAGCTTTAATACCCTGGGCGTGCAGGGATCGGTGGACGCCCCCCTGGCGGACGGACGGGTCCGGCTGCGCCTGGCGGGAGACCATGAGACAGCCGACAGCTTCCTGTCGGAGATCAACAGCACCCGCTATTCGGTCTTCCCCACGGCGGTCGTCGACCTGACCGACCGGACCCGGCTGACCCTGCGGGGCCAGTACTCGAGGGTCGAGCAACTGGAGTACGCCGGCCTGCCTGTCGGCCTGACCGGAGCCGGCGGCGCCATGGTCGACCGGTATGGCTTCGCCGGGGCCCCCGACGCTCCGAAGACCTGGGTCGAGAACCGGATGGCCACCGCCACACTTTCCCACTCGGTCTCGGACACCTGGACCGCGGACCTGAGCGTCCGCAGGTTCGAGAACCGGTTCAGGGAGTACGGGTCCTTCCCCTTCACCGGGGCGCCCGCCTTTGGCACGACCTACGCCTTCGCCTCAGCCTACCTGCCTTCGGAGGTGGAGCAGACCACCGTGTCGGCCACCGTGCGGGGCCGTCTGGAAGGCGGCGGCCTGACCCACGACCTCCTCGCCGGGATCGACCGGGATGAAACCCGTTATGACGCCGCCCTGGGCTTTGGCCTGATCGGCTTCGTGGACTACGCGAACCCTGCGACCAACCTGTCCTTCGGCCCCCCGCCGGCCCTGTCTGACATCCAGTCGGACCGCATGACCTCGACGGCGGTGTTCATCCAGGACCAGATGTCGGTTGGCGAGCGGCTGAACATCACGGCGGGTCTTCGGTGGACGCAGGTCGACATCAAGAGCCGATATGAGAGCGGCGGCATCGCCTTTGTCGACAGCCGGGACAAGGAGGACCGCTGGACTCCCCGGATCGGAGCGACCTATCGGGTGACGCCCGGGGTTTCGGCCTTCGCCGGCTATTCCGAAGGCTTCAGGGGCCTGGTCGCCGCCTTTGGGGTGACAGATCCCAAGCCGGAGACCTCCAGGTCGTACGAGGCGGGCCTGAAGCTGGCGGCGCCGATCCCGGGCCTGACCGGAACCCTCGCGGCCTACCAGATCCTGCGGCGCAACGTCGTGACTGCGGACCCCTCGAATCCCTTTTCCTCCATCCAGTCCGGAGAACAGCGCGCCCGGGGGTTCGAAGCCGACCTGGTCTATGAGCCGGGCGCTTCACTCTCGGTGTTGGGCGCCTACGCCTACACTGACGCGGAGGTGACCAAGGACAATCGCCTTCCCGTGGGCGACCGACCGACCCGGACGCCCGAGCACAGCCTCCGCCTTGCGGCCCGTTACCGGTTTCAGTCGGAGGCGCTGAAGGGGCTGGAGATCGGCGGGGGCCTGACCGCCGTCTCAGACCGCGAACTGACCCTTCCCAATACGACTGCAGCCGACGGCTCCGTCCTTCTGGACGCCCAGGCGGCCTGGGATCTGGGCGTCGCAAGGCTTTCGGTTTCCGTCGTGAACCTGGCGGATGAGGCCGGCTTCGCCCCCTATCCCTATCTGGCCCGGGCGGTCGTGGCGCCGCTCCAGCCCAGGTCAGCCTACCTGACCCTGAGCCGGTCCTTCTGATCCCAGCCTGACGAGGAGATTCGTGATGTTTCTGACGCCTCGCGCATGGTCCGGCCCGGCGGGCCGGCGCCCGAAGTTTCCACCCAGCGCCCTCTTCGCCCTGATCCTGCTCTTCCTGTTCTCCGGCCCCCTCCCGGCGGCGGCTGAATCTCCGACGACGGCGGTCGACTTCGATGCGGCCATGACCTCCCTGAGGTTCAAGCCCGACACGGTCGACGCCAATGCGGACGCTTCCGGCAAGGGAAATGGCCTCCTTGACGCCGACGAACTGGCCGTCGTCGCCGCCGTCCTCAACGGGCAGGCGGCGGGCGGACCGGACCGGACGGCCGTCGAGGCGGCCTGGCGGCAGGCTCAGGCCAGCGCCAGCGCCGACCTGGCCAAGCTGTCCCGGGCCTATCCCAGGGCTTACACCCTCGCCGCCGGATACGCCCTGCTCGGGCCCGGCGCCTTCGACGCCTTCAGCCGCATGACGGCCGGCTTTGGCGCACCGCTGACGTCGGACTACAGCCTGGCTCTCGCCCTGGGTCCGTACTTCTCCGCGGAGGGTGACGCGGACGGTGACGGCGCCTCCAACCGTCTGGAGCACGCCGCCTTCATTGGCGAGGGACGGGCCGCCTATGTCCGGGCCGCGCTGGACCCGGCGGTCCGGCCCGGTCCTCGCGTCACAGCCGCGCCTCCGGCCGCCCAACAGTCGGCCCGGAAGGTTGTAGGGGTCGTGCTCTATCCGGGTTTCGAGCTCCTGGACGTCTTCGGACCGGTGGAGATGTGGGCCAATGTCCCCGAAATGGAGGTCGTGATGATCGCCGAGCAGGCCGGTCCGGTCCGCTCGGCGCAGGGCGTTGAAGTGATCGCCACCCACGGCTTCTCCAACGCCCCGAAGATCGACATCCTGATGACCCCCGGCGGCGTCGGCACCTACGCCGCGCTGGAGAACGCCCGCCTGCTCGACTTCCTGCGGGCGCAGGACCGCACCGTGGAGCTGATGACCTCGGTCTGCACAGGATCGGCCCTGCTGGCAAAGGCGGGCCTGCTCCGCGGCCGCCGGGCGACCTCCAACAAGGCCTTCTTCCAACTGGCCATCGACCAGGATCCTGGGGTGACCTGGATGCGGAGGGCGAGGTGGGTCGAGGACGGCAAGTACGTGACGTCGTCGGGGGTGTCGGCGGGGACGGACATGTCCCTCGGCGTGGTCGCCCGACTCTACGGGCAGGACCGCGCCCGCCAGCTGGCCCGCAGCCTGGAGTATCAATGGAACGACGACCCCTCCAACGACCCCTTCGCCCTGCCGGAAGCCGGAGCCCCGAAATGAGCCCTGATCGCCGAACCCTCCTCGGCGGGGGCGCAGCCCTCGCCGCCCTCTCCCCCTTCCTGGCGCTGGAGGCTGCGCTTGCAGCCACCGCCCCGCCCGCCCTCCGGGACGTCGACTCCGCTGCGGCGGACGCCCACACCCGCCTCATGTCGGTTCCCGGGCTGAACATGCATGGTGACGAGGAAGTCGCCATGCTGCTCTATCCGGGCTTCACGGCCCTGGATCTGGTGGGACCCCACTACTTCTTCGCCTCCATGATGGGCGCACGCGTCCATCTGGTGACGACAGCCGGAGACCTCTCGCCCGTACCCAGCGACCTGGGGCTCGCCATTGCGCCCACTTCGACCCTTTCGGATTGCCCGCGCGACCTGACCATTCTGTTCGTGCCGGGGGGGACCACCGGCACCCTGGCGGCGGCGTCCGACCCGGCGGTGCGGGCCTTCATCGCTGACCGGGCGGCGCGGGCCACCTGCGTGACAAGCGTGTGCACAGGATCGCTGGTGCTCGGAGCGGCGGGCTTGCTACGGGGTCGCCGCGCGACATCACATTGGATCGTCAGGGACATGCTGGACCACTTCGGAGCCATCCCGACAGACGCAAGGGTGGTGACGGACGGTCGGTTCATCACCGGCGCAGGCGTGTCCGCCGGACTGGACTTCGCGATCGCCGTTGTCGAGCGCCTTCGGGGCAGACCCTACGCCCAGGCCCTGATGCTTCAGGCTGAATACCGCCCGGAACCCCCCTTCGAAGGCGGATCCCTGGCGACCACGGATCCGGCAATTGCAGGGCCCATGCGCGACATGTTCTCCGGGTTCGTCGCCCGGGCCGCCCAATTGCCCGCGCCCTGAGGGGGCGAAGGTTCGTCGGACATGGAAACTCCACCGGCTCAAAAGCCCCGAAACGGCCTTAATCCGGACCTGACGCCGCCACATCCGCCCCTCAGATTGGCACCGTCGGCGGCTGGACCTGGTTCCGGTCCCTGAACGCCCCCCCAGCCCCTCCGGGCCGGGACCGGTCGCCGCACCTGACTCCATCCCCTCTCTCTTCCTTGCAGCTTCGGGATGGCGCGCGCCATCGTGACAAAATCCGGAAATTCTGTAGAATACGGATAATCTGGGAATTTGGCGCCGCGGAGCCCCGACATGAGCGAGACCACCGTGACCTCGGCCGAACTGCAGCGGGCCTTCGGCGTCTACCGGGACCGGGCCCTGGCCGGGCCGGTGATCGTCACCCACCATGGGCGGGAGAGCCTGGTGCTGTTGTCAGCGGCGGAGTTCCACAGGCTCAAGACCCTGGAGCGCAGGGCCCTTCACCCCTGGGAGCTGAGCGCTGCGGAGGTGGAGGCGCTGGAGGCGGCGGAGGTCGCCGAGGACGCCGCCGCGCACGATCACGAGTACGCCCCGGACCGTTGAGCGCCGCCGGGTGATCCTTCCCGAACCCAGGGTGGGGCTCGTCATCCGCTACGCCTATCTCTGGCGGGACGAGGCCCTGGCGGGCCAGGACGAAGGGCGCAAGGACCGGCCCTGCGTGATCCTCCTGGTCGGACCCGGGCGGGAGGGCGGAACCCTGGTCACCCTCGCCCCCATCACCCACACGCCGCCGGCCCGGGAGCGGGAGGCGGACGCCATCGAACTGCCCGGTCCGACGCAATTGCGCCTGGGGCTGGACGGGGACCGGTCCTGGGTGCTGGCGAGCGAGCTCAACCAGTTTGCCTGGCCGGGGTATGACCTGAGGCCGATCCGGAGGGGCGCCGATACGGTCGCCTTCGGCTTCCTTCCGGCCTCCCTGGTCCAGGACCTGAGGGCCAGGGTCCTTGCGGTCGCCAGGCGCGGCGGACCGGTGCTGACGCCGCGGAGCGGGCCGGGGGCCTGACGGGGCCGCCCCCCTCCCCCGCGCAAAAGCCCCGAAACGGCCTTAATCCGGACCCGCGCCGGCCACATCCACCCCTCAGATTGGCACTGTCGGCGGCTGGACCTGGTTCCGGTCCCTGAACGCCCCCCCAGCCCCCCCGGGTCGGGACCGGTCGCCGCACCTGTCTCTCCATCCCGGATTTGACCCTGCGGCTTCGCAACGGCGGCCCTTCTTCCCGAAGGCCGCCGTTTTCTCTGCGCGCCATTCCGGAGCAGGACTGGCGCCCGGGCGCTGGGTTTGGCAAAGGCTTCCGGCGGGCCTGCCGGCGGTCGGGAGGCGACGCGGGGAGGCAGACCATGGCCGATGGGGATGACGGCGCGCAGACCTGGCGACACGAGACGGTGACCGAGGGCCCCTGGGCCGGCTGGATCGCCTATGGCTCGGACCCCTTCGAAGACCATGCGGGGCCCTTCTACTACCGGCTCGACGAGGCCGGGGCGCCGGTCTGCGCCATGCGGACCGAGGCCAAGCACATGAATGGCGGCGGGTTCATGCACGGCGGGGCCCTGATGACCTTCGCCGACTACGCCATCTTTGTCTTCGCGCGGGAGCACCTGCAGGGCGGCCACAGCGTGACCGCCAGCTTCAACGCCGACTTCGTGGGCGCCGTGCCCCCGGACGCGATGCTGGAGGCCCGGGGCGAGGTGGTGAAGGCCGGCCGCAGCCTCGTCTTCCTGCGCGGGCTGATGACCGTGGAGGGCGAGACGGTGTTCTCCTTCTCGGCCGTGATCAAGAAGACCGGCAAGCGGGCGTGAAGGCGCGGCTCTCCGTCCTCGACCTGTCGCCGGTGGGCGGCGAGGCCACCCAGGCCCAGGCGGTGCGCGAGACGATCGCCGTGGCCCAGGCGGCGGAGCGGCTGGGCTATGACCGCTTCTGGGTGGCCGAGCACCACAACATGCGCAGCCTGGGCTCGGCCTCGCCGGAGATCCTGATGGCCGCCCTGACCCAGGCCACGCGGACGATCCGCCTGGGCTCGGGCGGGGTCATGCTGGTCAACTACTCGCCCCTGAAGGTGGCCGAGGTCTTCATGGCCCTGGAGGCCCTGGCGCCGGGGCGGATCGACCTGGGCGTGGGCCGGGCCCTGGGGACGGACGGGCGGACCGGCGGCGCCCTGCGCTCGGCCGGGTCCGAGGCCTTCCCGCAGTATTTCGCCCTGCTGAACGCCTGGCTGCTGGACGCCGGCGGGGTGGAGCCGATCACCGAGGCCCACCCGGCCCGGGGCATCCACGCCTCGCCCTCGGGCCCCTCGCACCCCGACCTCTTCCTCCTGTGCTCCTCGGCCGAGACCGGCGACTTCGCCGGCCGCGCCGGGGTGGGCATGGTCTTCGCCGAGTTCATCGCCCGGGCCGACGGCGGGCCGGCGGTGAGCGCCTATCGCGCCGCCTTCGCCCCCTCCGCCTTCCGCGCGGCGCCCTGGGCCGGGGTGGCGACCATCGCCCTGGCCGCAGAGACGGCCGAGGCCGCCGAGCGCCTGGCCGCTCCCATGCGGGCCAGCGCCCTGGCCGGCCTGGACGGCCCCGGCGCCGACGGCGAGCGCCCGCGCTTCTCCCGCATCGAGGACGCCCTCGCCTTCCTGGAGGCCCGCCGCGACGACCCCCGCCTGGCCGGCGTGATGGCCCGCGCCATCGTCGGCGACCCCGACGCCGTGCGCCGGGGCCTGGCCGAGAAGGCCGAGACGACCGGGGCCGACGAACTGTTCGTCATGGCCGTGGGGCCGGACCTGGAGAGCCGGGTGCGGTCGCTGGAGTTGATCAAGGGGGGGTGAGGCTTTCGGTTCCGGCGGTGCATTCAGCTTCCGTCAAGGAGACCTGGGATCCATTTGAACGGTCCGGCAACCGATGACTTGGCCGGGCGGGTGAAGGGGGACTTCAAGAGGTTATGCGGGCGACAGGGGAATACGGACCTAGCTTCCATTCAATTGTGACGCCCGAGGGTCAGGAGGGCGGGGCGGAGCCTCCTGTTGAAGTCCACACACCTTCGGCTGCGGGCGGGGCCCAGTTCGCCACCTACCTGAACCTCAGCGAGCGGGGCGGAGTCGCCTCGAATGGCAAGGACAGCTACACCCTGGACGAGTCGGCCGCCGCCATCACGCGGAAGGGGTTCTTCTGGGGGGTCAAGGGTCAGCCCTTCACCCTGACCTACGGCTTCCGGGCGACCGAACCGACCGCCATGCCGACGGATGTGAGCGGCTTTTCCCGCTTCAACGCCATGCAGATCGTGCAGGCGGAACTTTCGCTGCAGGCCTGGTCGGACGTCTCGGGCCTGACCTTTGTGCGGGTGGGCTCCGGAACCACGGGCGAGGCGGCCTATTCGGACTCCGCCGTCATCCTGTTCGCGAACTACGCGACGGGGAAGGACAATGTGGCCGCCTTCGCCTACCTGCCGGCCGGGTCGAACAAGCTGGATTTCACCTCTTCGTCGGGCGACGTCTGGGTGAACGTGTCCCTGAGCTACAACGCCGCGCCCGCCGTCGGGAACTATGGCGCCAGTTCCCTGACGCACGAGCTGGGGCACGCCCTTGGCCTGTCGCATCCGGCGGACTACCAGGCCAGCTCCGGAAGCCCGACCTACGCCGCCGACGCCATCTATTTCGAGGACAGCCGCCAGTACACGCTGATGAGCTATTTCGACGAGTCCAGCACGGGCGCGTCCTTCGCAAGCTCGACCTATGCGGCGGCGCCCCTGCTGGATGACATCGCCGCCATCCAGCTGCTGTACGGGCCCAACATGGCCACCCGGACCGGGGACACCGTCTATGGCTTCAACTCGAACGCCGGGCGGCCGTGGTTCGAGGCGACAAGCACCTCGGGCATGCTGCTCTTCGCCGCCTGGGACGCCGGCGGGTCGGACACCTTCAACTTCTCCGGCTACCTGGACGCCCAGGTCATCAACCTGCGCCAGGGGGCCTTCTCCGACGTCGGGGGCTGGCGCGGGAATGTCGCCATCGCCCGGGGAACGGATATCGAGCACGCCATTGGCGGGTCGGGCGCCGACAGCCTGGTGGGGAACACCCTCTCCAACCGGCTGGAGGGCGGGTTGGGGAATGACAGCCTGAGCGGGAGTTTGGGCGCCGACACCCTGATCGGGGGCGCCGGGAACGACTTCTACTTCCTCGACAGCGCCAGCACGACGGTGTCGGAGGCCGCCGGCGGCGGGGTGGACACGGCCTACCTGCGCTTCCGGCCCGCCGCGGGAAGCTGGACACTGCCCGACAATTTCGAGACCGCCTTCGCGGGGCCGGGGCAGACCTTCCTGCTGAACGGGAACGGGCTCGACAACCGCCTCTATGGCGACACGGGCGCGGACTGTCTTTCCGGGAACGCCGGCGCCGACACGATCCTGGGCGCGAAGGGCGATGACTGGGCCGATGGCGGGGACGGGGCCGACCTTCTGGGCGAGAACACGGACGCCGGCGGAAACGACACCTACTGGGGCGGGGCTGGAGACGACTACATCTCGGACACGGCGGGCTCCAACTACCTGCGCGGCGGGGATGGGGCCGACGCGGTCCATGGCGGCTCGGGCTTCGACGACATCAACGGCAACATGGGCAATGACACCCTGCGCGGCTACGACGGCGAGGACTGGGTGGTCGGGGGCAAGGACAACGACCTGATCTTCGGCGATACGGCCTTCGACATTGTCTACGGCAACATGGGCAATGACACGGTCGACGGCGGGGTCGGCAATGACTGGGTGCGCGGCGGCCAGGGCGACGACTCGGTGACGAGCGGCGCCGGCGACGACTGGCTTTGGGGCGACCGAGGCAACGACACGATCAGCGGCGGGGCCGGCGCGGACCTGTTCTATTCCTTCTCCGGCGCGGGGATCGACCGGATCACCGACTTCTCCTTCGCCGAGGGCGACCGGCTGAAGCTGGAAGGCTCTCCCTCGCGCACCATCGCCCAGGTCGGCGCCGACGTCATCGTGGACATGGGCAATGGCGACCAGGTCATCCTGGTGGGCGTCTCCCTCGCCAGCCTCGGGACCGGCTGGATCCTCTGAGCGGAACCGCCGCTGACCCCCTCACCGCGCTTTGCGCGGAGCTCCCCCTTGGGGGCGCAATGGGCTGAGTAATTCCTCCCCCCAGGGGGAGGTGGACCGGGGCGCCGCCCCGGGCCGGAGGGGGTCTGCTGAAGCGCCGCTGACGCCCTCACCCGCCTACGGCGGGAGCTCCCCCTTGGCGGCGCAATGGGCTCTGCGTCAGACCGCCATCGTCGCCGCCGGGCGGGCGCGCATGGCGGACATCCAGCGGGTGACGCCAGTGAGCTCTTCCGGAATCTCCAGCTTGATCATCCGGGTGAAGTCGATGCCGATGAAGGCGACGATGTCGGCGATGGTGAGGCGGTCGCCGGCCAGCCATTCATGGGACTGGAGCTGACGGTCGAGGACCTTGAGGCCGCGCAGGCCCGCCGTGCGGTTGGCTTCGGCGATAGCGGGGACCTGGGTCTCCAGGCGAGCCAGGGCCGGGTGGGTGTGGCGGACGGCCAGCATGAGGGGCCAGGCCACGAGCAGTTCGCCCCGGCGGGTCCACATCTCGATGACGGCGGCCTCCTCGGGCGTGGCGCCGAAGAGGTTGCCCTGCGGATAGCGGCTTTCGAGGTAGCGGCAGATGGCCAGGCTCTCGGTGATGCAGGTCCCGTCGTCCAGCTCCAGGGCTGGTATGTTGGCTAGGCCGAAACGCTGGACGTAGTCGGGCGTCTTGTGGTCGCCCTCCATGATGTTGATGCGGACGATCTCGACGTCGTCGATGCCCTTCTCGGCCATGAACCAGCGCACGCGGCGGGGATTGGGGGCGAGGGGCGTATCGTACAGCTTCATGGGATTTCCCTGGGGCGGCGGGGTCAGTGGAAGAGTTCGCGGGGCAGGAGGCCCACGACGGCGGCGGACAGGCAGGTGGCGAGGAAGCCGGCGAACATGGCCTTCCAGACCATGCCGATGACCTCCGAGCGGCGCTCGGGCACCAGGACGGAGAAACCCGCCACGTTCATGCCCACCGAGGCGATGTTGGCGAAGCCGCAGAGAGCGTAGGTCATGAGCACCCGGGTGCGCGGGTCTATGGCCTCCAGCGGCGTCGCGCCCAGCTGGATGAAGGCGGTGAACTCGGTCAGGACCAGCTTGACCCCCAGGAGGGCGCCCGCCAGGCGGGCGTCCTCGGCCGGGACCCCGGTCAGCCAGACCAGGGGGGCGAAGACAAGGCCCAGGATGCGCTCGAGGGTCAGGGGCGCGCCGGCCACGTCCGGCAGGAGGCCGAGGACCCCGTTCAGCAGGGCGGCGATGGCCACGAAGACGATCAGGGTGGCGCCGATGTTGAGGGCGATCTGCAGGCCGTCGGAGGCGCCGCGGATGACCGCGTCGATGCTGCTCTCGTAGACCTTGTCGGGCCCGTGATCGAGGGGATCGGCCTGCTCGGCGGCGACGTCCCGGGGCACCAGGATCCGGGCCAGGAGCACCCCCGCCGGCGCCGAGATGATGGAGGCGGTGATGACATGGGCGGCGGCGTTGGGCAGGACGTCCTTCAGGATGGCGGCGTAGGCCACCATGGTGGAGCCGGCCACGCAGCTCATGCCCACGGTGATCAGCATGAAGAGCTCGGAGCGGCTGAGCCGGGCCAGGTAGCTGCGGATGAAGATCGGCCCCTCGACCTGGCCCATGAAGATGGTGGCGGCCACGGCCAGGGCCGGCGGGCCGCGCAGGCCCATGGTCTTCTCGAAGACATAGCCGAAGCCGCGGGTCAGGACCTTGAGGATCTTCCAGTGCCAGAGCAGGGCGGCCAGGGCGCAGACCACGAGGATGACCGGCAGGACGCGGAAGGCGAAGACGAAGAGGGCGCCCGAATTGGCGACCGGATAGGGCTGCCCCTCCCCGCCCGCCAGATAGCCGAAGACGAAGGTCACGCCGGACTGGGTGGCGGCGGCGAGGGCCTCGACCCCCTGGCCGAGGGCCGCCACCACGGCCCGGAGGGGCGCCAGGCCGAAGAGGCCCAGCACCAGCAGGAGCTGGATCAGGAGGGCCCCGCCGGCCAACCGCCAGGGAAAGGCCCGCCGGTTCTCGGACAGGGCCCAGCACAGGCCCATGATGACGGCGAGGCCCAGAAGGCTCTGGGCGTTCTCAGCGCGGAACATGTCCTGGTCTCCCCCGGTGCGAACCCCACTTGAACGCCGGAGGGCCTCCGGCGCAACCGTCTAGCGGTGGAGGATCAACAGGTTGTCGGCGCCGCCGCTGACCCCCGCACCCGGCTTCGCCGGGAGCTCCCCCTTGGGGGACTGTTGCGAAATGGGGTAAAACGGGAACGATATTCCCGATCTGAATCCGTTACGTTCAGCTTGTGAATCCGATCCGTTCCGCCGTGTTCCGAATATTGCAACGGTCCCCTTGGGGGAGCAATGGCCGCTAGCCTTCGACGAAACCGGCCCAGGTGCTCATGTAGTTCACGAAGGCGGGGCCCAGGCCCTCGGCTTCGAGGTGGGCGCGGGTGACGGGCAGGCTCGCGGGGCGGAAGTCGGGGTTGGCGCGGGTCTTGTGGGGCCAATCGTGGTGCAGGATGGCCGCCCGGCCGAGGAGGACGAAGTCAGCGCCGGCGTCCAGCAGGGCCCGGGCGTCGGCGGCGCTCATGATCTTGCCGGCGACGCCGAGGCGCACGTCCCCGCGGGGCAGGTCCGTGAAGTACGACATGAGGGTCCGGCCGCGATAGGCCTCCTCCACCGGCTCCTTGAAGGAGTCCCAGAGGGACATGTCGAGATAGTCGATCTTCGCCTCGGACAGGAGCCGGCCGGCGAGGTCGCGGACCTCCATCAGGCTGAGGCCGAACCGCTCGGGCGACAGGCGCAGGCCGAGGTTGAAGTCGGCGCGGCAGGCGGCCCGGACGCCGTCGATGATCTCGAGGATCAGGCGGGCGCGGTTCTCGGGCGAGCCGCCATAGGCGTCGGTGCGGCGGTTGGTCTCGGCGCTGAGGAACTGGCAGAGCACGTAGCCGTGGGCGCCGTGGATCTCGACGCCGTCGAAGCCGGCCTTGTCGGCCCGGACGGCGGCGGCGATGAAGTCGTCGCGGAGCTGGTGGACCTCGTCCAGGGTCAGGGCGCGGGAGCCGGTGTCGGCGTCCTCGGACGGGCAGACCGGCGCCTCGCCGATCAGGGCGGCGGGCGAGCGCATGCCGGCGTGGTGCAGCTGGACGACGCCCAGGCTGCCGGCCTTGCGGATATCCTCGGCCAGCCGGGCGAGGCCCGGGATGTGGACGTCGGAGAAGATGCCGACCTGACCGGGGAAACCCTGGCCGATCCGCTGGACATGGGCCGCCGCGGTCATGGTCAGGCCGAAGCCGCCCTGGGCGCGCAGGGTGAGCCAGCGGTGCTCGTCATAGGAGAGCGTCCCGTCGGGATGGCTCTGCAGGTTGGTGAGCGGCGCCAGCATCAGCCGGTTCTTCATCGCCGGACCGCGGATGAAGCTCATCGGCGCGAACAGGTCGGTCATCAGTTTCCCCCTTCTTGTCTCTGCCGAGGCCCTAGCGGACCCCGAGTTCCCGGACCAGGGCGTCGGCGCCGTAGACATGGCGCAGGGCCTCGGTGGCGCCAGCGGTGGAGACCACCACGGTCCGGTTCAGGGTTCCGTCATAGCCATAATTGCCGCCGAGGGAATGGATGTTCCCGTCGAAGGCGGCGCCCAGCACCTCGCCCTTGGCGTTGATGACCGGCGAGCCGGAATTGCCGCCGATGATGTCGTTGGTGGTGACGAAGTTGAAGACGGCGTCCAGCTTCATCCGGTCGCGCGCGGCCAGCCAGCGGTCGGCGACGCGGAAGGGCTCGGCGCCGGTGGCGCGCTCGTAGAGCCCCGCCAGCTGGGTGGTCGGCGGAACCTCGGTCCCACGCCAGGTCCAGCCCGCGACCTTTCCGTAGGACAGGCGCAGGGAGAAGGTGGCGTCCGGATAGACCTTGTCGCCGTAGACCGCGAAGCGGGCGCTGGCGATCCGGGCGGCGGCGGCCTCGGTGGGGGCGGAGACCTGGGTTTCCCAGGCCTTGCGGGCGGCGCGGGCCTCGGCGTCGATCCGCAGGGCGTAGCGGATCATGGGGTCGTCGGAGGCCTCGATGGCCGCCTGGCCGCCCTCCCAGAGGGCCTTGCGGACCGCCGGGTCGCCCAGCTTGGAGCCGGAGACGAGGGCGGTGGACAGGGCCTCGGGGCTCTCGCGACCCAGCAGGAGCTTGGTCACCGGATCATCGGCGGTGAGGTACTCGCGGGTCTTCAGCAGCCAGAACTCCAGCTCCAGCTGCTCGAGGGGCGCATCGACCGGGCTGGGGTCGAGAAGCTGCTTGGTCAGGAGCGGCAGCCGGGCTTCGGCGAACTCCGGCAGGCGCTCGGCGCTGGGCAGGGTGCGCTCCCGGGCGCCGCGGACCAGGATCTGGGCGAAGTTGAAGAGGTCTGAGTTCCCGCCGGAATTGGACTCCAGCTGACGGAAGCGCAGGAACTGGTCGGCGTAGACCTTCTGGATGGCGGCGATCTCGGACCAGGGGTCGCCGATGCGCGCGACCAGGGCCGGGTCGGCGGCGACGCGGGCCCGCAGGTCGGCCTCCTCGGCGCGCTTGGCGTCCATCAGCGAGGGCGTGTTCAGGGCGAACTGGCGACCGAAGAAGACCTTGTAGCCGTTCTCGAGCCCGAACAGGGAGTCGGTGGCGATCCGCCGGCTTTCGGCGTCGCGACGCGAGAACTCGATCAGCCGGCCCCGAAGCTCGGAGCGCTGGAGCTGGCCAACCGGAATGGTCAGGTCGCGCTGGGTCTCAAGCTGGGAGACGGTCAGCAGCCGGTCGGTGGAGCCGGGATTGCCCGAGACGAAGGTGGCCTCGCCCGGAAGGGGCGCCCGAGCCTTCCAGGTCAGGTGCTGGGGCGTGCGGACGACCTTGCCGTCCTCGTAGAGGCGAAGGAAGCCGACATCGAGGGCGTAACGCGGGAAGTTGAAATTGTCCGGGTCGCCCCCGAAGAAGGCGGCGCTGAGCTCCGGCGCGAAGACGAGGCGGACGTCGGAGTACTTCCGGTAGCGGTAGAGCTTGTGCTGGCCGCCCCGATAGAAGCTGATGACCTGGCAGCGGACGGTCGCGTCGGTCCCGCAGGCCCCGGTCTCAAGGCGGGCGTAGGCGGCGTTGCGCGCCTTGATGAAGTCCGCGCCGGACAGGCCGTTGGTCGCCTTGGCGACGTCGGCCGAGACGTCGGTGATGGACAGGAGGATTTCGGCCTGCATGCCGGGGCAGGCGCGTTCCTCGGTCCGGGTGCGGGCCAGGAAGCTGTCCTTCACATAGTCGGCGGACCCCGAGGACAGGTTCTGGGCGCAGTCGACGACGCAGTGCTGGTTGGTGAGGACCAGGCCGTCGGGCGAGACCAGGGAGGCCGAGCAGCCGCTGGTCAGCCGGACCGAGGCGGCCTGGACGCGGTCGAGCCACTTCTGGTCGACCTTCACGCCCAGGGATTGCTCCACCCGGGCCGAGGGGAAGGCGTCGAAGGTCCACATGCCCTCGTCCGCACGGGCGACGGCGGGAAGGCAGAGGGCGGCGGCGGCGAGGGCGCCGGCGAGCTTGAAGGTCATGTGCGCATCCATTTGCGCCCGGGAGGGGCGCCGATGTCGCTTTCTAGCGAGCCGCAGCGACAGGGGCCACCCCCCGGAGCTCTCCGATCCACAGGCCCCGGCGGCGGGAGGGGGCCGGAGGAGACAGCCTTACCTTCGATTAACACAGCCGGTGGGAAGGTGCTTCCCGGGGAGGTCCCCGCGGAGCGCCCATGTCCCTGGCCCTGGCCACGCTGCTGCACGAATGGCGACGGTATCTTGCCGCCGTGATCGCGCTCGCGTTCTCGGGGGTGCTGATCCTGTCCCAGCTCGGGCTCATGACGGGAATCCTGCGCGCCTACACCGCCACACTCGACCGCTCGCCCGCCGAGATCATCATCCTTCCGCCAAAGGCCCAGAGCCTGATGGGAACCACCGAGGCGGAACTGCCCAGCCGGATCCGCCCGAGGATGTACCTGCATCCGGATGTCGAGGCCGTGGACACCTGGGAGGACAAGGTGGCCGACTGGACCAACATGCCGAAGGCGGGGGAACCGCAGGTGCGGACCTACACCCGGTTGGCCATGGTCGATCCGGCGCCCGGCTCCGTCACCCTGCCCGTGGATTTTCCAGAAAGCGCAAGGCGCGCCCTCGAGGCGCCCCTCTCCGTGGTCGTGGATGTGTCCGCCCTGCCGAAACTTGGCGTCGCGATCGGCGACCCCGTCATCGTCCGGGGCCAGACCCTGCAGGTTGCGGCCGTGGTGTCCGGCTACGCCAACATCGAGCTCCCGACGGTCTTCGTGTCCCGGGACACGCTGATCCGGCTGGGGATGATGACAGGAGGGGACAGGACGGGACTGCTGCTCCTGAAGGTCCGGGAAGGCGGCGACCCCGCAGGCGTGCGGGACTTCCTCAACGCCTCTGCGAACGGCGAATACAGGGCCTGGCTCCGCGAGGAGCTGTCCGAGGCCAATGGCGCCGCCTTCATGGAGGAACAGGTCGTCGGCATCCTGCTGGGTTTCTCCGTCATCCTTGCGATCCTCATCGGCGTCGGCATCACCTCCCAGACCCTGCGCGGGGCGGTGGCCTCCAACATCCGGGAGTTCGCCAGCCTGCGGGCCCTGGGGGTGTCCATGCCCGCCCTGCGCGGCGTGGTGGTGGAGCTCTCCTTCTGGGTCGGTCTCGCGGGCCTCGCCGCCGCCGCGGTCCTGATGGGATGCGTGCTGGCGGCCGCCCGCGTCATGAACGTGACCATGAGCCTGCCCCTGGCCTACGTGGGCGCGGTTGCAGTCCTGTTGATGGCCATCTCCCTCGTCTCGGGCTTCCTGTCCCTGGGCGCCCTGTCGCGCAGCCAGCCGGCGGAGTTGCTCAGATGAGCGGCGAGACGGCGATCCGGTCGCAGGGCCTGACCAAGCGCTACCCGTCCGGGAGCGCCACCCTGACCGTCCTGGACCAGGCGGACTTCGCCGCGCGGAGCGGAGAGATCGCCCTGGTCATGGGGCCCTCGGGCTCGGGAAAATCGACCCTGATTGCGGTGCTCTCGGGGCTCCTGCGCCCCGACGCCGGATCGGTGAACGCCCTGGGCGTGGACCTGTGGGGTCTCAGGCCCGCCCAGATCGACCGCTTCCGCCTTGAGAACTGCGGCTTCATCTTCCAGGGCTTCAACCTGTTCCCCGCCTTGACCGCGCTGGAACAGGTGTCCCAGGTCCTGAGGTTCGCCGGCCGGTCCCCACGGGAGGCCCAGCGGCAGGCGGAGGCCGCCCTAGACGCCGTGGGCCTGACGCCCCGCCTGTCCCTGCGACCAGCCGAGCTGTCGGGGGGCGAGAAGCAGAGGGTGGCCATCGCCCGCGCCCTGGCCAAGCAGCCCCGGCTGATCTTCGCCGACGAGCCCACCTCCGCCCTCGACGGCGAGAACGGACAGAGGGTGATCTCCCTCCTGCAGTCCGCCGCCCGCGAGCAGGATGCGGCGGTGATCTGCGTGACACACGACCACAGACTTGAAGCCTGGGCGGACCGGGTCATCCATATCGAGGATGGCCGGATCGCCGCAGGGGAAGGGGAAACGCGATGACAGGCCTTCTGCGCAAACCCGTGGCGTGGGTCCTGGCCCTGATGCTGGCGGGAGGCGCCGGCCTCGCCGCCTGGCGGACGCTGGGCGGACAGGAGCCTGTCGCCCCCGTCGCGCCGCCCTCGCCCTACGCGGCGGCGGCGAACGGCAAGGTCGACGTGGAGGGCGGCATGATCCAGGTCGCCGCCCGTCGCGCAGGGATCATCCGGGACGTCCTGGTCAACGAGGGCGACGACGTCGTGCGCGGGCAGGTCCTGGCCCGGCAGGAGGACGAAGAGCCCCGCCTCGCCGCCGGACGGGCCTCGGCGGCCCTTGGCGAGGCGCGCGCGCGGATCACCGCCCTGGAGGTCGCGGTCTCGACGGCGAAGCGCGAGCGCGAGCGCCTGCAGGGCCTCGTCGGCTCGAATTTCGTGGCGGCCCAGAGGCTGGACCAGGCCGAGGACCAGGTGCGCCAGGCTGAAGCCGAACTGGCTGCGGGCCAGGCCTCCGTGGACACCGCCCGGGCGGCCCTGGCCCAGGCCCAGTACGAACTGGAGCTGACCGTCGTCCGAGCGCCGGTCGATGGCCGGATCGCCCGCCGCTACGCCAATCCCGGCGGCGGCGCCTCGACCCTGAACGTCTCCACCCTCTTCGACCTGGAGCCCCGCGCGCCCCGGATCGTGCGGGTGGAGGTGACCGAAGGCGCCTTGCCTTCCGTCTCCGTGGGGCAGGCTGTCCAGATCAGCCCCGAGGCGACGCCCGCCACGATCCATCCAGGGAAGGTGGCGCGCATCTCCGCCGTCTTCGGCGCCCGCAGGCTGCAGTCGGACGATCCCTCGGAACGCAAGGATGAGCGGGTGGTCGAAGTGGTGGTCACCGCCGACGGCGCGCCCCTGCTGATCGGCCAACGCGTGCTGGTGCGGTTCCTGAAGCCCGGCGCGAAGGCCGCGCCCGCCGCGGCTTCTTGACGACCGGCCCCGGCCGCCGCACAACCCGCCCGACTTCAATTCTGGGCAGGGAGCCTTCTCATGGCTGACATCCGTTTCGACGGTAAGGTGGCGATTGTCACGGGCGCGGGCGGCGGCCTCGGCCGCCAGCACGCCCTTGAGCTGGCCCGGCGGGGCGCCAAGGTGGTGGTCAACGACCTTGGCGGATCGGTCGACGGCTCCGGCGGCTCCTCCGCCGCGGCCGAGGCGGTCGTGGCCGAGATCAAGGCCTTCGGCGGCGAGGCCATCGCCAACGGCAGTTCGGTGACCGACGACGCCGGCGTCGCCAACATGGTCAAGCAGGCCATGGACGCCTGGGGCCGGATCGACATCCTGGTCGCCAACGCCGGCATCCTGCGGGACAAGACCTTCTCGAAGATGGAGATGTCCGACTTCGAAGCGGTCATGAACGTCCACGTCATGGGCACGGTGAAGCCGGCCAAGGCGGTCTGGGAGATCATGAAGGCCCAGAACTACGGGCGGATCGTGGTGACCACCTCCTCCACCGGCCTCTATGGCAACTTCGGCCAGGCGAACTACGGCGCCGCCAAGCTGGCCCTGATCGGCTTCATGAACACCCTCAAGCTCGAGGGCCAGAAGAACAACATCCACGTCAACGCCATCAGCCCGGTGGCCGCCACCCGGATGACCGAGAACCTGATGCCGGCCGAGGTCCTGGAAAAGCTGAAGCCGGAGTACGTGACCCCGGCCGTGGTCTTCCTGGTGTCCGAGGAGGCCCCGACGGGCGTGATCCTGACCGCGGGGGCCGGCGCCTTCGCCCAGGCCCGGATCTACGAGACCGAGGGCGTCTATCTCGGCGAAGGCGGCCTCTCCGTCGAGGAGCTCCGCGACAACTTCGGCCGCATCACCGACCCCGCCGGCCAGAAGGCCTACCTGAACGGCGGCGAGCAGAGCGGGAAGTTCTTCCGCAAGATGCAGGGCGGCTGACGCCGGAGGCGGGCCGGAGATTCCCCCTTGCCCTGACAGGGGGAACCCGGCCTATCCTTGCCCTGACCCGGGAACACCGGGCGAGGGTGGGGAGGAGTCAAGCGTGTCCAACGTGAACCGGCCGACGGCGAGCAACAACCTGAGCCTGCCGGCGGCCCTGGCCTTCGCCGCGATCAGCCTGCCGCTGGCTGCCCTGGGCCTCTCGGTGGGCGTTCAGCTGCCGCCCTATTTCGCCAGCCAGTTGGGCGTCAGCCTGGCGGTTGTCGGCGGGGCCTTCGGCATCGTCCGGCTCCTGGACATCTGGCTGGACCCGATCATCGGCCTGGGCATGGACCGGACGCGGACCCGTTTCGGCCGCTACAGGGTCTGGATGGTGGCCGGAGCGCCGCTCCTGATCGTCGCCGTCTACATGCTCTACAATGCGCCCAAGGGCGCGACGCAGGTCTACCTGATCATCTGGCTGCTCGCGATGTACCTGGGCCAGTCGATCATGGGCCTGTCCCACTCCGCCTGGGCCGCGGTCCTGGCCAAAAGCTATGAACAGAGGTCACGGATCTTCGGCGTGCTCACGGCCGTGGGCGTGATCGGCTCGCTGACCGCCCTGGCGATCCCGATTCTCCTGGAACAGGCTGGCGCCAAGGGGATCAACCCGATCCAGGCCGTAGGCTGGTTCGTGATCGCCATGATCCCGATCACCCTCCTGATCGCCGTGATCCCGACCCCCGAGACCATCAACAGGGATGACGGGGCGCACTTCACCCTGGCCGACTACGCCAAGCTGTTCAGCCGTGGAAACGTCATCCGGATCCTGGCTGCGGACCTCTTTGTCACCCTGGGTCCCGGCTGGATGGCCGCGCTCTACATGTTCTTCTTCACCAGCACCCGGGGCTTCTCGCAGACCGGCGCCAGCCTGCTGCTGATGGTCTACATCGTCGCCGGCTTCGTGGGCGCGCCGCTCACCGCGGCCCTGGCCAACCGCATCAGCAAGCACCGGGCCCTGATGCTGACGACCACCCTCTACTCCCTCGGCCTGATCTTGCTCCTGTTCCTGCCAAAGGGGAGTTTCGCCTGGTTCGTACCGGCCATGGCCGTCGAAGGCGCCCTGGCCGCCGGGTTCGGGGTCATGACCCGGGCCATCACCGCCGACATCGGTGACGAGCTGCGCCTCGAGGGCGGCCGGGAGCAGATCGGCCTGCTCTACGCCCTGACGGCCGCGACCAGCAAGCTGGCCGGCGCCTTCTCCATATTCCTGACCTTCAACGTCCTGGCCCTGGTCGGCTACGACGCCAAGGTCGGCGCAAAGAACACCCCCGAGCAGATCCTCGGCCTGGAGCTCGCCTACATCGTCGGCCCCATCCTCTTCGTCATGCTCGCGGGCGCCTGCTTCATCGGCTACAAGCTGGACGCCACGCGGCATGCGGAAATCCGCCGCCAGCTGGACGAGCGCGACGGCCACACCGAGGTGGCCTACGACGAGGCCGCGGTGCTGGAAGGCCTGACCGGCGAGCCCGGCGGCCACTCCTCCGTGGACCGGCGATAGGGTCCGACACCCAGGAGACCGGCCCAGGCGGCTTCCCGCTGGATGGGGCCGAAGAGGGACGGCTCAGAGGCCGTTGACCCCCTCAGCCGGCTTCGCCGGCAGCTCCCCCTTGGGGGAGCAATTGGCTCTGTAATTCCTCCCCCCAGGGGGAGGTGGACCGCGCAGCGGGCCGGAGGGGGTCAACAGCGGGGCAGCTGACCCCCGGCGCTCCCCCTTTGGTTCTGCTTCAGGCGACCGCAGCCGCGAGGGCGGCGAAGGCGCGGGACGAGGCGCTGTCGGGATGGGAGAGCACCCCGGGCCGGCCTTCATCGCAAGCGGCCCGCAGGGGGGTCTCGAGGGGGATCTCGGCCAGCAAGGGCACGCCCAGGCGCACGGCCTCGGCCCTCGCCCCGCCCTCGCCGAAGATGGGGATGCGGGCGCCGGTGGAGGGCTCCTGGAACCAGGCCATGTTCTCGACCACGCCCAGCAGGGGCGTCTCGGTCTTGCGGAACATGGCGGCGGCCCGCCGGGCGTCGATCAGGGCGATTTCCTGCGGGGTGGAGATGATGAGGACCCCGTCGATCTTCAGCTTCTGGACGAGGGTCAGCTGGATGTCGCCGGTGCCAGGCGGCAGGTCGACGACCAAAACGTCGAGGGGCGCGGCCTCGGTTCCCCAGAGGACATCCTGGACCATCTGGCGCGCGGCGGAGGAGGCCATGGGGCCGCGCCAGATCATGGGCGAGCCCTCGTCCACGAGAAAGCCGATGGACATGACCTTCACGCCCCAGGCCTCCAGGGGCACGAGCTTCTTGTCGGCGTTGAAGGCGGGCCGGGAGTCCAGGCCCATCATGCGCGGGGCCGAGGGGCCGTAGACGTCGGCGTCAAGCAGGCCCACCGACAGGCCGCGGGCGGCCAGGGCGGCGGCCAGGTTGACCGAGATGGTGGACTTGCCCACCCCGCCCTTGCCGCTGGCGACGGCGATGACCCGGCGGACATGGGGCGGGCGGACGGCCTCGCCGGAGGGGGCCGGCCGGGCGACGGGATCCTCGGAGACGCGGGCGGCGGTGCGACGCTGGGGCGCGGCGCCCACGGGGGTGACGGTGGCGCTGGGCCGGCCGGCGGGGGCCTCGGAGGTCAGGACAACCTGGGCGCGGGCTACACCAGGCAGGCCGGCGATCAGGGCCTCGGCGGCGTCGCGCACCGGCTTGTAGAGGTCGACCTCGCCCGCAGGGACCTCCAGCATGAAGCCCGCGCGTCCGGGGGCGAGGATCAGGCCCCGGACGAGGCCGGCGGCGTTGAGGCCCTGGCCGGACTTGGGGTCCTTGATGCCGTCGAGGGCCGTCAGCAGGGTCGCGCGGTCGATCGGTGCTTCAGCGGTCATCAGGGTCCCCTCCGGCGCAAGCCTTCCATATCCGGTCGCCGGCCGGGGAAGACAAGGGGCGAGGTCCCTTGCCGGGAAGGCGGAGGCGGCCGACAAGGGGGTCATGCCCCTGCCCCGCCCGCCCCGCGCCGTTGTCTTTGACATGGACGGCCTGCTCTTCGACACCGAGACCCTCTATCGCGACGCGCTCGGCGCCGCCGCCCGGGACATGGGTCGACACATGCCCGACCCCCTCTTCCAAAGCCTGATCGGCCTGCCGGGAGAGAGCAGCCGCCGGCTGCTGCTGGACCACTTCGGCGAGACCTTCGACGTGGACCACCTGTGGGACGCCTCGTCCGCGCACTTCCACGCCATCGCCCGGGGGCAGGACTTCCTGAAGGCGGGGGTCCGGGAGGTCCTTGAACTCCTCGACCAGCTGGACATGCCCCGGGCCATCGCCACCTCGTCGCGGCACGAGGACGTGGCCTTCAACCTGGGCCGGCATGGACTGGAAGGCCGGTTCCACGCCGTCGCGGCCCGGGGCGATTATCCGCGCGGCAAGCCCCACCCCGATCCCTTCCTCGTTGCCGCTGGATGGCTGGGCGTCGATCCCGCGGACTGCCTGGCCCTGGAGGACAGCCATAACGGCGTCCGGTCAGCGGCGGCGGCCGGCATGATGACGGTGATGATCCCGGACCTGCTGGCGCCGACCGACGAGATGGACGCCCTGTGCGCGCGGATCGTGGAGGACCTGCACGCCGCCGCCGACCTGATCCGCCTGAGCCTGGGCGCGGCCTGAGGTCTCAGTCGAGGACGAACTCGGCCTCTGTGAAGCCCATGAAGTAAAGGGCTGCGGTGAGGTCGGCGTGGTCGATCTGGGCGTCGGCCTGGGCCGCCACCACGGGCTTGGCGCGGTAGGCCAGGCCCAGGCCCGCGGCGCCGATCATGGCCAGGTCGTTGGCGCCGTCGCCGATGGCGGCGGTCTGGGACAGGTCGAGGCCCAGGCGGGCGGCTTCGGAGACCAGGGCGGCCAGCTTGGCCTCGCGCCCGAGGATGGGCGCCTCGACCTCGCCGGTCAGATGCCCGTCGGCGACACCGAACCGATTGGCGCGGTCTTCATGGAACCCGGCCTGGATCGCCACCTTGCGGGTGAAGAATTCGAAGCCGCCCGACACCAGGAGGCAGTGCGCGCCGGAGGCCGCGAGGGTGCGCACGAAGGTGCGCGCGCCGGGATTGAGGCGGACGCGCTCGGCATAGGCCCGCTCGAGCTGGGACTCCGGCAGGCCGGCCAGCATGGCGACCCGTTCGCGAAGGGCGCCCTCGAACTCCAGCTCGCCGCGCATGGCGCGCTCGGTGATGGCGGCCACCTCGGCCTTGCGGCCGGCGAAGTCCGCCAATTCGTCCAGGCACTCGCAGGCGATGATGGTGCTGTCCATGTCGGCCAGGAGGAGGCGCTTGCGACGCCCCTCTGCAGGCTGGACGCAGAGGTCCACGGGCAGGCCGGCGGCGGCCTCAAGGGCGGCCCGGCGCAGGTCCTGGAGGTCTGCGGGATCGAGGCGGAGCTCGCGCGCCGCCGGGCCCGGCGCCGCCGCCGGCTTGACGGGGCGCCCCCGGGCTGCGAGCGCTTCGACAATGCGACCCACGGCGGCGTCCGCCGCAGCTGGGTCCTGGCCGACAAGGGTAAGCGCGATCTGCATGACGTCCCGCATCTGGCTCATCGCCGGCCCCACGGCAAGCGGCAAGTCCGCCCTGGCCCTGCGACTTGCGCGGCTGACGGGGGGCGAGATCGTCGGGGCCGACGCCCTGCAGGTCTATCGTGACCTGCCCATCCTGACCGCCGCGCCGGATGCGGCGGACCTGGCCGCAGTGCGGCATCACCTGGTCGGGACAGTGGACGCCGGCGAAGCCTGGTCCACGGGGCGATGGGTCGCCGCCGCGCGGGTGGTGATCGACGACCTTGCGGCGCGGGGAACCGACGTCATCGTCGCCGGCGGGACGGGCCTTTACTTCGAAGCCCTGGTGAACGGCCTGGCGGACATTCCCGCCGTCCCGGGCGACGTCCGGGCCCGCACGGGAGGCGACTACGCCGCCCTTGGCGAAGCGGCCTTCCGCGAGCGGCTGGCCGGGGTCGATCCCGCCGCTGCGGCAAGGATCCTGCCGGGGGACCGGCAGCGCCTCTGCCGGGCCTGGGAGGTCTTCGCCGCGACGGGCCGGGCCCTGAGCGACTGGCAGGCCGAGCCCGCCGGGGGCCTGGCGCCCGGAAGCTGGCGAGGGGTCCGTCTCATGCCCCCGCGCGAGGCCCTCTACCCTCGCTGCGACGCCCGGTTCGCCGCCATGGCGGCCGGTGGCGCGCTTGAGGAGGTGAAGGCGCTCATGGCGCGCGGCCTCGACCCCGCCCTGCCCGCCTGCAAGGCGGTGGGCGTGCGGCCCCTGGCCGCCCACCTGGCCGGAGCGCTGTCCCTGGAGGCCGCGATCGAGGCCGGCCAGAGAGAGACCCGGAACTACGTCAAGCGGCAGGAGGTCTGGCTGCGGGGACGGATGGCGGACTGGCCGATGGTGACCGACCTGGACCCGGAAGCGCAATGGAGGTCATTTCTTGCGCTGAACCCTGACTTGACGCCCTGAGAGGGGCATGGCACTAGCCTTTCCAGCTGTTTTTGGAGACGACACATGCGTCGCGTCCTTGTACTCGCCAGGCGGCCCGCCGCGGACTGACCCCGTCAGCCGCGACTGGTCGCATACGCCCGGGCCCCTTGAGGGCCTTTTTTATTGCCTATGACCCCGTTCGGAACTTCCCCGCCATGACCGTCCAGACCCAGACCCTGACCGCCGCCGAGACCCTGACGGGCGCCGAGATCGTCGTGCGCGCCCTGGTGGACCAGGGAGTGGAGGTCCTGTTCGGCTATCCCGGCGGAGCGGTCCTGCCGATCTACGACGCCCTCTTCAACGAGCCGCGCCTGCAGCACGTCCTGGTCCGCCACGAGCAGGGCGCCACCCACGCTGCGGAAGGATATGCGAGGTCCACCGGCAAGCCGGGCGTCGTTCTGGTGACCTCGGGGCCCGGCGCCACCAACGCCGTCACGGGCATTGTCGACGCCCTGATGGACTCCATCCCCCTGGTGGTCATCACCGGCCAGGTCGCCACCCACCTGATCGGCACCGACGCCTTCCAGGAATGCGACACCATCGGCATCACCCGGTCGATCACCAAGCACAACTACCTGGTCAAGGACACGGCGGACCTGCCCCGGGTCATGCACGAGGCCTTCCACATCGCCACCTCGGGCCGTCCGGGTCCGGTGGTCATCGACATCCCCAAGGACGTCCAGTTCGGCAAGGCCGCCTACCAGGGGCCGGGCGAGGTCAAGCACGCCCACAACTACCGCCCGCGGACCCAGGGCGACCCGGCGCGGATCGCCGAAGCCGTGCAGATGATCGCCAATGCGCGGCGGCCCATCCTCTACACGGGCGGCGGGGTGATCAACGCCGGGCCCCGGGCGTCTGAACTGCTGCGCGAGTTCGCCGCCCTGACCGGCGCGCCGGTGACCTCGACCCTGATGGGCCTGGGCGCCTTCCCGGCCTCCGATGACAAGTGGCTGGGCATGCTGGGCATGCACGGCAGCTTCGAGGCCAACAACGCCATGCACGACTGCGACGTCATGGTCGCCATCGGCGCGCGCTTCGACGACCGCGTCACCGGCAAGCTGGACGCCTTCTCGCCGGGCTCGCGGAAGATCCACATCGACATCGACCCCTCATCGATCTCCAAGAACGTCCGGGCCGACATTGGCATCGTCGGCGACGCCGCCAGCGTGCTCGAGGACATGATCGCCGCCTGGAAGGCTCGCAGCCTGTCCTGCGACGCCGGGGCCCAGGCCGAGTGGTGGCGGCAGATCGAGGCCTGGCGGGCGCGGAAGTCCTTCCGCTACGCCCCCTCCGCCGACAGCATCAAGCCGCAGCACGCCATCGAGCGCCTCTACGCCCTGACGCGGGACAAGGATGTCTACATCACCACCGAGGTGGGCCAGCACCAGATGTGGGCGGCGCAGTTCTTCCACTTCGAGGAGCCGAACCGCTGGATGACCTCAGGGGGTCTGGGCACCATGGGCTATGGCCTGCCCGCCGCGGTGGGCGTGCAGCTGGCCCATCCCAACAGCCTTGTCATCGACATCGGCGGCGACGCCAGCGTGCAGATGACGATGCAGGAGATGTCGACCGCCATCCAGTACGGCCTGCCGATCAAGATCTTCATCCTGAATAACGAGTGGATGGGCATGGTGCGCCAGTGGCAGCAGTTGCTGCATGGCGAGCGCTATTCGCACTCCTATTCGGCCAGCCTGCCGGACTTCGTGAAGATGGCCGAAGCCTTCGGCTGCCTCGGCCTGCGAGCCCGGACCCCGGCCGAGCTGGACGACGCCATCCGCCAGATGATCGACTATCCCGGCCCGGTCATCTTCGACTGCTGCGTCACGAAGGAAGAGAACTGCTTCCCCATGATCCCCTCGGGCAAGGCGCACAATGACATGATCCTGGCCGAGGAGACCCGCGACCTGGGCTCCATCATCGACGACGCCGGCAAGCGCCTGGTCTAGGTCCGGGGATCTTGGGAGGTCTGTGGCGACGCCGTTGACCCCCTCCGGCCCGGGGCCTCGCCCCGGTCCACCTCCCCCGGGGGGAGGAATTAGGGAGCGCTCAATTGCTCCCCCAAGGGGGAGCTGTCAGCGAAGCTGACTGAGGGGGTCTTCGGCGGCTCAGCTGCCCTCTCCCTCCCGGGGGGCCTCGCCAAGCCGGAGTGAGCCCTCCGGCCCAGGTGTGGGAAGGGCGCCCAGTTCGCCCCGGTCCAGCCAGGCCAGGCCGTCCCCGAGGGTCATGATCACCGGCTGGCGGTCGTGGATGCGGGCCATGTCGGGGCCGGCGGGCCGGGTGATGACGGCGAAGCTGTCGAGCCCATCGGGCAGGTCGGCGGGGCGCGACCGGGCGCACAGCCCCGCCATGAAGCGGACCGGGCCGGACGCGGCGTCCGGCGGCCAGGAGACTTCCCAGCGCCGCTTGGGCTGGCCCTTCCGCCACCCCGGCGGGGCGTCGTACTCGAAGACCGAGGTCACGGGGACCAGGCAGCGGCCCGAACGGACGGACTCCCGGAAGGACGGCGCGGTGGCGGCCGTCTCGATCCGGGCGTTGGTGCACATGGCCTTCCAGTCGGAAACCGGACCGCGGTGGAAGGCTGGCACAAGCCACCACCGGGCCTGGAGGCCTTCGAGCCCCTGCTCCGCGGCGGTCCGGCGCAGGATCGGCGCGCGTTCGGTGGGCCGGAAGGGCCTGTCAGGCGGGCGGTTGGACTCAGGGTCGAGCCAGAGGATGTCGAGCCCCGCGCCGCGGAAGGCGGCGTCGTAGTCGGCGCGGCGGACCTTCAGCTGGTATTCGTTACACACGCGCCCGGATCAGGCGCCGGCGGCGGGGGCCGTCAGGCGACGCAGGGCCAGCCCCACCTGGATCCAGCCGAAGCCGGCGACCAGCAGGTCCAGGGCGAGGAGCAACCCAAGCGCCGTCAGGCTTGACGCCGGCCAGAGCAACAGCACGACCAGACCCAGCATGATGGTGGCTGCGCCCGAGGCGGCGAGCCATCCCCAGGCGTCCGTGACCTGCCGGACCTGCAAGGCCAGGGCGATGCGGACAATGCCCGAGGCCGCCAGGCCCGCGCCGAGCATCAGGGTCAGGACCCCGGCCGCCAGGGTCGGATTGCGCAGCACCAGGACGCCGCAGACGAGATAGAGGGCCCCGAGAAGGACCCAGAAGGGCGCCCGGCCCGTGCCCCTCTGCCGGAACCCGTGGAGGATCTCCACGATACCGGCGAGACACATGGCGACGCCCACCAGGGTCACCGTGGCCAGGGTGGCGAAGGCCAGGGAGCCCAGGGCCAGGCCCCCGAGGACAATCAGGGCCGCCCCAACGCCCAGGATCCAGCCCGAGGCCCCGCGAAGGGCCTCAAGCCCGCGCAGGACCCGGCCGCGCAGGGCCTCCAGGATTTCCGTTTCGTCCGTCACGCCAGCCTCCCAAGCTTGTCCCCCCGGGGGAGGCTGCGCCCCAGCCCTTGGAGGTGTCAAGACGAGGGGGGTCAGGCCTTGAGCTTCATCGCCCCGAGGTAGTCGCGCTTGCCGAGGGGCGCGCCCTTCTGACGGAGGATGTCGTAGGCCGTCGCGGCGTGGAAATGCAGGTTCGGCAGGGAGAAGGACATCAGGAAGCCCTCGGCCGTGAAGGGGATCTGGCCCTGGCCGATCTTGAAGACCACGTCCTTGCCCTCCAGGGCGTTGACCTCGTCGGCCGACAGGGCCTTGAGCCGGGCCAGGGCGTCGGCGACCAGGGCCTCCAGGCCGGCATAGTCCAGGTCCTGGGGCGCAGGCGGGCCGAAGACCCCGGCCTTGGCGCCCTCGATGGCGTTGATGGAGTGGTGCACCACGGAAAGCAGCTGGAAGCGGAAGGGGAACATGTCCGCCGCCAGGCGGGTCTCGACCACCTCGTCGGGATTCACGCCAGCCTCCTGGCACCAGGTCCGGCCCTTGCCGAGGAAGGCCGAGACGGCGCCGACGGTCTGAATCATTGAACCGACGCTGACGTCGTAGAGCGAAATCGCCATTCCCGTATTTCCTTCATCCGTGATGCCAGACCGGACCGGACGGCGCCCCTGAAGGGCGCAACCCGGCCGGAACAAGCTTTTCTTCATGCTTGCCGGCCATTCTGTCCAGACCGGACATGGGGAGCCGGTCGGATTAGGCTCCGGAACCGGTCCTGATGGCGAGGAGACATGAAGGCCCGGCCTTGGAGGCCGACCCTGAGCCCTCTGGCGCCAGGATCTGGCGCTGGCTCTCTGAACGTCATGTTCAGGACGCCCTGGCGGGAACGGCGATCGCGGGCGCTGCGGCTCCCTACCTTGCAGGTCAGTCGGTGCTCGCCTGGCTGGGCTTCATCCTGGCCAGTTCCGCGGCTGAAGGCCTGCTGAAGGCGAGAGGCGCCGGTCGCCGCCTCGTGCGCGACCTGCTTGAACTGTCCCGGACCTTGGCGGCCACTGCGCTGGGATTGGTCCTGATCGAGGGGCCCCACGCGGACGCTGCGCTCGTGGCCATCGCCATCTGGGGTTCGATGGCCTTCCGGGCCATCGTCGTCGACTATCGCCGCCCCGCCCAGCTCTGGATCCGGCTCGGCCCGCCCCTGGCGGCCGGGATCTGGCGGCAGGTCTCCCTCTCATGGGAGCATGCCTTCGACCGTTCGCCACAGCTCATCCTGTCCGATATCTGCATTCTCGTCCTGCTGCTCGCGGCGACCCTCACGGTCTACATGACCCTCCGCGAGCGGCGGCAGACCTATGAGCGCGTGCTGGCGGAAAGCGGCGAAAAGACCCGGCAGGTCGAAGAGGCCCACCGGGTGGCCCTGCTTGCGGAGCAACTGGCGGGCTCGGGACACTTCCGGTTCGAACTCCGGACCTTCGAGACCACATTCTCGGCGGGACTCTACGAGCTCTATGGTTTCGACCCGTCGGAAGGACGACCAAGGCTGGAGGTTCTCCTTTCCCTCTTTGAAGGAGGCGACCAGACCCGGATCCGGGAGATGATCGCCCAGGTGGTGAACACCCGGGCGCCGGTGCGGATCGAGGCCCGGTGCCGGCTCCAGGACGGACGCGAGAAGATCGTCCTGACGCAGGCCAATCCCGAGTTCAGCGAGTCCGGCGAGGTGATCGCCATCTTCGGCATCTCGATGGACGTGACCGAGGCCCGCCGGCGCGAGGCGGCCCTGGCCGACAGCGAGGCGCGGCTGCGGCTGCTGGCGGACAATGTCACCGACATCGTGATCTGGGTCAGCGCAGGCGGCCGGATCCTCTACGCCTCCCCGTCCGTGGCGTCCCTAGGCTACACGCCCGACTCCATGGTCAACAAGGCGTCCATCGACTTCATCCATCCCGACGACCACGGGGAGGCCACACGCCTCCTGAACCGGGTCTTCGAGGATCACCAACCGGAAGCGGACTTCCGGGGAGAATTCAGGTTCCTGAACCGCCGGGGCGGTGACGATCCGGTCTGGCTGGAAGGCTACGCCCGCGCGATCCGGGATCCGGAAGGGCGGCCGCGGTCCGCCGTGATCAATTTCCGGGACGTGACCGTCCGGCGGGAACTTGAAGAAGACCTGCGGCGGGCCAAGACCCGAGCGGAAGCGGCCGCGGAGGCCAAGAGCGAGTTCCTGGCGAACATGAGCCACGAGATCCGCACGCCACTGACCGGGGTGATCGGCTTCTCCTCTCTCCTGTCACAGGTTCCGGGCCTTCCGGATCCGGCGGGAAGCTATGTCCGCAAGGTGATCAACAGCGGTGAGGCCCTGCTGGCCGTCGTGAACGACATCCTCGACTTCTCGAAGCTCGAGGCCGGGCAGGTCGACCTGGACCCCGTCCCCTTCCATGTGAAGGACTTCCTGGAGGAGGTCACCGGCCTGTTCGCAGTCCAGGCCTCGGCCAAGGGACTGAAGCTGGAGATCCGGGTCTCGGACACAACCCCGGAGCACCTGATGGCCGACCGTTCACGGGTGCGGCAGGTGCTGTCCAACCTGATCAGCAACGCCATCAAGTTCACGGAAACGGGCTCGATCCTGGTCCACGCGCGGTACGACCTGGGCAAGCCCGCCCTGGAGATCTCGGTCACGGACACCGGGGTGGGCATCCATGACGACCAGATGGAGAAGCTCTTCCAGAGGTTCACCCAAGCCGACGGCTCGATCAGCCGCCAGTATGGGGGCACCGGACTGGGACTGTCGATCTGCCGCCAGCTGACCACCCTGATGGGAGGAACCATCTCGGTCGCCTCGACGCCCGGGGCGGGGTCGACCTTCACCTTCGACATCGTGGCGCCGCCGGCCGATGGTCCGGCGCCGGCCGCCGTCGAAGGCTCGTCGCTGACCGAAGCTGAAGAACGCCTCCGGATCCTGGTGGTCGACGACCTAGACGCCAACCGCGAGCTGGTTCGCGCCCTCCTGGAGGCCGTGGGGCAGGAGGTCGAGGAGGCCTCCGGAGGAGCCCAGGCCGTCTCCATGACGGTTCGCCAGACCTATGACCTGATCCTGATGGACCTGCAGATGCCGGGGATGGACGGCTTCGCCACGACGCGGGCGATCCGGCAGCTGTCGCAGGAGAACCGGTCGACCCCCATTGTCGCCCTGTCCGCCAATGTCCTGCCCGAGCACGTCACCGAGGCCGAGAAGGCGGGAATGAACGACCACATCGGAAAGCCCATCGTTCCCGCCCGGCTGATCGCCGCCCTGAACCGCTGGGCGGGGGTGCGCGTCGGGGTGGAGCCGGCGCCTGAGGAAGGCTGACCTCCTGCGGCTTTCCGCCGTCCCGTCCCCGTTCTAGGGTGAAGGGGAACAGGGAGAGGCCCCATGATCCGACGCCGAGACCTCCTGATTGCGGCGGGCGCCGCCGCAGCCGCCCGCCCCGCCTTCGCCGCCGGAACCCCCGGCGTGGTCCGGGTGCGACTCGCCACCCGACTGGGCGACATCCTGCTGGAGTTGCGAGGCGACAAGGCGCCCGCCACCACCGCCAATTTCCTCCGTTACGTGGACGAAAGGCGGATGGACAAGGGAACCTTCTACCGCCGGTCCGTCCCGCCCGGGGCGACCGAGTTCGACTACGGCGTGATCCAGGGCGGCCTGCAGAACAACCCGGCCTGGGTGCTGCCCCCGGTGCGCCATGAGCCCACCAGCCGGACAGGGCTGAAGCACACGGACGGCGCCATCTCCATGGGCCGGCGGGCGCCCGGTACGGCGACTTCGGACTTCTTCATCTGCGCCGGAGAGCAGGCCTACCTGGACGCCGATCCCGCCGCCAAGGGCGACAACCTGGGCTTCGCCTGCTTCGGCTATGTGGTCGAGGGGATGGAGACGGTGCACAAGATCCTGGCCCAGCCGGTCTCGCCCACCGCGGGTGTCGGGACGATGAAGGGCGAAATGCTGCGGAACCCCCTGCCGATCACCGCCCGCCGCGCCTGAGGCTCAGGCGGGCTTCCCCGGAAAGGCGGCGAGCAGCCGGGCGAGGCCGGGCTCGTCCACCTGGGTGGCCGCCTCTGGCGAAGCCATCCATCGGCGTTCGCGCTGGTGGGCCTCGGGCCAGGCGTCATGGATTTCGACAACCTCCAGCGGGTAAACCTCCACCCGAACCGGCTGCAACTGACCTCCCGAGAGCCGCTTGTCGTAGTCAAAGACGCCGATCTTGCGCGCCCGCGTCCGGCCCTCGACCCCGGCCTCTTCCCAGGCCTCCCGGGCGGCGGCCTGATGCGGCTTGAGGTCCTTCATGGGCCAGCCCTTGGGGATGACCCATCGACGGGTTTCCCGGGAGGTGATCATGAGGACCTCGACCCCTCCCCCCTCGCACAGCCGCCACGGCAGGGCCGCATACTGGCGGAGCCGGCGAGCGGGATCGGGAATCTGGCCTGGCTTCATTACGGCTCCGGCAAGGGCATGGCCATTCACTCCCGCAGAGTCGCCGCATGGATGCAAGCCCATGTCCAGCACAACGCCCCCCTCGCAGCCCCTTGCCGATCGGCCGGGCATGTGACACCTGCCGGTCACACCCCAGCGAGAGCGCCATGACCGATCCCCAGCCCGCTTCCGTCTATGACCTGGCCCACGAGGACCAGGCGGAGAACCTCGCCACCTTCGCCATCCTGGTGGACAACGAGCCCGGCGTCCTGCACCGGCTGGTCGGCCTGTTCGCCGCCCGGGGCTACAACATCGAAAGCCTCACGGTGGCCGAGACCGACCGCAAGGCCCACACCAGCCGGGTGACCATCGTCACGCGCGGCGCACCCCAGGTCCTGGCCCAGATCGAGGCCCAGCTGCAGAAGATGGTCGCAACCCGACACGTGCAGGACGTGACGCGCGACCCGAACGGCCTGGAGCGGGAGCTGGCCCTGGTGAAGGTGCACGGCCTGGGCGCCGACCGGGTCGAGGCCCTTCGGATCAGCGAGATCTTCCGCGCCCGGGTGCTGGACACGACCATCGACAGCTTCATCTTCGAGGTGACCGGGGCCTCGTCCAAGATCGACAAGTTCATCGACCTGATGCGCCCGCTGGGCCTGGTCGAGCTGGCGCGCACAGGGGTGCTGTCCATCACCCGGGGCGCCGAAACCATCTGAAACGAAAACGGCCCGGGACCTGCGCCCCGGGCCGAAATCCCCTGGGTCCTGTCCTGGCTCAGGCCAGCAGGCGGACCCTGTAGAGCAGGGCGCCGATCACCGCTCCGATCGCCGGGGCGACGAAGAAGAGCCAGAGGTGCGCCAGCGCGGGTCCGCCCACCAGGACCGCAGGTCCGAAGCTGCGGGCGGGGTTCACCGACACGCCGGTGACCTGGATGCCCACGATGTGGATGACGGCAAGGGTCACGCCGATCGCCACCCCGGCGAAGCCCGCCGGCGCCTTTTCGGAGGTCGAGCCCAGGATCACGATGACGAAGAGCGCCGTCATGACGATCTCGAAGATCAGGGCCGACTGCATGCTGAATTCGCCGAGATATCCCGGACCGAAGCCATTCTGGCCGAGGTTGGCGGTCTGCCCGCTGACGACGGCGAGAACGGCGGCGGCGGCCAGGGCGCCGGCGAACTGGGCCACCCAGTAGGTGACCATGTCCCGGCCGTTCATGCGGCCGGCAATGAAGGCCGCGAGGCTGACGGCCGGATTGACGTGGCAGCCCGAGATGGAGCCGATCCCATAGGCCATGGCGATGATGGCGCCGCCAAAGGCGATGGAGATTCCCAGCTGGCCAACATGGTCGAAGCCGCCGAGGACGGCCGACCCGCAGCCGAAAAGGACCAGAGTAAAGGTGCCGATGAACTCGGCGAGCATTTTGGACATTGCGACCTCCCCCATTGTGGAGAGCCGAGGGTGACCCAAAACACCCGGAGGGTGAATAACGAATTCACCACTCCCCCTATTACCGGGGGCAGGCGCCCCCGGGATTGAGATTTGTGACCCTGCGTCCTATATCCCGTCTGTCCGGTTCGCCGGACTATGGGGATAAACGCGCACGAAATAAGCGGACTGGACCCGGGTGCGATTCCCGGCGGCTCCACCAAAACCTTTCCCCCGCTCCGGCGGGGCGGTGCGGGGCCGATCAGCATCGACAGACGTGTAAAGGTGTTGCTTTCTCCCGGCCTGGCCCACCGTTTCGGGCTTTAAACTAACTGCGAACGATAACTTCGCTGAAGAAGTTCGTCTGGCCGCGTAAGCGACCCGACGGGTTTCGACCTGAAGCCCTGGCGTCTTAGCAGCGTCAGGCGGGGCTCGGAGGGGGCCTGGCAACAGAACCCCTCCACTTCCCGCCAAGCTTCTGGTCATCCGGCCCGGCGTCTCGCCGGGGGATGGCGACTTGCGCGCGGCGCCGGGGGCGCTAGTTTGGCCCGGAACCCGCGCCTGACAGGACCCGCATGGCCCAGGAACCGCCCGCCCAGGACCTGATGAACTACGAGGCCATGGCCCAGGACGCCCTTAGGGGCGTGGTGCGCGCCGCGCTGCTGCGCGCCGGGGCCCCCGGCGGCCTTCCCGGCGCCCACCATTTCTACCTGACCTTCAAGACCGGCGCGCAGGGCGTACAGGGGCCGGACGAGCTCCTGTCCCGTTATCCCGACGAGATGACCATCGTCCTCCAGCACCAGTTCTGGGACCTGGAGGTCGGCGACCGGGACTTTGGCGTCACCCTGAAGTTCGGGGGCCGGCCCCAGTCCCTGGTGGTGCCTTACGCCGCCGTGACGCGCTTCTACGATCCCAGCGTCCAGTTCCTGCTGCAGTTCGACGCCGAGGCGGGTCCCCAGACCGCACCGGCGCCGGAGCCGGCCGCCCCCGCCGTGGTCGCCGACCCGGAGGCCCCGAACGTCGTGTCCCTTGACCATTTCCGGAAGAAGTGAGGCCTGCCCGTGTCCGATGCGTCCCAGGAAACCCCCGCCGCACCCGCGGCTGAGCCCCTGACCGACGAGGCGATCCTGGCCCGTTTCCACCGGACCAAGAACCAGCCGACGGGATCCCAGACCCTGGGATTCCGCATCACCGCGGTGAACCAGGCCGAGAAGTCCGTGGAAGTGGCCTTCGAGGCCCGCGCCGACCTCCTGCTGAACCCGATGAAGCAGATCCAGGGCGGCTATCTCTGCGCCATGCTCGACGAGTGCATGTCGGTCGCCTGCATGGTCGCGTCGGGAATGACCCATGTGGCGCCCACGGCCGAGATGAAGACCTCCTTCTTCCGGCCCGCCCAGCCTGGCCCGATCCGCGGGGTGGGCCGGGTGGCCAAGTGGGGCCGGACCCTGGCCTTCACGGAGGGCGAACTCTACGACCCCGAAGGCCGCCTCCTGGCCAAGGCCACGGGAACGGCGGTCCCCACGCCCTTCAAGTCCTACAAGAGCTAGATGCGCCTCCGGGCTCTCCCCGTCCTCCTGGTCATCGCCCTGCTGCAGGCGGTTGCAGGGCGGGCGGCGGCTGAGTCCCCCTTCCAGAACTGGGGCGCGGTGGTCATCGCCGGGGACTGGAAGGGCGCCAATGGCGGGCCGACGGAAGCCTTTGACAACGCCAGGCGCGATGTCTCCGCCGAACTTGTCCGGATGGGATTCACTCCCGGCAACATCCTCCAGTACTCGGTGCGGCCCGAACGCTACCGCAAGGAAACGCTGGCCAAGTCGGACATCCGGGCGATCTTCGAGGGCATGGGCCAGTTGGCCGCGCGGACGCCGGACGGATGCCTGGTCTACCTGACGACCCATGGCGCGCCCCAGGGAGCGGTCATAGACCAGTCCATCCTGCCACCCGGAATCCTGGCCGCGATCCTGGACCGGACCTGCGGGGCGCGGCCCACCGTCGCGGTGATCTCCGCCTGCTTCTCGGGCGTCTTCGTCCCCGACCTGGGCGCCGCAAACCGCATGGTCATGACCGCTGCGCGCCCGGACCGGACGTCCTTCGGCTGCGGACAGTCCAACCGCTATCCCTTCTTCGACGAGTGCTTCCTGCAGAGCGCGCCCTCGTCCCGGGACTTCCCGGCCCTCGCCGAGCAGATCCGGACCTGCGTGGCCGAACGCGAGGTCAAGGAGGGGATGCGACCGCCGTCCGAGCCCCAGGTCTTCATCGGCGCCCAGCTGAGGCCCGTCCTGCCCTTCTACGCCTTCCCGGCGAGGTCCCCGCCATGAACCAAAGATGGGCCGCAGTGGGAGTCGCCGGCTTGCTGGCCGCCGGTCTCCTGCTCGCCGGAACGCCGGCCGCCGCCCAGTCGCCCGCCGCGGCGACGGCCAGGCGCGTTCCTGCAGGAAATGGCGCCCCCACCCCCACGGCTCCGGCCCGGTCGACGCCGCCTGCTGCTGAACTCGAGGCCTTCGTGGACGGCGTCGTCCGGGACGCCCTGGTGCAGGATCACATTGTCGGTGCGACTGTCGCCATCGTCCAGGACGGCAAGGTCCTCCTGAAGAAGGGATACGGCGCCGCCGATCTCTCCCCGCGAAGACCCGTGGACCCGGACAAGACCCTCTTCCGGCTGGGTTCGGTGTCCAAGACCTTCACCTGGCTAATGGTGCTCAAGGAAGCGGAGGCGGGCCGGCTGAGGCTGGACGCCCCCGTCAACCTCTTCCTGCCGGAGCCCCTGCACGTCCGGGACCAGGGCTTTGAGCGGCCGGTGACCCTCCAGAGCCTGATGTCGCATTCGGGCGGGTTCGAGGACCGCGCCCTTGGACACCTCTTCGAGCGCGACGCCTCCAGGGTCCGGCCCCTGGCCGTCTACCTCCGCCAGGAACGGCCACGACGGGTCCATCCGGTCGGTCAGATGTCCAGTTACTCCAACTATGGCGCAGCGCTCTCCGGCGAGGCGGCGGCCTGGGTGAGCGGCCGCACCTTCGAGCGCCTGGCCGAGGAAGGCGTCTTCGAGCCCCTCGGGATGAGCCGGACGACCTTCAGGGAGCCCAGGCCCCAGCGCCCCGACCTGCCGGCTCCCATGCCGGCGAGCCTGGCGGCGGACCTCTCCCGGGGTTACGCCTGGACGGGCGCGGGCTTTCACCCCGAGCCCTTCGAGTTCATCGGCCAGATCGCCCCCGCAGGCTCCGCCTCTTCCACGGCGGACGACATGGCCCGCTACATGATGGCCCTGCTTGACGGCGGCCGGGCGGGCGAAGCCCGGCTGTTTGGGGAAGCAACCGCCCGCGCCCTTCGCCAGCCCCTGCGCTCCACTCCACCCGGCATCAACGGCTGGCGGCACGGCTTCATCGCCTACACCCTGCCCGGCGGCCTGCAGGGCTTCGGGCATGACGGGGCGACGCGGACCTTCATGACCAACATGACGCTGGTCCCCGAACTGGGCCTGGGAATCTTCGTCAGCACCAATACGAGCACGGGACGCGCCCTGACCCAGAGGCTTCCGGTCCGCGTGGTCGAGGAGATCCTTGGCCGCCCGGGCGACTGGCCGCGGCCCCCGGACCCCCAGCTCTACGCCCACCGGCAGATTTACGAGGGCCGCTACCTGGGGACCCGTCGCGCCTATTCCGGGCTTGAGGGCATGCTGGAGCGACTTTCCGGGGAGATGCGGGTCGAGGTCACCCCGGAGGGCCGCCTTCTGACCCGCGAGGGCGGGCGCATCCAGTCCTGGGTCCCGGACGGATCGGCCACACGCGGACGGTTCGTGTCCGACTCCGGTTGGGAGCGACGGGTCTTTGTCATCGAGGGCGGCAAGGCGCGCCGGATGCTGACGGCCCTGAACACCCAGGTCTACGAGCGTTCCCCCTTCTGGAGCCGGCCGGGCCTGCTCGGGGCCGCGGCGGCGGCGACGGGCCTGGTCTCCCTCCTGGCCCTCGGCGCCGCCCTGTTCCGGAACCGGAGGGACTTCCGGCAGACGCCGGTGCAGGCCCGGGCCGGGATTCTGCAGGCGCTTCAGGCCGTCCTCTGGCTTGCGGCCCTGGCCCTGGTCTTCGTCTGGTCCGAGACCACGCCGGAAGGCGAGCTCCTCTACAACTGGCCTGGCCTCACCCTGCTGGGCGCGTCCGCCTGCGCCCTGGTGGCCAGCCTTCTCGGACTGGCCTGTGCAGGCCTGCTTCCCTTCGTGCTGCGAAGCGGGCGGAGGCTGGACAGCTGGTCGCCCCGCCGGCGGGCCGGGTTTGTCCTGACCGTCGCGACCTCCCTGGCCTTTGGCCTCCTGCTGGCGCTCTGGGGCGGATTGTCTCCCTGGGCGGGGTAGAGGCGGGCGCGACAAGGCCCGCGTAAACGTCTCGTTTACCAACTACTGGGTAATTCCTGCCTATTCGTCGGCAGGAAATGCAGTCCTGAGGCCGGCGCGGGAGATTGCGGACCGTGAACGGGATCTTCGCCGCCCTGCAGAGATTTGGCCTCGGCCGCCTCGCCGCCTTCGCGGGCATCGGGGTGGGCATCGCCGCCGCCCTGGCCGCCCTGTTCATGAACATGGGCCGCCCCAACGCGCTCCTCTATTCCAACCTGGACCTGAAGGAAGCCGGCGAGATCACCAAGGCCCTCGAACAGGCGAACATCCGCTACGAGGCCAAGGGCGACGGATCGACCATCATGGTCTCGCGGGACCAGGTCGCCTCCACGCGGCTCCTGCTGTCCGGCAAGGGCCTGCCGACCGCAGGATCGGTGGGATACGAGATCTTCGACCAGTCCAGCGTGGTCGGCCAGACGGACTTCGTCCAGCAGCTGAATCGCCAGAGGGCGCTGGAGGGAGAACTGGCCCGGACGATCCAGAGCCTGGATGGCGTGAGCTCCGCCCGCGTGCACCTGGTTCTGCCCAAGAAGGAACTCTTCGAGGACGAGATCCAGCAGCCTTCGGCGTCGGTCAGCATCGCCGTGGGCGCCCGTGAGCCGAGCCCCGACCAGGTCCGGGCCATCCAGAACCTTGTGGCCGGCGCCGTGCCCAACATGAAGCCGGACCGGGTGACGGTGGTCGACCAGCACGCCAAGACCCTGTCCGGCGGCGCCGAGGGCGACGCCATGGCCGCGGACGGCCGCAAGTCCGCCGTCGAAGCCCGCATCGCCAAGACGGTCAAGACCCTGGTCGAGAGCGTGGTCGGCCAGGGCAAGGCCCGGGTGAACGTCACCGCCGAACTCGACCTGTCCCAGGTGACCATCCAGGAAGAAACCTTTGATCCGGATGGCCAGGTGGTGCGTTCCGAGACGACCAGCGAGGAAAACGCAAACGAGAACCAGCCCAATCCGAACGGCCAGGTCACCGCCGCCGCGAACATTCCCGGCGCGCCGCCGAACCCGGACGGCATGGTCGCCTCGACCTCGGGCCGGACGGGAACCACCACCAACTACGACATCTCCAAGACGGTCCGGACCGAGGTGAAGGAGCCTGGACAGGTCAAGCGGCTGTCAGTGGCCGTAGCCGTCGACGGCGTCACCGCCCCCCCGGGGAAGGATGGCAAGCCCGGGGCCTACACGCCCCGCCCGGCCGCCGAGATGCAGCGCATCGAGCAGCTTGTGCGCACCGCCGTGGGCTTCGACCAGCAGCGCGGCGACCAGGTGACGGTCATCAACGTCCAGTTCCCGAGCGCGGACGGCGCGGGCGGCGGCGTGGTGGCGGCCAACCCCCTGATGGGCTTCGACAAGAACGACATCATGCAGATCGTGCAGTGGGTGATCCTGCTGATTGTCGCCCTGCTGACCATCTTCTTCGTGGTCCGGCCGCTGTTCAACGGCTCGGCCGGGCCCCGGACCGGCGTGACCCGCCTGGTCACCACGGTCGATGGCCAGAGCATGATGCTGCCCACCGACCCGTCGACGGGCGAGCCCCTGGCCCTGCCGGGTCCGGACCAGACCGAGATGGAGCAGAGGATCGAGATCGCCAAGATCGAGGGCCAGGTGAAGGCCAGCTCGATCAAGCGGGTCGCCGAGTTCGTGGAATCCCATCCTGAGGAATCCGTCGCCCTGCTCCGCACCTGGCTGCACCAGCCCACATGAGCAAGGCCTCCGCAAAATCCGCCACCATCACGGATCCCTCCCAGCTGACGGGGCCCGAGAAGGCCGCCATCGTGCTCCTCACCCTCGGTGAGGAACACACCGCCATCTGGCAGATGCTGGATGAGGAGGAGATCCGCGAGGTCTCCCAGGCCATGGCCACCCTCGGCAACGTCAACTCCGGCGTGGTCGAGGCCCTGCTGGTCGAGTTCATCTCGAACGTGTCCGGCGGCGGCACGGTGATGGGCTCGTTCGAGCAGACCCAGCGCCTCCTGTCCTCCTTCCTCGACCCCGACAAGGTCGACAACCTCATGGAGGAGATCCGGGGTCCGGCCGGCCGGACCATGTGGGACAAGCTGGGCAATGTCAGCGAGGGCGTCCTCGCCAACTACCTGAAGAACGAGTACCCGCAGACCGTCGCGGTGGTGCTGTCCAAGATCAAGCCGGACCACGCCTCGCGGGTCCTGGGCGCCCTGCCCGAGGATTTCGCCATGGAGTGCGTCACCCGCATGCTGCGGATGGAGCCCGTGCAGCGGGAGATCCTCGACAAGATCGAGCAGACCCTGCGCACCGAGTTCATGTCGAACCTGGCCCGCACCTCCAAGCGCGACAGCCACGAGATGATGGCCGAGATCTTCAACTCCTTCGACCGCCAGACGGAGACGCGCTTCATCTCGGCCCTCGAGGAGCGCAACCGGGACAGCGCCGAACGCATCCGGGCCCTGATGTTCGTGTTCGAGGACCTGTCCAAGCTCGATCCCGGCGGCGTCCAGACCCTTCTGCGCGCCGTCGACAAGGCCCAGCTGGGCCTCGCCCTGAAGGGCGCATCGGAGGATCTCAGGAACCTCTTCTTCTCCAACATGTCCGAGCGCGCGGCGCGGATCCTGCGGGAGGACATGGAGAACATGGGTCCGGTGCGACTGCGCGACGTCGACCAGGCCCAGATGGCCATGGTGCAGACGGCGAAGGACCTGGCCCAGAAGGGCGAGATCATGCTGGCCGGCTCCAGCGGCGATGACGAGCTGATCTACTGATGACCGGCGCGCCCCTGGAGAAATTCGGCTTCGACACCGTCTTCGACGGCGGGGGCAACGTGGCCAGCTCCACGCCCCGGCCGAAGCGGTTCTTCAACGCCGAGGAGGTGGAGGCCGTGCGGGCCCGCGCCTTCGCGGAAGGCGAACGCAAGGCCTTGGGCGAGATGGCTGCGCTCCAGGCCCGCGCCCTGGCGGACATCGCCCGCAGCGCCGAGAATGGCCTGGGCGGCCTGGCCCGCGTGGCGCACGCCCATCGCGAGGGCTCGGCCGCCCTCGCCCTGGCCTGCGCCCGCGCCATCGCCGGCGAGGTGCTCGACATGTTCCCCACAGCGGCGCTCCAGAAGGCGCTGGAGAGCCTGGCCCGGGAGATCGAATCCGAACCTCGCCTGCTGGTCACCGTGGCGCCGGGCCTTGGCGAAGGGCTGCAAGCGCTGCTTGCAGGTACGGCCGCAGCCGGAGGCTTCAACGGCCAGATCCTGGTGCGGGAGGACGCGGGGCAGACCGGCGCCGCCTTCACCCTCGACTTCGGTGACGGAGCCGCCAGCTACGACCCGGACGAGGCGGCCCAGAGGGTCTGGGCGGCGCTCAAGGCGGCCCTCGCCACGGAAGGCCTGCACGCGGAATCCCTCGACCTCCCTGGGGAAGGCTAGGACATCATGAGCGACAACGAACTCGAACTCGATGAACTCGGCCCGTCCGACGGCTCCCACGAGCCCGGCCTTGAAGAGGGCGGCGAGAAGACGGCCAGCGACCTGGCGCCGATCTTCGACGTGCCGGTGTCGATCTCGGCGGTCCTGGGCCGCGCGACCATGAGCGTCTCACAGCTCCTGCAGCTCAATTCGGGCAGCGTCCTGGAGCTGGACCGGCGGGTCGGCGAGGCGATCGACATCTACGTGAACAATCGCCTGGTGGCGCGCGGCGAGGTCGTCATCGTCGACGAGCGGCTGGGCGTGACCATGACCGAAATCATCAAGGACGGCGACACCCAGGCCTAGGGCCTGGATGGCGTAGCGGAGACGGAAACATGCGGCTTCTGGTCGTTGGACAACTGAACGGGCAACTTGCGTCCGCCGTGAAGATGGCGATGGCCCAGGGCGCCAAGGTCAGCCACGTGGAGACGATCGCGGCGGCCACCCACGCCCTTCGGGCGGGCCAGGGGGCCGATCTTCTGCTGGTTGACTACAGCCTGGACATCGCCGCCCTCATCGCCGCCAACGAGGCGGAACGGATCCGCGCACCGGTCGTCGCCTGCGGCGTGGACGCTGACGCCCGCCAGGCGGCCGACGCCATCCGCGCCGGCGCCAAGGAGTTCATTCCCCTGCCGCCGGACGCGGAGATGATCGCCGCGGTCCTGGCGGCCGTGTCCGACGACAACCGCCCGATGATCGCCGAGGACCCGGCCATGAAGGCCGTGATCTCCATGGCTGAACAGGTGGCGCCGTCGGAGGCCTCGATCCTGATCACGGGTGAAAGCGGGTCGGGCAAGGAGATCGTCGCCCGTCATGTGCACCTGAAGTCACGCCGGAGCGGCAAGCCCTTCATCTCCGTAAACTGCGCCGCCATCCCGGAGAACCTTCTCGAGAGCGAGCTCTTCGGCCACGAGAAGGGCGCCTTCACCGGGGCCCTGGCCCGGCGGATCGGCAAGTTCGAGGAGGCCAACGGCGGCACCCTGCTGCTGGACGAAATCTCCGAGATGGACGCCCGGCTCCAGGCCAAGCTCCTGCGCGCCATCCAGGAACGCGAGATCGACCGCGTGGGCGGGTCCCAGCCCGTGAAGGTGGACATCCGGATCCTGGCCACCTCCAACCGAGACCTTGTCCAGGCGGTGCGGGAAGGAAGCTTCCGGGAAGACCTGCTCTATCGGCTGAATGTCGTGAACCTGAGGCTGCCCCCGCTCCGCGACCGGCCCGGCGACATCCTGCCGATGGCGGACTTCTTCGTGCGCAAGTACGCCGCCGCCAATGGCCTGTCCGCCCGTCCCCTCTCGCAGGAGGCCCGCCGCCGGCTGCTGGCCCACCGCTGGCCCGGAAACGTGCGCGAGCTCGAGAACGCCATGCACCGGGCGGTCCTGCTCGCCAGCGGCCCGGAGATCGACGAGTCCGCCATCCGCCTTCCCGACGGCCAGCCCCTCGGCCCGGCGGATCCGGCCGTCCGGACGGCCCAGGCCGCCGCCACGGCGGCGGAGGCGGTTTCACGCGGCTTTGTCGGCCAGACGGTCGCAGCGATGGAGCAGCAGCTCATCATCGAGACCCTGGAGCACTGCCTCGGCAACCGGACGCACGCCGCGAACATCCTCGGCATCTCGATCCGCACCCTCCGGAACAAGCTCAAGGAGTACTCCGAGGCGGGCGTCAGCGTGCCCGCGCCCCAAATGGGCGCAAGCGCCGCCTGAGGAGCTGAACGGTGACCGACACCACATTCGCCGGGCCAGGGCCGCAGAAGATCACCGCGGCCCTTGTCATACGCTGGCTCGCCCGGGGCGAGGTGGCGCTGGCGCTCGGCGTGGTCTCGGTCCTCGTCCTGCTGATCCTGCCGGTCCCGGCCTTCCTGCTGGACGCCCTGCTCTCGATCTCGCTGGCCTCGTCCATCCTGATCCTGATGACGTCGCTGTTCATCAAGAAGCCGCTGGACTTCACGGCCTTCCCGACCGTCCTCCTCGTCACCACCCTCTTCCGCCTGGCCCTGAATGTGGCGTCCACGCGGCTGATCCTGTCCCACGGGCACGAGGGCGTGCACGGGGCGGGACAGGTGATCGAGTCCTTCGGCCGACTGATGACCGGCGGCAATTTCACCATCGGCATCATCGTCTTCGCCATCCTGGTGATCGTGAACTTCGTCGTCATCACCAAGGGCTCCGGCCGGATCGCGGAGGTCGCCGCCCGCTTCACCCTCGACTCCCTGCCCGGCAAGCAGATGGCCATCGACGCCGACCTCTCGGCCGGCCTGATCGACCAAGAAGAGTCACGCCGCCGCCGCAAGGAGCTGGAGCAGGAATCGACCTTCTTCGGCTCCATGGACGGCGCCTCGAAGTTCGTCCGCGGAGACGCGATCGCAGGCCTGATCATCGTCGCCATCAACATCATTGGCGGGATCCTGATCGGAACCTTCCAGCACGGCCTGCCGCTTGGCCAGGCCGCCGCCTCCTACACCCTGATGACGATCGGCGACGGCCTGGTCACCCAGATTCCCGCCCTCATCATCTCGATCGCCGCCGGCTTCCTCGTCTCCAATGCCGGCGTCGACGGCGCCACTGACCAGGCCCTGGTGACCCAGCTGGCCATGAACCCGATCAGCCTCGGCATGGTGTCGGCGGCGTCAGGGGTCATCGCCCTGATCCCGGGGATGCCGGTCCTGCCCTTCGCCGCCCTCTCCATCGGCGCAGGGATGCTGGCGTGGCGAAGGTCTTCAAACGCCAGGCTGGCCGAAGTCCTGGGGGTCGAGGACCTCACGGCCCCCGCACAGGACGTCGAGGAGCCGATCAGCCAGACCCTGGCGATCGACGAGATCAAGATCGAGCTCGGCTACGGGCTGCTGCCCCTCATCAACGATCTGGACGGCCGCCGCCTGACCGACCAGATCAAGGCCCTGCGCAAGACGCTGGCGGCGGAGTACGGCTTCGTGATGCCGCCCGTCCGGATCCTGGACAACATGCGCCTGCCCTCCCAAGGCTATCTCATCCGGATCAAGGAGCTTGAGGCCGGGACCGGCGAGGTCCGCCTCGGGGCCCTCATGGCCATGGACCCGCGCGGCGGCCAGGTCGAACTGCCGGGCGAGCACATGCGCGAGCCCGCCTTCGGCCTGCCGGCGACCTGGATCGAGGAGGGCCTGCGGGAAGAGGCGACCTTCCGCGGCTACACCGTGGTGGACCCGTCGACCGTCCTGACGACGCACCTGACGGAAATCCTGAAGGAGAACATGCCGGACCTGCTCTCGTACGCCGAGGTGCAGAAGCTCCTTCGCGACCTGCCGGCCGAGCAGAAGAAGCTGGTGGACGACATCGTTCCCTCGGTTGTCTCGGTGACCACCATCCAGCGGGTCCTCCAGGCCTTGCTGCGCGAGCGCGTCTCGATCCGCGACCTGCCCGCCATCCTCGAAGGCCTGAGCGAGGCCGCGCCACACAGCGCGTCGCTGACCAGCCTGGTCGAGCAGGTGCGCGCCCGGCTCTCCCGGCAGCTGTCCTTCGCCTTCCGGGGCGACGACGGGGCCCTGCCGATCATCACCCTCTCGCCGGAATGGGAGATGGCCTTTGCTGAGTCGCTGATCGGCTCAGGGGAAGAGCGCCAACTCTCCATGGCCCCGTCCCGGCTCCAGGAATTCATCCGATCCGTCAGCGACGCGTTCGAACGCGCGGCGCAGGTCGGGGACTCGCCGGTGCTCCTGACAAGTCCCGGCATCCGGCCCTATGTCCGCTCCCTGGTCGAGCGCTTCCGGGGCCAGACCCCGGTGATGAGCCAGAACGAAGTCCACCCCAGGGCCCGCCTCAAGACCGTGGGCACGATCTGATGGGACTCCGGGCGACCCCAGGCGCCGTGTTGCAGGCCTCGAGCGGGACTGCTAGCGAGAACCGGCTCCGGACCGGCGGCGCCCCGAACATGGAAATCTGATGTTTGACCTGAAACCGAACAGCCGGCCGGCGAAGTTCACGCCCGACATGCTCTGGGAACTGATGTCCTTCGAGACCCTGATGACCCGCCAGGTCATCCACCTGATCTATTGGTCGGGCCTGGGCATCACCGCCCTGGTGGGCTTCGGCTTCATCGGGACCGCCGTCGGGGTGGCGATTCGCGAGCAGTCTCCGTTCGGCTTTCTCCTCGCGATCGGGGTCCTGGTCGGCGGGGCCCTGGTGATCGGGATTCTCGCCCTGCTCTGGCGGGCCTTCTGCGAGCTTTATGTGGCCCTCTTCCGCCTCAGCGACGACATCCACGCGCTTCGCAAGGCGAATGACCCGGACCTGGACGCCGCAGCGGGCGGCTGAAGCCCCGGGTCAGGGGTTCCCGGAGGCGGCCCTTCCCGCCTGTCGCACACCCAGTTCATCCAGCTCGGCCGTCTCGCGGCGGGCCGCCTCGCGCACCCGGCGCCGGGCCATGCCGTCGGCCACGTGCTCGTACTTCTTCTGGGCCTCGAAGGCCTCGGCCAGGGCGTCCCGCGCCCCGGACTCCTCGGAGAGGATGAGGTCGATCTCGGCCAGGATGTCCAGGCGCCTGGCCTTGGACCCGGCCATGTAGGCCGCCTGGTGAAAACCCGCCTCAGGCCGGCTTCGGATGAAGGCCACCTCGGCCTCCATCTCCGCGTCCAGCATGACGAGACGCATCTCGGCCGCCTCCCGGCGGGAGACGACCTCGGCGAGCCGCTTCTGCCGGACCTCGACATCGTAGCCGGCGATCCGGATCAGGCTCTTCTCCCAGCTCAAGGCGCACCTCCGGCGAGGATGGCCTCAAGCCGCGAGAAGGACTCGGGCAAAGAGGACACTTCATCCTTGTCCTGGCCCAGGAAGGCCTCGAGGGCGGGGTTGAGGGCGATGGACCGGTCCACGAGGGGATCGGAACCGGCCCGGTAGGCGCCGATCCGGATCAGTTCCTCCATGTTGGCGTAGGCCGACAGGACCTGGCGGGCGTCGCGGACGATCTCCCGCTCACGGGCGTCCTGGCACCCGGGCATGGTCCGGCTGATGGACTTGAGAACGTTGATGGCCGGGAACCGGCCCCGCTCGGCGATGGCCCGCTCCATGACGATGTGGCCGTCGAGAATGCCGCGCACCGCATCGGCGATGGGCTCGTTGTGGTCGTCCCCGTCGACCAGGACGGTGAAGAGACCGGTGATCGGGCCCGCCCGGGCGCCATCCGGCCGGATGGGCCCAGGACCAGCCCGCTCCAGGAGCTTCGGAAGTTCGGTGAAGACCGTGGGCGTGTAGCCCTTGGTCGTCGGCGGCTCCCCGGCGGCCAGGCCGATCTCGCGCTGGGCCATGGCGAAGCGGGTGACGGAGTCCATGAGGCAGAGGACCTCCAGGTCCTGGTCACGCATGAATTCGGCGATGGCCAGGGTCATGTAGGCCGCCTGTCGGCGCTTCAGGGCGGGCTCGTCCGAGGTCGCCACCACCACGACGGCCCGCTTCAGGCCCTCTTCCCCCAGGGTTTCCTCGATGAACTCACGGACCTCGCGGCCCCGCTCGCCGATCAGCCCGACGACGACGGCGTCGCACTCCGACTGGCGGGCCAGCATGGACAGGAGGACGGACTTGCCGACCCCGGACCCGGCGAACACCCCCAGCCGCTGGCCGCGGCAGCAGGTGGTGAAGACGTTCATGGACCGGACGCCCAGGTCCAGCCGGGCGCCGACGCGGTCGCGGGCGTGGGCCGGCGGCGGCGAGGCGCGCAGGGGATAGGCGGCCAGGCCCTGCGGAAGGGGACCCTTACCGTCGATGGGCTCGCCGAAGGCGTCGACGATCCGCCCAAGCCAGGCCGTGGTCGGCCGGACGGCGAAGCCCTGGGTTTCGATATGGATGGCCGCGCCGGGCGCCACGCCCTCGACAGGTCCGAAGGGCATCAGGAGGGCCCGGGATTCCCGGAAGCCGACCACCTCAGCCGGCAGGGGCGGCGCCCCCCGGCGCTGGATTTCCGCGCGGGCGCCGACGGCCAGGCGGGTCATGCCGCCGCGGGCCTCGATGAGAAGCCCGGACACGGCCGCGACCCGCCCGGTGACCACCAGCGGATCCAGCTTTTCGACCGCATCGACAAGGTTCTGCAAGACGCGGGCTCCGGGCGCGACTCAGGTCGCCCAGACTGTGTCCTACAGGCTTAACCAGCTGTGAAGGGGTCAGGCCCGCGGAGACGCCCTGGGGCTGTCGACACACTGCAGGAGCTTGCCCAGGACCAGTCCGGCGGCGACGCCCAAAAGCAGGGTCGCGCCAAGGCTGCGCGCCGGACGCAGGCGTACTTCATCGGACAGGCTGAAGGGCTGGGGCGGCAGGGCCTCAAGCGGCGCGGACAAATCCGCCTCCGCCCAGCTGTCCTGCTGGGTCAGGCCGGCTCCGGCCTCCGCGAGGCCGGAAGGACCGGGATCGGCGTCCAGATCCGGGGACATCCAGGAAACTCCCTCAGGCCGGCCCATCGCCGGACGCTCCGAATATGGGTCCCCTTCCCGCCCGCGCCAGTCCGTATGCGCCACAGGCGTTCGATCCGCCTGTCCAATCACGAAAGATTCATCCGCCCTAATTCGGCCGTCGTCCGACGGGGGCTTGCCGCTGATTCGCGAACCGGGTTAACGATATTCACAGCAAGGTTACCGATGTTAACCTTTCTTAAATTAACCCTCTGGCAGGGTGATTTTGCCGGGGCGCGTCGCGAAGCGAATCAGCGCCCGGCCAGAGGGGCAAGGAGGCGAGTATGCGCGTACTGCTGATCGAGGACGACAGCGCAACGGCTCAGAGCATTGAACTGATGCTCAAGTCCGAGGGGTTCAATGTCTATACGACGGACCTGGGGGAGGAAGGCGTCGATCTGGGCAAGATCTACGACTATGACCTGATCCTCCTCGACCTGAACCTGCCGGACATGAGCGGCATGGACGTGCTGCGCAACCTGCGGGTCGGCAAGATCGACACGCCGATCATGATCCTCTCGGGCACATCCGAGATCGACACCAAGGTCAAGACGCTCGGCGGCGGCGCCGACGACTACATGACCAAGCCCTTCCACAAGGATGAACTGGTCGCCCGGATCCATGCGGTGGTCCGCCGGTCCAAGGGCCACGCCCAGTCCGTCATCCGCACCGGCGACATCCTGGTGAACCTCGACGCCAAGACGGTGGAGGTGAACAACAACCGGGTGCACCTGACCGGCAAGGAATACCAGATGCTCGAGCTCCTCTCCCTCCGGAAGGGCACGACGCTGACCAAGGAAATGTTCCTGAACCACCTCTACGGCGGCATGGACGAGCCCGAGCTGAAGATCATCGACGTCTTCATCTGCAAGCTGCGCAAGAAGCTGGCGGCCGCCGCCGACGGCAAGCACTATATCGAGACGGTCTGGGGTCGCGGCTACGTGCTGCGCGATCCCATGGAAGGCCAGGCCGCGGCCTGATCACCGGCTCCCGGAAGATCGACGAGCGCCCGCCCGCAAGGCGGGCGTTCTTGTTTCCGGTCGGCGCCGCGATAAGCTCGGGGACAGGTCCGGGGGGAATGACATGAAGATCAACAGGCTCGCCGCCCTCGGCGCAACCCTCGCCCTGGCCCTGGTCCTGGCCATGCTGGCGGGGCGCCCGCCCTCACCCCTGCCCGCGACCGCCCCGCCCGAAGTGTTCTCGGCGGGACGGGCGCTGACGGACGTCGCCGTCATCGCCCGGGAGTCCCACCCCACCGGGTCGGCCGAGAACGCCCGGGCGCGCGACTACATCCTCGCCCGCATGACCGCCCTGGGACTATCGCCCCAGGTCCAGGCCGATTTCAGTCTCCGCCGGGTCGCAAGGGTGCAGCAGCCCGTCTTCCTCGGAGGCCGGATCGAGAACATCGTCGGCGTCCTTCCCGGACGCGACCGCTCGGCGCCCGCCCTCGCCCTGATGGCTCATTATGACAGCGTGCCGGGTTCACCGGGCGCGGCCGATGATGCGGCGGGCGTCGCCGCCGCCCTGGAAGTGGCCCGGATCCTCAAGGCGCGGGGAACGCCCGCGCGGGACGTCATCTTCCTGGTCACCGATGGCGAGGAGGCCGGCCTCCTGGGGGCCGAGGCCTTCTTCGACCGCCACCCGCTTGCGGGCCGGATCGGGTTCCTGGTCAACATGGAGGCCAGGGGAGGCGGCGGCCTCGTCCAGATGTTCCAGACGGGCGCCCGAAACGCCGGGACCATCGACCTCCTCCAGCGGACCGCCAGCCAGCCGTCGGCCTCCTCCCTCTCGGTCCTGCTCTATTCGGCCATGCCGAACGACACCGACTTCACGGTTTCCAGGGCCGCTCGGGTCGACGGCCTGAACTTCGCCTTCATCGGCCGGCAGTTCGACTACCATGCCGCCACGTCCACCCCCGCCAACCTGGACAAGGGCAGCCTCCAGCACATGGGAGACCAGGTCACGGCGGTCGCGCTGGACCTCTCCCAGTCCCCCACCCTGCCCGGACGGGGACCCGACAAGGTCTTCTCCCACGTCTTCGGGAGCCTGGTGATCGCCTATCCCGCCGCCGTGGGGTGGCTGGTCCTGGCCGCCTGCGCCGGTCTCCTCGCCCTCTCCGTCCGGAACGCCCGGCGCAGCGGAGCCCTCGACGCCCCCGGCGTGGTCCGCGGGGTGGGCGCCGCCATCTACCTCCTGCTTCTCTCGGGCGCCCTCCTGCACCTCGCCCGCCGGGTGGCCGCCGAAGGGGCGGGCTTCCTCGAGCAGAGATCGCTGCTGGCCCGGGTGACGACCTGGGAGACGGCCCTCCTGCTCATCAGCCTGGCGGCGCTGATGCTGGCGCCGCGGTTCACGGCCCGGGGCCGGAGCCGGCTGCAGGCCGGGGCCCTGGCCCTCGCCGCCGGCGCCGCAGCCCTCCCGTTCGGATGGGACCTGGCGGCCGTCGCCCTGGGCGTCGCCGCCGCCGTGGCCGGCGTCATGACGTTTGGTCCGCCCGTCCGGGTGGCCCCCGCCTGGACCGGGGTCCTGCTCACCGGCCTGGCGGCCGCCCTCGCCCTCCAGGTCCTGGCCCCGGCCGCCGCCTTCCTGGTCGCCTGGCCCCTGCTGGCGGCCTGTCTCCTGGCAGTCCTGACCTCGCTGGGGGCGACGGGGCGTTCGTGGATCGCGCCCCTTGCAGGCCTCCTGGTCGCCACCCCCGTGACGGCCTGGATCCTGGGATACGCCCATGGCGTCTTCCTCGGACTGGACCTTCCCGCCCTTCTGACCCTCTTCGCCTGGCTGGCCGCCCTCTGCCTCTGGCCCCTCCTCCACGGCGGAGGGGACCCCGGAAGGGCGGACGCCCGGGTCGGGCTCCTCGCGGCGGGCTCCCTGGTCGCCGGCCTGGCCCTCGCCGTCTTCCTCCGGATGACCCCGGCCTGGAGCGAGCGGCATCCCGAAGCCACGGTGGTCCAGCACCTGCAGGACGCGGGAGCGGCCGGCGCCCTGCTGATCTCGACCGAACCGCACCTGTCGAAGTGGACGGCGGCGGTCCTGGCCCGTGACGGCGGACGGCCCTCCCGGACCACCGATGAACTGGTCGCGCGCAGGGATTTCTGGGCGGCCCCCGCCCGTCCGGCGCCCCTGAAGGGCGCGGAGGGGACCCTGTCCGCCCTGGAGGGCGAGCGCCAGCGGCTGGTCATCCGGTCGCCCGCCGGGGCCGCCGGCCTCAGCCTGGACCTGCGCAGCAACACCCTCGCCACTTCGGTGACGGTCAACGGGCGTCCGGCCAGCCTCCTGGCCGCCCCGGGGGTCTGGAACCGGATCCGCCTGCAGGCGCCGCCGGAGACCCTTGTCATTGAGTTCCAGCCGGCGGGGCCCGGCGCCCTGGAGGTCCGCTCCCTGTCAAGGCAGGGGTGGCCCGCCGCGCTCACCCCCCTGCCCCCCCGCAGCCCCCGGCAGATGGCGTTTGGCGACAGCGACACCGCCCTGGTCAGGGCGGGCGCAACCTACAAGTGGTGACGGAGGAAGCAGCCGTGTCCGAGGTGGTCATCTATCACAACCCCGCCTGCGGGACGTCCCGCAAAACCCTGGCCCTGCTGCGGGAAAAGGGCGTTGAGCCCCGGGTCGTGGAGTATCTCAAGGCCGGCTGGACCGAAACCCAGCTCAAGTCCCTGGCGGCGCGCGCCGGCGTCCCCCTGCGGGCCTTCCTGCGCACCCGCGGGACTCCGGCCGAGGCGCTCGGGCTGACCGCCGCCGACGTCAGCGAAGCGGTCCTGGCCGCCGCCATGGTGCGCGAGCCCATCCTGGTCGAGCGGCCGGTGGTGGAGGGCCCGCGCGGCGTCGCCGTTTGCCGCCCCCCCGAGAAGGCCCTGGACCTCCTCTGAGGCCGGCCACGAAAAAGGGCCCCGCCTTGCGGCGAGGCCCCCGTTTCGCTTGGTCGTTCAGGTTCAGTCGAAGACGATGACCGAGCGGGCGAGGCCGCCCTTCTTCATGTCGTCGAAGCCTTCGTTGACCTGGTCCAGCCGGATGCGCTGGGAGATCATCTGGTCGAGCTTGAGCTTGCCCGACATGTAGAAGTCCACCAGCCGGGGCATGTCGACCGGGAAGCGGTTGGAGCCCATCAGCGAGCCCTGGATGCGCTTTTCGCCCAGGAAGGCGGCGCCCGGCAGGGTCACGTTCTGGCCGATCGGGATCATGCCGATGATGTTGGCCGTGCCGCCCCGGCGCAGCATGTTGAAGGCCTGCTCGGCGGTCTTGGACAGGCCGATGGCCTCGAAGGCGTGATGGACGCCGCCGCGGGTCATTTCCAGGACTTCCTTCACCGCGTCGGTCGAGGAGGCGTCGATGAAGTCGGTGGCGCCGAATTCCCGGGCCAGGTTGTCCTTGCCGGCGAACATGTCGATGGCGATGATCCGGCCGGCGCCGGCGATGGCCGCGCCGTTGATGGCGGAGAGGCCCACGCCGCCGCAGCCGATGACCGCCACGGTTTCACCGGGACGCACGCCCGAGGTGTGGATGGCCGCGCCCACGCCGGTCATGACCGAGCAGCCGATCAGGGCGGCGCGGTCCAGGGGCATGTCCTTGCGGATCGAGACGCAGGCGTGCTCGTGGATCAGCATGTACTCGGCGAAGGACGACAGGTTCAGGAACTGCGGCAGGGGCGCGCCGTTCTGGGTCAGGCGGGGCTCGTCGTCGGCGCCGCGCTTGGTCTCGGGGCTGACGCAGAGGGACAGGCGCCCAGTCAGGCAGCTCTCGCAGTGGCCGCAGTAGGCCGAGAGACAGGTGATCACGTGGTCGCCCGGCTTCACGGTGCGCACTTCGGAGCCCACGGCCTCGACGACGCCGGCGCTCTCATGGCCCAGGACCGCTGGGAGCGGATGCGGGTAGGAGCCTTCCATGAAGTGCAGGTCGGAATGGCACAGGCCGGCGGCCTTGGTGCGGACCAGGACCTCGTGCGGGCCGGGCTTGTTGATCTGGACGTCTTCGATCTGAAGCGGCTTGCCCACTTCGCGCAGAACGGCGGCCTTCATGTCGGCATCTCCCCAAGTCTCGCCCCTGCGGGCGCTTTGCGACGCGCCAGCCTGCAGGGCTGGGGCCGAAAGACCTTATCGCCCTTGGGGCGGCGCGCGCCAGCCTCTTTTCAGGCTCCGGCGAGCCCGGCCCGCAACTCGCGCTTGAGGACCTTTCCGGTCGGGCCGATGGGCAGGCTCTCGACGATGCGCACCTCGTCCGGAACCCACCACTTCGCCACACGGGCGGCCACATGGTCGCGCAGGACCTGCGGATCGGCCTCCTGGCCGGGGCGGAGCACCACGAGAAGAAGCGGGCGCTCGTCCCACTTGGGGTGCGGGACCCCGACGGCGGCGGCCAGGGCGACTGCGGGATGGGACGAGACCGCGTCCTCAAGGTCCAGGGTCGAGATCCACTCCCCGCCCGACTTGATGACGTCCTTGGCCCGGTCCGTCAGTCTCAGGTAGCCCTCGGGATCGATGGCCGCGATGTCCCCGGTGTCGAACCAGCCGTCGTCGCCAAAGGCCTCGGCGCCGTCGTTTCGGTAGTAGGCCGAGGCGACCCAGGGGCCGCGCACCTGCAGCGCCCCGGACTGTACGCCGTCATGGGGAAGGACGGCGCCGTCCTCGCCCACGATGCGCAGCTCGACGCCCCAGTTGGCGCGGCCCTGTCTCTGCTTGCGGGCCAGGGCGGCCTCGGCGGTCTCGCCCGAGTGCGTCGCCAGGGGCGTGTTGATCACGCCAAGGGGGCTGGTCTCGGTCATCCCCCAGATCTGCCGGACGTCGGCGCCCAGCCGGTCCTGCACCCGCGAGATCAGCGAGGCCGTCGGGGCCGAGCCGCCCACCGCCACCGTGCGGACCGAGGTCAGGGACTGGCCGGTCCCGTCCAGGTGGTCCAGCACGCCCACCCAGATGGTCGGCACCCCCAGGAGGAAGGTCGCCTGCTCGGCCACCGCCAGGTCGCAGACCGATGGCCCGTCGAGGTGCCGGCCCGGCAGGATCAGCTTGGCCCCGACCAGGGGCGCCGCGTAGGGCGTGCACCAGGCGTTGGCGTGGTACATCTGGGCGCAGGGCAGGATGGCGTCGGCGGCGCCCAGGCCGAAGCAGTCCGGCTGGATCACCGCCAGGGCGTGGAGAACGGTCGAGCGGTGGGAGTAGAGCACCCCCTTGGGGTTCCCCGTCGTGCCTGAGGTGTAGCAGAGGGCCGAGGCCTGCCGCTCGTCCAGCGCGGGCCATTCGAAGTCCGGCGCGGCCGCCGCGACCAGTTCCTCGTAGACCAGGGTCCCCGCAGGCGCCGAGGCCGGCAGGTTGTCCCGGTCAGTCATGGCCACGAAGGCCTTCACCGTCTCCAGGCGCCCGGCGATCTCGGGCACGAGTTCGGCGAAGCTGATGTCCCAGAACAGCAGGCTGTCGCCGGCGTGGTTGGCCACCCAGGCCACCTGGTCCGGATGCAGGCGCGGGTTGATGGTGTGCAGCACCGCGCCCAGGCCGCTGACGGCGTAGTAGAGCTCGAAGTGCCGGTGGGTGGACCAGGCCAGGGTGGCCACGCGGTCGCCGGGCTTCACGCCGAGCGACCTCAGGGCGTTGGCCATGCGCTTCACGCGGAGCAGGGCGTCGGCATAGCCGTAGCGGTGGATCGGTCCCTCGACCGTGCGCGTGACAATCTCGCGGGCGGGATGCCAGGCGGCGGCGTACTCCAGGATGGAGGGCAGGGTCAGGGGCCTGTCCATCATCAGTCCGAACATGCGCCAGTCCCTCCCTGGACCCGGGCGCCCGGCCGTTCAGTCCGCCCGGCGCGTCACTGTCATCATGTAGTTGACCCCGGAGTCCGACGAGAGCCGCCAGACGCCGGAAAGGGGATCAAAGCTGACCCCGAACGGCCCCTTCATGTCCAGGGACGTCCCGGACAGGAAGCCGCGCAGCTCCTCAGGCGTCAGGAACTTCCGCCAGTCATGGGTGCCGGCCGGCAGCCAGCGCAGGATGTACTCAGCGCCGATCTTGGCCAGGGCCAGGGCGCGCAGGGTGCGGTTCAGGGTCGCCACGATCATCAGTCCGCCGGGCGCCAGCAGCCGTCCGCAGGTGCGCAGGAACTCGCCAGGGTCGGCCACATGCTCGATCACCTCCATGTTGAGGATCACGTCGAAGGGGGCGACGCCTTCCGCTTCAAGGGCCTCGGCGGTGGAGCAGAGATAGGTGACGGGAACCCCGGTCTGTTCGGCGTGGGTGCGGGCCGTGCCGATATTGCGCTCGGAGGCGTCGACCCCGGTTACGTCAAAGCCCAGCCGCGACATGGGCTCGGACAGGAGTCCGCCGCCGCAGCCGATGTCCAGCAGCCTCAGGCCCTCGAAGGGCCGGCGGGCGTCGCCGTCGCGACCGAAATGGGCGAGGCCCTGCTCGCGGATGAAGCCAAGCCGTACGGGATTGAATCGATGCAGGGGGGCGAACTTGCCCTTCGGGTCCCACCACTCGGCGGCGATGCGTGAGAACCGCTCGACTTCGGCGGGATCGATGCTGGAACCGGGCGATGGCATGGGCCGCACATACCAGAGCCCCGGGCCGGCTGCACCGGGAAAAGCCCGGGCGCGCAGGTGTTGCCCCCTCCCCGCCCCGCCGCTAGAAGGCCTGTCTTCCCGGGTCTGGAGTGCGGATTTCGAGCCATGTCACGGCTGGTCATGAAATTCGGCGGCACGTCCGTCGCCGATCTCGAGCGCATCCGGCGCGTCGGGCGGCTCGTGGCTGCGGAAGTCGCCGCCGGGCACAGGGTCGCCGTGGTCGTGTCGGCCATGGCCGGCAAGACCAACGAACTGGTCGCCTGGACGGATGCGGCGGGTCCCGCCGCTGAGGGCCTGCCCCCTTCGGATGACGAGTACGACGTCGTCGTCGCCTCGGGCGAGCAGGTGACCGCGGGCCTCTTGGCCATGACCCTGCGCAATATGGGCCTTCCCGCCAGGTCCTGGATGGGCTGGCAGGTGCCGATCATCGCCGATGACGCACATGGCCGCTCCCGGATCGACGACGTTCCTCCGGAAAAACTCTCCGCCGCCCTGGATTCAGGCGAGGTTGCGGTGATCGCCGGCTTCCAGGGCGTCACGACCTCAGGCCGGATCGCCACCCTTGGCCGCGGCGGATCGGACACCAGCGCCGTGGCCATCGCCGCCGCCGTGCGCGCCGAGCGCTGCGACATCTACACCGACGTGGACGGGGTCTACACCACCGACCCGCGCATCGAGTCCCGGGCGCGGAAGCTGTCGCGGATCTCGTACGAGGAGATGCTGGAGATGGCGTCCCTCGGCGCCAAGGTCCTGCAGACCCGGTCCGTCGAGCTCGCCATGGCACAGAAGGTGCCGGTGCGGGTCCTGTCCAGTTTTGTCGAGCCCGGCGAGGCCCCGGGCCAGGGCACCATCGTGTGCGACGAGGAAGAGATCATGGAAAAGCGGATCGTCAGCGGAGTCGCCTACAGCCGGGACGAGGCCAAGATCAGCCTGTTCGGCCTGCCCGACCATCCGGGCGTGTCCTCGATCATCTTCGGGGCCCTGGCGGACGCAAACGTCAATGTCGACATGATCGTGCAGAGCCACGCCCGGATCGCCGACACGGCCAACATGGAGTTCACCGTCGGCAAGCGGGACGCCGGCCGGGCCGTCGAGATCGTCCGCAGCCTCAAGGACAAGGTCGGCTTCGAGGATGTGAAGGTCAACGAGGACGTGGCCAAGGTCTCGGTGATCGGCGTCGGCATGCGCAGCCATGCGGGCGTGGCCAAGACCATGTTCGGCGCTCTCGCCGAAAAGGGCGTGAACATCCAGGTCATCTCGACCTCCGAGATCAAGATCTCGGTCCTGATCGACGCCGCCTACACCGAGCTGGCCGTCCGCGCCCTGCACGCCGCCTACGGCCTCGACCAGCTCTGAGGCCGCCTACCGGTCCCGCGCGGCGGGCGGGAAGGTCATGGGATAGTCCGGCGACCAGTGGTTGGCGGTGCCGCTGGTCACGTACCAGGACAGGAAGAGGGCGCAGATCAGGGCCCCCGGCAGGTAGCTGTTGGTCCGCCTCCAGGTGAAGACCGCGATGACGCCCACCAGGCTCAGCAGGGGAATGAACTGCAGGGCGACGATGGCGTTCAACGGCTCGGTCGGGGTCAACAGCAGGCCCGTCGTGAACAGGGTCGCATACTGAAGAAGCGCCAGGACCAGGAACCCGCCGCCCATGACGGCCGCGGCCATCAGGTAGGTCATGCGGCGCCCCGCCCCGTCCACCGCCAACAGGGCGCAGAGTCCGCGCACGGCGATGACCGAATGCAGGATCCAGAAGGGCAGGTAGGTCAGGAAGATCGGGAAGCGGTCTGCGGACAGGGGGCGGAAACCAACGACCCAGAACCGGAAGTCCACATGCAGGAGACGATCGACGAGGGTCAGGGCCAGCGCAACCGCGCCGACTGAGACCAGGGCGGCGGCGATGGCGCGGACGATGTCGACGCTGAAGACCGGCCGGCCGCGCCTGAGGACCAGGGCGATCAGGATGGCCAGGACCGTATTGGCGAGGGCCCAGGCCAGGAGCTGGTTGTGGACCCACTGCGGGAACAGCGCCGACGGGAACCAGAGGGCGCCGAGCTTCATGAAGGGCAGGTAGGTGGCGGCGGGCAGGACCGCCGTCAGGCCCAGGGCGATCCAGCCGCCGGCGCCCCGGACAGCCGCTGCGGGCTCAGGCGCGCGCCTCAGGGCGGAGAGCCAGGGCAGGCCCAGAGCCAGCTCGAAGGCGCCAAGCAGGAGGACGCCCGCGCCGACCAGGGCGATCAGGGTCCCGGCCTCCTTCCAGAACCAGACCTGGTCGCCCGCCGGCAGGGAACGGGCCTCGCCGTCCAGCCGCGCCTGCATCCAGGCGACGACCGGGGCGACGCCGCCCGAAGAAAAGTGCTCCCAGGGATGGGTCACGTGGGGCAGGTCCAGCCGCCGGGCGGTTCCGAGCATGGGATCCCCGTAGAGGCGGCCCGGCTCCACCGCAGAGGAGACGCCGAAAACGCTCTGCAGCTTCTCGGAACGCGGCAGGTCGGTCCCCTTCGGGGTCCTCCACATCAGGGCCGAGAACTCATCGAGGCCGCCGAAGACGACGTTCAGGTTGCGCGGGAAGGTGGGGCTTACATCTCCGGGGGGGCCGAAGAGCCCCGGGGCGGATCCCACCAGGGCCACGGCCCGGTAGCCGTCCGGCGCCGACCGGGCCGCCGCCAGGATGGGGCCCCCGCCCATGCTGTGCCCGGCGAGGCCGATCTGCGCCGGGTCGACGAAGGGCTGGCTGCGCAGGTAGGCCAGGGCGGACGGGCCGCCGAACCCGGCGGCGCCCACATTCCCTCCCGAGCCTCCGTGTCCGGTCATGTCCATGGCCAGGACCGCGAAGCCCCTGCGGGACAGTTCGATGGCGAAGGGGCTCTGCATCTCCCGGGTGTTGATGTAGCCGTGGCTGAGCAGGACCGCAGGGGCGCGGCGGGCCTCGGAAAGACCGGGCGGCCGGTAAAGCAGGCCCGACATGACGGCGCCTTCGGCGGTCCGCCAGCGCGCCTCGGTCACCTGGACACCGCCTCGGGTCTGAGCGTAGGCGGCCAGCAGGGCGCCCGCCAAGATCAGGGCCGCGCCAAGCGCGGCGAGCCTGTAGCGCATCAATCTTCCCCCCGCGGTCGCCGGAACCTTCGCCGGCGAGTAAAAGAATTATGACGGCGTGGCGGCCCGGGGACAATGCGCTTACCGTGGGTGCAGTCCGCTTCGGAGTCTGACCATGCGCCCCATCCTCGCCCTCGCCCTCGTCCTTCTCGCCGCCGCGCCCGCCAGCCTGGGAACGGCCCAGGCCCGGGGCGGGTACCTGGCCGGGCAGCCGCCGCTGGACGCCATACGGCTCCTGCCGCCACCGCCGGCCCCTGGCTCGAGTGAGGAGGCCTTTGACCGCACGACCGCCGCGGCCGCCCGGGCGGGTATCGGCGGTCCGGCGTGGAAGGCCGCGATCCTCGAGACGCGAATTCCCAACGCCGACTTCATGCAGTCCCTTTCCTGTGCTGTCGGGGTTCAGGTCTCTGCGGAGAAGACCCCTGCGGTCCAGAAGCTGATGACCACCCTGATGGCGGATTTTGTGGTTCCGATGGACCAGGCCAAGAAGAACTACAGCCGCGCCCGGCCCTTCGCCGTCGATGGCGGGCCGGCCTGCGACTCCCTGGTTGCAGCGGGCCAGGGCGACAAGCTCGGTTACTCCTATCCGAGCGGTCACGCGGGAATTGGCTGGCTCCTGGCCCTCGCCCTCTCCGACGCCGCCCCCGGGCGTTCGGACGCCATCCGCGCCTGGGGCTCGGGAGTGGGCCAGCACCGGATTGACTGCAGGGTGCACTGGGCCAGCGACGTTGCGGCGGGCCGGATGCTTGGCCTGGCCGTCTATGAACGTGCCTCCAGGGCCGCCGCCTACCAGGCTGACGTCAAGGCCGCGGCGGCGGAGATCTCCAAGGCCCCGCCCATTTCCTGCCCGGCGGGCTGAGCGGCGCCTGCAAATCCGGCGCCCGGGTCGTACGGCCGCGAGCGCACGGGCAATTGTTTTCCGTTCTGTCATTCCTTGCTGTTAAACAGCGGTGAGGGGACGCTCGGGTCTCCGCCGCGAGGACTCCGTGCCGACATCAACCGCCACCTTCGCCATCCGGGGGCAGCGCAGCCTGCTCCGGCAGATCCGGGAGGCGCTCGCCTCTGGCGGGCCTGTCCAGGCGCGGCTGGACATGGTGGTCCGGATCATCGCCCGTTCGATGGTGGCGGAGGTCTGCTCGCTCTACCTGCGCCAGGCGGATGGCCAGATGGAGCTGTTCGCGACAGAGGGCCTGTCGCCGGGCGCCGTGCACCTGACCCGGATGAAGCCCGGCGAGGGCCTGGTCGGCGAGATCATGCGCCTGGGGCGTCCGCTCAACCTGTCGGACGCACCGAACCACCCCGCCTTTTCCTACCGGCCGGAAACCGGCGAGGACCCCTTCCACGCCTTCATGGGCGTGCCCCTGCTGCGCGGCGGACGGGCGATCGGCGTCCTGGTCGTGCAGAACCGGACCGAACGCGTCTATTCCGAGGACGAGGTCGAGGACCTGCAGATCATCGCCATGGTGCTGGCCGAGATGGTCGCCGGGGGCGAACTCGCTGCTGAGGGGCCGCTGCAGAACATCGACCTGGTGCCCAAGAAGCCTGAAAGGCTCAAGGGCGCCCGGTTCGCCGAGGGCCTGGCCCTGGGCGTAGCCGTGCTCCATGAACCCCCCGTGGCCCCCTCGGACCTCCTGGCCGAGGACGTCGCCGCCGAGGAAGAGCGCCTTCAGGCCGCCATCACCGCCCTCCAGGCCCAGATCGACAGCATGCTGGAGGGCCAGCACGGGCTGGTCGAGGCCTCCTACGAGGTCCTCGAGACCTATCGCATGTTCGCCTACGACCGCGGATGGCGGCGCTCGCTGGAAGACGCCGTGCGCAACGGCCTCACCGCCGAGGCCGCGGTCGAGCGGGTCCGCTCCGAGCATCGCGCCCGCCTGGGCCAGGCGCGCGATCCCTACCTGCGCGAACGCCTGCACGACTTCGAGGACCTCGCCGACCGGCTGTTGCGGCACCTGGCCGGCGACGCCGGACTGGCCCGCGAGCTGCCGGAGAACGCGATCCTCATCGCCCGGAACCTCGGCCCCGCCGACCTCCTGGAGTATGACCGCACCCGCCTGAAGGGGCTCCTCCTGGAAGAGGGCTCCACCGCCAGCCACGCCGCCATCGTGGCCCGGGCCCTGGACATCCCCTGCGTCGGTCGCCTGGCCGGCCTGCGGGACAAGGTCTCCGAGGGCGACACCGTCATCGTCGACGCCGAGACCGCCGAGGCCTACCTGCGGCCCCGCCCGGATGTGGTGAAGGCGCTGAAGGCCCGTCTGGACGTGCGGCTGCAGCGGCGCGCCGAGTTCGCCCGACTGCGCGACCGGCCCGCCGTCACTTCGGACGGGGCGAAGATCCAGCTGCTCATGAACGCGGGCCTGGACGTGGACCTGGACATGCTGGGCGAGGCCGGAGCCGAAGGGATCGGGCTCTTCCGCACCGAGTTCCAGTTCATGGTGGCCGAGGAAATGCCGCGCCTGACCGCACAGACGGCCCTCTACGGGCGGGTCATGGACGCCGCCGGGGGCCTGCCGGTCACCTTCCGCACCCTGGATCTCGGCGGCGACAAGGTCCTGCCCTACATGGAGGCCGAGCGCGAGGACAACCCGGCCCTGGGCTGGCGCGCCGTCCGAATGGGGCTCGACCGACCGGCCCTGCTGAGGCTCCAGCTCCGGGCCCTGATCGCCGCCGCCCGCGGCCGGCCGCTGAAGATCATGTTCCCCCTGGTGGCCAGCGTCGACGAGTTCCGCGCCGCGCGGGCCCTGGTGGACCTGGAGATCGCCTGGGCGAACCGGAGGGGACGTCCCGAGCCCGCCCGCCTCGACGTCGGCGCCATGATCGAGGCGCCTTCGGTCATCTGGCACCTCGACGCCCTCCTGCCGATGACCGATTTCGTCAGCGTCGGCACCAACGACCTGATGCAGTACCTGTTCGCCGCCGACCGCGGGAATCCGAGGGTCTCGGACCGGTACGACCTGTTGTCGCCGCCGGCCCTGCGCGCCCTTGAGATGATCCAGAAGGCCTGCGCCGAGACCGGAACGCCGGTTTCCGTCTGCGGCGAGATGGCGGGTCGGCCCCTGGAGGCCTTTGTCCTGGTCGCCCTGGGCTTCGAGGCCCTGTCCATGCCTCCGGCGGGCATCGGCCCGGTCAAGCAGATGGTCCTGTCCTGCGACCGGTCTGCAGCCCGGAAGGGCATGCAGAGCCTGCTGCGGAGCACGTCCGGTTCGATCCGGAACGAGGTGGAGACGCTGGCCCGGAAGCTCTACCTCGCGGTCTGAGCCGGTCCGTCCCGCTGCAATTGGACTCCCCCGCCCGCCATGCTATCGCCGGGCCGCGTTGAGGGGATCGTCGCAGCTATGGCCGAGGAAGGCTCCGCGGAAGGTGAGGACAGGGCCGGGTCCCCTGCGCCTGCGCCGGACCTCCAGGATGGCGAGCATGTGGGCGCGGCCCTCCGGGCGATCCGCGAGTCGCGGGGCCTGTCCGTCGCGGACATCGCCGCTCTCACCCGCATCCGGCCGGCCTATGTGGAAGCCATCGAGGCCCTGCGCCTGAAGGAGCTGCCGAGCCGCCCCTTCACCATCGGCTACATCCGGGCCTACGCCCAGGCCCTGGGTTTCCCGGGCGACGCCGCCATCGCCCGCTTCAAGTCCGACGACCCGGACCGCAACGACGCGCTCAGGCCCCCCGTCGGAGTCCGCCGGATGGCCGACCCGCGCCTGAGGCTGATGGTCTTTGCGGGCCTCATCATCCTGTCGGCCATCATCGCCTGGAACCTGGTCCGCCGGGGGACCCTGCAGGACGAAGGCCAGCGCCCGACCAGCCTGATGACCTTCGCGCCGCCGGCCGCGCCGCCGGCGGGCGCCATGAGCCTGGGCGCCCCCCTGCCCGCCCCGGTCGAGTCCAACGCCCCGCCGCCCTACCTGACCCCAGGCCTGGAGGCCCAGCTCTCGGCGGCCCTGCCCCAGGGGATGACCTCCGGCGAGGATCCGACCCTGATGGACCTCGGCGAGACCTTTACGGCCCGGGGCGCCGTGAACGGGGCTCCCGCCGGCGCAGGCCGGCTGGTGCTGCAGGCCCGTCGGCCGACGACCCTGATCGTCTGGGGGCCGGACGGCGCCGCCTGGTTCGCCCGCCCCCTGGCCGCGGGCGAGGCCTATCGGGCGCCCGACGGGGCCCGCGTCACCTTCGAGACGGTGGAGGCCGGGGTCATGGCCGTCTTCGTGGACGGCCGGGCCCGGGGCGTCCTGCCCGCCGGACGGACCCCCGCCGGGGCCATCGCCCTGCCGCCGCCCGCCTGACACGCCCAGCCTGACACGCCCCGCCTGACACGCCCCGCCTGACACGCCCCGCCTGACATGCCCCGCCTGACATGCCCTTGGGATTCCCCCGCAGGGCCCCTATTCTCCCGCCATGTCAGAAGCCCACGCCCTTCGCCCCTGGCGAACCATCGTCCGCCGGAAGAGCCGCAAGATCCGGGTCGGTCACGTCGAGGTCGGCGGCGACGCCCCGATCAGCGTCCAGTCCATGACGAACACCCTGACGGCGGACGCGGCGTCGACCATCGACCAGATCCGCCAGATGGAGGAGGCGGGCGCCGACATCGTCCGGGTGTCGTGTCCCGACGAGGCCTCGACTGCGGCCCTGCCCCAGATCGTCAGAGCGGCGAAGGTCCCCATCGTGGCGGACATCCACTTCCATTACCGCCGGGGCATCGAGGCGGCGAAGGCCGGCGCGGCCTGCCTGCGGATCAACCCTGGCAACATCGGCAGCCCTGACCGGGTGCGCGAGGTGATCCAGGCGGCCCGGGACCATGGCTGCTCCATCCGCATCGGCGTCAACGCCGGCAGCCTGGAGAGCCACCTTCTGGAAAAGTACGGCGAGCCCTGCCCTGACGCCATGGTCGAGAGCGCCCTCGACCACGCCCGCATCCTCCAGGACCACGACTTCCACGAGTTCAAGATCAGCGTGAAGGCCTCGGACCTGTTCATGACCGTGGCCGCCTACCAGATGCTGGCCGAGGCCATCGACTGTCCCCTGCACATCGGCGTCACCGAGGCCGGCGGCCAGCGGATCGGGACGGTCAAGTCGGCCATCGGCATGGGCGCCCTGCTCTGGGCCGGGATCGGCGACACCCTGCGGGTCTCCCTGGCGGCGGATCCGGTGGAGGAGGTGAAGGTCGGCTTCGACCTGCTGAAGTCGCTCGGCCTGCGCCACCGGGGGGTGAACATCATCGCCTGCCCGTCCTGCGCCCGGCAGGGGTTCGACGTGATCCGGACGGTCGAGACCCTCGAGGCCCGGCTCGCCCACATCGCCACCCCCATGAGCCTGTCCATCATCGGCTGCGTGGTGAACGGCCCCGGCGAGGCCCTGATGACGGACGTCGGCTTCACGGGCGGCGGCAAGGGGTCGGGCATGGTCTACCTGGCCGGGAAGGCCGACCACAAGATGGACAATGACCGCATGGTCGACCATATCGTCGAGTTGGTGGAGCAGCGCGCCGCCGAGCTTGAACGCGCGTCCCAAGGCCCCACCTAATCAGGCTGCCGCGGCGGATCCGTCGATGGCGAACGGAAGCGCCGCTTGCAAGGCCTTGCAGGGCTTGTCGAGGCGCCGCTTCGCAATGAGGAGAGAGCCATGTCTGCGGACGGCAACTGGAAGATCACGATCAACACCCCGATGGGCGCTCAGGAAGTGAACGCCTCCATCACCACCAGCGGCGACACCTTCACCGGCAAGACCACCGGCCGGATGGGCGACCAGGACATCTCCGGCAAAGTCGACGGCGACAAGCTGACCTGGTCCTCGTCCATCACCAGCCCGATGCCGATGACCCTCGAGTTCGAAGCCACCGTCAGCGGCGACAGCCTGTCGGGCAACGTCAAGCTCGGCGCCTTCGGCAACGCCTCGCTGAGCGGCGTGCGCGTCTGATCCGAACCCGGATCGCGGGCGGCCCCCAGCGGGTCGCCCGCCCCTCCGCCGGCCAGCCTCCGGGATTTGGCAAGCCGCGCGCGGCGGGCTAGAAGCCTGCCTCTCCCGCCCCCCTGAAGATCCCGCCCCTTGCGACTTCCCCAAGCACGCCTCGACCAGGTCCTCGGTCGCTTCCACGAGATCGAGGCCCGCATGTCCGCCGCCTCGGACGGCGCGGAGATCGTGCGCCTGTCGCGCGAGCATTCCGAGCTGAAGCCCGTGGTGGAGGCCGTCCGGGCGCTGGAGAAGGTCCGGGCCGAGGCGCCGGAGCTGGAGGAGATGGCCGCCTCGGGGGACGCCGACATGTCCGCCCTGGCCCGGGACGAGCTGGAGGCCCTGAAGGACCGCCTGCCCGAACTGGAGCGCCAGGTCGCCCTGCTCCTCGCCCCCCGGGACCGCGACGAGAACGCCTCGGCCATCCTCGAGGTGCGGGCCGGCACCGGCGGCGACGAGGCCGCCCTCTTCGCCGGCGACCTCTTCCGCATGTACCAGCGCTACGCCGCCCTGCACGGCTGGCGGGTGGAGATCGACTCGGTCTCCGAGGGCGAGGTCGGCGGCTACAAGGAAATCATCGCCTCGATCACCGGCGAGGGCGTCTTCGGCCGGCTGAAATTCGAGAGCGGGGTCCACCGGGTCCAGCGGGTGCCCGAGACCGAAGCCGGCGGGCGCATCCACACCTCGGCGGCCACGGTGGCCGTCCTGCCGGAGGTGGAGGACGTGGACATCGAGATCCGCGAGGCGGACCTGCGCATCGACACCTACCGCTCGTCGGGCGCCGGCGGCCAGCACGTCAACAAGACCGACTCCGCAGTGCGCATCACCCACATTCCCACTGGGATCGTCGTGACGTCTTCGGAGAAGTCGCAACACCAGAACCGGGCGCGGGCGCTGAAGGTCCTGCAGGCCCGCCTCTACGACCAGAAGCGCGAGGCCCTGGATACGGCGCGGGCGGACGCCCGGCGCAGCCAGGTCGGTTCCGGCGACCGGTCCGAGCGCATCCGTACCTACAACTTCCCTCAGGGGCGGGTGACGGACCACAGGATCAACCTGACCCTCTACAACCTGGCCAAGGTGCTGGAGGGCGAGGCCCTGGACGATATCATCAACCCCCTGATCGCCGAGGACCAGGCCGCGCGCCTGGCCAGCCTGGAAGCGGAGTTCGCCTGATGGACGCCCTCGTCACCGGCCTGTTCCGGTATCCCATCAAGGGCTTCTCCGCCGAAGCCCTTTCCCAGGCCGACCTGGTCCCCGGCCGCGCCATCGCCCAGGACCGTCGCTGGGTGGTGGAGAACGGACCCTCCGGGTTCGACCCCGACGCCCCGCAGTACATCCCGAAGATGAAGTTCGCCGTCCTGGCCGCCCATCCCGGAGTCGCCGCAGCCCGCACCCGGGTGAACGGCACCGCCCTGTCCGCCTCGGCCCAGGGGCGACCCGACTTCCACGGCGACCTTGGTGCGGAGGCCGGGCGCGAGGGCTTCGCCGGATGGGTCCGGGACCTCCTGGGCGAGGACGCCCGCGACGGCGTCCGTGTGCTGCAGGCGCCTGACCACCACTTCCTTGACCACCCCCTGGGCCACGTCTCGATCATCAACATGGCCAGCGTCCGCGACCTGGAGTCGCGGATCGGACGGCCGGTCGATCCCCTTCGCTTCCGGGGCAACCTCTATGTCGAGGGCTGGGAGCCCTGGGTGGAGAACGGCTGGAAGGGCCGCAACCTCATGCTCGGCTTCGCCCGCGCGACGGTCTTCGCCCCCATCGTCCGCTGCGCCGCCACCGAAGTGGATCCGGAAACCGCCGAGCGGGACCTGCCCCTGGTCGAGCACCTCTTCGAGCAGTACGGCCACCGGGACTGCGGGATCTACGTCCAGATCACCCACGGGGGGACCGTGCGGGTGGGCGACGCCTGCAGCACCCCCGGCGATCCGGAATGAGCCGCAACCTCCTCCAGGCCTGGCAGGGCGCAAGGGCCCGGCTGGAGGCGGCGGGAATCCCCGGGCCGGTCATCGACGCCCGGGTCCTGGTGGAGGCCGCCTGCGGCGTCACCCGGGCGGACATCGTCGGCGACCCCTACCGGGAGCTGGATGCGGGCCAGGTCGCCCGGCTGGACGACTATCTCGAGCGGCGCATCCGCCGGGAGCCCGTCAGTCATATCCTGGGTCGCCGGGGCTTCTGGAACATCATGCTGGGCGTGACGCCGGACGTCCTGACGCCCCGCCCCGAGACCGAGGTCATCGTCGACCACGCCCTCCGCCTGTTCCCGGAGGGGCGGTCGTTCCGCGTCCTTGACCTCGGCGTGGGCTCGGGCGCCATCCTGCTGGCCATCCTGGCCGAGCGTCCCGTCGCCCGTGGACTCGGCGTGGACGCCTCGGAGGAGGCCCTCGCCGTGGCGCGGGACAACGCCGCCAGCCTGGGCATGGGCGGTCGGGTCGCCCTGCTGCGGGGCGACTGGACGGCGGGACTGGCGGAGGCCGACTTCGACCTGGTGGTCTCCAACCCGCCCTACATCGCCACGGATGTCATCGAGACCCTGGATCCCGAGGTCCGGGTCTATGAACCCCGGCTTGCCCTCGATGGCGGCCCCGATGGCCTGGACGCCTACCGGATCCTGGCGCCGGAGATCCTGAGGGTCCTCAGGCCTGGCGGCCGGTTCCTGGTGGAGATCGGCTATGACCAGAAGGTGGCGGTGGAGGCCCTCTTCCGTCAGGCGGGCGCCCTGGAGGTCGAGACCCTGCCTGACCTTTCGACCCACGACCGCGTCGTGACGGGCGTGAAAAACCCCTTGGAAACTGGCGGCTGAGCCGCTAGACCCGTCTCCGGTCTCCACTCAAACCGTCGACGCCATGGACCGCCTGACCCTCAGGATCGGGCCCCGCGCCGGCAGGCCGTTCCGTCAAAAGCGAAACGCCAGGCGCCGGGTGGAATGACGGGGAACTTTTCACTTCGGATCAGCTGCGCCGGGAGGGACCCGGCGGACAGGCCAGAAGAACAGCCCTAGCCCGCACCGGATGACGGCGGGTCGGCGGAACGGCAGGACATGAGAGATTTCAAGGGCATGAAGCGTCAGCGCGGTCGCAATCGCAGCGCCGGTGGCAAGCCTCAGCAGCACAATGCGAACCGGGCCCTGGAGTCCAACGGCCCCGAGGGGGTCAAGGTCCGCGGCAACGCCCAGACGGTCTTCGAGCGCTACCAGCAGCTGGCCCGCGACGCCGCCTCTGCAGGCGACCGGGTCCTGGCCGAGAACTTCCTCCAGCACGCCGAGCATTATTTTCGCCTGATCCGGGCCATGCAGCCCACCCGGCCGGCCTCGGAGATCATCGGCCGCGACCAGTACAATTCGGGCTTTGACGTCGACTTCGAGGAAGAACCCGGCGAGGGCGCCGCCGAGGCCGAACCCGCCGAGGCCGAAGCCGAACCCCGCGAGCGGGGGTCCTGGCGTGACCGCGACGACCGCCGCGAACGCTTCCGCGACCGCGACGAGCGCCAGCGCGACGACAGGCCGCGTGACGATCGGCCGCGTGACGATCGCCCAAGGGAGGATCGCCAAAGGGACGACCGGCCGAGGGACGAGCGTCCCCGCGAGGACCGCCAGCGCGAGGATCGCCCCCGTGAAGACCGGCCCCGTGAGGACCGTACCCGTGAGGACCGTACCCGGGGCGAGCGCTTCGAGGGCGGACGCAGGGATCGCTGGCGCGACCGCGAGGACCGCCCGGAGCGGAGCCGCGAGGACCGTCCCGAGCGCGACCCCATGGCGGTGGTCGAGCCCAGCGGCGGCGCCATCGCGCCCCCGGCCGAGGACCGGCCGCCCTCGCCCACCCTCCGAAGCGAGGACGGCGCCGAGAGCCAGGCGCCCGACTTCCTGCGCCCCCGCCGTCCGCGGGCCGAGGCCGAAACCGAGGAGGCGCGCCCCCCGAGGCGCCGTCGGGCTCCGCGCAGCTTCGAGGGCGACGAGGGCCAGGGCGGCGGATCGACCGGCGAAGGCTGATCACGGCGTGGTTGCGCCGGGGTGGCTTCGGGGCTAGCCCTTGGGGATGGCGCACGATTGCGGACACGATGACGGCCCTGGACAGGGCCTGGCTGGACAGGGGCTCGCAGAGGCCCTGGCCGACGCCGAGGCGCGCTGCACAGCCGCCCGCGAGCGACTGACCGCGCCCCGCCGCCGGGTCCTGGAGCTCTTGCTGTCGGCGGACGCCCCCCTGAAGGCCTACGACATGATCGCCGCCTTCGGGGGCGACGGGGCGCCAGCCAAGCCGCCCACCGTCTACCGGGCTCTCGACTTCCTGGAGAAGCAGGGCTTCGCCCACCGCATCGAGAGCCTGAACGCCTACGTCCCCTGCCGGATGCGGGGCGACGCCCACCGGGCGGCCTTCCTGATCTGTGATTGCTGCGGGGCGGCCCGCGAGTTCGAACCCGGCCTCGACGCCGGCCTCGCGGCGGCGGCGGAGGCCGGCTACACGGTGCGCAGCCTGACCCTCGAGGCCCGCGGCCTCTGCCCCGCCTGCCGCGCCGGCTGAGCCCGGGCGCCCGCCGTGATCGAGGTCACCCCGGACATCCTCATCCCCGAGGACGAGATCACCGAGCGGTTCATCCGCGCCGCGGGTCCTGGCGGGCAGAACGTCAACAAGGTCTCCACCGCCGTCGAGCTGCGCTTCGATGTCCGCCGGTCGCCATCCCTGCCCAATGACGTCGCCGTCCGGCTGATGAAGCTGGCGGGCCGGCGGCTGACCCAGGACGGCGTGCTGGTGCTCAGCGTCATGACCCACCGCAGCCAGGAGCGGAACCGGGCCGAGGCCCTGCAGCGGCTCGTGGAGCTGATCCGCAAGGCGGCCGAGCCGCCCCCGCCGCCGCGCAAGCGCACCCGACCCACCCTGGCCTCGAAGGTCCGGCGTGTGGAGGGCAAGGTGCGCCGGGGCGGCGTGAAGTCCCTCAGGGGAAGGGTCCGGGGCGAGGACTGATCCCCGCCCCTCCCTTGCGTCAGTGGACCTGGGGCCGGCCGATGACCAGGCCGTCCGGCCCGGTGGTCACGGCGATGACCGATCCGTCCACCAGGTCGCCGGCCAGCAGCTTTCGGGCCACCGGATCGACCAGGTCCTTCTGGATCACCCGCTTGAGCGGACGGGCGCCGTAGACCGGGTCGTAGCCCTTGTCGGCCAGCCAGGTCATGGCCGCGTCGTCCAGGGCCAGGGTCATCCGCCGGTCGGCCAGCAGCTTCTCCAGCCGCTTCAACTGGATGCGGACGATGTTGTCCATCTCCGCCCGGCCGAGACGCCGGAACAGGATGATCTCGTCCACCCGGTTCAGGAACTCGGGCCGGAAGTGGCCGCGGACCACGCCCATGACATCGCCGCGCACCGCCTCGACGTCCTCGCCTTCCTTCTGGCCGGCCAGGAACTCCGAGCCGAGGTTGGAGGTCATGATCAGGAGGGTGTTGCGGAAGTCCACCGTGCGACCCTGGCCGTCGGTCAGGCGGCCGTCATCCAGCACCTGCAGCAGGACGTTGAAGACGTCCGGGTGGGCCTTCTCGACCTCGTCGAACAGCACCACCTGGTAGGGTCGGCGACGCACCGCCTCGGTCAGGGCTCCGCCCTCGTCGTATCCGACATAGCCGGGAGGCGCCCCGATCATCCGGCTGACCGAGTGCTTCTCCATGTACTCGCTCATGTCGAGGCGGGTGATGGCGGACTCGTCGTCGAAGAGGAACTCGGCCAGGGCCTTGGTCAGCTCGGTCTTGCCCACGCCCGTCGGGCCGAGGAACAGGAAGGAGCCGATCGGCCGGGCGGGGTCCTGCAGGCCGGCGCGGGCCCGGCGGACGGCGTCGGAGACGGCCTCCAGGGCCTCCTCCTGGCCGACGACCCGGCCGCGCAGGGAGTCCTCCATGCGCAGCAGCTTGTCGCGCTCGCCCTCCAGCATCTTGTCGACGGGCACGCCTGTCCAGCGGGAGACCACAGCGGCGATCTGGGCGGCGTCCACCACCTCGGGGCTGACGGCGTCGCCGGCGGCCTTCTGCTCGGCCTCGGCCAGCTGCTTCTCGAGGGGCGGGATCTCGCCATAGGCGATCTCCGAGGCCCGCTGCAGGTCGCCGCGGCGCTGGGCGGCGACCAGTTCGGCGCGCAGGCGATCCAGGGCCTCGCGCACCTGGGCGGCGGACGAGACCTTTTCCTTCTCGGCCTTCCAGCGGGCGGTCATCTCGGCGGACTGGCCCTCGAGGTCGTCGAGCTCGTCCTCCAGCTTCTCGAGGCGTTGGCGGGAGGCCTCGTCGCTCTCCTTGGTCAGGGCCTCGCGCTCGATCTTCAGCTGGACGACCCGGCGGTCGATCTCGTCCAGCTCCTCGGGCTTGGAGTCCACGGCCATGCGCACCCGGCTGCCGGCCTCGTCGACCAGGTCGATGGCCTTGTCGGGCAGGAAGCGGTCGGTGATGTAGCGGTTGGACAGGGTGGCGGCGGCGACGATGGCGCTGTCGGTGATCCGCACGCCGTGGTGGACCTCGTACTTCTCCTTCAGGCCCCGCAGGATGGAGACCGTATCCTCCACCGTCGGCTCGGAGACGAAGACGGGCTGGAAGCGCCGCGCCAGGGCGGCGTCCTTCTCCACGTGCTTACGGTACTCGTCCAGGGTCGTGGCGCCCACGCAGTGCAGTTCGCCCCTGGCCAGGGCCGGCTTGAGCAGGTTGGAGGCGTCCATGGCGCCGTCGGTCTTCCCGGCGCCGACCAGGGTGTGCATCTCGTCGATGAACAGCACCACCGAGCCCTCGGCGGCGGTCACCTCGTTCAGCACCGCCTTGAGGCGCTCCTCGAACTCGCCGCGGTATTTCGCCCCGGCGATCAGGGCGCCCATGTCGAGGGCGAGCAGCTTCTTGTCCTTCAGGCTCTCAGGCACGTCGCCATTGACGATGCGCTGGGCCAGGCCCTCGACGATGGCGGTCTTGCCGACCCCGGGCTCGCCGATCAGGACCGGATTGTTCTTGGTTCGGCGCGACAGGACCTGGATGGTCCGGCGGATTTCCTCGTCCCGGCCGATCACCGGATCGACCTTTCCGTCCCGGGCGGCCTGGGTCAGGTCGCGGGCATAGCGGTTGAGGGCGTCGTAGCCCTCCTCGGCCGAGGCGCTGTCGGCGGTCTTGCCCTTGCGCAGGGCCTTGGCGGCCTCCTCCAGGGCGGCCTCGGTCGCGCCGGCATCGCGCAGGGCGCGGGCGGCCTCGCCGCCTTCCTTGGCGATGGCGATGAGCAGGCGCTCGGTGGTGACGAAGGCGTCGCCCGCCGCCTTGGCGCCGGCCTCAGCCGCCGCGAAGACGCTGGCCGACTCCGGGGCCAGGTAGATCTGGCCCGATCCGCCCTCGACGCGGGGCCGGCGCGCCAGGAGGGCGTCCACCGCCTGGTCGACGGCGTCAGGCCGTCCGCCCGCACTCTGGATCAGGGCGCGGGAAAGCCCGTCCTTCTCCTCAAGCAGGATCTTGAGAAGGTGCTCGGGCGCGAATTGCTGGTGACGACGGGCCAGGGCGAGACTCTGGGCCGACTGGACCGCCTGTTTGGCGCGGTCGGAATACTGGTCGATGTTCATGTGTCCCCTCGTAAGGCGGATGGAGGACGGTCGCCTTGATCAAGCGCAACCGCCGCTCCCGGGATGTAGTGTTGCCCTTGCGCAACACAAGTCCCGACCGCCCCGCGAGGACCCGTGGATCAGTTCCGCGCGTAGAGCTTGACCACTTCGTAGAGGTAGTCCCGGCCCTCGTAGAGCGCCTGGACCCCGATCCGCTCGTTCAGGCCGTGGGCGCCGCTGTCGCCGGGCGGGCTGAACATGCCCGAGAGGCCGTAGGTCGGGACTCCCGCGGCCAGCAGGAAGCGACCGTCCGTGGCCCCGGTGGACATGGCCGGCACGATCGGCACGCCGGGCCACATGGCCGACGCCACCTTGGTCGCAGGGCCCATGATCCGGGCGTTCAGGGGCGGCGGGGGCGAAACCGGGCTGGGCCTGCCGACGGTCTCCACCGTGATCCCGGGATCGTTGATGACCGAGGCCAGGGTCTTGCGGACGTCCTCGACCTTCTCGCCGGGCAGGATGCGGCAGTTGACGTTGGCCTCGGCCCTCTGGGGCAGGGCGTTGGGAGCGTGGCCCGCCTTCACCTGGGTCGGCACGCAGGTGGTCCGCATCATGGAGTTGCGCCCCGGCGAGCGCGCCAGGAAGGCGGAGGCGGCGGCGTCGGAGGGGTTGGCCGCCAGGGCCTTCATGGCCGCGCCGGTCTCGCCGCCCTCGATCTCGGCCATCCGGGCGTAGTGGTTGCGGGTGGCCTCGTTCAGGGCGATGGGGAAGTCATGGGCGCCGATCCGGGTCAGGCCCTGGGACAAGCGGACGATGGCGTTGTCCTTGACCGGCCGCGAGGAGTGGCCGCCCGGGTTGGTGATCCGCAGGGTGAAGTCCTGGTAGACCTTCTCGCCGGCCTGGATGCCCAGGAAGACCTTCCTGCCGCTAGCGTCGACCTGGCCGCCGGCGCCCTCGTTCAGGGCGAACTCGGCGTCCATCAGCTCGCGCCGGTTGGCGATCAGCCACTCGACGCCGTTGAAGTTATCCGGCGTTTCCTCGCCGCAGGTCAGGGCCAGACGGAGGCTGCGCTTCGGCTTCAGGCCCTCGCGCTTGTAGCGGATCATGTTGTCGGCGAAGGCGGCGGCCATCGCCTTGTCGTCGCTGGCGCCCCGCGCATAGAAGAAGCCGTTCTCCTCCACCAGGGTGAAGGGATCGCGCTCCCAGTCGGCCCGGTTGGCCTCGACCACGTCGATGTGGGCCAGCAGCAGGATGGGCTTCAGCTTGGGGTCGGTCCCCGCCAGCGTGGCGATCAGGGCGCCCTGCTTCGGCTGCTCCGGCGGAACCACGACCTCCATCTCCCGGTCGGTGTAGCCCGCAGCCTTGAGGCGGACGGCGAGCCGCTCGGCCGCCAGGGTGCAGCTGCCTGAGGACAGGGTCGTGTTGGTCTCGATCAGCTCCTTGTAGAGTTCCCGAAAGGCGGCCTGGTCAGGTCGGAGCCCCGCCGGCGCAGGCGGTGCGGCGAGGGCGGGCGCGGCGCCCATCAGGGCGAAACCAGCTATCATCAGGGAACGAAACATGAGGCCTCCTTGTCGGAGGGCGATCCTAGTCCCGGAAGACCGGCGGCGCCTACGGAGAGAAGGGACTTTTCAATTCCCGGGCGAGCGCACATAAAGCTTTTGCTTTCTTTTCCTCCGGGAGCCTGACCATGAAGTTCGCCGCCCTCGCCCTGGCCTCCGCCCTGACCCTCGCCGTCGCGCCGGCTGCCGACGCCTGCTCGCGCGCCACCTGGCTGGGCGACGACGGCGCCGTCATCACCGGCCGGTCGATGGACTGGCCCTACGACTTCAACACCCATTTCTACGTCATCCCGAGGGGCTTCCAGAACGAGGGCATCAAGGGCGGCCTGACCTGGGCCAGCAAGTTCGGGACGGTCGTCGCGGCCGGTTCCATGACCCCCGGCGGGCCGATCGACGGCGCCTTTGACGGCGTCAACGAGAAGGGCCTGGGCGCCAACCTCCTCTACCTCGCCGAAGCCGACTTCGGGCCTGCGCCAGCATCCGCCAAGCCGCGGATCTCGATGGGCGCCTGGGTCCAGTACATCCTCTCCAACTATTCCACCGTGTCCGAGGTCGTGGAGGCGATGAAATCGGACCCGATCTACATCGTGCCCTCCACCTTCGGACCCGGCGGCGCGGGCCATCCGACGGTCCACCTGTCCATCAGCGACGCCTCGGGGGACTCCGCCGTCATCGAGTACATCAAGGGCAAGCCGGTGATCCATCACGACCGGTCCTTCCAGGTGATGACGAACAGCCCGACCTTCGAAAAGCAGCTGACCCTCAACACCTACTGGAGCCGGATGGACGGCTCGCGGGTCCTGCCCGGCTCCCACCAGTCCGAGGACCGCTTCGTGCGGGCCAGCTACTACCTGAAGCGCCTGGGCACGACCGAGACCGACCCGCGCAAGCAGGTGGCCGGCGTCTTCTCGGTGATGCGCAATGTCTCCGTGCCCTGGGGCGCCCCGGACCCCGACCATCCGAACATCGCCCCCACCTACTGGCGGACGGTCATCGACCACACCCGCGGGGTCTACTATTTCGAGTCCGCCCTCAGCCCCTATGTGGTGGCCCTGGACCTGAAGACCCTCGACTTCTCGCCCAAGTCGGGGGTGCGGAGCGTGGCCCTGGAGGGCAAGGACAGCTATTCGCTGGTCGGCCTGATCAACAAGTCCCTGAAGCCGACGGCGCCAATCGCCTACCTGGCGCCCTGACCTACCTGGCGCCCTGAGTCCCGGTCAGTTGAGGTCCCGTCGGTCCGGCGGGACCTGAGGCAGGGGCGCGACCGGCACCCCGTCCTCTGCGAGGGCGCGGGCCTCCTCGGGGGTGGCCTCGCCATAGATCCCCCGTTCCTCCGAGCGGCCCTCGTGGATGGCCCGGGCCTCCCGGGCGAAGGCGTCGCCGACATAGTCGAAGTTGTCCTCGACGTGCTGGCGGACCCGGCTGGCCATCTCCATCATCATCTCGCGCGAGGGGCCCGGCGCAGGCGCCTCCCGCCCCTTGGCGGTGACCACTGCGGGGGCCATGATCTGCTTGCGGACTTCGGCGGACCCGCACATCGGGCAGGCGACAAGGCTTCGGGCGGACTGGTCGTCGAAGTCGCCCGAGCTTCCGAACCAGCCCTCGAAGTCGTGGCCGGCGGCGCAGACCAGGGCGTAGCGGATCACGCGAGGGGCTCCGGGCCTGAGAAGGTGCGGGCGTTGGCCAGGGCCGGGATGGCGCGCCGGGCGCGGGCCGCAGCGTCCAGGTCGAGATCAACCACCAATACACCTGGCTCGTCATGGTCGAGGACGCCCAGCACCTCGCCCCAGGGTCCGACCGCGAGGCTACGCCCCCAGGTCCCGCGCCGGTCTTCGTGGAAACCGCCCTGGGCCGGAGCCAGGACGAAGCTGCCGGTCTCGATGGCCCGGGCGCGGAGCAGGATCTCCCAGTGCGCCTCCCCGGTCGGTCGGGTGAAGGCGGCGGGCACGCTCATCACCTCCGCCCCGGCCAGGGCCAGGGCCCGGTAGAGGGCGGGGAAGCGCATGTCGTAGCAGATGGACAGGCCCAGCCGGGCGTCGCCGGCCCGGGCCGTGACAGCCCTGTCGCCGGGAGCGTAGGCGGCGCTCTCGCGCGCCGTCTCGCCATTGGGCAGGTCGACGTCGAACATGTGCAGCTTGTCGTACCAGGCCGCCACCTCGCCATCATGGCCGACCAGCAGGCTGCGGTTGGCCGCCTTCTCGCCGCCCGCATCCACCAGGGCCGAGCCTACCAGGACATGAAGCCTCCGCTCGCGGGCGAAGTCGCGCAGGCCGCAGACCACAGGATCGGCGTCCATCGTCGTGAGGGCCGCGTTCAGCAGGTCCCGGTCCTTCTGGAGGATGTTGGTTCCCTCAGGCGTGAGGATCAGCTCCGCGCCGGCCTCCGCCGCCTGGCGGACCAGGGGCAGGACATGATCCAGGGCGGCGGCCTGGGTCGCCGGCGTCCGGGTCTGGACCAGGGCGACGCGCATGCGACCTACCCCGCCAGCAGGGCGTCGAGGCGGCCCTGCGCCTCCAGGTCGTGCAGGTCATCGCAACCGCCGACATGGTGGGAGCCGATGAAGATCTGGGGATAGGTGGCGGCGCCACCTGACTTTTTCAGCATTTCCTCACGCTTGGCGGGATCGAAGGCTGCTTCGATCTCGGTCACCTGCGCGCCCTTGCGCTCCAGAAGGCCGAGGGCCCGGACGCAGTAGGGGCAGAAGGGCTTGGTGTAGATGGTCACGGCGGCCATGCGGCTCTCCCTGGGGCTCTGCGGCCCAGACTATATGGTGAGGCTTGCCGGGTCTTTAACCCTGGCGATGACGGCCGCGTCCACCCCTGCGGCGCCGGCGGCCTTCAGCGCCCGGGCGCAGGCCTCGAGGGTGGCGCCGGTGGTCATGACATCATCGATGAGGAGGATGCGCCGACCCTCCACCTCTCGGCGGCGGCTGTCAGGGACCCTGAAGGCCGCTGCGACGTTCCGCCGCCGACCCGTCCCCGAGCGCCCCGCCTGCGCGCCCGTGTCCCGCCGGCGGACCAGGGCGTCGGCCAGGTAGTCCCGCGACCAGAGCCGGGCCAGGGGCCGGGCGATCTCCGCCGCCTGGTTGTAGCGCCGGCGGAACAGGCGCGAGGGATGCAGGGGCACGGGGGCGATGGCGTCGGCTCCGGCCAGCAGGTCCCGGGACGAGCGCGAGATCCAGGCCGCGAACAGGCGCGAGAGGTCCGTCCGGTCGGCGTACTTGAGCTGGAGGACCAGGCCGCGCGAGGCCTCATCGTAGAGGCAGGCCGCCCGGGCGCGGTCGAAGGCCCGGGGCTTGGCCAGGCAGGCCGGGCAGCGGGCGCCGGCCCCGAGGCTGAACTCGAAGGGCGTCCCGCAGCCGTCGCAGACCGGATCGTCCAGGAAGGTGATGCGGCTCCAGGCCTCTGCGGAAAGCCCGGGGGTCTGGACCGGGCGGTCGTCATCCAGGGCGCGGTGGGGATAGATGACGTCCAGCGCCGCCCGGCCCGCCCGTACGAGGGCCCCGGCGGGTTCCCAGGCCCGGCCGAAAGGTTCATTGTCGCGGCCCATGCCGCCCTCCGCTTCGCCCCCGCGAATTTTTGACCGCGATCTCCTGCGCCGGCGGCTGGACCGGGCCGCCCCCGGATACGCCGGGGCCGACTTCCTGAAGCGCCGCGCCGCAGGCGACATCGTGATGCGCCTGGAGGCCATCCTGCGCGACTTCCCCCGCGCCGTCGACCTCGGAGCCCGCAACGGCGCCTTCGCCCAGGCCCTGGCGGACAGCGAGGCGGCCGCGCGGGTGGGCCTTCTGGTCGAGGCGGACCTCTCAGGCGCCATGCTGGCCGGCCGTGCAGGAATGCGCCTCGTCGCCGACGAGGAGCGCCTGCCCTTCGCCCCGGCCAGCCTCGACCTCATCGTCTCAAGCCTGTCCCTGCACTGGGCCAATGACGTGGTCGGCGCCCTGGTCCAGGCGCGCCTGGCGCTCAAGCCCGACGGCCTCTTCATCGGCGCCCTGTTCGGCGGGGCGACCCTGACCGAGCTGCGCCAGGCCCTGACCGCCGCCGAGCTGGAGCTGACCGGCGGGGCCGGGCCCCGGGTCTCGCCCTTCGCCGATCCCTCGGACGCCGCAGGCCTCCTGCAGAGGGCCGGCTTCGCCCTGCCCGTGGCCGACGTCGACCGGGTGACCGTGCGTTACGACCATCCCCTCAAGCTGATGGCGGACCTGCGGCGGATGGGCGAGACCTCCGTCCTGGCTGAGCGGCACCCCCGCCCGCTGACCCGGAAGGTGCTGGCCCGGGCCTTCGAGATCTACCAGAGGGACTTCGCGGGGCCGGACGGGCGGATCGCCGCCACCTTCGAGATCCTGACCCTGACGGGCTGGTCGCCCTCGGAGATCCAGCAGAAGCCCCTCCGGCCAGGTTCGGCCAAGATGCGGCTGGCCGACGCCCTGGGCGGGGAGGAGCACAGCGTCCCAGGGACCCGGCCTCAGCAGCGCTGAAGCGGGCCCGGCGTACGGTCCGGCGCAAGGTCGACCAGGATGTCGCCGGGCGGGTCGGCGATCAGCCGCCGGGTGATCCGCTCGTAGCGGGCCAGGAAGTCGTCCAGCTCGCCCTCGCCCATGGCCCGGCCGGGCCGTCCGGCCGCGATGGCCCGTGCCAGCTCCGCCTCCTGTTCCCCCCGCCAGCGCCGCACGGTCGGAAAGTCTGGCGCGCGCAGGAAGACCGTCAGGTCCGGGGCCTCGAAGAGGGGAGCGTAGGGTCCCGCCAGGGCCGCCTCCACGGCCCCGCGCCAGGTCCCGTCGGGGTCGCGCTCGTGCTCCAGCGCATTGATGGGGGCTGAAGCCGCCGCCGAGGGATCAGGCCGGGCCCCCAGGCACCAGCCCTCGAGGATCACGACGTCGGCGGGCCCCTCGAAGACCGGCCGCCCGGCCTCCGGGACAGGGGCGTCGCGCCCCTTGTCAAAGCGCGGCAGGCGCACCGGGCCGGGACGGGCCAAGGCCTCCAGGACGCTCAGGGCGAGGGCCGGATCGTGGGTCCCCGGCGGGCCGCGCACGGCGAACAGGGGGTGGACCCGTCGCGCCAGGTCGGCCCTGGCCTCGGGGTCCAGATAGACGTCATCGAGGGACAGGACCGCGCAGGACCGGCCTGCCTGCGCCAGCGCTGAAGCCAGGCCCGCCGCCAGGGTCGACTTGCCCGACCCCTGCGCGCCCGAGAGGCCCAGCACCCAGCCCGGGTGGTCAGCACGCGCCAGGACGATATCGGCCAGGGCCTCGACCAGCCCCGCCACGGGCTCAGACCAGGTCCCGAAGCCAGGCCACCAGGGGCGCGTCCGCCGGCGGCATGGGATAGTCGCCCAGCCGGTTCGGCTTCACCCAGGCCAGGCCCGCGTGCTCCTTCGCCGTCACCACCCCGCTCCAGCGGCGCACCAGGTAGAGCGGCATGAGCAGGTGGAAATCGTCGTAGGCGTGGCTGGCGAAGACGAAGGGGGCGAGGCAGGCCTCGGTGACCTCTATGCCCAGCTCCTCGGACAGTTCCCGGATCAGGCAGGCCTCGGGCGATTCGCCGGCCTCGACCTTGCCCCCGGGAAACTCCCAGAGGCCCGCCAGGGCCTTGCCCTCGGGGCGCTGGCAGATGAGGACCCGGCCGTCGACATCGATGAGGGCGGCGGCGGCCACGAGCAGCAGGCGGCGGGTTTCAGGCATGACGCCTTGATCGCCCCGGCGGGCCGGGTTGGCAAGCCGGCCTTGACTTCCGGGGCCCGGAAGGCCACTTCCCCCCTGCGCACCGGCTCCTCCGGGGCGACATCGGCGTTCCAGTCGCGTGAGGGTTGCCCCGGCAACCAGCCTGTCGAGCGCCTTGAAGCGACATCGCAGATCGCCCCGCCGCGCGGGGGCATCCCCACAAGACACGCCGAACGGCGCCCCCGAGACGGGCCGCTCGATTCCGCGCACCGAAAGACACCTCAACTTGACCCAGTTTACCGACCTCGGCCTCGATCGCGGCCTTCTCAAGGCCCTGTCCGACGAGGGCTATTCCACGCCGACGCCCATCCAGGCCCAGGCCATTCCCCCCGTCCTCGAGGGTCGCGACATCCTGGGCATCGCCCAGACCGGCACCGGCAAGACCGCCGCCTTCGCCCTGCCCATCCTCCACCGGCTGGCGGCCGACCGCCGCCCGGCCCCCCGGCGCGGCTGCCGGGTCCTCGTCCTGTCCCCCACCCGCGAGCTGGCCACCCAGATCGGCGAGAGCTTCAAGGCCTATGGCCGGCACCTCGGCGTCTCGGTCACCGTCATCTTCGGCGGCGTGAAGTATGGCGGCCAGATGCGCGCCATGGCGCCCGGCGTCGATGTCCTGGTGGCCACCCCCGGCCGCCTGATCGATCACCTGGGCGAGAAGACCATCACCCTCCAGGGCGTGGAGACCTTCGTCCTCGACGAGGCCGACCAGATGCTGGACATGGGCTTCATCGTCCCGATCCGCCGGATCGTGAAATACCTGCCCAAGGCCCGCCAGAACCTCTTCTTCTCGGCGACCATGCCCACCGAGATCGGCCAGCTGGCCGGCGAGCTCCTGAACCCCAACCCCGTCAAGGTCTCGGTCACCCCGCAGGCCACCACGGTGGAGAAGGTCCGGCAGAAGGTCATCTTCGGCGAGCAGGACCGCAAGCGCGCCCTGCTGGCCGAGCTGTTCGAGAACAAGGACTTCCGCCGGGTGATCGTCTTCACCCGCACCAAGCGCGGCGCCGACCGCGTGGCCCGCGCCCTGGAGCAGTCCGGGGTCGAGGCGGCGGCCATCCACGGCGACAAGAGCCAGGGCCAGCGCGAGCGCGCCCTGGCGGCCTTCAAGGCCGGCGAGGTCCGCGCCCTGGTGGCCACCGACATCGCCGCCCGCGGCATCGACATCGACGCCGTCACCCACGTGGTCCAGTACGAGCTGCCCAACGTGCCGGAGTCCTACGTCCACCGGATCGGCCGGACGGCCCGGGCCGGAGCGGACGGCACCGCCGTGGCCTTCTGCGCCGATGACGAGCGCAACCTCCTCAAGGACATCCAGAAGGTCACCCGCCAGACCATCCCGAACGAGGACCGGCGGCGCGACGCGGGCCTGTCCGTGATGAGCGCCCACCTGCCCGACGGCGCCAAGCCGCCGGGGGCGACGCCCGAGCGCCAGGGCCGGGGCGGTCACCGCAAGGGCGGCTCGCCCCGCAACGGCGGCGGCGCCCGGGCGGCGGACGGCTCGGGGCGTCCCGAAGGCCGCTCCGACCTGCCCGGCGGCCTGCGCAAGCAGAGGAACCGGCCGTCGTCCGGTAAGCCGGCGGGCGGCAAGCCGTCCGGCGGAAGGCCGGGGGACTTCGCCTCCACCCGCCCCATTGACCAGTCCCAGTTCCGCGGCCCGAAGCGCGAAGGCGCCGCGGCCAAGTGGAGCCCGCTGGACTAGGGCGGCGAGTTCGAAACCAACTCAATTGCTCCCCCAAGGGGGAGCTCCGCGTGAAGCGCGGTTAGGGGGTCTACGGCGGCTCAGTTGACCCCCTCCGGCCCGCTGCGCGGTCCACCTCCCCCTGATTGGGAGGAATGAGAGAGCGCACAATTGCTCCCCCAAGGGGGAGCTGCCGGCAAAGCCGGCTGAGGGGGTCTGCGGCGGCTCAGCAGACCCCCTCCGGCCCGCTGCGCGGCCCACCTCCCCCTGGGGGGAGGAATTGGGGCGTCCAATGAGGGAACAGGAAGAGCCTAGCTCCGGTAGTCCCCGTTGATCGCCACGTACTGCTTGGTCAAATCGCAGGTCCAGACGGTGGCTGAGCCGCGGCCGACGCCGACATCGACGCTGACCTCCAGCTCGTCCTTCTTCATGTAGGCGCTCATCTTGTCTTCGTCGTAGGTCGGCGCGATGAGGCCGTCCTGGGCGGCGACCAGGGGGCCGAACTGGACCTTCAGGCGCGTCCGGTCGATGGGCTCGTCCGCCCGGCCGACCGCCATGACGATCCGGCCCCAGTTGGCGTCCTCGCCGGCGAAGGCGGTCTTGACGAGGGGGCTCTCGGCTATGGTCCGGGCGATCTTGCGGGCCGAGGCCGGGCTTTCCGCACCCGTGACATTGATGCGCACGAACTTGGTCGCGCCCTCCCCGTCCCGCACCAGCTGGAGGGCCAGGTCGAGAAGCACCGCCTCCAGCTTCTCGCGGAAGTCCGCCAGGCGCCGGTCGCCGGCGCGGCTGATGCGCGGCGCATCGGACTGGCCTGTGGCGAAGAGAAGGAGGGTGTCGTTGGTGGACCGGTCGCCGTCCACCGTCACGCAGTTGAAGGTCGAGCGCGTGTAGAGGCTGGCCAGGTTCTGAAGGGCCTTCGGCGCGATGTCGGCGTCGGTGGCGACGAAGGCCAGCATGGTGGCCATGTCGGGCGCGATCATGCCCGAGCCCTTGCAGATGCCGGCGATCCGCACGGTCTTCCCGTCGATCTCGGCCTCGGCGAAAGCGCCCTTGGGGAAGGTGTCCGTCGTCATGATCGCCCGGGCCGCGCCAGCCCAGCCATCGGCCGCGAGCGCCGTCTCCACCTCGGGCAGGCGCTGGACGATCCTGGCGTCGTCAAGCAGCACGCCGATCACCCCCGTAGAGGCCAGCATGACGTCGCGTTGGCGGCAGTCGAACCTCTTGGCCACCGCTGAGGCGACCCGGCGGGCGGCGTCCGCCCCGGGCTTGCCGGTGAAGGCGTTGGCGCAGCCGGCGTTCACCACCAGGGCCCGGGCGTCCTCGCCCTGGGACTGGGCCAGGGCGCGTCGGCACCAGTCCACCGGCGCCGAACCGACGCCGTGCCGGGTGAAGACCCCGGCGACGCTCGTACCCTCGGCGAAGCGCATGACCAGCAGGTCCTCGCGCTCGTGCTTGTAGAAACCGGCGCGGCCCGTGGCGAGTTCGACCCCGTCGATGGGCGGGATGCGCGGGAAGGGAACCGCCAGGGGCGAAACCGGCAGGGCGCCCTTGGCCGGGGCGGCGGGCGCCTCGGCTGGCCTGTCGAAGGCGTGGGACTGCCGGTCGGCCCGCCGCAGGGCGGCGCGCTTCAGGGCCGAGGCCAGGGGATCCAGGGCGCGCTCGATCGTCTGGCCCACAGCCTCCACCGGCTTTGCCGAGGGCTTGCGGCGCGAAGGCCCGGACCCGGGCGGCGTCGGCTTGCGGCTCATGGCTTGGTCCCCTCCGTCTTGCCTTCGGGCTTGTCCTGCGGCGCGGGCGTTCCCGACGCGGGTTCCCGGGGCTGGCCGGGCACGTCGGGCGTGGTCTTCAGGAAGGTCTGCACCTTGGCCTGCCCGCGCAGCTTTTCCAGCAGGTCCCGGACCTGGTCATAGGTCAGGAAGCGCACGATCTGGGGCCGCGCCGCCTCCAGGGTGATGGGCTGCTCCGGACGCCGGTCCTCGACCTTGACCAGGGCCCAGCCTCCCTCGACCTGGAAGGGGCCGATGGTCTGCCCCGCCTTGGCGGGCTTGAGTGCGGCCTCGTAGGAGTCCGGCATGATGTCCACGGTGAAATAGCCCAGGTCGCCGCCGTTGAAGCGCGTCGCCGCATCCAGCGACCGCTCCATGGCCAGGGCCTCGAAGGAGCCGCCCGAGGCCAGCAGCTTGCGGATCGCCTCGGCCTCGGCCTGGGTGGCGACCAGGATCTGGCGGGCGCGGATCTCCTCGCTCGCCCGGGAGAGCCGGACCTGCTCCTGGTAGAGGCTGCGGATGGCTTGCTCGCTGATCGCCCCGGTCACGGTGGCGTCCACCACGAGGTCGGCCAGGATGCGCTCGCGGGCGGCGGCCAGACGCCGCTGGACCGCCGGGTCCTTCTCCAGCTTGCGGCGCACGGCTTCGGCGGCCAGCAGCCGCCGGTCGATCACCTCGTCCGTGGTGCGCCGGAACTGTTCCGAGGCCGGATCCAGGGGCTCCCCCTCGCCGATCAGGCCCTGGGCGACGGCCTCGCGCTTGACGTCCGAGGTCCAGACCGGGACGCCATCGACCCTCGCCACCACCACGTCGCCGGCTTCCGGCGGCGTCTCCGACCGCTCACGCCCCTGGCACCCGGCCAGCGCCAGGCAGGCCGCGGCTGCGGCGGCGAGGAGGGCCCCTGGGGGGCGGAATCGGGCAACGACCAGCGACATGCCGTCGGACATCCTTGCGGGAGGAAACCGGTGACTGTCCCTAGCCCTTCCCGCGTCCCCTGCAAAGCTTGGGGGCGGATCCGGCGCAGGGCGGCGGCCTGCGTTGACAGTCAGGGGGGGCCTGCTTAAGTCACCCCCACCCCGGGGGAAGCGGGTTTTCCGGGCGTCAGGCTGGCGGCTCGAAGCGCCGCCCCCTCACCCCGCACAGGTCCGGACCCATCCCGTGAGCATCTTCAAGCGTCTCTTCGGCTCGTCGAACGACCGCAAGGTCAAGACCCTTCAGGCCCGGGTGGCCAGGATCAACAGCCTGGAGCCATCGATCCAGGCCCTGAGCGACGAGGCCCTTCGCGCCAAGACGGTCGAGTTCCGTGAGCGCCTGGGCCGGGGCGAGACCCTGGACCAGATCCTGGAGGAGGCCTTCGCCGTGGTCCGCGAGGCCTCGCGGCGCGTCCTTGGCCAACGGCATTTCGACGTGCAGCTGGTCGGCGGCATCGTCCTGCACCAGGGCGGCATCGCCGAGATGCGGACCGGCGAGGGCAAGACCCTCGTGGCGACAGCGCCCGTCTACCTCAACGCCCTGCCCGGCGAGGGCGTGCACGTCATCACCGTCAACGACTATCTCGCCCAGCTGCATGGCGACTGGATGGGCCAGGTCTACCGGTTCCTCGGCCTGTCGGTGGGCGTCATCGTCCACGGTCTCAGCCAGGGCCAGCGCAAGGCCGCCTACGCCGCAGACATCACCTACGGCACCAACAACGAGTTCGGCTTCGACTACCTTCGCGACAACCTGGTCTACGACAACGAGGAGATGGTCCAGCGGGGCCACAACTTCGTCATCGTCGACGAGGTGGACTCCATCCTCATCGACGAGGCCC
>JBJOJL010000004.1:0-87273 GCA_046046615.1 Pseudomonadota bacterium
CGAGCCGGAATTCCACGGGCGCTGAGCCCCGCCCGGGGGCGGTCGCTTTTTTCCGGCGCCGCCCCTTGCAGGCCATGGGCGCCCTTCCCAATTCTCCCCTGCGGGCCGGGCCCCTCTGGCGCTTCCAGTGTAGCGCGATGTCGGACCGCATCGGGTGCGCTCGATGCCGGGTCCGGGGCCTTCCCTTCCCCCCCCCCCAAGCCAGCCGGTTCCGGCGTCGGGCGCTCCCATCTTTCAGAGGAGCACCCACATGAGTCTTTCCGCCTTCACCCAGACCCCCCGACGCAAGGATGCGCCCGTGGAGTTCCAGGACGCCTGGACTCCCGGCGACCTGGTCCAGTTCGAGGCCCTGGTCAGCGCCTGCGCCCTCGTGGCCCAGTCCGACGGGTGGGTCACCCCCGACGAGACCCGCAGGGTCACCGAGCGCATGCGCACCCTGCCGGCCCTTGACGTCTTTGGGGTGGAGGACGTGATCGAGGCCTTCGAGGCCCGCATCGCCGAATTCAACCAGGACCCCGACCGGGCCCAGGCCCTGGCCGAAGCCTCCATCCGGAGGCTCAGGGAGAAGCCGGCGGCGGCCCGGGCCGTTGCGGCGGCGGCCTGCGCCGTGGCTTCCGCCGATGGCGGATTTGACGCAGAGGAACGTGAGGCTGTATTGAGGATCTGCGCCATCCTGATCCTGTCGCCTCAGGATCTGGATCTGGTCGCCCCCCGCAGGAGGCGGACATGAGGGTTCAACCCTTCGATCCCATGGCCTGGACCTACGTCCAGCCGACGAACGTCCCCCAGGTCTCCGGCTCGGAGACGGCGGCTCCCGTCAAGCCCGCCGAGTCCTCTTCCAAGTCCGACATGCGTGCGGACGACGAGCGTCGCCCGCGGGACCCGGAGCGCAAGGTCGACATCAAGGTCTGAGGCCCGTCCCCCAAAAGCATTCGGCCCGCCTCGGGGGGCGAGGCGGGCCGGGCGCTTCCCTGTTCCTGACGGGGGGTGTCAGAAGACGCGGGTCACGCCAACCGAAGCGACGATCGGGTCCAGGGTGACGGAACTCTTCAGCGCCCCGTCATTGATGCTCGCGTCCGTCTCGAAGAAGACCTTCTTCACGTCGATATTGATCGTGTATTTCTCGGCCACCGGGATGTCGGCGCCGGCCTGAAGGGCGTAGCCGAAGCCGTTGTCGACCTTCACCTTGAAGCCGTTCTTGTCCTTGCCGCTGTAGAACAGCATGTAGTTCACGCCCGCGCCCACATAGGGCCGGAACCTGCCGTCCGGCGCGAAGTGGTACTGCAGCGAAGCCACCGGCGGCAGGACCCAGGTCTTGTGGACCTCGACGTCCGTCGCCCCGCCCTTGGCCCGGATCTCGTGCTGGGTCGTCCCGAGGATGACCTCCGCCGCCAGGTTGTCCGTCAGGAAATAGGTGATGCCCAGGGTTGGCTTGTAGTCGGCCTCGACATCCACGTTCAGGCCCGTGGCGGCGCCCGCCGAGGTGCGAATCTCGCCGGAGGCGTCGGGTATGACACCGGTGGCGCGGACGGCGACCGTCCAGGTCCCGGCGCTGGTCGCGGCGAGATCCTGCGCCTGGGCGGCGGCGCCGACGGAAAGGGCGGCCCCGAGGCCGGCGAACACTGAGAGAGACGTCTTCATCTATTTGACTCCAAAACCTGCCGGCGAAGCGGAGCCAGGTTTCCCCGGCGGGGCCGGACGGTGGGAGACTCGCGCCATGTCTCGACCTGCGCCATGATCCACCTCAATTTGCGGCCCCGGGGCCGGATGCGGAGGATTTCCATGACCCTTTCCAGACGCCTGGCCCTGGTCCTGGCGACCCTCGCCCTGGCGGGCCCCGCCTTCGCGGACGGAGCGATCGTCCGGCTCCTCACCCCTGCGGACAAGGGCCGGCTCGAGCGTTTCGAGCGCACGCGGTCCGCCGCCATCGCCGAGGCGAGGACCCGGGGCGCCCCGGCCGATGTCGCCGCCCTCGACCGCGCCCTCTCCGGGAAGCCGATGTCCGTCCGCCAGTTTGATCCCACCGGTGACTGGCGCTGCCGGACGATCAAGCTGGGCAAGTCCGCCGGACTGGTCGTCTACGGCTGGTTCCGCTGCCGCATTGTCGACGACGGGGCCGGCTGGCGGCTGGACAAGCTGAACGGCTCCCAGCGGGTCAGCGGCCGCTTCTACGACGACGGCGAAACCCGGATGATCCTCGCCGGCGCCCTGTCGCTTGGAGACGAGCCCCGGCAGGCCTACGGCAGGCCCGGCGCCCGGAACCAGGCGGCCTACGCCGTGCGTCCCGGCCCCGACCGGCTGCGCCTGGAGTTTCCCGAGCCTGAGTTCGATTCCCTTTTCGACATCATGGAACTTGAGCGCGTCCCGCCCGCGCGGAAATGACTGGAGGCCTCCATGCCCGAACTCGCCCACTTCCCGGCCGACGCCGATCCCGACCAGGTCCAGGCGCGGCTCCTTGCCGACGGCGCCGTCATCCTGGATGGCGTGATCACTCCCGCCGAGGCCGACGCCGTGCGCGCCGAGCTTGACCCCTGGGTCCAGGCCACCGCGCCGGGCCGTGACGGCTTCACCGGGTTCCGGACCACCCGGACCGGCGCCCTCGCCGCGCGCTCGCCGCTCTGCCGGGCCCTGATCCGCAACCGGCGCGTCCTGGCCCAGTGCGACCGCCTGCTCCTGCCCTCCTGCGAGCGCTACCAGCTGCACCTCGGCCAGGTCATCCGCATCATGCCCGGCGAGAAGGCCCAGAGCCTGCACAAGGACCGATGGGCCTGGGGAACCCACCTCAAGGGGGTCGAGCCCCAGCTCAACACCATCTGGGCCCTGACTGACTTCACACGCGAGAACGGAGCGACCCAGGTGGTCCCGGGCTCCACCGCCTGGCCGGACGACCGGCGGGCCGATCCCTCCGAGGTCACCCAGGCCGTGATGGAGCGGGGTTCGGTCCTGGTCTACACGGGCGGGGTGGTGCACGGCGGCGGCGAGAACCGTTCAGGGGCCGACCGGATCGGCCTGAACATCACCTACGCCCTCGGCTGGCTGCGGCAGGAGGAAAACCAGTACCTGGCCTGCCCGCCCGAGATCGCCCGGACCTTCGAGCCCGAGCTGCAGGATCTCCTGGGCTACGCCATGGGATCCTACGCCCTGGGCTATTTCTCGCCGCCCACCGCGCCGGGCGCTGATCCCGAGGTGGTGCCGCCCACCTACGCCCTCGGGCGCGGGTCCGCGGGCTCGGCCCTCGGGTCCGCCGAGGATCGCGCCGCCCTCAGCCAGGATGTCGCCCAGGGCTAGCGGGCGTTCGCAGGGATAGGGCGCAGGGACAGGGCCAGGAAGAGGCCGGCCAGGATCACGCCCGCGACGCTGCCATAGTGCTCGGGCGGATGATGGCCCGATGCGGGCGGCGACAGCACCCAGCCGTGCAGGGCCATCAGGCCGCGCTCCACAATGACCAGGGCCAGGAACAGAGGGGTCAGGCTGCGATAGCACAGGGCCACGGCCAGCAGGGCCAGGCCGAAGGCGAGCTGGGTCGCCCCCTGCCAGCGGAAGACGCTGATCACCAGGTCCCGCCGGTCGCCCATGTCCAGCCCGGCGATCACCCCCGCCCCGCCATCCGGCAGGAAGCTGTGGATCAGCCCCGGGACCAGGGTCAGGATCGCCGCCAGCAGCAGGAATCCGGGCGCCCAGGGATGGCCCCTGTACTCGGCGTTGGTGCTGGGCGGCAGGAGGGGCATGGAGGTTCTCTCTTCAAGGGCTTGGGGGCGTCAGGCCCTGCGGGAGAGGGCGTTTCTCAGGATGGCGGCGAGGCGGGGCGGGCCCTGCGTCAGGGCGCCTGTCCTGTAGGCCTGGACCCCGATCCAGATCGCGCCCGCCGTGGTCGCCGCCATGAGGGCGAGGCCTGTCGCGACCTCCCAGGCCGGCGCGCCGTCGGCGATCCTCAGGAGCATCAGGAAGGGGGTGAAGGGCGGGAAGAGGGCGGCGGTCCTGAGGAAGGGCGAGTCCGGCGCCTGGAGGGACGAAATGACCAGGACGAGGGGGACCAGCATCAGCAGGCTCAGGGGGGTGGCGAGGCTCTGGGCCTCCCGGGGGGTTTCGCAGAAGGCGGCGAGCCCCGCGAAGATCGAACCGTAAAGCAGGAAGCCGAACGCCAGGAAGAGCGCCGCCCACCCCAGGAGGCCGTTGTCGAGGACCGCCCCGACGGCCTCCCGGGCGATGCCGGCCGGCAGCTGGCCCGCCGCAAGGACTCCGGCGCCGGCCAGGGCGCCGAGGACGGTCAGGAAGAGGCAAAGGACCCCGAGGACCTTGCCGAGCAGGAGCTCCGCGGGGTGGGCGGAGGTCACCAGGACCTCGATGACCCGGCTGGATTTTTCCTCGACCACGCTGGTCAGGATCATTCCCGAACCGGCGAGGATCAGGGTGACCAGGAGATAGCTGACCCCCAGGGCGGCGAGTTGCGGCAGCCGGTCGGTAAGCGTGACCTTTCCCGTCCGGGACTCCGGCGAGTAGGTCTGGACGTCGATACCGGCCTCGGACACCCGCCGGATGTCCGCCCCGGACAGCCCGAGGGCCTTCAGTCGCCGTTCGCGGGACCACTCCGAAAGGTCGGCCTCCAGCGAGCCGGAAAGGTCGATCAGCCGGGCCCGCGGCGTCCAGAGCCGCGCCTCGACGGCGTCGGCGCCGCCCGCCAGCACGAGGATGATCGGCGGGTTCGCATCGGGGTCCTGCGCCCGATAGAAGGCCTGGATGCGCTCACCGGCCTCTTGCGGCGTCCGGACGCCGTCCAGGTCCGGCGGGGCAGGCGCCAGGATCGCCGCCTGCTCCTGGGGAAGGTTCCGCGTCCGGCCTTCCCGGATCTTCGACTCCAGGTAGGGCCCGGGCCCCGCCGCCCCGATCCCGGTGAGGTCGAGGATGACGATTCTCGGCGCCGGCGTGTGGCGGGACAGGAGGCTGGGCAGGACAGCGGTCGCGCCGAAGACCAGCGGCAGGACCAGCAGGGCGATGAAGAACCCCGGTGTCAGCAGGTAGGCGAGGTACTCCCGCCTCAGGATGAGCAGAAGCCGTCTCATGCGCCGGCGACCTCCGGAAGACGTTGGCCGGCGCCCGTCAGCAGCAGGAAGGCCTCGTGCAGGCCCGGCTCCCGGGAGTCGAACCGCCGGATGGCGAGTCCGGCCCGGAAGGCGGCGGACAGGGTCTCGTGCGCCTCGGCGCCCGGCGCCAGCTCCACCTCCAGGCGATGGTCGCCGTCGTCCGCGGCGGCGCCCGAGGCGCGCACGGCCGCCACCCCGGGCAGGCCCTGGATGGCCGGGATCTCCAGCCTTCCTTCCAGCACCAGCCGCCCGGGCGCCCGGCTTCGGGCCTCGGGGACGGTGCCGTCGAAGACCTTGCGCCCCCCGGCCAGCAGGAGGACCCGGTCGCAGAGACGCTCGGCGTGCGACATCACGTGGGTCGAGAAGACAATGGTGGCGCCGTTCCCCGACCGCTCCAGGATCAGCGCCTCAAGGCCCTGCTGGTGCGTCGGGTCCAGTCCCGAGAAGGGCTCGTCCAGGATGATCAGCTCCGGGTCGTGGATGAGCGTGCAGACCAGGGCGGCCTGCTGGGCCATGCCCTTGGACAGCCTGCGGATCTGGGTGTTCGCGGCGTGGCCCAGGCCCAGCTGCTCCAGCATGGCCCTGGCCTTGCGCCGGGCGAGGGACGGGGCGACCCCCTTCAGGCCCCCCAGGAAGGCCGCCGCCTGCAGCGGGGTCATCCGGGGGTGCAGCCCGCGCTCTTCCGGCAGGAAGCCGATCCGGTCCCGGACCCGGCGCCCGTCGCTGGCGCCCAGGACGGACATCCGGCCGGAACTCGGGGCCACCAGGCCCAGGATCATCCTCAGGGTCGTGGTCTTCCCCGCGCCGTTCGGGCCCAGGAATCCGAAGACGGCGCCCGGCTCCACGCGGAAGCTCAGGTCCTCGACAACGGCCCGGTCCCCGAACGTACGGGTCAGGTCTTCCAGCTCCAGTGCGGGTGCGCCGGTCATTCAGGGTCCCTAGTCGCCTCCGCGGATCATGCGCCCGCCCGGCGGGTCCGGCAATCGGGACTCGTCCCGCCGCAACCGCCTGACGCCGGGGGCCAAAGTGGACTATATGTCTTCCCATGCCCAAGCGCCTGCGCCCGACCCGGCTGGAACATGTCCTCGACGGCGTCAGCCTGCGCGCGCGCCTGTCCGCCGCGGCCCTCGACGCCATCGGCGACGAGGCCGAGCAGAGGCGCCGGGCCCTCGACATCCTGCGCCAGGCCCTGTTCCGGGGGCGGATGATCGCCAAGGAGCGGCTGGAGAACGGCGCCGGCGGCATCGAGACCGCCCGCCTGCTCGCCGGGGTGACGGACGAGGTCGTCTGCGCCCTCTATGACTTCACCACCGTCCACGTTTTCCGGGCGCGCAATCCCACCGAGGGCGAGCGCCTGGCCCTGATGGCGGTGGGGGGCTATGGCCGGGGCGCCCTGGCGCCCTTCTCCGACCTCGATCTGTTGTTCCTGCGGCCCTACAAGCAGACGCCGCACGCCGAGAGCGTGATCGAGTTCATGCTCTATGCGCTGTGGGACCTGGGCTTCAAGGTCGGCCACGCCTCGCGGACGGTGGACGAATGCCTGCGCCTCTCGCGCGAGGACTTCACCATCCGGACCTCCATCCTGGAGGCCCGGCACCTGACCGGCGACGAGGCCCTGGCCTCCGACCTGCTCCGACGGTTCCGGGACGAGGTGATCCGCGGCACGGGCGCCCAGTTCGTGGCCGCCAAGCTCAAGGAGCGGGACGAGCGGCACCTGCGCGCCGGCGCCAGCCGCTACATGGTCGAGCCCAACATCAAGGAGGGCAAGGGCGGCCTGCGCGACCTCAACACCCTGTTCTGGATCGCCCGCTACCTGAACCCCGTGGCCAGCGCCGACCGGGCCAGCGGCGTGATCCAGCTGGACATGTTCGACCGCCGGGAGGTGGCGGGCTTCATCCGCGCCATCGACTTCCTCTGGGCGGTGCGCTGCCACATGCACTTCGCCACGGGCCGGCCCGAGGAGCGCCTGACCTTCGACCTCCAGCCCGCCATCGCCCGGCGCATGGGCTATGGCGACCGGGGCGACGCCCCGGCGGTGGAGCGCTTCATGCGGCGCTACTTCCTGATCGCCAAGGAGGTCGGCGCCCTGACCCGGGTGTTCACCGCCAAGCTCGAGGAAGAGCGGGTCAAGTCCCAGCCCGGCGGCCTCTCCCGGCTGCTTCCGGGCCGCGGCCGGTCCCGCCGGCGGGACGTGGCGCCCGGCTTCTACGCCGAGGGCGGGCGCCTGCACGTGGACGGCCCGGCGGTCTTCGAGGCCGACCCCGTCAACCTCCTGCGCCTCTTCCTGCACGCCGACCGCGAGGGGCTGGACCTGCATCCCGACGCCTTCACGGCCGCCTCGCGGCACGCCGCCCTGATCGGGCCGCGGGTGCGCCGCGATCCCGAAGCAGCCGCCGTCCTGCTGGACATCCTGGCCCGGGGCCGCGACCCGCAGCGGGCCCTGACCCTGATGAACGAGGCCGACGTCCTGGGCCGCTACCTGCCGGAGTGGGGCCGCATCGTCGCCAAGATGCAGTTCAACATGTACCACTCCTACACGGTGGACGAGCACACCCTCAGGGCGGTGGGGGTCATTTCCGGCATCGCCGACGGCCGCTACGCCGAGGACCATCCCCTGGCCACCGCCATCATGCCCCTGATCAGCGACCGCGAGGCCCTGTTCCTGGCCATGCTGCTGCACGACACCGGCAAGGGCGGCGCCGGCGGGCAGGAACTGGCCGGCGCCCGCGCCGCGCGGCAGGCCTGCGAGCGCCTCGGCCAGACCCGCAAGCGCATCGAGCTCGTCGCCTGGCTGGTCGAGCATCACCTGGTGATGAGCGACTACGCCCAGAAGCGCGACGTCTCCGATCCCCGGACCGTGGTCGACTTCGCGCGGATCGTCGAGACGCCGGAGCGGCTTCGCCTGCTGCTGGTGCTGACCGTGGCGGACATCCGCGCCGTCGGCCCCGGGGTCTGGAACGGCTGGAAGGGCCAGCTCCTGCGCGAGCTCTACCGCGCCACCGAGGCCCTCTTCCGGGGCGGCCGCGGGGCCGAGGACGCCGCCGCCATTCGCCGCTACCACGAGAACGCCGCCTACGACGCCCGGATGCGACTGACCGCCTCCAGCCCGGCCCTGACCGAATGGGCCCAGTCCATGGAGGACGCCTACTTCACCGCCTTCACCGACGACGAGGTCCGCGCCCACGGCGCCCTGGTCCGCCGCGCGTCCGAAAGCGGGTCGGCCACCGCCTGCCGGATCCGGCCCGACATGAACGCCGCCGAGGTCTCGGTGGCGGCCACGGACCGTCCCCGCCTGTTCGCAGACCTGTCCGCGGCCCTCAACATGGCCGGCGCCAACGTCCTGGGCGCGCGGGTCCACACCTCCCGCCGGGGCGAGGCCCTGGACGTCTTCTTCGTCCAGGACGCCTCGGGCGCCGCCTTCGGGGCCGACAATCCCCGCGCCCTCGATCGTCTCATGACGCTCCTGGAGGCCGCGGGTAGGGGCGAGGCGCTCAAGCGCGACGGCCGCCCGACCCCGGAGCTGGGGCGCGCCGCCGCCTTCGCCATCACCCCCACCGTCATGCTCGACAACGACGCCTCGGAGTCCGCCACCGTGATCGAGGCCTCGGGCCGCGACCGGCCGGGCCTCCTGTCCGCCCTGGCCGAGGTGATCGCCGACGCCGGCCTGTCCCTCGTCTCGGCCCATATCGACGGCTACGGGGAGCGGGCGGTGGACGCCTTCTACGTGGTCGACGACCGGGGCCGGAAGCTGCTGGACGCGACCCGCACCGCCCGACTTCGCGCCGACCTCCTCGCCGCCCTCGAGGCGGTGGAGGCCCAGCCCGCCGGCCGCACGCGGGCCCACCTGCAGAAGGCCCGGGCCAGCGTCGCCCGCTGAGGCCGAGTCGGCGTCTTGACCGGTCGCCGCGGCGGGGCGCATTCAGGCTCTGTGAGCGATCCGCCCCTCCCGACCCCCTCCAGGGGAAATCCGCCCGCCGCCGGACCCAAGGCCGGGGGCGGCCTGATCCGCGCCTCCATGGTCTTTTCCGGGCTGACCCTGGTGAGCCGCTTCCTCGGCCTGGCCCGGGACCTGGTCATCACCGCCCGGATGGGCGCCAGCCAGACCATCGCCGCCGACGCCTTCTACACGGCCCAGGCCTTCTCCAACCTGTTCCGCCGGGTCTTCGCCGAGGGCGCCTTCGCCGCCGCCTTCGTCCCGGCCTATTCCCGCACGCTGTCGGCCGAGGGCGGGGAAGAGGCGGATCGCCTCGCCTCTGACGCCCTGGCGGTCATGGCCGTGGCCACGGTGGCCCTGACCCTCGTCGCCCAGCTGGCCATGCCCTGGATCATGCTGGTCTATTCGCCCGGCTACATCGACGACCCGGCCAAGTTCCGGCTGGCGGTGATCCTGACCCAGATCACCATGCCCTACCTGCCCTGCATGGTGATCGCCGCCCTGCTGGCGGGGGTGCTCACCGCCCGCGGGCGCTTCATCATCTACGGCGCCTATCCGGTGGTGCTGAACATCGGCGTGCTGGCTGCGGTCCTGCCCCAGACCGACCCGGTCAAGGCCGCCTACGCCGCCTCCTGGGCCACCATCGTCTCGGGGATCGCCCAGGCGGGGCTCTGCTGGTGGGGCGTCCGCCGCGCCGGCGCCCGGGTCCGTCTCGCCCGGCCCCGGCTGACCCCGGAGGTGCGCCGCCTCATCCGCCTGACCATCCCCGGCGCGGTCGCCTCCAGCGCCGTCCAGGTCAACATCTTCATCTCCACCATGCTGGCCTCCCACGTCCCGGGCCTGCGGGTCTGGATGAGCGTCGCCGACCGCTTCTACCAGCTGCCCCTGTCCCTGGTGGGCACGGCCATCGGCGTGGCCCTCTTGCCCCAGCTGTCCCGCGCCTTTGCGGGGGAGGACGCCCGCGAGGGCCAGGCCGTCATGGACCAGGCCCTGGTCTTTGGCCTCGCCCTCTGCCTCCCGGCGGCGGCGGCCCTGGTCGCCATGCCGGTCTACCTGGTCGACGGCCTCTTCACCCGGGGCCAGTTCGTCTTCGAGGACGCCCGGGCCTCGGGCCTGATCCTCCTGCAGTACGGCTGGGGCCTGCCGGCCTTCGTCCTGGTCAAGATCCTCCAGCCGGCCTTCTTCGCCCGCCAGGACACCCGCACCCCCATGGTCTTCTCCCTGGTGTCGGTGGCCGTGAACATCGCCCTGGGGGTGGCCCTCTTCCACCTGGTCGGCTTCACCGGCCTGGCCGCCGCCACCAGCATCGCCACCTGGATCACCGTGGCGCAGATGGCCTACGCCCTGGGCCGCCGGAAGGCCTACGCCCCGTCCGCCGAGGCCTGGAGCCGGATCGCCCGGATCATCGCCGCCAGCCTGTGCATGGGCCTCTTCCTCGCCCTCGCCGCCCATTTCAGGGCCGTCCTGGAGGCGCCCCTGGCCGGGGCGTCGCTGCTCGGCCTCGGCGCCAAGGAACTGACCGTGCTCTGGGTCTGCCTGGCCGGCGCCCTGGCCTATGTCGGCCTGCTCCTCGCCTTCGGGGGCCTGCGGATGTCCGATGTGCGCGCCGCCCTGCGCCGGTCGCCCGCCGCGTCCCCGCCGCCGGGCCCGGACTTGTCCTGACGCCGGTTCGGCGCTATTCGCCCGCCATGACCCGGAAGCCTGCACAGACCCTGCGATGGCGCTGCGGCTGACCCCGCCGCCCTTTCGTCCGCCGCCCTTCCGGAGCCCCGCGCCTCCATGACCGACACGCCCCCTCCCGCCTATTCCGGCCCCGCCCGCGTCCTGTCCGGCGTCCAGCCGACCGGCGCCCTGCACCTGGGCAACTATCTCGGCGCATTGGTGAAGTTCACCCGGGTCCAGCACGAGATGGAGACCTTCATCTTCATCGCCGACCTGCACGCCATCACCCAATGGCAGGACCCCAGGCGGCTGAAGGACCAGGTGCGCGAGATCGCCGCCGCCTACCTGGCCTCGGGCCTGGACCCGAAGGTCGCCACCATCTTCCCGCAGTCCGCCATTCCCGCCCACGCCGAGCTCGCCTGGGTGTTCAACTGCGTCGCCCGCCTCGGCTGGCTCGACCGCATGACCCAGTTCAAGGACAAGGCGGGCAAGCACAAGGAGCGCGAGAGCGTCGGCCTCTACACCTATCCCGTGCTCCAGGCCGCCGACATTCTGCTCTACAAGGCCACCCACGTGCCGGTGGGCGAGGACCAGCGCCAGCACCTGGAGCTGACCCGGGACATCGCCGCCAAGTTCAACCACGACTTCGGCGTCCCGGGCTTCTTCCCCCTGCCCGAGGCGGTGGTCGAGGGGCCGGGCGCCCGGGTCATGTCCCTGCGCGACGGCTCGGCCAAGATGTCCAAGTCCGACCCTTCGGACTATTCGCGCATCAACCTCACCGACGACGCCGACGCCATCGCCCAGAAGGTCCGCAAGGCGCGCACCGACCCCGAGCCCCTGCCGGACACCCTGGAGGCCCTGGCCGCCCGGCCCGAGGCGCAGAACCTGGTGGCCATCTACGCCGCCCTCGACGGGCGCACCTCCGCCGAGGTCCTGGCCGAATACGCCGGGCAGGGCTTCGGGGTGTTCAAGCCCCGGCTGGCGGACCTGGCGGTGGCGAAGCTGGGCCCGGTGGGCGAGGCCATGCGCCGCTTCCTGTCCGATCCGGCCGAGATCGACCGCATCCTCGCCGACGGCGCCGAGCGGGCCCGCCAGGCGGGGGCCCCGGTCCTGGCCGAGGTGAAGGCCGCGGTCGGCTACTGGGCGGGCTGAGGGCCTTGTCTCCGCGCCGGCGGCGGGCCACGGTCCGTCCATGACTTCCAAGACGGCCCCGCCGCGCAAGTTCCTGGTGATCGCCGACGGCAGCGCCGAATTCGCCGCCGCCCTGCGCTTCGCCTGCCGCCGGGCGCGCTCGACGGGGGGCAAGATCGCGATCCTGCGGGTCATCGCCCCCGCCGTCTTCGAGCACTGGTCCGGGGTGCGCGACGAGATCGAGCGCCAGGCCCGGGCCGAGGCCGCCGAGGAGCTGAAGGCCTACACGCCGCTGGTCCTGACAGAGACCGGCAGCCCGCCTGAACTCCTCCTCATCCGCGCCGATGACACCCGCGAGGCCCTGCGACGGGCCATCAGCGCCGACCGCGACATCAAGATCCTGGTGCTGGCGGCGGCGACCGGCGGCCGCGGCCCGGGCCCCCTGGTCGCCTCCATCGCCCGCGAGGGCGTCCGCTGGGGCGGCCGCAACCTGCCCGTCACCGTCGTGCCCGGAGACCTTTCCGAGGCCGAGATCGATGACCTCGCCTGAGACCGACAGGGACCGCCAGATGACCGACACCGCCCACAGCGCCGACCTGATGGACCGCATCCGGTCCCGGCGCGCCGTCGTCGGGATCATCGGCCTGGGCTATGTGGGCCTGCCCCTGGCCCTGGCCGCCGTCGAGGCCGGCTTCCCGGTCCTGGGCTTCGACATCAACCCCTCCCGCGTCGAGGCCATCCTGGCCGGCCGGCAGGTGATCAACTACCTGGCGCCCGAGGCGCTCCGGACCGCTCTCGACAGCGGACGGCTTGACGCCACCACCGATTTCTCCCGCCTGTCCGAGGCCGACGCCGTCATCCTCTGCGTGCCGACGCCGGTGACCCGCAACCGAGACCCGGACCTGTCCTACGTCCGCGCCAGCGCCGCCTCGGCCGCCGCCGCCCTGCGCCCCGGCCAGCTGGTGGTCCTGGAATCCACCACCTGGCCCGGCACCACGGACGAGGTGGTCCGCCCCCTTCTGGAAGCGGGCGGGCTGAAGGTGGGCCGCGAGGTCTTCCTGGCCTTCTCCCCCGAGCGCGAGGATCCGGGCAACGCCCACTTCGGCACCCGGACCATCCCGAAGGTGGTGGGCGCCGACGATCCCGCCTCCCGCGACCTCGCCGTCGCCCTCTACGAGGCCATGATCACCCGGGTGGTGCCGGTCTCCAGCGCCGCCGCCGCCGAGGCCGCCAAGCTGACCGAGAACATCTTCCGCTCGGTGAACATCGCCCTCGTGAACGAGCTGAAGCTGGTCTACGACGCCATGGGCATCGACGTCTGGGAGGTGATCGACGCCGCCGCCACCAAGCCCTTCGGCTACATGCCCTTCTATCCGGGGCCGGGCCTGGGCGGGCACTGCATTCCCGTGGACCCCTTCTACCTGACCTGGCGCGCCCGCGAGTTCGGCATGGAGACCCGCTTCATCGAGCTGGCGGGGCAGATCAACACCGCCATGCCCGGCGTGGTGGTCGACCGCCTGGCCCGCGCCCTCAGCGACCACGCCGAGCGGGCCCTCAAGGGCGCCCGCATCCTGCTGGTCGGCGCAGCCTACAAGAAGAACGTGGACGATACCCGGGAGTCCCCCTCCCTGGTCCTCATCGAGGCCATCGAGGCCCGCGGCGCGACCTGCGACTTCCACGATCCCCTGATCGCCGAAATCCCGCCCACCCGGGAGCACCCGGGTCTCGCCGGGCGACGCTCCACCGACCTGACGGCGGCGACCCTGGCCGGCTACGACGCCGTCCTGATCGCCACCGACCATGACGCCGTGGACTACGGCCTCATCTCGCGCTCAGCCCGGCTGGTGGTCGACACCCGCAACGCCATGGCCCGCCGCGGCCTGCCCGGCGACAGGGTGGTCAAGGCCTGACCCCTTCCGGGTGCGTCCGGCGCTGGACACCGGAGGGCCTCCGACACTAGATGCGCCCCATGGCCGGCAAGACCCTCTACGACAAGATCTGGGATGCACACCTCGTCGCCGAACAGGACGGCGAGGCCATCCTCTACATCGACCTGCACCTCATCCACGAGGTGACGACGCCCCAGGCCTTCGCGGGCCTGCGCGCCAACCGGCGGAAGGTCCGGCGGCCTGACCGCACCCTCGCCGTGGCCGACCACAACATCCCCACCGAGGGCCAGGGCCTGGGCGTGGCCGCCGTCGCCGACGAGGAGGCCCGCCTCCAGCTCGCCACCCTGGAGCGGAACGTCGCCGACAACGGCATCGAGTTCTTCCCCATGGGCGACATCCGCAACGGCATCGTCCACGTGGTCGGCCCCGAGCAGGGCCGCACCCAGCCGGGCATGACCATTGTCTGCGGCGACTCCCACACCTCCACCCACGGCGCCTTCGGGGCCCTGGCCCATGGCATCGGCACCTCCGAGGTCGAGCACGTCCTGGCCACCCAGACCCTTCGCCAGAAGAAGGCGAAGAACATGCGGGTGGTGATCGAGGGAACGCCCGCCCCCGGCGTCGGCGCCAAGGATTTCGCCCTGGCCGTGATCGGCGAGATCGGCACGGCCGGCGGCACGGGCTACGTCATCGAGTACGCCGGCGACGCCGTCCGCGCCCTGTCCATGGAGGGTCGCATGACCCTCTGCAACCTCACCATCGAGGGCGGCGCCCGGGCGGGCCTGGTGGCCCCGGACGAGACCACCTTCGACTATCTCCGCGGCCGTCCCGCCGCGCCCAAGGGCGGCGCCTGGGACATCGCCCTGGCCAGCTGGAAGACCCTCTTCTCCGATCCCGACGCCGTCTTCGACCGTGAGGTCCGGATCGACGCCTCGGCCATCGCCCCCCTGGTCACCTGGGGCACCAGCCCCGAGGACGTGGTCCCGGTCACCGGCGCCGCGCCCTCGCCGGACGCCTTTTCCAGCCCCGACAAGCGCGCCTCCGTCGCCCGCGCCCTGGAGTACATGGGCCTGGAGGCGGGCCAGCCCATCGCCAGCGCGAAGATCGACGTGGTCTTCATCGGCTCGTGCACCAACAGCCGGATCGAGGATCTTCGGGTCGCCGCCGACATCGTGCGCGGCCGCACCGTCGCCCCCGGCGTGCGGGCCATGGTGGTTCCCGGCTCGGGCCTGGTGAAGGCCCAGGCCGAGGAAGAGGGCCTCGACATCGTGTTCCGCGAGGCCGGCTTCGACTGGCGCGAGCCCGGCTGCTCCATGTGCCTGGGCATGAACCCCGACCGCCTGGCGCCGGGCGAGCGCTGCGCCTCCACCTCGAACCGCAATTTCGAGGGCCGGCAGGGCCGGGGCGGGCGCACCCACCTGATGAGCCCGGCCATGGCCGCCGCCGCCGCCCTGGCCGGCCGGATCGCCGACGTCCGGGACTATCTGAGGTGATCCTCGGCCTCGACCATGTCGTCCTGCCCGTCGACGACGTCGAGGACGCCGCCGCCCGCTACGGCGTCTTCCTAGGCCGCGAGCCGTCCTGGGAGGGCCAGCTCGACGGCGCGGCGGCCAGCGTCTTTTCCCTGGCTAACATGGCCCTGTGCCTGCGCGCCCGCCGCGAGGGCGATCCCGGCGAGATGATCGTCCTGAAGGTGGCCGACCTCGACGCCGCCGTGCGCCTGGCCGGGCGCCGGGGCCTGCCCGCCCTGGGCGAGGAGACCACTTTCGGCGACCGCCGCCTGGTCCGCCTGGACCCGGCCGCCGCGGGGGGCCTCAACCTGGCCCTCGTGTCCGGCGACGGCCCCGGCCTGTCCGCGCCGGCGGTGTCGGAGGCCTCGGCCGTCAGCGCCCTGGACCACGTGGTCATCGCCGCCCGATCTGGAGACCGGGCCCTGGCCCTGTGGGGCGCGCGCCTGGGCCTCGACCTGCGGCTCGACCGGTCCAACCCGGCCTGGGGCGCCCGGCAGATGTTCTTCGCCTGCGGCGGCCTGGTCATGGAAGTCGTCATGCGGCTGGGCGAGGCCGAGACGATGGACCGGCCCGACGACTTCAACGGCCTCGCCTGGGGCGCCGCCGACGCCGACGCTGTCCAGGGCCGGCTCTCCGGCCTTGGCTTCAACGTCTCGGAGGTCCGCAACGGCCGCAAGCCCGGGACCCGCATCTTCACCCTCCGCGAGGGCGTGCCCTTCACGCCCACCGTGGTGCTGCAGCAGAACGCCGGAACGGCCGGAGCCGAACCATGAAGCCCTTCACCCGCCTCGACGCCCGGGCCGCGCCCCTGCCCCTGGCCAACATCGACACCGACCAGATCATCCCCAAGCAGTTCCTCAAGACCGTGGAGCGCGAGGGCCTGTCGAGGGGCCTGTTCTACGACCTCCGTTTCGACGACGCCGGCAAGCCGCGCCCGGACTTCGTGCTCAACCGCCCGGAATACGCCGGCGCCGGCGTCCTGGTGACGGGCGACAACTTCGGCTGCGGCTCCAGCCGCGAGCACGCCCCCTGGGCCCTCATGGACTTCGGCGTGACCTGCGTCATCGCCCCGTCCTTCGCCGACATCTTCTACAACAACTGCTTCCAGAACGGCCTGCTGCCCGTGGTCCTGAAGCCCGACGAGGTCCAGGACCTGATGGGTGAATGCCAGGGCGGCAACCACATGATCAGCGTCGACCTCGCCGCCCAGACCGTCACCTCGCCCTCGGGCAAGGTCTTCACCTTCGAGATCGACGCCTCGCGCAAGGCCAAGATGCTCCAGGGCCTGGACGCCATCGGCGAGACCCTCACCGCCGCCGCCGACATCGACGCCTGGGAGGCGGGCCGCACCCTGACCCATCCCTGGCTCGAGCCGACCCGCTAGAGCGCCAACCGCCGGAGCCTTCCCATGACCGACCTCCTCCTCCTGCCCGGCGACGGCATCGGCCCGGAAGTCACCGCCCAGGCCCGCCGGGTGGCCGAGGCCGTGGCCCCGGACCTGAAGATCGAAGAGGCCCTGTTCGGCGGCTGCAGCTTCGACGCCCACGGGACGCCCCTGACCGACGGGGTCCTGGCGGCGGCGAAGGCCGCCCGCGCCGTCCTGATGGGCGCGGTGGGCGGGCCCCAGTGGGCCGGCGCGCCCCGCGACAAACGGCCCGAGGCCGGGCTCCTGAACCTTCGCGCCGGCATGGAGGTCTACGCCAACCTCCGCCCCGCCCTCTGTTTCCCCGCCCTGGCCGACGCCTCCAGCCTCAAGCGCCACCTGGTCGAGGGCCTGGACCTGATGATCGTCCGCGAGCTGACGGGCGGCATCTATTTCGGCTCGCCCCGGTTCATCGAGGACCTGCCCGGCGGTGGCAAGCGCGCCGTCGACACCCAGGTCTACACCACCGCCGAGATCGAGCGGGTGGCGCGGGTGGCCTTCCAGCTGGCCCGGGGCCGGCGCAACCTGGTGCACTCGGCCGAGAAGTCCAACGTCATGGATTCCGGCCTGCTCTGGCGCCAGGTGGTCACCGACCTCCACGCCCGGGAGTTCCCGGACGTCCGGCTGGAGCACATCCTGGCCGACAACGCCGCCATGCAGATCGTCCGCGATCCGCGCCAGTTCGACGTCATGGTCACCGACAACCTGTTCGGCGACATCCTGTCCGACGCCGCCGCCCAGCTGACGGGCTCCCTGGGCATGCTGCCCTCGGCGGCCCTGGGCGACGCCGGCCGGCCCGGCCTCTACGAGCCCATCCACGGCTCGGCGCCGGACATCGCCGGCCAGGGCCTCGCCAATCCCCTGGCCTCCATCCTGTCGCTGGAAATGGCCTTCCGCTGGTCGCTCGGCCGTCCTGAAGCCGCCGACCGCATCCTGGCCGCCGTGGTCCGCGCCCTCGACGACGGCGCCCGCACCCGGGACCTCGGGGGAAGCCTGACCACCGCCCAGATGGGCGATGCGGTGCTCGCCGCCCTCTGAGGCCTCAGGTCCGGCGGTACTCGATGACCGAGCCGTCCTTGAGGCGGCCCTTCAGGCCGGTCCAGACCCCGGCCTTGTCGTACCAGTTGTCGATCTCGGCCTCGCCCCGCAGGGCCCAGACCTGGGCCTCGACAGAGCGTCCGTCGGCCAGGACCACGGGCCGGACGCCCTTGGGCGAGGCGGTGATGCGGACCAGGTCCCCTTCCTGGGGGTTGAACAGCCTTCCGGTCAGCACCCGGGAGTTCCAGTGGGTGAGAGGAGCGGTTCCCGCCGGCGCCAGCACCTCGCGGCGGCCGGTGCGGATCAGGACCCCCGAAGGCGTGCGCCGGGCCGAGACCTTGCGGTCGCCCGCGGTGGCGTCGGTCACGGACTCCAGGCTTTCGAACCGGCCGTCCGCCCAGACCTCCCGCGCGGTGTGCCGGTAGCGATAGACCGTCACCGATCCGACCTTCACGGTCATGTCCACTTCCGTCGATACGGTCGGGGAGGCCGCATCGCCGGAAAAGGTCATGCGGTGCTCGCCGATCCTCTGGCCGTTCCGCAGGACGGCGAAGGCCAGGCGCCGGTTCGGGGGCGGGGCGGCGAGGAGGGGAGAGGGGGCCGCAGCCAACAGGCCGGCGGCGGCCAGGAGGGTGCGTCGCGTCGGGTCCGGTGTCGTCATGCGAAGGCCTTTCGCAAGGGGGCGGGTCGGGACGTCGGTGCGTCTTCTAGAGGTCTCCAGATGGGGTTCCAGTGAATTTTCCGCAACGCAGCAAAGGGGCTCGCCTTGCGCCCCGCCGCCGCCGGGCGTAGGGGGACCGTCCGTTCTGTAAAGGAGAGACCCAGGTGGGCTATCGCGTCGCCGTCGTCGGGGCCACGGGCAATGTGGGCCGCGAAATGCTGAACATCCTCGAGGAAGTCGAATTCCCCGTGGACGAGATTCACGCGATCGCCAGCCGCAAATCCATCGGCGTCGAGGTCTCCTTCGGCGACCGGAACCTGAAGTGCCAGGATGTGGAGCAGTTCGACTTCTCCACCGTCGACCTGGTCCTGATGAGCGTGTCGGGCTCCTTCTCCAAGGAATGGTCTCCGAAGATCGGCGCCGCCGGCCCCATCGTGATCGACAATTCCTCGGCCTGGCGGATGGACCCGGACGTGCCCCTGGTGGTGCCGGAGGTGAACCCCGACGACGTCGAGTGGGCCGACCGCAAGAACATCATCGCCAACCCCAACTGCTCCACCGCCCAGCTGGTGGTCGCCCTGAAGCCCCTGCACGAGCGGGCCCGGATCAAGCGCGTGGTGGTCTCGACCTACCAGTCGGTCTCCGGCGCGGGCAAGGAGGGCATGGACGAGCTCTGGGACCAGACCAAGGGCATCTTCGTCCTCGGCCCGTCCGAGCCCAAGAAGTTCCCCAAGCAGATCGCCTTCAACGTCATTCCCTTCATCGGCGCCTTCAACGACGACGGCTACACCGATGAGGAGGCCAAGATGTGGAACGAGACCCACAAGATGATCGATCCCGAGATCGCCCTCACCGTCACCTGCGTGCGGGTGCCGGTCATGGTCGGCCACTCGGAGTCGGTGAACATCGAGTTCCACGAGCCCCTCGACGAGGACGAGGCCCGCGACCTCTTGCGCAACAGCCCCGGCCTGATCGTCATCGATCAGCGGAACGACAAGGGCTACATCACGCCCAAGGAGGCCCAGGGCGAGTTCCCGGTCTTCGTCAGCCGCATCCGCCGGGACCCCACCGTCGAGAACGGCCTGAACCTGTGGGTCGTGGCCGACAACCTGCGCAAGGGCGCCGCCCTCAACGCCGTGCAGATCGCCCAGCTCCTCGACGAGCGCGGCCTGATCGGCGACCGCTGACGGGTGGCCGGGGGGGCCGCCCCGTCCGATGAGACCGCCTCCCGCGCCGCCCTCGGCGCGGGGGTCCTCTGCTACCTGATCTGGGGCGTGGCGCCCCTCTTCTTCCAGGCCACGGGCCGGATCGGGGCGGACTCCTGGGAGATTCTCGCCCACAGGGCGGTCTGGGGCGCGGTGACCGCCGGGGTCTTCGTTGTCATCTCCGGGCAGGGGCGACAGGTGGCGGAGGTGCTGAGGTCCCCGGACCGGCTGGCCCTCCTGGCCCTGTCAGGCCTGCTGATCGGCGGCAACTGGGCCCTCTATGTCTGGGGGGTGAACGCCGGGAAGGTCCTGGAGAGCAGCCTCGGCTACTACCTGACGCCCCTCCTCAACATGGTGGCCGGGGCGCTGATCTTCCGTGAGAGGTTCGATCGGATCGGTCTCCTCGCCATCGGCCTGGCGGGGATTGGCGTTGTCCTCCAGGGGCTGGCCCTGGGGCACTTTCCCTGGATCGCCGTGGTCCTCGCCCTCCTGTTCGCCGCCTACGGCGTGGTGCGCAAGCAGATCAACGCCGACGCCCAGACCGGGCTCTTCGTCGAGACCCTCTTCCTCGCCGTCCCCGGTCTCGCCTGGATGATCTTCCTGGGCCTGACGGGGCGGGGCCATTTCGACGACTCGCCCGCCGCCGCAGCCTGGCTCCTCGCCGCGGGCCCCTACACCGCCATTCCCCTGGTCCTGTTCTCCTGGGCGGCCCGGCGCATGCCCCTGTCGGCCATGGGCTTCCTCCAGTTCATCGGCCCGACCATCGGCTTCTCGATCGGGCTCTCGCAGGGCGAGCCCTTCACAGTGCTGCGGGGCGTGTCCTTCGGCTTCATCTGGCTGGGCGCCGCGGCCTTCCTGTACGGGGCCTGGCGGCGGACGCGCGTCCTCGCGCGGTGAACCCGGCTTGCGAAATCCGCCGGGCGCCATATCGGTAGCCCGGTCAACGCTCGCCCAGAAGCGAAGTTCCGGAGGAAATCCATGGCCCGCACGAAGTTCGGCGCATTCCTGGCGCCCCATCACCCCATCGGCGAGCACCCCATGCTCCAGTTCCGGAACGACATCCGGTTCGCGACGCGCCTGGAGGAGCTGGGTTTCGACGAGTTCTGGGTCGGCGAGCACCACTCCACCGGCTGGGAGATGATCGCTTCTCCCGAGCTCTTCCTGGCCGCCGTGGGCGAGCACACCCGCCGCATCCGCCTGGGCACCGGGGTCATCTCCCTGCCCTACCACCACCCTTTCAACGTCGCCCAGCGCATGGTGCAGCTGGACTACATGACCGGCGGGCGGGCCATCCTGGGCACCGGCCCCGGGGCCCTGCCCTCCGACGCCCACACCCTGGGCATTGATCCCATGACCCAGCGCGACCGCCAGGACGAGGCCATCGGCGTGATCAAGCGCCTGCTGGCCGGCGAGCGGGTCACCCATGAGAGCGAGTGGTTCACCCTGCGCGACGCCCGGCTCCAGCTCCTGCCCCTGCAGGAGGAGATGGAGATGGTGGCCGCCTCCTCGGTCAGCCCCTCGGGCATGACCCTGGCGGGCAAGTACGGCATGGGCGTCCTGTCCATCGGCTCCAACTCCGAGGCGGGCCTCGCCGCCCTGCCCACCCAGTGGGGCTTCGCCGAGCAGGCCGCCGCCAAGTCGGGCGCCCACATCGACCGGAAGAACTGGCGGGTGCTGATGTCCTGGCACATCGCCGAGACCCGCGAGGAGGCCCGCGCCCAGGCGGCCAAGGGCCTGATGCACTGGCACAACGAGTACCAGGTCGGCACCCTCATGCGTCCTGGCGCGGCGCCCTTTGTCTCGCCGGAACAAGCGCTTGAGCAGACCGTGGATGTCGAGGGCGCGGCCGCGGTCATCGGCACGCCGGACGACCTGGTGGCGGCGATCCGCAAGCTGCAGGCCAGCTCCGGCGGCTTCGGCGTGGTGCTCGGCTTCGTCCACGACTGGGCCAACCGCGAGAACACCAACCGCAGCTGGGAGCTTGTCGCCCGCTACGTCATCCCCGAGATCAACGGCCTGCTGGAGGGCTATCGCGACTCCCGCGCCTTCGTGATCGAGAACCGGGAATGGTTCGAGCGGGCCGGGCAGGCGGTGATGAGCAAGATCATGTCGCACGAGGGTGCGGCGGCGGCGCTGAAGGCGGGGATGGAGGCGGGGGTGGCGATGCGCTCGCCCAACGCCCCCGACCTGAACAAGGCGGCCAAGGACCTCAAGTAGGTCGCCTCAGGGCCTGCGCAGCGTCACCACAGCGTCGCCCCCACGTGGGGGGGACCCGTGGGGGTCGGCGTCCGCTCCGGGCGCGTCGAGCAGGTCTTCGGCGCCCTGGGCCAGCCGCGCGGCGAGGTTCCGTACCGAGGACTCAAGAACTGCGGACGGCTCTCCTCCGAGGGCGAGGCCGGCGCCGAAGAGGGCGGCCAGGAGGTCGCCCGTGCCCCGCGGCGCCTGGGGCAGTCGCGGGTGGCTGGCGAGCCAGGCCTCCGCCCCGTCGGTCCACAGGACCCCGACATCGGACCCGTCGGGGACGGAGGAGGCCAGGACCGGCCGGCCCAGGCTCCGGGCGGCGGCGAGGGCCGAGGCCGGGTCCGTGACCGGGGCGCCGGTCAGCCGCTCCAGCTCCCAGGCGTTGGGCGCCAGCAGGCCGGCGCGGGGAACCAGCGCCCGGGGCAGGGCCTCGGCGACGGCCTCGGGGACGTAGAGGCCGCGGCCCTCGTCGCCCAGGATGGGGTCCACCAGGACAAGGGCGCGGGGATTGCGGGCCGCGACGGCGTCGACCAGGCCGGCGGCGATCTCCACCTGCCCCGCCGAGGCGAAGTAACCGGTGAGGACGAGGTCGACCCGGTCCGCGAGGCCGGAGGCCAGGACGCCCTCGGCCTGTCCGGCGAAGAGGGCGTCGGGGACAGGCCCGCCGCCGGGCGGGCCCAGTCCGGGATGGCGCCCGAAGAGGACGGTGGGCAGGAGGGCGGTGCGGAAGCCCAGGCGGGCGAGTTCCGCCGCCTGCAGCCCGCCGCCGACCCCGGAGGCGGCGACGTGGCTGGAGACGATGAGGGCGATGGGCATGGCGACGCCCCGCCCCAGGGCCCTAGTAGCGGTAGTGCTCGGGCTTGAAGGGCCCGGCCACCGGCACGTTGATGTAGGCGGCCTGGTCCGAGGTCAGCCGGGTCAGCTTCGCGCCCAGCTTCTCCAGGTGCAGCATGGCCACCTTTTCATCCAGGTGCTTGGGCAGGGTGTAGACCTTCTTCTCGTAGGCCGCGCCGTTGGTCCACAGCTCGATCTGGGCCAGGGTCTGGTTGGTGAAGGAGGCGCTCATCACGAAGCTGGGGTGGCCCGTGGCGTTGCCCAGGTTCACCAGCCGGCCCTCGGACAGGACGATGATCTTCTTGCCGTCCGGGAACTCCACGTGGTGGACCTGGTCCTTGATCTTGTCCCAGCGATAGTTGCGCAGGCCCGCGATCTGGATCTCGGAATCGAAGTGGCCGATGTTGGCGACGATGGCGTTGTTCTTCATCCGCCGCATGTGGTCGACGGTCAGGACGTCCTTGTTGCCCGTGGCGGTGACGAAGATGTCGCCCTTGTCGGCGACGTCCTCCATGGTCTGGACCTCATAGCCCTCCATGGCCGCCTGCAGGGCGCAGATCGGGTCGATCTCGGTGACGATGACCCGGGCGCCGCCGTTGCGCAGGCTGGCCGCCGAGCCCTTGCCCACGTCGCCATAGCCCAGGACCACGGCGACCTTGCCCGAGAGCATGACGTCGGTGCCCCGGCGGATGGCGTCCACCAGGCTCTCGCGGCAGCCATAGAGGTTGTCGAACTTGGACTTGGTGACGCTGTCATTGACGTTGATGGCGGGGAAGGGCAGCTCGCCCCGCTCGGCCATCTGGTAGAGGCGGTGGACCCCCGTGGTGGTCTCTTCCGAGACGCCGCCGATGGCGTTGCGGATGGCCGTGTAGAAGCCGGGCTTCTCCTTCAGGTACCGCTTCATGACGGTGTAGAGGGCCTCTTCCTCCTCGTTCTGCGGGTTGTCGAGGACCGAGGGGTCCTTCTCGGCCTTGGGGCCCAGCACGCAGAGCAGGGTGGCGTCGCCGCCGTCGTCGAGGATCAGGTTGGGATAGCCGCCGTCGGCCCACTCGAAGATGCGGTGGGCGTAGTCCCAGTACTCCAGCAGGGTTTCGCCCTTGGTGGCGAAGACCGGGGTGCCGGCGGCGGCGATGGCCGCGGCGGCGTGGTCCTGGGTGGAGAAGATGTTGCACGAGGCCCAGCGCACCTCGGCGCCCAGGGCCTCAAGGGTCTGGATCAGGACCGCCGTCTGGATGGTCATGTGCAGGGAGCCGGCGATCCGCGCGCCCTTCAGGGGCTGGGACGGGCCGAACTCGGCGCGCACGGCCATCAGGCCGGGCATCTCGGTCTCGGCGATCGCGATCTCCTTGCGGCCGAAGTCGGCCAGGGAAATGTCCTTCACCACATAGTCGGTCATGTCGGGATTCCTGTCGCGCGGGCGCTCGCCGCCTGGAGCGTCCTATACGCTCCGGGGCGCCCGGCCGCAACCGGGACATAAAGATTGCTTTATGTGAGCTCGGGTGCGGGGGTTTCCACCAGCCGGCGGACGGCCCGGGCGGCGCGGGCCCGTGCGCCGCGACGCCGCAGCCCCGAGGCCAGCCGCTCCGCCTCCCGCCGCGCGGTCCGGGACAGGTCGAGCCCCGCAAGGCGCGCCTTCGCCGCCTCGGCGTCATTCTCGGCCCCCAGGGCGTCCTGGGCCGCGCGCAGGGCCGGGAGGAGGGTGGCGCGAAGGCCGGTCCAGCCGGGCAGGGCCAGGCTGTCCAGGGCGTACCGCAAGGACTTGATGCGCAGGCGAAGGTCGTGCCGGGCGTCCGAATCCAGCCCCTCGATTGCGCCGCCGAGGCGGCGGATGCGCCGCCAGCGATGGCCGAGGTCCCGGGCCAGGTCCCCGGCGGGGGCCTTATTGCCGGCGGCGGTCCGCCAGTCGCCCGACTCGGCCAGGACCAGGCCTTCCAGCAGGACCCGCCGGGCGGGTGCGGCCCCGAGCGCGAGGACCAGCCGGTCGGCCGCCGACCTTCGGGCGGCGAGGAGTTCGGCGCAGAGGGCGCCGGCGGGGTCGGCGGCGGCGATCAGGACGTCCAGCTCGCGCGCCGGGGCGCTGGCCCGGGCCAGGGCCTGGAGGCCGCGGCGGACCGCGGTGGTCTCGCTGGGATCAAACCGCCGGCGAAAGACCGCCAGGAGGCTCCGATGCCGGCGCAGGGCCACCCTCAGCCGGTGGACCGCCTCCGGGGTCGGGTCGGCGGCGGCCTCGAGCGCCCGGGCGCTGGTTGCGGAGAGGGCCGCCACCAGGGCCAGCCTGAGGGCCTCGCCGCCGTCCAGGTTGGCGGGGAAACCACGGACCGCGGCGTCGTCCGGTCCCCCGCCGGCCGCCAGCCGGGCGCCCCGGTCGGACTTCGACTTCAGGGACAGGGCCAGGGGCAGGTCGCCGGCCAGGTCGAGGGCCAGGGCGAAGAGGTCTCCGGTCTCGCCCGATATGAGCTCCAGCTCGGCCTCGCAGAGCGGCTCGCGGGCGCCGCCCGCCAGGATCTCGCCCTGGTCGAGGGCGACCTCGATCCGCGATCCGCCGCGCACCACCTCGAAATCCCGGCGGCGGACCTGGACGGTGAAGCGGGGCCCCAGGCGTCCGAGCGTCTCCGGCGTCAGCCCGGTCCCGGCCGCGACGGCGTCGAGGTCGAGACGACCCGGGGCGGCGGCGACTTCGGCCTCCCGGCGGCCGAGGCCCTCGCCGGTCTTGAGGGTCTGGACCGTCCGGCCCGTCCCGTCGGTCCGGAGCCTGAGCGAGACCTGGCGGGCGGCGAGGTCGCCCTCGGGGGTGTCGTAATAGACGGAGACCAGGCGGCGGTCGCGGGCCGCGCCGGTGAAGAGGCGCCCGGCCAGGACCTCGAGGGTCTCCGGCGCGCAGGCGAACTTGATCTCCACCTCGGGCGTCATGACCCCTCCGGGGCTATTCGTCCTCGTCGAACCGGGCGGCCACCAGGGCGACGAGGGCGGCCAGGGCGGCCTCCGCCTGGGGGCCCTCGGCGGTGATGTCAATGCAGCAGCCGGGGCCGGCGGCCAGCATCATCAGGCCCATGATGGAGCGGGCGTCCACCTCGGCGCCGTCCTTGGACACCCGGACCTCGGCGTCGAAACCGGTGGCGGTCTTCACGAACTTGGCGGAGGCGCGGGCGTGCAGGCCGCGCTTGTTGATGATCTCGACCCGGGCCCGGGCGGTCACTTGTCCCCCGCCAGGACGTAGGAGGCGACGGAGATGTACTTGCGTCCGGCCTCCTGGGCCTGGGCGACGCAGCCGGCGAGGTCCTGCCGCGCACGGACGCTGGCCAGCTTGATCAGCATGGGCAGGTTCAGGCCCGCGATCACTTCGGCCCGGGTCTGTTCCATGACCGAGATGGCGAGGTTGGAGGGGGTGCCTCCGAACATGTCGGTCAGCAGGATGACGCCGCTGCCCGAATCGACCCGGCCGCAGGCGGCCAGGATGTCCCTGCGCCTCTGCTCCATGTCGTCGTCGGGGCCGATGCAGATGGCGGCCACCCCGGACTGGGGCCCGACCACGTGCTCCATGGCCAGGAGGAACTCTTCGGCGAGACGGCCGTGGGTCACGATGACGAGGCCGATCATCAGAAGTCTTTCAAGGGGCGGACCCACCCGTTGCGGACGCCCGCGGCGCCGGAAGGCCGCCTTGATACGACTCTTCCCGGTCGCCTCCAAGACGGCAAAGCGCTTCCTTCAGCCGATGTGGCGCCGAGGCGTCTGTCAGGCGCAGGACAAGGTGCGGGACGGCGGTCCCCGCCAGCTCCAGGACCTCCGGCTCCGGGAGGCGTTCCGGGTCGCCGGCGGTCACCGCCAGGTCGATGCGGCAGTAGTCCAGGACGGGGACGCGGACGACGCCGAGTCCCCGGATTTCCAGGAGGCCGGACAGGACCTCCGGCGCCCGGCCATACGCCCGCCCGCCGCTGGCCCAGACCCGGGTGCGGTCGTCGGCGACGAGCCGGAAGCCGATCTCCAGGGCCCGCAGGGCCAGGTCGCTCTTGCCGGCGCCGGCCGGTCCGCGGACCAGGGCGCCCCGCCAACGGCCCCGCCACCTCAGGGCCAGGAGGCCGGCGTGGAGGGGCGGGCTCATGCGCCGGGCCGGAGCGGCAGGCGCACGGTGAACCGGGCGCCGATGCGGTCTCCCGACGGCCCCTCCAGGTTCTCCGCCCTCAGGGTTCCGCCCTGGGCCTCGACGATCTGCCGGGCGATGGAGAGGCCGAGGCCGGAATTGCCCCCGAAGGCCGCGCCCTTGGGGCGTGAGGTGTAGAACCGCTCGAAGACGGTCTCGAGGTTCTCGGGCGGGATGCCCGGGCCATCGTCCTCGACCTGGACGACAGCCCAGCCGTTGTCATGCCCCAGGCCCAGCCGGACGCTTCCCCCCGGCGGGCTGAAGGAGCGGGCGTTGTCGATGAGATTTCGGAAGACCTGGCCGGCCGGCCCCTCGCGGCCGAGCACCGGCGTCTCGCCCTCGACGCCGGTCAGGAGGACCGGGGGCTCGCCTTCGCGACGGGCGGCGGAATAGGCCTGGACGATCTCGGCGAGGAGGCGGCCCAGGTCAAAGGGGCGGGGCGGCTCGCGGGACAGCTCGGCGTCCAGTCGCGAGGCGTTGGAGATGTCGGTCACCAGCCGGTCCATGCGCTGGATATCCTGGCGGATCACCCCGCCCAGCCGCGCCTTGGCCTCGGGGTCCGAGACCAGGTCCAGGGTCTCCACCGCCGAGCGGAGGGAGGTGAGGGGGTTTCGGATCTCATGGGCCACGTCGGCGGCGAAGCGCTCGATGGCCCCCATGCGCTCGGACTGGGCGTCGGTCATGGCCTCCAGGGCGCGCGTCAGGTCGCCCAGCTCGTCCGTCCGCCGGGAGAGGTCCGGCAGGGAGATGGAGCGCACCCGGGACAGGCGCACCCGGTCCGCCGCCCGCGCCAGGCGGCGCACGGGCAGGGCGATCAGGCTGGTCAGCAGGGCCGAGGACAGCAGGCTGACCCCGATGGACAGGAGGATGAAGGGGATCAGGGCCGCCCTCTGGCGGGCGATGATGCTGTCGACGTCTCCGGCCTCGACGGTCAGGACGCCCAGCACGGCCTGGACGTGACGGATCGGGAAGGAGACCGAGACCACCCGGCCGGAGGGGTCCGCCCGGCGGACGCCGGAGACCCTCTGGCCCTCCAGGGCCCTGGCGATCTCGGCCTGCAGGGCCTCGCGCCCCGGGGAGGCGCGGGGGCGCTCGGGCTCGGACGCCCGGGAGCCCCGAGGCCGGGCCGGGGGCAGAGGCTTCTGCTCCACCCGGTCGGCGATCCAGTCGCTGTCGGCCAGGAGTTGGCCGTCGACGTCGAAGAGCCGCGCCCTCTGGACCCCGGGATTGGCGAGAAGCCGCAGGATCTCGCTGGCCCGGGCCGGGTCGAGGGCCGGCGTGGGCTCGCCCACGGTGGCGGCCTGGTCGATGAGGGTGGCGATCAGCTCGCCCTGGGTGGTGAGGCTGTCGATCCGCGCCTCCACCAGGCCGCGGCGCAGTTCGTTGAGCACCAGGGCCCCGACGATCAGGATCATCAGGCCCAGGAGGTTCAGGGCGAAGATCAGCCGGCCGAGTCGCGACGACGGCGGTCCTCGCCACCGGCGGCGCCTCGGCTCAGGACTCGCGGTATCGGTATCCGACGCCATACAGGGTTTCGATCGCGTCGAACTCGGGGTCGACCTCCCGGAACTTGCGTCGCATGCGCTTGATGTGGCTGTCGATGGTCCGGTCGTCCACATAGACCTGGTCGTCGTAGGCGGCGTCCATCAGGTTGTCGCGGCTCTTCACGAAGCCCGGCCTTTGGGCCAGGGCCTGGATGAGCAGGAACTCGGTGACGGTCAGCTTCACGGGCTTGCCGTTCCAGAGGCAGTCGTGGCGGGCCGGGTCCAGGGTGAGCCGCCCGCGCTTCAGGGCCCTGGAGGCGACCTCGGCCTCCTCGTCCTCGTCACCGGCGGGGCCGCCCGCCCGGCGCAGGACGGCCTTCACGCGCTCGATCAGCAGGCGCTGGCTGAAGGGCTTGTGCATGTAGTCGTCGGCGCCGAGGTTGAAGCCCAGGAGCTCGTCGATCTCGTCGTCCTTGGAGGTGAGGATGATGACCGGCACGTCCGAAGTGCGCCTCAGTCGTCGCAGGACCTCCATGCCGTCCATGCGCGGCATCTTCACGTCCAGGATGACCAGGTCCGGCGGGTCGTTCTCGAGGGCCGCCAGGCCGGAGGCCCCGTCATGGAAGGCCCTGACCGCGTGGCCCTGGCTCTCGAGCGCCAGGCTCACCGAGGTCACGATGTTCTCGTCGTCGTCCACGAGGGTGATCCGGGCCATGGGGTGCGTCTGTTCCCTTCCGATGCAGATTCGACCCTAGTCCCCCAGGCCTGTGGCCTCAATGGGGCGAGGCTGTTGACCCCCCAGCTCCGCAATTCCTCCCCCCAGGGGGCGGTGGCGCGCGAAGCGCGGCGGAGGGGGTCTGCTGAACCGCCGTTGACCCCCTCAGCCGGCTTCGCCGGCAGCTCCCCCTTGGGGGAGCAATTGGGCGCTGTAATTCCTCCCGATCAGGGGGAGGTGGGCCGCGCAGCGGGCCGGAGGGGGTTTGCTGACGGGCCGTTGACCCCCTTGCCTCGCCCCCTTGGTGGAGGTCAGTCCAGGCCGAGGGCGCGGGTGAGGGCGGCGACGACCCGGTCGACGTCGGCGTCGGCCATGGCGGGGAAGAGGGGCAGGCTGAGGCACCGGCGGTACCAGGCCGCCGCACCGGGCAGGTCCAGGGGGCCGTAGCGGCCGACATAGTAGGGCTGGGCGTGGACCGGGATGTAGTGGACCTGGGTCCCGATCCCCTCGGCCGCCAGGGCCTCGACAACCTGTCGCCGTCCGCGGCCGAGGGCCTCGAAGTCGATCAGGACGGTCAGGAGGTGCAGGACCGGCCGGCTCCAGGCCGGGGTCGTCGCGAGGCGCACCTGGGGCGAGAGGGGCGCGAGGGCCTCGGCGTACCGCGCCGCCAGCCCGCGCCGACGGTCTGCGAAGGAGGGCAGCCGCTTCAGCTGGGACTGGCCGAGGGCGCAGAGGATGTCGGGCAGGCGGTAGTTGAAGCCCGGCTCGCGCATCTCGTAGAGCCAGGGGTCGGCGCCGGGCGGCCTTTCCATGCCGTGGCTGCGCAGGCGGCGCAGGCGTGCGGCGAGGGCCTCGTCGGCGGTGGTCACCATGCCGCCCTCGCCGGTGGCGATGGTCTTGACCGGATGGAAGGAGAAGGTCGCCGCCGAGGACCAGCGGCCGTTGCCGACCGGCTCTTCCCCGTCGCCGAAATCAGCCCGGGACCCCAGGGCGTGGGGCGCGTCCTCCACCAGGACGGCGCCCGCCTCCCCGGCGACGCGGGCCAGGCCGGCGAGGTCGGCCACGTCGCCCCGCAGGTGGACGGGCAGGACCGCCCGGACCGGTCCGGGGCCGGCCCGCTCAAGGGCTTCGGACAGGGTCTGCGGGGTCATCAGGCCGGTGTCCGGGTCGACGTCGGTGAAGATCACCTCGGCGCCGACGAAGCGGGCGCAGTTGGCGGTGGCCAGGAAGGTCACGGAAGGAACGGCGACGCGGTCGCCGGGACCGACCCCCAGGGCCAGCATGGAAAGGTGCAGGGCGGCGGTGCCGTTGGCGCAGGCCACGGCGTGGGGGGCGCCGACGGCCGCCGCGAAGGCCTGCTCGAAGGATTCAACCCGGGGCCCGGTGGTCAGGAAATCCGCGCCGAGGGCCTCCACGACCGCAGCGACGTCGTCGGCGTCGATGTCCTGGCGGCCATAGGGAAGGAAGGCCCCGGCGCCCATGTCAGGCCCCGGCCGCAGCGCCGTCGCGGAGCAGGCTCAGGAGCCCCTCGTGGCTCAGCCACTCGTCATTGGTGTTGCTGGCGTAGGAGAAGCCGTCCTCCACCGCCGGATGGTCGCCGGCGAAGGACTTGCGGGAGAACTCCACGAAGGCCGGCTCGATGGCGTAGCGGTCCCCGAGGTCCACCACATGGCGGGCGTCGTCCATCGAGATCATCATCTCGTGCAGCTTTTCCCCGGGGCGGATGCCGATGACCCGGATCGGCAGGTCGGGCGCCATGGCCGTCGCCAGGTCCGTCATCTTCATCGACGGGATCTTGGGCACGAAGATCTCCCCGCCCCGCATGAGGGACAGGGAGGACAGGACGAAGTCGACGCCCTGGTTCAGGGTGATCCAGAACCGGGTCATGCGCGGGTCGGTGATGGGCAGCTCCCGGGCGCCCTCGGCGATCAGCCGCTGGAACAGGGGCGCGACGGAGCCCCGCGAGCCCACCACATTGCCGTACCGGACCACGGCGAAACGGGCGCCGATGTCCCCCGAGAGGTTGTTGGCGGCCACGAAGGTCTTGTCCGAGGCCAGCTTGGTCGCCCCGTAGAGGTTGGCCGGGTTGCAGGCCTTGTCGGTGGACAGGGCGATGACCTTGCCGACCCGGTTGGCGAGGGCGGCCCAGACGATGTTCTCGGCGCCCAGCACGTTGGTCTGGATGAATTCGGAGGGGTTGTACTCGGCGGCGGGCACCTGCTTGAGGGCGGCGGCGTGGACCACGATGTCCACACCCCGCAGGGCCAGGGTCAGCCTCTGGCGGTCGCGTACGTCGCCCAGGAAGAAGCGCATCCGGCCCATCTGCTCGGGGGTGAACCGGGCGGCCATGTCGACCTGCATCTCGTGCTGCTTGAGCTCGTCCCGGGAGAAAACGATGAGCTTGCGCGGCGCGGCCCTGGACAGGACCGTGTCGATGAAGCGCCGGCCGAAGGAGCCCGTGCCCCCGGTGACGAGGACGGTCTTGCCCTCGAGTTCGCCAGCGTCTGTGGTGAAGCGGTCCAACGCGGATCTCCGGGGGATTCTGCGATTCGGACCCAGTCTGCCGGGGGCCGCGTAAAGAGATTGCTAACCATGATCGGGGACAAGGCGGGCATGAACCGGCGCGTCCTCCTGGCCAGTTTCGCGGCCCTCGCCGCCACCCCCGCGACGGCGGCCGCCCCTCCCGCGGGGGGTGGGGGAAACCAGCAGGCGAGCTTCGTGCGCCTGCCTGTCTTCAACGCCAATGTGGTGCGCTCGAACCGCACGCGGGGCGTCCTGTCCATGGAAAGCGGGGTCGATGTTCCTGACGCGAAGCTGCGGGCCCGGGTCCAGCTGCTGATCCCCCGGCTGAGGGCGGACCTGTCCCGGCGCCTGGCCGCCTACACGGACCGCCTGGCGCCTGGCGCGCCGCCCAACCTGGATGTGCTGGTTCCCCAGCTCCAGAAACAGGTCGACCAGACCGTCGGCCAGCCGGGCGCCCGGCTCCTGATCCTGAACGTCCTGATCAACTGACCCCGAGTTCCGCCGCCGCGGCGTCCATGAAGAGGGCCATCTCCACGTCCAGGGCGGTGACCCCGCCGGCGTCGTGGGTGGTCAGGGTCACATCCACCCGGTTCCAGACGTTCGACCATTCGGGATGGTGGTCCATGCGCTCGGCCTTCAGCGCGACCCGCGCCATGAAGGCGAAGGCGGCGTTGAAGTCGCGGAAGACGAAGGTGCGGGAGATGGCGTCACGGTCCCCCGGCAGGTCGCCCCAGAGGGGCAGGGTCTCCAGGGCGTCGATGGCCCCGATCCGGACCGGGCGGGTCACGCCGCGCCGCCGAAGCTGAGGCCGGTCGCCTCGGCGAGGTCGGCCAGGGCCTGGGCCTCGCTGACCACCTTGATCGCCCGCATGCCGAGGGCGGCCGCCGGCTTGCAGTTGATGCCGAGGTCGTCGAGGTAGATGCAGGCGGCGGGCGCCACCTGGAGCTGCTCGCACATCATCAGGTAGATCTTCGGGTCGGGCTTGCGGACCCCGGCCTTGGAGCTTTCGATGATGGCGTGGAAGTGGGGCATGACCCGGCCCATGGCGGTGACCATGGTCGATTCCGAGCCCGGCGAGTGACTGCTGGCCATGTTGTTGGTGATGCAGCCGACCTTGAAGACCGCCTTGCAGGCCAGGAGGGCGTCGACCATGGCCGGGCGCAGGTGGCCCGACAGCAGGGGCAGGACCTCGCGGCCCGGGACGGGGTGGCCGAGGGCCGAGCTTTCCTCATGGAAGAGGCGGTCGAAGCCCTCGGCGTCGATCTCGGCGCGCTCGAACAGGGCCCAGGCGTTGGTGTCGGGATTGGTGGCGTTGACGGTGCGGATCAGGTCGCGGGGCAGGCCCTTCTCGGCCTCATACCGGTTGAAGGCCTCGAAGGGCGAGGAGGTGAAGACCCCGCCGAAATCCCAGATCACCGCCTCGACGCCCATGTCTTCCTCTCCGTTGGCCTGCGGCGGCGAAGCTAGGGCGTTTCCGGCTTGAGGGGAACAGGCGGCGGGGTGCTAGTGTGGGGCCGACATGCCGCCCCTCGCCTCCCGTTTCGCCGATCCGCCCTGGGGCGGCCCGCCGGGATTCGGCATCGGCCTGAGGCGGATTCCGGAAAGCGCCTGGCTGGAGGGCGGGGAGGCCCGGCCCTGGGTGCGCAAGGACCGCCTGCAGCGCAGGGTTCCGCAGAAGGTCTGGGGCGAGACGCTCGGCTCGCGGCCGGGGCAGGCCGAGGCGGCGGAAATGATCCGCCAGAGCCTGGCCCTGAGGCCTGGCGCACCGGGCCGACCCCCCCTGCTGGCGGCGGCCCGCAGGGTCCCGGATGACCTGGTCCTGATGGAAAGGCCGGCGGGCGGGGACTGGACCGTCTCGGCCCTCAGCCTGTGCGCGGGCTCCTTCTTCACGGCGGATGAGGCCCTTGGACGCGATCTCGCAGCCCTGCACGGGCCGGTGCCGGGCTTCGGGGAGCGGTTCCTGGTCCGTGTACGGAGGATCTTTGATCGCCTGCCCGCCGACGAGATCGTCGAGCGCCGCAACTGGTCGGTGGTCGCCGGGGGCGAGCTCTACGCCCCGGAGGCCGCGGCGGCCCGCCGCCGGGCCCTGGCCCTGCGGCCCCGCAAGCCGGGGGCGGGGCTCTTCCTGCGCTGCGAGCGCCAGACCCTGCGCCGGTTGCCCCGGACCGGCGGTGTGCTCTTCACCATCCGCATCCACCTGACGCCCCTGCGCGACCTGGCCGCCGACCCCGGGGCGGTCGGCGTCTTCGCCCGGACCTGGGCCGAGGCGCCCGAGGACTTCCGCCGCTACAAGGGGCTGGCCGCCGTCGCCCCGGGGGTGGAGGCCTTCCTCGCCGACTGCGCGGCGCCGCGTCCCGAAACCGTCACAGACTCCCGCCAAGAGAGCCCGCCATGACCCCTGAAGACCGCATCCTGCCCCTCGAGGGCGTCGAGAACTTCCGCGACTATGGCGGCTACGCCGTTCCCGGCGGGCTGCGGGTGGTGCGGGGGCGGCTTTGGCGCTCGGCCCATCACGGGGCCGCCACGGAGGCGGACCTGGCGCGCATCGCCGGCCTGGACCTGGCCGCCGTGGTCGACCTGCGCCGGCCGTCGGAACGGGCGAACCAGCCCTCCCGCCGCCCCGACGGCTTCGGCGGCCAGGTGATCGACTGTGACCACGGGGACCAGGCCGAGCCGCCCCATGTCGCCTTCCTGCGCGAGACCGACCTGTCGGCGGAGAGCGCCCGGGCCTTCTTCCGGGACTATTACCGCAAGGCGCCCTTCGAGCCCCGGCACCTGGAGCTCTTCGGCCGCTATTTCGAGGCCCTGGACGCGGGGCGGCCGGTGCTGATCCACTGCACGGCGGGCAAGGACCGGACGGGCCTGCTGGCGGCCCTGACCCATCACCTCCTGGGGGTGGAGGAGGCCGACATCCTGGCCGACTTCGAGCTGACCAACCTGGCGGCCCGGATCGAGGCCCGCCTGCCGCAGGTGACCGAGGCCATGACGGAGAGCCTGGGCCGGCGGCCCTCGGAGACGGCGGTGCGGGCCTTCCTGGGCGTGGACCGGACCTACCTGGCCGAGGCCTTCGGCGCCATCCGCCGGGAGGCAGGGTCAGTGGAGGCCTACCTGGCCGGGCTCGGGATCGACGCCGCCCGGGCGGACGCCCTGCGCCGGACCTGGCTGGAGCCGGCTCAGGCCTGAGGCGGCAGCCACTCCAGCACGCCGATCTTGGCCAGCCAGACCAGCGACATCTGGACGGCCCGGCGGCGCTCCACCGGAAAGCCCAGCAGCAGGTCCCGGACGCTGAGCTCGCCGGCTTCCGACAGGCGCCCGACCAGGGCGGCGGCGTCCTCCGGCGCGGCCCGCCACATGCGGAAGGCGCCGTCGAGGTCCACGCCGGCGGCGCGGACAAGGTCGTCCGGCCCGGCGCCGGGCCGCAGGCGCAGGCGCCGGTCCAGGCCGAGGTCGTGGCTTGCAAAGCCGGCGAAGTCGGCGAAGGGATCGCCGCGCAGGGGGTGAAGCCGGTGGCTGGCGGGCCCCGCCGGGGTGGCTGCGCGCAGGGCGGCGAGCTCCTCGAACAGGCCGGTGAGCTGGCGCACCACGACGGGCCAGTCAAAGGTCTCCCGCGCCCGGGCCCGCCCTGCCGCCCCCATGCGCCGGCGCAGGTCGGGGTTGCGGGTCAGCTCGGCGATGGCTTCCGCGGCCTTTCCGACGTGGACGGCGGTGTGCTGGGCCACGGCGCCGACAAAGGCCTGGTAGGAGTCCAGGCCGATGGCGTGGCGGGCGGCGAGGGCCTCGCCCAGGGCGCCGGGCGGCCCGCCCAGGGTGGGGATGAGGAAGCCCTCGCTCCCATGGCGCACGGTGAAGCGGTAGCCGTCCCAGTCGCTGGCCACCACCGGCAGGCCGGCGGCCATGGCCTCGAGCGGCGTGATGCCGAAGGTCTCCTGGATGTTGTCGACCAGGGACAGGAAGATGTCGCCGGCGGCCCAGAGGTCGGCCACCACCTCCGGGTCGTTGCCATCCTGGAAGTCCACCTGGACCGAAGGGGCGTAGGCGGCGGCGGCCTGCTCGTAGCGGGCGCGGTCCGCCTCGCCGCCGGGGAACCAGCCGGCCAGGGCGAAGTGCATGCGCTTGCCGGCCAGGCGCCCGGCCTCCTCCACGGCGCGGAACATGGGCTGGGGGAAGGCCTTCTCGAAGAAGGACATCCGCCCCACCCAGACCACCAGCACCTCGTCGGCCTCGATGCCCAGGTCCGAGCGCACGCGGGCCCGGGCGCCGGGCCGGTCGGCCTTCTCGCGGATCTCCTGGGCCGGGACGCCGAGGGGGATGACCGGCAGCTGCGGGCGCGGCCGGAGCTCGCCGCCGAAGCGCTCGCCCAGGAAGTCGCCCCAGCCGTCGAACATGTTCGAGAGGGCGTCGCGCACGGCGGGCGAGGTGCAGATCACCGCGTCCCAGGCCTGGACCGGCGAGGTCAGGGCGCCGGCGATGATCTGGCGCATGGCCGGCGGGGCCAGGGTGTGGATCAGGCCGACCAGGCTGTAGCCGCGGTCGCCCGTCGCCTTGCGGCGGATCCAGGCCAGGGCGTCGAGGTCGGGCTGGCCCCGGAACAGGACCCCGCCCTCCGCTGCCGCCTCCGTGGAGAGGATGCTGCCCCCGGCGACCTGGCAGGGCGCCCGCCCCTCGGGGAAGAGGTCGGCGGCGACATCCGCGTCGGCCGCCGGCAGGTTGGACAACAGGTCGATCCGGCCATACCCGCCATGCCGGGCCAGGGCCCGGTAGAGCTGGAGGTTGGCCACGTCCTTGCCGAAGGGGTTGGACTTCAGGCCGATGCGGCCCGGCGGATGGTAGATGGCGAGCCTGGATCCCGTCTTCACCGCGTCCGCCTCCCCTCCGATGGCCGGATCCGCCCCCGCAGGTCAGACCGCAAGGCAGACCGTCTTGGTCTCGAGGAATTCGTCAAGGCCATACCGCGAGCCCTCCCGGCCGAGGCCGGACTCCTTGACCCCCCCGAAGGGGGCGACCTCGGTGGAGATGAGGCCGGTGTTCAGGCCGACCATGCCGGCTTCCAGCCCCTCGCTCACCCGCCAGGACCGGGCGAGGTCGCGGGTGTAGACATAGGCCGCGAGGCCCGCGCGGGTGTCGTTCGCCAGGGCCAGGACCTCGTCCTCGGTGGAGAACCGCACGAGGCCGGCGACCGGCCCGAAGGTCTCCTCGCGGTTGATCAGGGCGCCCGGGGCGACATCGGCCAGGACGGTCGGGGCGTAGAAACAGCCCTCGCCCGGAAGGCGCCGGGCGCCGGCCAGGACCCGGGCGCCGCCGGACAGGGCGTCGGCCACGTGGCGCTCGACCTTGTCGAGGGCCGCGGGGTTGATGAGGGGCCCCTGGTCGGTGGGGCCCGCCAGGCCGTCCCCGACGCGCAGGGCTGCGACCCGGGCGGCGAGGGCGGCGGCGAAGGCGTCGTGGACGCCGGCCTGGACATAGACCCGGTTGGCGCAGACGCAGGTCTGGCCGGTGTTGCGGAACTTGGAGGCCATGAGGCCCTCGACGGCCGCCTCGAGGTCGGCGTCGTCAAAGACAATGAAGGGCGCGTTGCCGCCGAGTTCGAGGGACACGCGCTTGACCGTGCCCATGCAGGCGGCGGCCAGGCGCTTTCCCACGGCGGTGGAGCCGGTGAAGGTGAACTTGGCAACGTCCGGCGAGCCGGTCAGCACCTCGCCGATGGGGGCGGGCGCGCCGGTCACGACGTTGAAGACCCCGTCCGGGACCCCCGCCTCGGCCGCCAGCCGCGCCAGGGCCAGGGCGGTGAAGGGGGTCAGCTCCGAGGGCTTGAGCACGACGGTGCAGCCGGCGGCGAGGGCGGGCGCCACCTTGCGGGTCACCATGGCGGCCGGGAAGTTCCAGGGCGTCACGGCGGCGACCACGCCCACGGGCTGCTTCAGGACCAGGAGCCTGCGGTCGGCCTGGTGGCCGGGGATGACGTCGCCATAGGCCCGACGGGCCTCCTCTGCGAACCATTCGAGGAAGCTGGCGGCGTAGGCGATCTCGCCCTCGGCCTCGGCCAGGGGCTTGCCCTGTTCGGCGGTGAGAAGCCGGGCCAGGTCCGACCGGGCCTCCATGACGCGGTCATGCCAGCGACGGAGTATGACCGCGCGCGCCCTGGCGGTCAGGCCGCGCCAGGCGGGCAGGGCCGCCCGGGCCGCCGAAACGGCTTCCTGCGCGGCGTCGGCTCCAAGGTCCGGGACCCGCCCAAGGACCTGCCCATTGGCCGGGTTGGTCACCTCGATCCAGGCCTCGGCCTCCCGCTCCCGGCCGCCGATCCAGGCGGCCTGGCGAAGGAGGCCGGGGTCTGACAGGCCGACGCCAGCCACCTCGGAAGCCTAGAGCCCGCCGGGGCCGCACTCGGTGGTGAGGTACTTCTCGATCTCCACCAGCTGGGTTTCGATGTGGGCCGGGGTCATCAGGTTGTACTGGTGGCCCATGTCCTTGATCGCGAGGTAGCGATGCGGCCGGCCCGCCGCCTTGAGGGCGGCCACGAAACGCTCCGACTGCTCGATCTCGACGGTGGTGTCACGGTCCCCGTGATAGACGAAGATGGGGATCGAGGCCTTGCTGGCGTTGTCCAGAAGATCCAAGCCGCCGACGGTTGGCCGCTGGAACTCCCGCAGGAAGCGGTTCTCGTAGGTCCGGTTCTGGAAGCGCCGGATTTCGGGCGCGCCGGCGCCGGAGACCGCGCACTGGTAGAGCCCATTGGGGCGGATCGAAGCGGCCATGGCCGCATATCCCCCGTAGGAGTACCCGAAGATCGCGACCCGATCCGGCGGGGCCAGGCCCTGTGAAACCAGGTACTTGGCCGCATCGTCATTATCGTCCTGCATGGCCAGGCCCCACTGCCGGTCGCCGGCGCGGTAGAGCTTGTCGCCCCAGCCGTCCGAGCCGCGGAACTGGGGCTGGATCACCACATAGCCCCGGGCGGTGAAGTACTTGGTCCAGCCCGAGACGTCCCAGCCAAGGTAGTCCCGGGCGGTCGGACCGCCGTGCGGAAGCACGATGGCCGGATAGGGCCCGGCCCCGAAGCGGGCCTTGGACGGGGTGTGCAGGAAGGCCGGTATGACCAGGCCATCCCGGGCCTTGTACTGGACAAGGCGGGACTCCCCGATGGCCGCCCCAGGGATGTGCGGCATGGACTTGCCCAGCAGGGTGAGCTTGGCCCCATCGGTCAGGAGGTAGTACTCGGGAGAGAGGTTGGGTCCGGACTTCTCCACCAGGACGTATTTCAGGTCGTCCGACCAATCCCGGACATAGGCGCCCGCACCGTCGGGGTAGGAGACCTTGGCGGTCGCGCCGCCGGCCGGGTCATTCCAGTCGACGCTGACATTGGTGACTCCGAGGGCGGGGCCTAGCCCCTTGGCGATGGCCGCCAGCTTTTCATCGGTCCAGTAGATCCGCGGCTCCTCGGCCATGTAGCCGAAGCCGAGCAGGCGTCCGGACTTGTCCTGGAGCACGCCGCCCGCCTCGAAGAGCCTATGCTCGAAGGCCGGCCCGATGATCTTCTTCTGGGTCAGGTCATACTCGTAGATGCCCGACTTGTCCTTCTCGCGCTTGGAAACATAGACAATGTTCGGGTCCTGGGAGAAGCCCGCCACCCGGGTCAGGTTGCGGTCGCGGGCGTAGGAGCGGAAGTGATCCTCCCACTGGCCAGTCGAGGCGTTCAGGAACTGTTGGCCGATGAAGACCGCACCCTCGTCGTAGCCGACATAGCTCCGGGCCCGCAGATTGCCGTTCCAGTCGGGAATGTAGCTGCCGAACTTGTCGGACCCGCGATACAGCCGCTCGGCGGAGCCGCGATAGATGTCCACCTTGTAGATGTCGCCCTGACCGTCCAGCCGGTTGTCGATCACCAGGATGTGCTTGGGGTCGTTGGGCAGAATGCTGACGATGCTGGGGTTGCTCGTCTTGTTGGCGAACTCTTCCTGCTCGGAGCTGGCCTTCTGGTCCGGAATGGCCGGCGTCCACTTCTCGCCCTTCAGGTCGGTGATGTAGATCTTCTGCAGGTGGGTCGCGCGGGTCCCGACCGTGAAGAGCTGCTGGGCGACCACTGCGAGACGGTCATCCTTGATGAACTGGGCCGACATCAGGCGCATCTTCTGGGCGCCCAGGATGACCGGCGCCTTGCCCGGGTTCGCCGTCTCCCAGATGGCGATGTAGCGGGTGTCGCCGTCGGGCGAGACGATCCCGACCAGGTTCTTGCCGCTGGGCGAGATGGACAGGCCCTGGATCGCGGGTTCGCGGGCGAAGTCCCGGGCGGTCAGGCCCGCCGGCGGGGCGGGCGACGCGGCGGCGGCCATCCCGGCGGGAAGGCTGAGCGCAAGGACAAGGCTGGCGAGAACGCGGCGGAATTTCATGAAGAGCCCCGAAGCTGGTTTGGCTAGCGGGAAGGTATATAGGAACCCCCGCCTTGGAAAGCCGCCAGCCCGGTCTCGCGGACGATGGATTCGCGGAAGGGGGCCGGAACCAGCCAGGCCTCGCCGTTCCGGATCTCCGTCCGGGCGACATCCTGGAGGCCCGTCCGGTTCCCGACCAGGGTGTAGGGGTTGCGGTGGCCCGGCCCATCGCCCTGGACCACCGGCTTCGACCCGCGCCCGGCCGACAGGACGAGGCGGACAGGCGGCGCCTCGGCGCCGGCGGCGACGCCGACATCGGTCCCGAGCGTCGCTGGGGCCCCCGGGGCGGGGGTATGAAGGGAGGCGAGGGCCAGGGCCGCCCCTGTCTCAGGATGGCTGGCCGCTTCCGAGGCCTCGGCGCCGCGGGCGCCCAGGACCAGGAGGCTCGCCGCAAGGCTGATCCAAAGTCCCCGCGGGACGCGGGGGCATTCCGGGTCCGCGGTGCGTTGCGTTGGCTGGCTTGGGTTTACGGTCGTCCGGGACATGATGCTTCTTCTGTTCCGCCCTGGCGCCGACGTCGGCTTCAGGTGAGGGCAGGATGAAGGAAGCGAGTCCGGCGAGCGTGAGACCTCGGCGCCGGATAGGGTGAGAACCGCGTGAAAACTGCGGGAAGTCGTCCGCTTGCGTCGTTCCCTGAACTCAGGGCGCCCCGCCCTGGGTCCCGCCGGCGTCCGCCGGGGAATGATTGCGGGGCTCGCCGGTCAGCCAGACCTCGCCGCCGCGCACCTCGGTCTGGGTGGCGTTCTCGAGACCGGAGCGGTTGCCGACCAGGGTGAAGGGATTGTTCTGCGCCGTGGGCTCCGCAGCCTCCGCCCAGGAGGCCTTGACCGCCAGGGCGGGAGTGACCTGGACATTCTCGGTCAGGCCCGCCTCAAGGACGCCAGGCGCCGCATTGGCGGCCAGCTTGCGGGGGGTCAGGACGATCCGGTAGGCGGTGTAGGGCCGATGGGCAGGCCGCGCCGAGACCTGCGAAGGGGCGCGGAAGGGGCGCAGGGTCCGGTGGATCCTGAAGCCGGCGAGGGTTCGCGCCTCGGTGGCGACCGCGCCGGCCTTGGGCGCGCTGCGGGTCATTTCACCGGCGAAGGGCGCAAGGGCCGACGCCGAGGCCGGGCTGTGAGGCCAGAGGGCGAGCAGGGCGACCAGGAGGGCTGCGAAGGCGAGGGCAGGGCCGTTCTGGATCTTGATCGTCTTGGCACGCTTCTTGCTGTGAACCGACATTGGCCTCGCCCCTGTTTCCAGATGAGACAGGGATACCGACAACGGACTTAATCGAGGGTTTGGAAACAGCCTTAAAAAACCCTGACTTTCCGGGCCTCCGTCCTCTGACGATCCCTCGCCTTTGCGATAGATCAAGGTCCGGTCCCCCGCGCTGCGTCATGGCCCTCCCAGGACAAACAGGGAAGTGCGGGCAATGTCGGAAACTCTGGCCCAGCAGGATTCGCCGCCCGGCGCGGTGGCCCTCCTGATCTTATCGGCGGCGGGCGCCTTCCTCGGGCTCATGGCGACGGCGCTTTCGGCCGACCCGCTGTTCAGGCTTGAGGGGTGGATCTTCACATTCGCCGCCCTCGCCAGCGCCGCCGCCCTGACGGTGGGCGTGGCCAACGGCCGCTACCGGGCGGATCCGGGGCGTTACGAGGACGGGGTCATCCGCGCCGGCGCCATCGCCACAATCTTCTGGGCGATTGTCGGCATGCTGGTCGGCGTGGTCATCGCCCTCCAGCTGGCCTGGCCGCGGATCTTCTACTTTCCGGAGTACGGCTTCCTGAACTTCGGGCGGCTGCGTCCCCTCCACACTTCCGGGGTGATCTTCGCCTTTGGCGGGAACGCCCTGATCGCCACCTCGTTCTACGTGGTCCAGCGCACCTGCCGGGCCCGCCTGGCGGGCGGCCTGGCCCCCTGGTTCGTCTTCTGGGGCTACCAGCTCTTCATCGCCATGGCCGCCGTAGGCTACCTGGCCGGCATCACCGAGGGCCGCGAATACGCCGAGCCCGAATGGTTCGTGGACATCTGGCTGACCATCGTCTGGGTCGCCTACCTGCTGGTCTTCCTGGGAACGATCTGGAAGCGGAAGGAACCCCACATCTACGTGGCGAACTGGTTCTACCTCGCCTTCATCGTGACGGTGGCCATGCTGCACATCGTCAACAACCTGTCCCTGCCGGTCAGCCTGCTGGGGTCCAAGAGCTATTCGGCCTTCGCCGGCGTCCAGGACGCCCTGACCCAGTGGTGGTACGGCCACAACGCGGTGGGCTTCTTCCTGACCGCGGGCTTCCTGGCCATGATGTACTACTTCGTGCCCAAGCGCGCCGAGAAGCCGGTCTATTCCTACCGCCTCTCCATCGTCCACTTCTGGTCCCTGATCTTCATCTACATCTGGGCCGGCCCGCACCACCTGCACTACACGGCCCTGCCGCAGTGGGCCCAGACCCTGGGCATGACCTTCTCCATCATGCTGTGGATGCCGTCCTGGGGCGGCATGATCAACGGCCTGATGACCCTGTCGGGCGCCTGGGACAAGCTGCGGACCGACCCGGTCCTGCGGATGATGGCGGTGGCCGTGGGCTTCTACGGCATGTCCACCTTCGAGGGCCCGCTGATGTCGATCCGGGCGGTCAACGCCCTCAGCCACTACACCGACTGGACCATCGGCCACGTGCACTCCGGCGCCCTGGGCTGGGTGGGCTTCATCAGCTTCGGCGCCGTATACTGCCTCGTGCCCTGGCTGTGGAAGAAGGACAGGCTCTACTCCAACGCCCTGGTCGAGTGGCACTTCTGGATCGCGACCCTGGGGCTGCTGCTCTACATCGCCGCCATGTGGGTGTCCGGCATCGGCGAGGGCCTGCTGTGGCGGGAGTACACCCCCCAGGGCTTCCTGGCGAACAGCTTCGTCGAGACGGTCGCGGCCAAGCACGTCGAGAACATCGTCCGCGCCCTGGGCGGCCTGATGTACCTCTCGGGCGCCCTGATCATGGCCTACAACATCTACCGGACCATCCGGCAGCCGGCGCCCGCCGTCCTGCCCGAGGCCTCCGGTCCCATCGTCGCGGCTGCGGCCTGAAGGGAACGGGATCATGTGGAAGAACCATTCCAAGCTTGAACGTCACTCGCTCCTGCTGGTGCTCGGCATCCTCCTGGTGGTGTCGGTCGGCGGCCTCGTTGAAATCTCGCCCCTCTTCTACCTGGAGAGCACCATCGAGAAGGTGAAGGGGGTCCGTCCCTACACGCCCCTCGAGCAGGCGGGCCGGGACATCTATGTCCGCGAGGGCTGCTATGTCTGCCATTCGCAGATGATCCGTCCCCTGCGCGACGAGGTGGAGCGATACGGGCCCTACAGCCTGGCGGCCGAGAGCATGTACGACCACCCCTTCCAGTGGGGGTCCAAGCGCACCGGTCCCGACCTGGCCCGGGTGGGCGGGAAGTACTCCGACGCCTGGCATGTCCAGCACCTGACCGATCCCCGTTCGGTGGTGCCGGAGTCCATCATGCCGCCCTACGCCTTCCTGTCGGAAAAGGATCTCAAGGTCGACGACATCGAGGCCCGGCTGAGGACCCTGACCCGGGTGGGCGTTCCGTACACGGAGGCGGCGCTCAAGAACGCCCGGGCCGACCTGGAGGCCCAGGTGGATCCCACCGCCTCCGGCGCCAGCCTCGCCCGGTTCTATGGCGACAAGGTCAACCGCCGGGACTTCGACGGCGATCCTGACCGGCTGACCGAGATGGACGCCCTGGTCGCCTATCTCCAGATGCTCGGGACCCTGGTCGACTTCCGGACCTACGAGGCCGGCGCCGTGGAGAACCAGAGATGAGCGCCCTGACCTACGAGCAGGTCGCCCGCTTCGCCCAGCAGGGAGGGACCATCTACTTCGTGGTCATCTTCCTGGCCGGGGTCGCCTACGCCCTGTGGCCCAAGAACCGCCAGGCCTTCCGAGACATGGCCCACCTGCCGCTGAGAGATGACGAGGACGAGCATGTCGGCTCCTGAAACCCAGAAAGATCAGGGATCCGTCCCGACCACCGGTCATGAGTGGGACGGCATCCGCGAGCTGGACAACCCGCTTCCCCGCTGGTGGCTCTGGGTCTTCTACGCCTCGGTGGCCTTCGCCGTCGGATACTGGATCCTGATGCCGGCCTGGCCCGGCGTGACGGGCTATACCCGCGGCGTGCTGGGCAAGTCCGACCGCGTCGCCGTGGTCGAGCAACTGGCCCAGCTGAAGGCCCAGCGCGGGCGCCAGAACGCGCGGCTGACCCAGGCCTCCCTGCAGGAGATCGAGAGCGACCCTGAACTCCAGGCCCACGCCCTGGCCGTCGGCCAGTCGGTCTTCGGCGACAATTGCGCCACCTGCCACGGGGTGGGCGGCACGGGCGGCAAGGGCTACGCCAACCTGCGCGACGATGTCTGGCTGTGGGGCGGGACCCTGGAGGATATCCACCGGACCCTCCAGTACGGCATCCGGTCCGGCCATCCCCAGGCGCGCTTCTCGCAGATGCCGGCCTTTGGCAGGGACCAGATCCTGACCCCCGCCCAGGTGGGCGACCTGACCGAGTACGTGGTCGCCCTGTCCGGGCGCCCGGCCAACGGGGCGGCGGTCCAGAGGGCCGCGCCGGTCTATGCGGCGAACTGCGTCTCGTGCCACGGCCCCGAGGGCCGGGGCGATCCCCTCCAGGGCGCCCCGAACCTGACGGACCGGGAATGGCTCTATGGCGCGACCCGCCAGGACATCCAGGCCCAGATCCACAATGGCCGCGGCGGGGTCATGCCCGCCTGGTCCGGCCGCCTCGATCCCGAGACGGTCAAGGCCCTGGCGGTTTACGTGCACGCCAACGCCGCGGGACAGTGAGCCGCCCCCATGACCGTCGTCATCGACCGGACCCGGACCTCTCCGGAGGAGGCCGCCCCGACCTCCGCCGCTGAGAAGGCGCGCCGCCGGGGCGACGCGGGCGGCGGCCTCTACAAGCCGCGGACGCCGATCTATCCCAAGGCGGTCCAGGGACGCTGGCGCACCCTGAAGTGGGCCCTGATGATCGTCACCCTGGCGATCTACTACATCACGCCGTGGATCCGCTGGGAGCGCCCCGGCGAACTGCCGGACCAGGCCATCCTGGTCGACTTCGCCGGCCGGCGCTTCTACCTCTTCGACCTGCAGTTCTGGCCCCAGGAAGTCTATTTCATCACCGGCCTCCTGGTGATGGCCGCCCTGGCCCTGTTCCTGGCGAGCTCGCTGTTTGGCCGGCTGTGGTGCGGCTATGCCTGCCCCCAGACCATCTGGACCGACCTGTTCATCCAGGTCGAGCGCATGTTCGAGGGCGACCGCAACGCCCGCATGCGGCTGGACGCCGCGCCCTGGTCCCTGGACAAGGCCTGGCGCAAGGCGGGCAAGCACCTGGTCTGGCTGGGCATCGCCTTCGGGACGGGCGGCGCCTGGATCTTCTACTTCCATGATGCGCCGACCGTCCTGGTCCAGTTCTGGACCGGGCAGGCGCCCGCCACGGCCTATGTCTTCTGCGCCCTCCTGACCTTCACCACCTATGTCTTCGCCGGGACCATGCGCGAGCAGGTCTGCACCTACATGTGCCCCTGGCCGCGCATCCAGGGGGCCCTGATCGACCAGGATTCCCTGCAGGTCACCTACCGGACCGACCGGGGCGAACCCCGCGGACCCCACAAGAAGGGCGCCCCGTGGGAGGGGCGGGGCGGCTGCATCGACTGCGGCCAGTGCGTGGTGGTCTGCCCCATGGGAATCGACATCCGCAACGGCGCCCAGCTGGAGTGCATCAACTGCGGCCTGTGCGCCGACGCCTGCGACGAGATGATGGACCGGATCGACCGGCCCCGGGGGCTGATCGGCTATGACACCGACAAGGCCGTGGCGGCCCGGGCTGCAGGTCAGCCGGCGGTCTACCGGCTGGTCCGCCCGCGCACGCTGGTCTACGCCGGGGCCCTGGTCCTGGTCTCGGGTCTGATGCTCTGGGGCCTGACCCACCGACAGGCCTTCGACGTCCATGTCCTGCGCGACCGCAACCCCATCGCCGTCCGGCTGGCCGACGGTTCGGTGCGCAACGGCTACACCCTGAAGATCTCGAACCGCAGCTTTGCGGACGCCGACGCCCGCATCCGGTTCGAAGGGCCCGCCGGGGCGATCCTGAAGACGCCCGCCGCCCCGATGGCGGTCGATGCGGTCAGCGCCCGGATCGAGGCGAACACGGTCCGGGCGGTCCGGGTCTTCGTGACCCTGCCCGAGCAGCCCGGTGCGGGCGAGAGCCTGCCCGTCGCCTTCACCGTGACCCTCCCCGAAGGCGCCATGACCGTCCCGTCCACCTTCATCACCGACCCGGGAGCCCGCCCATGACCCCGCAGACGAGCCCCTCCCGCGCCCCGGAGGCCGCCGGCTCCGGGGGCTGGACCCTGACAGGCTGGCATGTCCTGGGCGTCGTTGTCGGCTTCTTCGCCATCGTCATCGCCCTGGACGTCTGGTTCATGACCCTGGCCTACCGCACCTTCCCGGGGCAGGTCTCCGACACGCCCTACGAGGACGGCGTCGCCTTCAACCGCCGTATCGCCCGGCAGGAGGCCCAGGCCCGACTGGGCTGGACCGCGTCGGCGGCGGCCGAGCCGGGCGTGGCGAGGGTGGAGATGCGCGACGCCTCGGGGGCGCCCCTCCGCGGCCTGACCCTGACCGGCCGGCTCGAGCGCCCCGCCACCGAGGCGGGCCGGACCGACCTGCGCTTCACCGAGACTGCGCCCGGGCGCTACGAGGCGCCGGTGGCCAACCCCGCCGGCGCCTGGGACCTGACCTTCGACGCCCGGGGCGGCGAAGGCGCCTTCGAGGGCGCCCGGAGACTCTCATGGCCCTGACCGACGGCGGGATGCGGACCTCGGCGGAGACGCCTGCGGACGATCCCGCCGGCGGCCCTGACCTTTCAGCCTACCTGACCGCTACGGGTCCGGATGGCCGACGGCTCGACCTGCTGGTCAGCGGCGCCCACTGCGCCGCCTGCATCGCCCGGATCGAGGGCGAGCTGGCGGACACCCCCGGCGTGGACTCCGCGCGGCTCAACCTGAGCACCGGCAGGCTGGCCGTGAACCTTGCCCCCGAGGGCGACCCCGGCCGGGTCGTGCGCGTACTGGACCGCATCGGCTATCCGGCCACGCCGTATGACCCGGACTCGGCCCGGCAGGCCCAGGACCGCGAGGGCCGGGAGCTGGCCATGGCCCTGGCCGTCGCCGGCTTCGGCGCCGGCAATGCGATGATCTTCTCGGTGCCGGTCTGGGCCGGCCTGTTCGGCCAGGAGCTGGGCCCGGCGACCCGCACCTTCATGCAGTGGGCAAGCGCGGGGGTGGGCGCGCCCTGCGCCGTCTTCGCCGGCATGGTCTTCTTCCGGTCAGCCTGGAAGGCCCTGCGGGCGGGACGGGCCAACATGGACGTGCCGATCTCGATCGGCGTGATCCTGACCCTGCTGGTCAGCTTCCAGGAGACCCTGCTGAAGGGCCGGGACACCTATTTCGACGCCGCCGTCACCCTGCTCTTCCTGCTGTTGATCGGTCGCTGGCTGGACCACGCCCTGCGCCAGCGGGCCCGCAGCGCCGCCGCCGACCTCCTGGCCCTGCAGGCCCCGTCCGCCGCCATCCTGGCCGACGACGGGACCGAGCGGCGTGCGCCCCTCCGGCTGGTCAGGCCCGGTCACAGGCTGAGGGTCCGGCCCGGAGAACGGATTCCCGTGGACGGGGTGGTGGAGGCCGGCGAGTCCGAGCTCGACAACGCCCTCCTGACCGGCGAGACCACCCCCGAGGCGGCGGCCCCCGGCGTCGCCTGCCGGGCGGGCGCCCTCAACCTGTCCGGTCTCCTGACCCTGCGCGCCGAGGCGGCCAGCGAGGACTCGACCCTGGCGCGGATCGCCCGCCTGGTGGAGTCCGGCGCCCAGTCGCGCTCGTCCTATGTCCAGCTGGCCGACAAGGCCGCAGCCGTCTACGTGCCGGTGGTCCACATCGCCGCCGCCCTGACCTTCCTCGTCGGCTGGGCCCTGGGCCTGCCCGTGCGCGAGGCCGTGCTGCGGGCCGCCACCGTGCTGATCGTCACCTGTCCCTGCGCCCTGGGCCTGGCGGTTCCCGCCGTCCAGGTTGCGGCGGCCTCGCGCCTGTTCCGGCGCGGGGTCCTGGTCAAGTCGGGCGCCGGGCTGGAGCGCCTGGCCGAGGCCGACCACGCCGCCTTCGACAAGACCGGGGTCCTGACCGAGGGGCGCCCGCGCCTGCTCAACGCCGATCCCCTGGACCTGGCCCGCGCCGCGCCCCTGGCCCGGGCCTCGTCCCATCCCCTCGCCCGCGCCTTGGCCGAGGCGGCCGGGGACGGCCCCGTCGCCGCCGGGGCGGTGGAGATCGCCGGCCAGGGCGTGGAGGCGCACACCCCGGCCGGCGTCATGCGCCTGGGCCGGGCGGCCTTCGTGGGCGCGCCCCTGTCGGGAGACCAGACCGAGCTCTGGTTCCGGGATGACCGCGGCGCCCTCTTCCGCTTCGCCTTCGCCGACCCCCTGCGCGCCTCGGCCGCCGGCCTGGCGGGGGAGATGGCCGCCCGCGGCCTGGCCGTCTCGGTCCTGTCCGGCGACGTCGAGGCCCCCACCCGCCGCGTCGCCGAGGCCCTGGGCGTCCGGGACTGGCGGTCCGGCCTGACGCCGCAGGGCAAGGTGGAGGACCTCGCCGGCCTGAAGGCCGCCGGCCGCAGGGTGCTGATGGTGGGGGACGGCCTGAACGACGTGGCGGCCCTGAGCCAGGCCCACGTGGCGATGGCGCCGGGCACGGCCCTGGACGCCAGCCAGTCGGCGGCCGACCTCGTCTATCCCGCCGACCGGCCCGAGCGGATCCTGGAGGCCATCGACGTGGCCCGGTCGGCCCGCCGGCGGGCGCTGGAGAACTTCGCCTTCGCCGCCGCCTACAACCTGGTCGCGGGCCCGGCGGCCATGCTGGGCCTGGTCAATCCCTTCGTGGCGGCCCTGGCCATGTCGGGCTCGTCCCTGGTGGTCACGCTGAACGCCCTGCGGCTGCTCAAGGGAGGACGCCGGTGAACATCGTCATGATCCTGGCCCCCTTCTCCCTGGCCCTGGCCCTGGTCGGCCTGGCGGCCTTCTGGTGGACCCTGCGCAACGACCAGTACGAGGACCCCCAAGGGGATGCGAACCGGATCCTGATCGAGGATCCCGAGGACCGGCCCCTCTAGACCGGGGCCTTCACGCGGTTCAGTTCAGGACCGCCCCGGAGGACGCCGGGGCCTCAGGCTGGGCCGCATTGGCCGGCAGGGCCATGGGCGCCAGGGACAGGCCGGCCAGGAACATGGCCGCCGCTACGCCGTCCAGGAAGACGCGGAAGGGATCGAACCGGCGCCGGGGCGCCTGCGTCGCCTGCGGCGGGGCCTCGGGCCGGCTCCAGCGCGGGACGGCCAGGGGCCGGGGCGCCAGCCGGGCGCCCTGCGGGGCGATCCGGTGCTCCAGCACGCCGCCGGGGCTGTGGAGGCGGACCCCCTCGCACCAGTCGGCCTCGCCGATGAAGACCAGGTCGCGCCAGGCGACGGTCTCCCCGGGCTCCACCGCGGGGTCCTCGACCAGGTCGATGTCCCACAGACCGTCCTCGGGCGCCGAGGCATGGCGGCGCGGGACCAGACGGGCGGCGGCTAGGGCGGCGGCGGGGCCCAGGCAGGTCGCCCGGAGGGTCAGGAGGCGGTCGCCCTCGGGGAAGGCGGCGACGCGGACCGTGGCGGTCTCGATCTTCAGCTTCAGCATGTTCAGGCTCCCACGGCGGCGGCGGCGGCGGCGGCGGCGGCGGCGGAGGCGAAGGCCTGCCAGGTCCGGCGGGGACGGCGCGGCACGGGGCGGCCGGCGGGGATGATCATCGGCGGCCGGTTCGGGTCCAGCCAGATGGAGAGGGCCGCCGAGGCCGAGGCCCAGGGAATCCGCCGCGCGACGGGCGCCGCCGCCTTCGTCGGCTGGGACTTGCGGATTTCATGCTCGGCCAGCCGGTGCTCCATGATGACGCCGTCGGCGTGCAGGCGCACGCCCTGGCACCAGTCGGCGTCGCCGTTGAAGTGCAGCTCCCGGGTGGTGACGGGGTCGAGGCCCCGCACCTTGAGGGTGGTGACCAGGTCGATGTTCCACAGGCCGTCGGCCGGCGGGGCGATGTGGCGGCGGGGCCTCAGCAGGGCGACGGCGCACAGGTCGCCCGGGCCCCGGCAGAAGGCGGTCACCGACACCAGCCGCTCCACGCGGTTGAGGGCGGCGATCCGCACGTTGAGGTTTTCAATCACCAGCTTCGACATGGTTGGCCCCCCGGCCCCTGGCGTCCGCCCCGGCTCCATGCCGGCGCATCTGACGGGGAACCTCTTCCGGGACAGCCGTCCGGCGGCCGTGAGCAGGCCGCGCCGGGGCGCGTGATTCCCGCGTGAAAAAAGCCGGAGATCGTGAGGAGACGGCGGTTTCGAGGCGCTAAGGCGCCCGCCTCAGCCGCCGATGCGCGCCGTCAGCACCCCTTCCAGGAGGTCCAGCTTCTCGCCGCGCACCCGGTGCGCGACGCCGACCTCCGGGCCCAGCACCATCCAGGGATCGGCCTCGCTCCAAGCCGGCCAGGCGGGCAGGCCCCCGCCGTTGGGATCGCCGGTCCGGGCGAAGTTGGCCCAGTAGCGGACCATGACCTGCGTCAGCTCCGCATCCCCCGGCGCCCGGGCGAAGGCGTCGGAATGGCTGTCGAAGACAAAGGGGATCTCGGCGGCGTGGTAGGCGCCGGCGTGCGTATGCGGCCCCGGCGGGGTGCGGTTGAAGAAATAGAGATAGGCCGCGCGCCCATGCCCGGCCTGGCGCCGGGCCAGGTGGCGGGCGTGCACGCCGAAGAGGTCGTCGCCCAGGAGGTCGATGTCCCCCTTCACCGCCTCGGAGGGATGGTCCAGGCCATAGAGGCGGACCAGGGCCTCCGCCGCCGCGCCATAGTGGGCCCGGATCGACTCCAACCGGCCGGCGGGGTTCAGCGAGATCCCCGGCAGGTCGGTGGACGGGCCCTGGATGAAGGCGTGCAGAAGGGTCCCCTCGTCAGCGTTGTAGCCGGCGATGACGGGGACGGGCGCCGTCTCCCCCCGCACGATGGCCTGGCCGACCGTGACCGGAAGGACGTGGCCGTCCACCCCGGGCATGAAGCCGCCGGCGGGCGGCAAGACGGTCATCAGGGCCTTCACCAGGTCCGCCGCCGGAATGGCCCGGAGCGCCCCGGCGTCCGCGTCCGCCGCCGCCAGCCCGGCCCGGGCCAGCCAGTCCGCCCCCGGGGCGTCGGCCACCTCGTGGTGCAGGTAGGAATAGACCCCGCTCTGCAGGATGGCCCGGTGGAACAGGCCCCGGCCCAGGGGCGAGGCCATGACCTCGCTCACCGACTGCCCGCCGGCGCTCTCGCCGAAGATCGTGACATTGCCCGGATCGCCCCCGAAGGCGGCGATGTTGTCGCGCACCCATTCCAGGGCGGCGAGGATGTCCATCAGGCCGTAATTGCCCGACCGCCCCCAGGGGCTCTCCGCCGACAGGGCGGGGTGGGCGAAATAGCCGAACAGGTTCAGCCGGTAGTTGATCGTGACCAGCACCACCCCTTCGCGGACCAGGCCGTCCGACTGGTACCAGTCGCCGGCGCCCGACCCCGACTGGTGCGCCCCGCCGTGGATCCAGACCATGACCGGCGCCGGCGCCCCGGAACCCATCCGGGCGCGGACGTTCAGGTAGAGGCAGTCCTCGTCCATGGCCGGTGGCGGCGCAGCCTTCAGGGCGGCGAGGCGCGCGGCGGTCTCCTCCGGGGAAAAGCCCTGGCCGGCCACCATCGCCTCGGCATAGGCGCCCTCGCCCGTCGCCTGCGGGCACCAGGGCCCGAAGGCCGAGGCGTCGCGCTCGCCCTCCCAGCCTTGCGGCGGCTGGGGCGGCCGCCAGCGCAGGTCGCCCACCGGAGGCTGGGCGAAGGGCAGGCCGGCGAAGAGGGCCAGCCCGGCGTCTGCATCGCTCCACACCCCCCGCGCCCGGCCCTGGGCCAGCTGGACGACCGGGCGCTCAGGCGCGGCTGTGGATGTGGCGGTCATGTCGGTCTCCCCCCGGTTTTCCCAACCATCGCGCGGGCGGCAGGGGCCGGGCAAGGGGGGGAGGGGCAAGGGGTTGGCGCGTCAGTCGCGGGCGCGGGAAAAGCCGAAGGCGGCCTCCAGGGCGGCGAGGTCCAGAAGGTCCCGGTCCCGGGGCGGATAGCCGGTCTTCAGCCGCCAGAGGATGTCGGCGGGCAGGCAGTCCACGGCCCGCCCCGCGATCACGCCGCGCCCGCCAAAGGACCCCGCCGGATAGGCGACCGCCGGATCGTCCGGGTCCATCACCCCGCGCCCCTCCGCGTCCAGGCGAAAGAGGTGCAGGTCGACGCGCCGGCCCCCGCCGTCGCTGTAGACAGGGTTCCAGGCGGGTCCGCCCGCCTGCCGGACCAGGCCCAGCCCGGCCAGCAGGGCCTCCAGCGCCGGCCCATCCTCCACCCGCGCGGCCAGGTCGAGGTCCTCGTGCGGCCGGGTCTGGCGACCGAGGACCGCATCCACCGCCCAGCCCCCGTCCACCCAGACGGGCACGCCCTGCGCCGCGCAGGCCGCCAGGACTTCCAGGACCTCTTCCGCCGTCATGGCCTTCGTCGCTCCCGCCCGGATGGCGTCGCCGTCCCTGGGGGTCTAGGCTCTTCCCATGTGCAGGGAAACCTTCCGCCGTCTCCCGGGCGCGGCGGCTCCATGATTTCCGCCGCCGACGTCCCCGTCTTCCGCGACCGGGGCATCCTGCGCCTTCCCGGCGCCTACGGCGAGGCTGACGATGACGTGGCGGTTCTTGCGGGAGGGGTGAGGGCTTGACTGAGGCAGAACAAAAAGCGAACAGTCCTTCCGAAGGGCTTTCTTGCGGGGGGCGCCCTCATGAGGAGGTCAGATTGTCTGTCCGACGCATCTTCGACACTGCGTGCTGTGCGCACCCAGAATCAGCTACCAGATACCGGTTGTCCGATTTTCACTCTGTTGTGGGAAAGTCGGTCTCAGGCTCTAGGTTCTGGCCCAGCTCTCTTACGTCAATACCTACCGGCTCCGCACTCGTGAGCGGGGAACGGGCTGGCAAGGGAGGGCGGCTGTGACCACTCTTCTCAGGATGCTCCGGGAAATGGACTCATCTTCCGTCTCAACCGACCAGGGGTTCAATTTCATAGATCTCTTTGCCGGGATCGGTGGGCTCCGGAAGGCTGCTGAGTCCGTCGGGGGTTATTGCGCCTTCACATCTGAGTGGAACCCTTATTCCCAGAAGACCTACTCAGCGAACTTCCGGGACAACCACCCTCCGGCGGGCGACATTACTGAAGTCGATGCACAGGACATACCGTCTCACAATGTCCTCCTGGCCGGATTTCCCTGCCAGCCATTCTCGATTGCGGGTGTCTCGAAGAAGAACTCACTTGGGCGAAGCCACGGGTTTGCAGACGAGACCCAGGGGACCCTCTTTTTCGATGTCGCCCGGATATTGGGAGAACATCGCCCCGAAGCGTTTCTTTTGGAGAATGTGAAAAATCTCCATTCCCATGACCGGGGGCGTACGTTCGAAGTGATCCTCAGGACGCTCAGGGAGGAACTGGGGTATCAGGTATGGTACCGGATCATCGACGCGCAGCACTTCGTTCCTCAGCACAGAGAACGAATTGTTATCGTAGGCTTTAAGGAGAAGGTTCCGTTCAGCTGGGACGACCTCCGTCTTCCGCCCAAGGGCGTCACCCGTCTCAAAGACATTCTTCATCCCGAGAACGGCAGCGAGGCTCCGGAAGGGCACTACACCCAAGGTCCCCAGGCGAAGGTCAGCGACAAGTACGTTCTGACTGACCACCTCTGGAAGTACCTCCGGGACTATGCGGACAAGCACAGGGCTGCCGGGAACGGCTTTGGGTTTGGTCTGGTGGGTGGAGACGACGTCGCCCGGACGCTATCGGCCCGGTACTATAAGGATGGATCTGAGATCCTCATCGACCGGGGCCCCGGTAAAAATCCCCGACGGCTAACTCCGCGTGAATGCGCCCGCCTTATGGGATACGACGACGATTTCGTGATCCCGGTCTCCGACACGCAGGCATACAAGCAGTTTGGAAACTCTGTTGCTGTCCCTGTGTTCAAGGAAGTCCTCAGGATCATGAAGCCGCACATCGACAGTCTCGTGGCTGCCGGAAGAGAGGTAAGACTGAGGGCCTGAATTTGGGGGATGTTCACGACCCGGCGACGCGGTCACGCAATATGTCCGCCATCCGGGCAAAGGACACATCCCCCGAAGTCAGGGTGCGAAAACTCCTGCACACAGCCGGATTCAGATTTCGCCTTCATAAGAGATCCCTGCCGGGGTCTCCGGATCTTGTCCTCGCGAAGCACCGCGCCGTCATCTTCGTTCATGGCTGTTTCTGGCACGGGCATGAGTGCAAATCTTTCCGGTGGCCGAAGACGCGCGAGGATTTCTGGCGCGCGAAGATCGGAGCTACCACCTTGAGGGATCAGCAGAGCCTCCAGGCGCTGCGTTTTGAGGGTTGGCGGGTTTGTCTGATCTGGGAATGCGCTATGAGGGGCGTGGAAAGGATTAGTGACGCGGAACTTTCATCGGTGCTGCAACGATGGTTACGGTCAGACTCCGAGTTTCTTGAAATCCGGGGAAGCTGACCATGTTCCAGTCTCTCGCCACTCTGCGGGACCGGATGCGCCACGCTGGTGTGGTTCGTCTTTACGCCAAGGTGTTGGCCCCAAACGATAACTCGAAGAACCAAGTCTTCCTCGGATCCGGATTCACTTCTCTGAATCTGCTTCCGCACGGTGACGTCACCACAGACCCCTCGTCAGTATCTGGCGCCGTGCGGGACAGGGCTAAGGCTGAACTGAGTTTCCTATGGCTTACCTCTGAGGGTCTGAGCGTTGCGCCAGACGCAAAACTGATCCTCTACCCCCGGTATCCTGAGGTGCGATTTTCGGGGTTCCTCAAAGGCTGTCGGTCAGCCCCCTCGGCGGTCATGACCTCCCGAGACCCGGGCCGAGTCCTCATTCTCGGAGTGACCGGCGCTGGGGAGATCATCGGATATGCTTCCGGCCCGGGGGAGCAAATCTCCATGGAGGTCGCCAGGGGGCCTTGGGGTTCAATAGGTGTCTTCCTCGATCTCTCTGTGGGGTCCCCATCGGAACCCTCTGCCAAGGAAGTCCTTCTCGAAAGGCTCCGCCAGATCCATGCGCAAACCTGGGTCGAGTCCATGAAACTGGGACCGGACGGCACTTCCAAACCGTATGCTGCGAGGAATGCCGGCGGTTACACACTTGAGGCGCTTCTGGGGATCAGTCCGAATGGACGCGCCGAACCCGACTTCATGGGTTGGGAAGTCAAGCAGTATGCAGTCTCCGACTTCCGTTCATACCGCGCCAAGTCCGCCGTAACGCTCATGACCCCCGAGCCCACGGGAGGTGTCTATCGAACCGAGGGCCCCGAGGCGTTCATCCGGCGGTTTGGATATCCCGACCGTAACGGCCGGGAAAACCGCCTCAACTTCGGTGGCATCTATGATTGTCTTCGAACGCCGAACCATCTCACCGGCCTCCGGATGTCACTGTCGGGTTTTGACAGTGGGACTGGCCAGGTCACCGACATGAATGGCGCCATCGTCCTTCTGGATTCCGAGGATACGATCGCAGCGTCCTGGACATTCAAGGGCCTTCTGGCCCATTGGAATCGCAAGCACGCCAAAGCGGCTTACGTCCCTTCACTCTATCGGACACCGCCACCGGAGTATGCCTTCGGCGGGAGAATCCTCACCTGCGAGGAAACCGACTTCCTGCTTTTTCTGAAGGCTGTTGAGAGAGGTCAGGTCTACCTCGACCCAGCCCTGAAGCTGGAAACTCCCGAAAGTGGCGAGATCAGAATCAAGCGCCGGAACCAGTTCCGTGTTTCCCACGCCGTCCTACCGACCCTCTATCACCGGCATGAAACGGTTGACCTGATCAACTGATGGTCACCCGCTGGTGGCTAGGACTTCTCTACATTGGGCAGGAGAAAATGGCGCGCCCGGAACGATTCGAACGTCCGACCCTCAGATTCGTAGTCTGATGCTCTATCCAGCTGAGCTACGGGCGCGCACCGCCTTGTGGCGAGGGCGCGGAACCTAGTCGCACGGGCGGGAAAGCGCAAGCGGGGGGCGGGAGATTCCTTTGGGGGTCAGCCGCGGCGGTCGCGCCAGGCGGGGGGGCCTTCGTGGGGCGCAGCGTCGGGCCAGGGGGTGGCTTCGAAGACGCCCCGGGCGACGGCGCGGGCCAGGGTGTCGGCGGCCAGGGCGCCCAGGCGGGCGAGGGCGGCGTCTCCGCCCTCCAGGCGGCGACGGGCGGTGGAGAGGGCGAAGACCACGTCGCCGTCGAAGGGGGCGTGGACGGGCCGGATGGCGCGCGCGAGGCCATCCTGTGCCATGACGGCGAGGCGCCTGGCCTGGGCCGGGGTGAGGGCGACGTCGGTGGCGACGCAGGCGATGGTGGTGTTCTGGCGGGCGCCCGCCGGGGGCGGGGCCTTGGATGGGCCCCACTGGCCGGGGCCGGCGCGCAGGCCGTCCAGGGGCAGGCCGCCGAACTCGCCGTCGATCTCGAAGGGGGCGGCCCAGAAGGTGCGGCCGTCGGGGGCCGTGACCGAGCCCCAGCTGTTGACGCAGACCAGGGCCCCCACGGCGCCGTCCGCCGACAGGACGGAGGCCGAGCCGGTCCCGCCCTTCAGGCCCCCGGCCGCCGCGCCGTAGCCGGCGCCCGCCGTGCCCAGGGCGAAGTCGGCCCCGGCGGCGGCGCAGGCCCGCCGGCCCAGCTCGCGATAGGGCGGATCCTCGCCCCAGGCCTTGTCGCCGCCATTGGCGAGGTCGAAGAGGATGGCCGCGGGCACGACGGGCGAGGGCGGAACGCCCGGCCGGTCGGCGAGGCGGAAGCCCCGGCCCCGGGCCCCCAGCCAGGCGACGGCGCCGTCGGCGGCGGCCAGGCCCCAGACCGAGCCGCCGGACAGGACGACGGCGTCGACGGCCTCCACCAGGTTCTCGGGCGCCAGGGCGTCGGTCTCCCGGGTGCCGGGCCCGCCGCCGCGCACGTCCACGGCGCAGACGGCCCGCGCCTCGGGCAGGATCACCGTCACGCCGGTGCGCGCGCCCGGGTCCTGCGCCTGGCCGACGGCGAGGCCGGGGACGTCGGTGATGAGGTTGCGGGGGCCGGGGGCGGGCGGGCTCATGTCGCTCCTCAAACACCGGATGGCGTTCCTTGTCCACGCGGGCGGGTCTATAGGTCAGGCGGTTCCCGCGTCGTGAGGCCCCCATGCGCCGAATTGCCCTTCTGAAGTCCGCCCTCGTTTCCGCCGCCGTCCTGGCCATGGCCCTGCCGGCTCTTCCGGCCCTGGCGCGGGAGGCGAAGGCGCCAGCGACCGCCTCGGCCGCGAAGGTCAAGGAGACCGGCATGGTCGCCGCCGCCCATCCCCTGGCGGTGGAGGCGGGCGTCTCGGTGCTGAGGCGCGGCGGCTCGGCGGTGGACGCCGCCGTGGCGGTGCAGGCGGCCCTGGGCCTGGTGGAGCCGCAGAGCTCGGGCATCGGCGGCGGGTCCTTCATGACCTACTACGATGCGAAGACCCGCAAGGTGACCGCCTACAACGGCCGCGAGACCGCCCCGGCGGGCGCCCGGCCCGACATGTTCCTGGGGCCGGACGGCAAGCCCCTGCCCTTCTTCGACGCCGTGACCAGCGGCCGGGCCACCGGCGTGCCCGGCGCCGTGGCCATGCTGCACATGGCCCAGAAGGACCACGGGCGCCTGGCCTGGAAGGACCTCTTCACCGAGGCCGAGACCCTGGCCGACCAGGGCTTCGCCGTCACGCCCCGCCTCGCCGCCCTGGCCGCCTCCAAGGCCCCCCAGGCCCGCCAGCCCGACGCCGTCGCCTATTTCACCAAGGCCGACGGCCAGCTGATCCAGGCCGGCGACATCCTGAAGAACCCGGCCTACGCCGCCACCCTTCGCAAGATCGCCGCCGAGGGCCCCGCCGCCCTGCTGGAGGGCGAGATCGCCGAGGCCATCGTCCGCCGCACCACCGAGGGCTCCCTGCCCGGGACCCTGACCCTGGCCGACCTGAAGGCCTACAAGCCCAAGGTCTCGGAGGCGGTCTGCCGGCCCTATCGCGTCTATGTGGTCTGCGTGCCGCCGGCCCCCTCGGGCGGCCCGGCGGTGCTGATGGGGCTGGGCATCCTTTCCAACACCGACATCGCCGCCCATGGCCCGGACACGGTGCAGGGCTGGTACCTCTTCTCCCAGGCCAGCCGGCTGATGTACGCCGACCGCGACCGCTATTTCGGCGATCCGGATTTCGTGGACGTGCCGGTGCAGGGCCTCCTGGACCCCGCCTATCTCAAGGCCCGGGCGGCCCTGATCCCGCCCCAGGTCGCCGGCGCGCCGCCGCCGCCCGGCAAGCCGAAGGGCGCGGGCGCCCGCGCCCCGGACGCCACCCAGGAGCCGGGCGGCACCACCCATTTCGTCATCGTCGATGGCGAGGGCAATGTCGTCTCCATGACCACCACGGTGGAGAGCCTGTTCGGCTCGGGCCGGATGGTCCACGGCTTCTTCCTGAACAACCAGCTGACCGACTTCTCCTTCTCGCCCACCGAGAAGGACGGGGTCGCCGCCGCCAACGCCGTGGCGCCCGGCAAGCGGCCGCGCTCGTCCATGGCCCCGGCCGTGGTGCTGGACCGCAAGGGCCGGTTCTACGCCGCCGTCGGCTCGCCGGGGGGCAATTCCATCCTGGCCTACAACCTCAAGGCCCTGGTGGGCGTGCTGGACTGGAAGCTGCCCATGCAGGAGGCCGTGGCCCTGCCCAACCTCATCGCCCGGGGCGCGCCCTACCTCTCCGAGCCGGCCAAGTTCGCCCCCGGCGTGGTGGAGGGCCTGGCGGCCCGCGGCGTGGTGCTGACGGGCTCCGGCGGCGCCGAGGGCTCGGGCCTGCACGGGGTGATGGTGACGCCCCAGGGCCTGTCCGGCGGCGCCGATCCCCGCCGAGAGGGCGTGGCGCGCAAGCCCTGACGCCGTCCTAGCGGGCCAGTTCGCCGGCGAGGGTGCGGTCGATCAGGCCGACCGTCCGGTCCAGGCCGAAGATGGCGGCGAAGGAGCCAAAGCGCGGGCCCTGGCTCTGGCCCAGCAGCACCTCGTAGAGGGCGCTGAACCACAGGCGCAGCGGCTCGAAGCCCGCCGCCTTGCCGGCCTCATAGACCTCGGCCTGGATAAGCTCGGCGTCCTGGCAGCCGGCGGGCAGGGCCCTCAGCCGGGCGGCGAGGTCGGCCATGGCCGCGCGCTCGCGCTCGTCCGGCGCGCGGAACCGCTTCGAGGGCTTCACGAAGTCCTCGTAGTAATGGATCGCATAGTCAGCCAGGCGGTCCAGCAGGGGCTGGCTGGCGGCGTCGGCGCCGGGGATGTAGCGGGCGATGAAGCCCCACAGGATCTCCTTGGTCGAGGCGTCGGCGGCCGACACCAGGTTCAGGAGCAGGGAGAAGGACAGGGGCGAGCCCGCCGCCGGCGGCGCGCCGGTGTGGACATGCCAGGCCGGGTTGTCGATGGCCGGCGCATTGGCCTCGGCGCTGACCCGGTTGTAGGCGTCCAGCTGCTGCAGGTACTCGTCCGTCGCCTTGGGGATGACGTCGAAATAGAGCCGCTTGGCCGACTTTGGCGACTGGTACATGTAGTAGGCGAGGCTCTCGGGAGCGCCGTAGCGCAGCCACTCCTCCATGGTCAGGCCGTTACCCTTGGACTTGGAGATCTTCTGGTTGTTCTCGTCCATGAAGAGCTCGTAGTGGAAGGCCTCGGGGGGCTCGCCGCCGAGGATCCTCGCCACCTTGTTGGACACCCGGACGGAGTCCACCAGGTCCTTGCCCGACATCTCGTAGTCGACCCCCAGGGCCACCCAGCGGGCCGCCCAGTCCGGGCGCCACTGCAGCTTCACGTGGCCGCCCGTGACGGGGGTCTCGGTCAGGGTCCCGTCCTCGTCCCGGAAGACGATGGTCCCGGCCCCGACATTCCGCTCCAGGGTGGGGACCTGCAGGACCCGCCCGCTCTTGGGGCTGATGGGCAGGAAGGGCGAATAGGTGGCCCGCCGCTCCTCGCCCAGGGTGGGCAGCATGACGCCCTGGATGGCGTCGAAGCGCTCCAGCACCCGCAGGAGCACGGCGTCCAGCTCGCCGGACCGGTAGGTCTCGGTGGAGGACTTGAAGTCGTAGTCGAAGCCGAAGCCGTCGAGGAAGGCGCGCAGGCGGGCGTTGTTGTGGGCGCCGAAGCTCTCGTACTCACCGAAGGGGTCGCGGACGCTGGTCACCGGCTTGTCCCGGTCCAGCTCCAGGGCCTCGCGGTTGGGCACGTTGTCGGGGATCTTCCGGAAGCCGTCCATGTCGTCGGAGAAGACGATCAGCCGGGTGGGGATGGCGTCGCCGGTCAGGGCGCGGAAGGCGGTCCGCACCATGGTCGGCCGGGCGGCCTCGCCGAAGGTGCCCATGTGCGGCAGGCCCGAGGCGCCGTAGCCGCACTGGAAGATGACCGGGGCGTGCAGGGCGGGCAGGGCGGCGACGGCCTCGTCCGGGCGGCCCTGGGCGAACAGGGCGGCGGCGAGGTCGCGGCCGGCGTCGTCGAGACGCAGGCGCAGGATGCGGTCCAGCAGCAGGCGGGCCTGCTCGAAGGGCCAGGAGCGGGCCTCGCGGGCGGGGGCGACGAGCCGGGAGAGGTCGGTGTGGACGGACATGAGGGGGCGTTAGCCTTCCTTGGCGGCGGCCTCAAGCCCGCACGGCGCCGGGGGTCTCTTGCGGACCCCGCCGAAACCGTCATGAAGTCAGCCGACACGCGGGGCGTCCGCCCCCGGCCCGGAGCGCCTGCATGACCCCCGTCCGCCACTCCCTCCTCCTCGCCGCCGGCCTGGGCCTGGCCCTCGCCGCCTGCCAGCCCAAGGCGCCCGCCGGGCCGCCGCCGGGGACGGTGCGCTTCTCCATCATGTCCACCGAGAACATCCAGGCCGCCCAGGGCGCCTGGACCCCCTTCCTGGCCGACATGGAGAAGGCGACGGGCCTGAAGATCGAGCCCTTCTACGGGACCAACTACACCGCCCTGATCGAGGCCATGCGCTTCAAGCAGACCGATGTGGGCTGGTTCACCAACCAGTCGGGCCTGGAGGCCGTGCGCCGGTCGGGCGGCGAGGTCTTCGCCCGCACCACCAAGCCCGACGGGCCGGACGGCTACCAGGCCCTGATCGTCGTGAAGAAGGGCTCGGGCCTGACCCTGGACCGCCTCCTGGCCTGCGACCGGACCCTGAACTTCGCCATGGGCGACGCCAAGTCGACCTCGGGCACCCTGGCGCCCATGACCTGGCTCTTCGGGCCGCGGAACATCCGCCCCGAGACCTGCTTCAAGACCGTGCGCAGCGCCAACCACGAGGCCAACCTCTTCGCCGTGTCCATGGGCCAGCTGGATGCGGCCACCAACAACTCCCAGTCCATCGCCCGCCTGGCCGACCAGAAGACCCCGGCGGCGCAGAAGGCGGTGGCAGACATCGAGGTGGTCTGGCGCTCGCCCACCCTGCCCGAGGACCCCATGGTCTGGCGCAAGGACCTGGACCCGGCCCTGAAGGCCAGGATCCGCGACTTCGTCCTGTCCTACGGGGTCGGCGACACCGACGAGGCGCGCCGGCAGAGGGAGGTCATGCGCGCCATCCAGACCGGCCCCTTCAAGCCCGCCGACGACACCCACCTCCTGCCGGTCCGCGAGATGGAGGCCACCGCCGCCCTCATCGACGCGCGCAACCGCAAGGACGCCGCCGCCGAGGCCAGGGCCAAGGCCAGCCTCGACCAGGTCCAGGCCGAACAGAAGGCCCTGGCGGCGAAGGCGGGATGAGGCGGGCGAGGCCCGCCTGGGGTCAGGGCGCCGCGAGAATGGGCCCGGGATAGGTCAGGATCGTCCTGTCCGCGGTCACGAGGGTCAGGCTCTCCACCAGGGCCTGGGCGACGAGGATCCGGTCAAACGGGTCCCTGTGCAGGGGCGGAAGCCCCTGAAGGGCGGCGGCGTGCGCGCCCGTGACGGGCAGTTCCTCGTAGCCGGCCTCCAGGAGACCGCGCCGGAAGACGCCGGACGGCACATCGAAGTCCGGCCGCCCGAGGCCGGACTTGATCGCGATCTCCCAGATGCTCGCCGCGCTGAAGACCAGCCGGTTCGCGGGATCCTCGAGTAGCCTGCGGAGCCTGTCGCCCAGGTCGACGCCGCTCGCCGCCCTCAGGAGGATGTGGGTGTCCAGGAGGAAGTTCAAAGGTCACCCTCGAAGAGACCGGTGATCTCCTCGCGGCCAAGGTCGTCGAAGTCTTCCGGAAAGCGCAGTCCGGGAAGGAAGCCGATCCGCGACGTCGGAACCGCAGGCGCATCGACGGCAGTCACCTTCACAAGGGGCTTGCCCGCCCGTGCGATGACAAAGCCCTCGCCGCGGGTCGCTTCCTCGACCAGGCGGGAAAGGTGGGTCTTGGCCTCGTGCATGTTGACGGTCTTCACGTCGGCATCTCCAGACTTAGTCCGGTAGACTTAGTCCGAATTGGACCGCCGGGCAAACGGGCCCTAGTCCTCCGCCAGCATGAAGTGGCCGCGGAGGGCGGCGACGGGCTGGCTGCGGGCTTCCTGCCAGGCCTCGACGTGGACGTTGGCGATGCGGCGGCCGACCTTGCGCAGGTCGGCGCGGGCGTAGGTGGTCAGGGCCCGGCCCGGGCGCAGGTACTCGATGGTCACGTCGATGGTCTTGTGGACCCGGGGGGTCGACTGGGTCACCGCCAGCTGGGCCAGGGCGGTCATCTCCAGGAAGGCGCCGATCACCCCGCCGTGCAGGGCCGGCAGCATGGTGTTGCCGATCAGGTGGGGCGAAAAGGGCAGGACGCCGGTCAGTTCGTCGCCGGCCAGCTCGGCGCGCATGCCCAGGAAGCGGATGTAGGGGACCCGGCCCAGGAAGGCCTGCAGCTGTTCCTCGGGGCTCATGCGGCGCCTCCCGGGGCGGGGCCAGGCGCCGGCGAGAGCATGAAGGCGGCCTGGGCGGTGGCGATGGGATCGGCCGGGTCGGCGTCCCAGGCGTGGGCCCGGACGAAGGCGATGGACCGGGTCATGTGGTAGCAGTGGGCCTCGACCGTGACCCCGGCCTTGCCGGCGGCGGGGCGCATGTAGTCGATGCGCAGGTCGAGGGTGGCGGTGGGCCGGCGCTCGCCCCGGGCGGCGGTGATGGCCATGCCGCAGCAGTGGTCGAGCAGGGAGGTGACGACCCCTGAAGCGATGACGCCGGTGTCCGGATCACCCACCAGGTCCTCGCGCCAGGGCACGTGCATGACGCCGCGGGCGTCGGCGGCCGAGACCATCTGGAAGCCGAGGGCGGCGGCCTGGGGGACCTCGGTCGCCATGGCGGCGGCGGCGTCCAGATTGGGATTGGGCGGGTTGGACTTGGGATCGCTCATGCCTTCCGTTTGCAGCGACGGAAGGGACGGGTCAATGCGCCGTCAGTCCCCGGCGACCTCGGCGGCGAGGAAGGCGGACAGGTCGCCCCCCGGGAAGAGGAGGCTGCGCACCCCCGCCCGCCGGCCGGCCTCCAGGTCGATGGCCTTGTCCCCGACCATGACCGAGCGGGCGACGTCCACGGGCCAGTCGGCCATGGCGCGCAGGAGCATGCCGGGGTTCGGCTTGCGGTCCGGCGGGTCGGGATGGCGGTAGCGGTCCTCCATCGCCTCGGGGTGGTGCGGGCAGTGGTAGAAGGCGTCGATCCGCGCGCCCATCGCCGAAAGGTCCTCGGTCATCCGCGCGTGCAGGGCGTGGACGTCGTCCTCGGCGTAGTAGCCCCTCCCGACGCCGGACTGGTTGGTGACGACGAAGACCCACCAGTCGCGGGCGTTGAAAGCCGCCACCGCTTCCCGGGCGCCGTCGATCCAGCGGAAATCCTCCCAGCGGTGCACGTAGCCGCGGTCCTCGTTGAGGACGCCGTCGCGATCCAGGAACAGGGCGGGCCGGAGCAGGGAGGTCACGTCGCCAGTCTAGCGGCCTTCCCGCCCTCTGGCGATTTCCCTTCTGCAAGGTCGGCCCTATGTTCAGGCGAACCCCAGCGGAGCCCCCCGTGACGCCGACGTCCCCGAGCCCCGTCCTCGCCATCGAGGACCTGCGCATCGACTTCCAGACCCGCGACGGGTCTGTTCCTGCGGTCCGGGGCGTGTCCCTGCAGGTCCTGCCGGGCGAGACCCTGGGGGTGGTGGGCGAGAGCGGCTCGGGCAAGAGCCAGACCTTCATGGCGGTCATGGGCCTGTTGGCGCCCAACGGACGGGCGAGCGGCTCGGTGCGCTTCGAGGGCCGCGAGATCCTGGGCGCTCCGAAGCGGGAGCTGAACCGCGTGCGCGGCGCGGGCATGGGGATGATCTTCCAGGACCCCCTGACCGCCCTGACCCCGCACCTGAAGATCGGCGACCAGCTGGGCGAGCCCCTTCGCCGCGGGCGGGGCCTGTCGGCGGCGGACGCCCGGGCCGAGGCCCTGCGCTGGCTGGAGCGGGTGCGGATTCCCGACGCGGCCCGGCGGCTGGACCAGTATCCGCACGAGCTGTCCGGGGGCATGCGCCAGAGGGTGATGATCGCCGGCGCCATGGCCTGCGCGCCCCGCCTGCTGATCGCGGACGAGCCGACCACCGCCCTCGACGTGACCGTCCAGGCCGAGATCCTCGACCTGATGGAGGAGCTGACCCGGGAGAGCGGGACGGGCCTGGTGCTCATCACCCACGACATGGGCGTGGTGGCGCGGCTGGCCGACCGGGTCTGCGTGATGAAGGACGGCGCCTATGTGGAGGCCGGGCCTGCGGCCGAGGTCTTCGCCCGGCCCCGGACCGACTACGCCCGCAACCTCCTGGAGGCCGCGCCCCGCCTGGACCGCGCCGACCGCGGCGGCCGTCCCGCCCCCGCCCCGGTCGCCCCCGAGGCGCCCCTGGCCGTCGAGGCGAAGGATGTGAAGGTCTGGTTCCCGGTGCGCCAGGGCCTGTTCGGGCGGCGGGCGGACCTGCGGGCCGTGGATGGGGTCAGCCTGGAGATCCGGCAGGGCGAGACCCTGGGCGTGGTGGGTGAGAGCGGCTGCGGCAAGTCGACCCTGTCACGGGCGGTCCTGAGGCTGATCCCGCGTACGGCCGGGGCGGTCACCCTGCTGGGGCGCGACATCCCCGAGGCGGACCGCGAGGCCCTGCGTTCGGCGCGCCGCGACCTGCAGATCGTCTTCCAGGACCCCCTGGCCAGCCTCGATCCTCGCATGCCGGTGGGGGATTCCATCGCCGAGCCCCTGGGGGTCTTCCAGCCCCATCTCGACCGCCGGGCGCGCGAGGCCCTGGTCCGGGCCATGATGGACCGGGTGGGCCTTTCAGGGGACCTGATCAACCGCTATCCGCATGAGCTTTCCGGCGGCCAGAACCAGAGGGTCGGCATCGCCCGGGCCATGATCCTGAAGCCCCGGGTCGTGGTCTGCGACGAGGCGGTCTCGGCCCTCGACGTGTCGATCCGGGCACAGATCATCGACCTCCTGATCGATCTCCAGGCCGAGTTCGGCATGGCCATGATGTTCATCAGCCACGACCTGGCGGTGGTCCGCGAGATCAGCCACCGGGTCATGGTGCTCTACATGGGTCGGGTGGTGGAGGAGGCCCCGGCGGACCGCATCTTCACGGACGCGCGCCACCCCTACACCCGGACCCTGATCGCCTCGGCCCTCATCCCCGACCCGGGGGTCGAGCGCACGCGCGAGCGCATTCGCCTGCGCGGCGAGCCGCCCAGCCCCCTGGACCCGGACGCCGCGCTCCGCTTCCTTCCGGGCCGTCGCGGGGAGACCCCGCCCTACCGCCCGCAGCTGCTGGAGGCGGGTCCCGGCCACCGGGTCGCGGAGTTCGACCCCCAGGCCTGAGCTTTCCCTTTTCCGGCGGAGCGACTAGGGAAGTGCCCCTGAAAGCTGCAGGTCCGCCATGAGCCTTACCCTCGCCGATGTCCGCGCCGCCGCCGAGCGTATCGCCGGCCGGGTCGAGCGCACGCCGATGCGCAAGTCCCAGACCCTCTCGGAGATCACCGGGGCCGAGGTGTGGGTGAAGTTCGAGAACCTGCAGTTCACCGCCGCCTACAAGGAGCGGGGCGCCCTCAACACCCTGCTGCAGCTGTCGGACAACGAGTCCCGGCGGGGCGTCATCGCCGCCTCTGCGGGCAATCACAGCCAGGGCCTGGCCTACCACGCCGCCCGGCTGGGCGTGCCCGTGACCATCGTCATGCCGCGCTCCACCCCCTTCGTGAAGGTCCAGCAGACCCGGGCCTTCGGCGCCGAGGTGGTGCAGGAGGGGGATACCTACGACGAGTCCGCCGCCATCGCCCGCCGGCTCTGCGAAGAGCGCGAACTGACCTTCGTGCATCCCTTCGACGACCTGAAGGTCATGGCCGGGCAGGGGACGGTGGCCCTGGAGATGTTCGAGGAGCAGCCTGACATCGAGGTCCTGCCTGTGCCCATCGGCGGCGGCGGCCTGATCGCCGGCTGCGCCACGGCGGCCAAGTCGATCAACCCGAACTGCCGGGTGATCGGCGTCGAGCCGGCCATGTATCCCTCCTTCACCGCCCGGATGCGGGGGGTCGAGGCCTCCACAGGCGGGGCGACCATCGCCGAGGGCATCGCGGTCAAGCGGGTCGGCGACCTGACCTACGGCATCGCCCGCCCCCTGATCGACGAGGTCCTCCTGCTGGAGGAGCCCTACCTGGAGCGGGCCGTGGCCCTGTTCTGCAATGTCGAGAAGACGGTGTCGGAGGGCGCCGGCGCGGCGGCCCTGGCGGCCCTGCTGGCCTATCCCGACCGGTTCCAGGGCAAGAAGGTCGGCGTCATCCTCACCGGCGGCAACATCGACACGCGCCTGCTCGCCTCGGTCCTGACCCGCGAGCTGGTCCGCGACCAGCGCTTGGTGTCCCTGAGGATCATCGGCGACGACCGGCCTGGCCTGCTGGCCAATGTCTCGGCCCTTATCGGCCAGATGGGCGCCAACATCATCGAGGTGGCCCACAACCGCCTGGCCCTCGACGTACCGGCCAAGGGCGCGGAGTTCGACATCATGATCGAGACCCGCGACGCCCGGCACACCGAAGAAATCATGGAGGCCCTCAGGGCCCGGGGCTATCCGCCCCGCGCGGTCTGAAGGAGACCCTGATGCGCCCTGTCCTCGTCGCCCTGGCCGCCGGCCTGTCCCTGCTCGCCGCCTGCCAGAGGGGCCCCGACCCCAAGGTCCTGGCCGCCAACGCCGAGGCCGGGAAGGCCTTCCTGGCCAAGAACGCCGCCGAGCCGGGTGTGAAGTCGCTGCCCTCCGGCCTCCAGTACGTGGTGGTCCGCTCCGGCCCCGCCGAGGGGGTCCGCCCCCTGCCGGGCGACCAGATCAAGGTGCACTACGAGGGCAAGCTCCTGTCCGGCCAGGTCTTTGACAGCTCCTACGACCGCGGTGTTCCCGCCGTCATGCCCCTGGACGGCCTGATCCCGGGCTGGGTCGAGGCCCTGCAGCTCATGCATCCCGGTGACGAGTGGCGCATCTTCGTGCCGGCGGACCTCGGCTATGGCGACCGGGGCGGCGGACCGATCCCGCCCGGTGCGACCCTGGTCTTCCGGATCGAGCTGATCGACGTCCTGCCCGGCCCGCGCCACAGGTCGGCGGGCTGAGGGCGTCAGCCCGGCCGGCGCCGCCGGCGGATCACCACCCGCCGGCCCAGGAGGTCGAGGGGGTTCCAGGTCATGGCCCTTGCGATGGCCCAGGACGAGGCCTTGCGGGTCGCCTGGGTTCGACGGCGGGCGGCGAAGGCCGCCGGCAGGTCGGCCAGGGCGGCCCGTGCGCCGCGCAGGTTGGGCGCCAGACGCCCCCGGGTCGCCAACCGCAGGAAAAGGGCGCTGGTGGCGATGACGTGCAGGGGCAGGGTCAGCCAGAACAGCAGGGGCGGGGTGTCCTTGATGAACACCCTTATGCGGTTCCGGGCGCCGTGGAAGCTGGCGAAGTCCGAGCCCGCCCCGCCGGTGGAGGCCGAGCCGACATGGGCGACCACGGCGTCCGGGATGACCCTGCAGGCGCCGCCGGCCAGGCGGATGCGGTAACCCAGGTCGACGTCCTCGCAGTACATGAAGAGGTCCTCGTCGAACCCGCCCAGGGCCTCGAACAGGGAACGCCGGATGAGCATGGCGCCGCCGCAGGCCGAGAAGCATTCGCCCTCGGCGACAGGGCCGGGGTCGGGCAGGCCGTAACCGCCGCGATAGGGGATGCCCGGAAGGCTCATCACGTCGCCCAGGCCGTCCAGGCGTCCTGGCGCGTCGGCCATGGCCTGGCGACAGCCGAAGCAGTCGACCCCGGGATTGCGCGCAGCTCCCGCGAGCAGGCGTTCAAGCCAGTCGGGCGCTGCGAAGGCGTCGGGATTGACCAGGGCCAGCCACTCGCCCCTGGCCTGCCGGGCGCCGAGATTGACCCCCGCGGCGAAGCCCAGGTTGGCGCCCGCCGCGATGAGCCGGACCTGCGGCAGGGCCTTCACCGCCGCTTGGGGCGCGCCGTCCGTCGACGCGTTGTCGACCAGCAGGATCTCGAGGGGCGGCAGGCTCTGGCCGGCCAGGGCCGACAGGCAGCGGGTCAGGTCCGGGCCCGACTGCCAGGCCACCACGATGACGCTGACCGGGCCCTGGGCCGCCGCCCCGGGGTTGTCTTTCGCCGCGTCCCGCGCCATGCCTCGCACCCTTCGCGGCCCCGCCGCCCGTATCCGGGAATTCCATGACGACCGTAACGCCCCTGGCCCTTCCCGAGGTCCTGCTTATCACGCCCCGCCGGCATGGCGATGCGCGCGGATGGTTCTCCGAGACCTGGAGCCGCCGGACCCTGGCCGGCGCCGGGGTCGAGGCCGACTTCGTCCAGGACAACCAGGCCTTCAACGCCCGGTCCGGAACGGTACGGGGCCTGCACTTCCAGACGGCGCCGCACGCCCAGGCCAAGCTGGTCCGGGTGCTGGCGGGGGCCATCCTGGACGTGGCGGTGGATGTCCGTCCGGGATCGCCGACCCGCGGGCGCTGGGTGTCCGCCCGGCTCACCGCCGAGGGGGGCGAGCAGCTCTTCGTGCCGCGCGGCTTCGCCCACGGCTACTGCACCCTCTGCGACGACGTCATGCTGGCCTACAAGGTCGATGGCGACTATGCGCCCCAGACTGAGGGCGGGGTGATCTGGAACGATCCGGACCTGGCCATCGACTGGCCGGTGTCCGGCGACGACGCGATCCTGTCCGACAAGGACCGCCTCCTGCCCCGTCTCGCCCAGCTTCCCGATCCCGCCTTCTGAGCTCCCGTCCCCACCCATGACCCAGACCGCCTTCGAGGACCACGAACTCCTCGCCCTCCTCGACCTGGAGACCCTCGACACCGACCTGTTCCGGGGGTTCAACCCGCCCCATGAGACCCGGCGCATCTATGGCGGCCAGGTCGTGGCCCAGTCCCTGGCGGCGGCCTACCGCACCATCGAGGGGCGGGTCTGCCACTCCCTGCACTGCTATTTCATCCGGCCGGGCAATCCGAAGCTGCCCATCCTGTTCCAGGTCGACCGGGCCCGGGACGGCGGATCCTTCAGCGTCCGCCGGGTGGTGGCCATCCAGAACGGCAAGCAGATCTTCAACCTGGCGGCCTCCTTCCAGGTTCCCGAGACCGGCTTCGAGCATCAGCTGCCCATGCCCGAGGCCCCGCCGCCCGAGGCCCTGAAGAACGAGGAGGAACTGCGCGCCGAAGCGGGCCTGGATCCCTCGACCCGGCGCATCTGGCCGGTGGAGCTCAAGCCCTGCGCCCCGGTCCCGCACGGCTTTGTCGGCGTTCGGGAGCCCACGGACATGTGCTGGTTCCGGGCCCGCCAGCCCCTGGGCGACGATGTGGCGGTGAACCAGTGCGCCCTGGCCTACGGCTCGGACATGACCCTGATGGACGCCTCCCTGCGTCCGCATGCCGTGGACTGGGACAGCGGGCGGCTGCAGGCGGCCAGCCTCGACCACGCCATGTGGTTCCACCAGCCCAGCGACTTCCACGACTGGCACCTCTTCGTCCAGGACAGCCCCTCGGCCTCCGGCGGGCGCGGCTTCAACCGGGGCCAGATCTATGACCGCTCGGGGCGGCTGGTGGCCGAGGCGGCGCAGGAAGCCCTGATCCGCTGGCGCTGACGCAGCGTCACGGTGGCCGGACGCCGGAATCCGTGACAGCGTGTCGGGAATGCGCCTGGCCAAGGGGGGAAGATGGACCTGATCCTGCACCACTATGACGCCTCGCCCTTCTCGGAGAAGGTGCGGATCGTCCTGGGCATGACCGGCCAGGCCTGGTCTTCGGTCCTGACCCCGAACATGATGCCCAAGCCGGACCTGACGCCCCTGACCGGCGGATACCGGCGGGCGCCGGTCATGCAGGTCGGCGCCGACATCTACTGCGACTCCCTCGCCATTCTCGACGAACTCCAGCGACGCTCCCCCCTGCCGGGCGACGAGGGCCTGGCGGGCCTGAGGGCGATCGGCCTGTGGGCCGACCGGCTGTTCTTCCAGGCGACCGTGCCGGTCATCTTCGGCGAGATGGGCCACCTGACCCCCAAGGCCTTCATCGCCGACCGCGAAAAGCTCTCCGGTCGTCCCTTCGACGTGGAGGCCATGGCCCAGGCCGCCGGGCCCATGCGCGTCCAGTGGCGCGGCCACGCCGCCTGGCTTGACCAGGCCCTGGGCGAGACCCCCTTCCTCGCGGGGGAACGGCCCGGCCTGGCGGACGCCTCGGCCTGGATGAACATCTGGTGGCTGAGGGGCGCCCTGCCCGAGACCTACGCCCGGCTTTCCGCCGGCCTGGAGCGCCTGGAGGCCTGGCGGGGCCGCATGGCCGCCATCGGTCACGCTGCGCGGACCGAGATCACCGGCGCCCAGGCCCTCGAGATCGCCCGGGGGGCCGAGCCCGCCCCGGCGCCGGCCCACGATCCGAATGACGCCCTGGGCCTGTCCCCCGGCGATCCCGTGGTGGTGATGGCCGACGACTATGGCCGCGACCCCATCGCCGGGACCCTGGTCGCGGCGCGGCCCGACCGGCTGGTCCTGGCGCGCGAGACGCCGGACCTCGGCCGCCTGCACCTGCATTTCCCCCGGGTGGGCTACGTCGCCCTGCCCGGACAGAGCTGAAGGAGACCTCCATGGAAGATCGCATCCAGGTCACGATCGAGAACGGCGTCGCCGACGTCCGCCTCGTCCGCACCGACAAGATGAACGCCCTCGACGACCGCATGTTCCAGGCCCTGGTCGACACCGGCGAGCGCCTCAAGACCGAGAAGGGCGTCCGGGCTATCGTCCTGTCCGGTGACGGCCGCGCCTTCTGCGCCGGTCTCGACATGGGCAACTTCGCCAAGATGGCCTCGGGCGAGCGTCGCGGCGGGGCGGGCCTGGTCACCCCCAAGCGAACGGAGGGCGGCTCCAACCACGCCCAGCACGCGGTCATGGTCTGGCGCGAGCAGGCGGTTCCGGTGATCGCCGCCATCCATGGCGTGGCCTTCGGCGGCGGCTTCCAGCTGGCCCTGGGCGCCGACATCCGCTTCGTCACCCCGGACGTCCGCATGGCGGTCCTGGAGATCAAGTGGGGCCTGGTGCCCGACATGGCCGGCCTGGTCCTGATGAAGCGCCTGGTCCGCGACGACGTCGCCCGCGAGCTGACCTTCACCGGCCGGATTTTCAACGGCGAGGAGGCCCACCGCCTGGGCCTGGCCACCCGGGTCTGCGCCGATCCTCGCGCCGAGGCCCTGGCTCTGGCCGCCGACATCGCCTCCAAGAACCCCGACGCCATCCGGGCGGGCAAGCGCCTGCTGGACCTGGCCCCGGACGCCGACCAGCACGCCATTCTCCTCGCCGAGAGCCAGGAGCAGGGCGCCCTGATCGGCTCGCCCAACCAGGTCGAGGCCGTGAAGGCGGCGATGGAGAACCGGGCCGGCGTCTACGCCGACTGAGCCGGGCCTGATGCGGCCGCCGCCCACTCGGCGCGGACCCCGGGGTCGGTCTCGACCCCGGCTCGCGCCCGGGCGAGGTCTCTGAACGTCGCCGGCTCGAGGAGGCGCGAAAGGGCCCAGACCGCCGCCCCGCGAACGAGCGGGGAGGCGTCGTCCAGCCGCGCTTCCGCGGCCTCGGCCAGGTCCCGGTCGCCGGAATTGCCAATGGCGTAGAGGACGTTGCGGACCAGGCGGTCCCGTCCGGTCCGCTTGATGGGGGAGCGGGCGAACCTCGCCCGGAAGGCCGCCTCGTCAAGGGCCGCCAGCTCGGCCAGGGGCGGCTCGACCCTGTCGGCCCGCGCCGAGAGCCTCTGTTCCCGCCCCGCCTGGGCGAACTTGTTCCAGGGGCAGACGGCCAGGCAGTCGTCGCAGCCGTAGATCCGGTTGCCCAGGCCCGGGCGCAGGGCGGGATCCACCGGACCCTTGTGCTCGATGGTCAGGTAGGAGACGCACCTTCGGGCGTCCAGCTGGTAGGGGGCGGGGAAGGCCGCCGTGGGGCAGGCGTCCAGGCAGGCCCGGCACTGGCCGCAGTGATCCTCGCCCGGCGGGTCGGGCGGCAGGGCCGCGGTGGTGAGGATGGCTCCCAGGAAGAGCCAGGAGCCGAAGTCGCGGCTGACCAGGTTGGTGTGCTTGCCCTGCCAGCCCAGGCCCGCCTGCTGGGCCAGGGGCTTTTCCATCAGGGGCGCCGTGTCGACGAAGACCTTCAGGTCGGCGCCCAGGCGCGAGGCCATCCAGCCGCCCAGCTGCTTCAGCCGGCCCTTGATGAGGTCGTGGTAGTCGTCACCCCGGGCGTAGACCGAGATGAGCCCCCGGTCGCGGCGACCGAGGCCCGAAAGGGGGTCGGCGTCCGGCCCGTAATTCACCCCCAGGACGACGGCGCTCCGGGCCTCGGGCCAGAGGGCGCGGGGGTGGCCGCGTCGCTCGGCGGTCTCGGCCATCCACTCCATTTCGCCGTGATGACCCGCCTCAAGGAAGGCCTCAAGCCGCGCCGTGGCGGGCCAGGGCGCCTCGACCCCGGTGAACCGGCAGGCGTCGAAGCCCAGCTCGGCCGCCCGCCGGCGGATCGCGTCCCGGGGATCGGGCCGGGGATCGGGCCGCGGATCGGGCCGAGGATCAGGGCTGGGGTCAGAAGTCGAGGTCGTCATAATGCGCCGCCGGGGCCAGTCCGGGCCAGCGGTCGGCGAGAAGGGGGCGGAAGGCGGGCCGGGACTTGAGCTTCATGTACCAGGTCTTGACCGTCGGGAAGCTGTCCCAGGGCACGTCACCCAGATAGTCGATCACCGAAAGGTAGGCGGCGGCTGCGAAGTCGGCCATGGACAGTCGCCGGCCGGCCAGCCAGTCGCGGGCGGACAACAGCGCCTCGAGGTAGGCCAGGTGATGGCGCAGGGACTCGCGGCCCTGGCGCAGGGCGGCGAGGTCCGGGGCGCCCAGGCCCAGGAGCCGCTTCTCCATCTTTTCGTGCAGCAGGAAGCCGGCGACCTCGAGGTCGAACTTCCGGTCGAACCAGAGGACCAGCCGCCGGGCCTCGGCGCGCTCCTGGGGATCCCGGCCCAGCAGGGGCGGCTCAGGACAGGTTTCCTCCAGATGGTCCAGGATGGTCCGGGACTCGCAGAGGACCAGGCCGCCTTCGACCATGACCGGGGTCACGCCCGAAGGGTTGAGGTCCAGGAAGGCGTCAGGCTGCTCCCAGTAGCGGACGGTCTGCTCCGTGAAGGGCAGGCGCTTTTCCCCGAGGGCCAGGCGAACCTGTCGCGAGGCGGGGTCCAGCGGGAAGTGGTGCAGTATGCGTTCGGTCATGCCCGGCCGGCGAGACGATCTGGAGCCGGGATTAAGGGGCGCCAGACCTTAAGGGGCGGTTTACTGTGCGGTCGACGCCGCCGCCTCGGCGAAGGCGCCGCCATGGGGTTCCGCAAGCCCCCGGGGGTCCGGGTGGATCAGGATGTCCGCCATGGGGAATTCGGCCAGCAGTCGGCGCTCCGCCTCGACAATCACCCGGTGGGCGTCCTCCAGGGTCAGGAGCGGGTCCAGGTCCACGTGCATCTGCATGTGCACGTAGGGCCCTGAGCTCCGTGTGCGCAGCTGGTGGACATCGGTCAGGCGCGGGTCGGCGGTGACGAGCGCCACAATCCGCGCGCGCTGTTCGGCGGGGAGTTCCTGGTCCATCAGCTGGACGGCGGCCTCACGGAAGACGCCGATGGCGCCCCACAGGAGCAGGCCGGTGATCACTAGGGCGGCGACGCCGTCCAGGCCCGCCACGCCGAAGGCGGCCGAGGCCCCGATCCCCGCCAGGGCCGCCAGGTTGGACGCCAGGTCCGAGGCGTAGTGCGCCCGGTCGCCGCTGACCGCCACGGACTGGGTTCGCTTCAGGACCCAGGTCTGGGCCGAGATGAGGACGAAGGTCAGGACGGTGGACAGGATCATCACCCCCAGGGCCCAGCCGCTGGCCTGGAGGGGCTGGGGGTTCAGCAGGCTCCGGATGGCCTCCTGACCGATCAGGGCGGCGGAGGCGAAGACCAGGCCCGCCTGCATCAGGCTGGCGAAGGCCTCGGCCTTGCCGTGCCCGAAGCGGTGCTCCTCGTCGGGTGGGGCGGCGGCGTAGCGGACGGCGAAGAAGGTGAGGGTCGAGGCCAGGAGGTCGAGGGTGGAATCGGCCAGGGACGCGAGCACGGCCACAGAGCCCGAGGCCAGCCAGGCCGCCGTCTTGGCCGCGACCAGGAGGGCCGCCACGCCCACGGACATGAGGGTGATCCCCCGCGTCAGGGCGGCGGTGCGATCCGGCGGCAGGCGGGCGTTGTGCGGCATGCCTCTATCTAGCGCCTGCCCCCGGCCGGGCCAAATCATTCCGGGGCCGGTTCGGGACCGATGTAGACGGAGCGCGGGCGGATCAGCCGCCCGGTGGCGACCTGTTCCCAGGCGTGGGCGGTCCACCCTGCAACGCGGCCCGCGGCGAAAATGCAGGTGAAGGCTTCCGGCGGGACCCCGAGGGCCTCCAGGAGCAGGGCCGTGTAGAACTCCACATTGGTCTCGAGGGGCCTGTCGGGCTTGCGGGTGCGCAGGATCTCGAGCGCCGCCGCCTCCACCGCCTCGCCAAGGGCCAGGCGACCTTCGTCCGCGCCCAGCCGGCGGATGGCGCCCTTCAGGGCGTCGGCGCGGGGGTCCCTTACCCGGTAGACCCGGTGTCCGAAGCCCATCAGCCGGTCGCCGCGGTCGAGGGCCGCCTCAAGCCAGGCGCGGGCGTTCCCCGGCGAACCGATCCCGTCCAGCATGTCGATCACAGGGCCCGGGGCGCCGCCGTGCAGGGGCCCCTTCAGGGCGCTGATCCCGGCGAGGGCGGCCGACGCAAGCCCCGCCCGCGTCGAGGCCGCCACCCGGGCCGCAAAGGTCGAGGCGTTGAGGCCATGGTCAATGACCGTGACCAGGTAGGCGTCCAGGGCCGCCGCCTGGGCCGGTGTCGGCGCCTGCCCGGAGATCATCCGCAGGAGATCGGCTGCCTGCCCGGCGGAGGGATCAGGCGCCAGGGCCGGGAGTCCGCGCCGCCGCCGGAGGAGGGCGCCGGTGAAGACTGCGGGCGCGGCCGTGATGCGGAGCGCCGCCGGAAGGTCCTCGCCATCCTCCAGCCGGGCCATCAGGGCCCTCAGTCCCTCTACCGGGGGCATGGCGGCCAGGGCGTCGTCCAGGTGTTCGACCTCCGACCAGACCTCGACCCGCGCCGCGCCGAGGGCCGCCCCCAGGTCGCCGACCTGGACAGGCGCGAGGCCGGACCAGAGCCGGGTGCAGACCTGCTCGAAGCTGGCGACGCCGGCCAGAGACTCCAGGGTCGCGCCCCGCAGGACGAGGCGTCCGGCCTCGCCGTCCACATCCGACAGCACCGTATGCGCGGCGATAACGGACTCCAGACCAGCCTCCATGGCGTTCTCCTTCATGCAGCGGCTCGTGATGGCGCCACGAGGCGCCCTTGGCCTTGACCAGTCAATCTTGATCAAGATAATCAATATAAAATCAGAATGGGGAGGCCGAGATGGCGGAGTGGCTGACCGCTGCAGCCGTTCAGGACCGGCTGGGGCTCAAGCCCCAGACCCTCTACGCCTATGTCAGTCGGGGCCTCCTGACGGCCCGCCCTGACCCCGGGGATTCCCGACGCAGCCTCTACCGATCGCGGGAGGTGGACGCCCTGGCCGAGCGCCGTCGGCGCAGCCGCCGCCCCTCTGAGGTCGCCGCGGGGGCGATGACCTGGGGCGAGCCGGTCCTGGCCTCCGCCATCACCACGGTCCAGGCCGGACGTCCCTGGTACCGGGGACGCGACGCCCTCCTCCTGGCGGAGACGGAAACCCTCGAGTCGGTGGCCCGGCTTCTCAGGGGCGGCGACGGCGTGACCCTCAAGCGGTCGGACCGACCCGAGCCTCCCTCTGCAGGGCCGCCCCTTTCCCGGGCCTTCCTCGCCCTGGCGGCCCGGGCCGCCGAGGCGCCGCCGGCCTTAGGACAGCCCGCCCTCGCCCGATCGGCGGAGGCCGCACTCCTGCTCGATATCTTCGCCGACGCCCTGGCGGCCGAAACCGACTCCGGTCCCATCCACCTGCGGCTCGCCAAGGCCTGGCGGCTCGGGCCCGGCGGTCCCGCCGCCGACCTCATCCGCCGCACCCTGGTCCTCCTGGCGGACCATGAACTCAATCCGTCGGCCTTTGCGGCCCGGGTGGCGGCCTCCACCGGCGCCTCCCTGGCGGCCTCCGCCCTGGCCGGCCTGGCGGCCCTGTCGGGCCCCCGGCATGGCGGGGCGCCCGCCGCCCTTGCGCGGCTCCGGGCGGAAGCCCTGGCCCAGGGACCGGAGGTCGCCGTCGCCGCGCGGGTGGCCGAGGATCGCGGGATCCCGGGCTTCGGCCATCCGCTCTATCCCGAGGGCGATCCCCGCGCCGCAGCCCTCCTGTCCCGGTTCAGCCCTCCGGAGGACCTGGCCAGGCTGGCCGAGCAGGTCCGGGCGACGACCAGCCTCGCTCCAAACGTGGACTTCGCCCTTGTGGCGGTCTGCGACCACCTCGGCGCGCCGGAGGGCGCGGCCCTGTCCCTCTTCGCCGCCGCCCGCTGCGCGGGTTGGCTGGCCCACGCCCTTGAGCAGGTCCAGGATGGCGCCCTGATTCGCCCGCGGGCGCGCTACACCGGCCCGCCGCCGGAATCCGCCCCCGACGCGTAGGCCTTGAGGGTCTCGAGGTCGACGACGGCCAGGGTCTCCTCGTGCGTGGCCTCCAGCACCACGGGCGGGGCGGCTCCGGCGTCCAGGGCCTCCTTCCAGCGGGGCGCGCAGAGACACCACCGGTCCCCCGGCCTCAGGCCGGCGAACCGATAGGCCGGCATGGGGGTGGACAGGTCGTTGCCCACGGACCGGGAGAAGGCGAGGAACTCCGCCGTCATGATGGCGCACACGGTGTGCAGGCCCATGTCTTCCGCGCCCGTCTCGCAGCATCCGTTGCGATAGAACCCCGTGACGGGGTCGAGGCCGCAGGGCTGAAGCGGGCCGCCCAGGACGTTGCGGGCATCGGGTTCGTGGCGGGTGATCATGGTTCCAGCATAGTCTAGAACGGGCCTCGCCCGCGACCCTGCCGACGCTTGCGCCGAAGATTTCACGGAGACGCCCGATGACGCCCGCCCGCCCCCGCCGCAGCGCCCTCTACATGCCCGCCGGGAACCCCCGCGCCATCGAGAAGGCCCGGAGCCTGGCCTGCGATGTGGTGATCCTCGACCTGGAGGATTCCGTGGCCCCCGACGCCAAGCCTGCGGCGAGGGACCTCGCGGTCGCCGCCGTCGCGGAGGGCGGATTCGGCCGGCGGGAGGTGGTGGTGCGGGTCAATGGCCTCGACACGCCCTGGGGCGAGGCGGACCTGGCCGCAGTGGCCGCCGGCGCCGTCCAGCCCGACGCGGTCCTGGCCCCCAAGGTCTCTACGTCCGAGGACGTCGCCGCCTACGCCGGGCGGCTGACGCCTGGCGTCGCCCTCTGGATCATGGTCGAGACCTGCGCCAGCCTCTTCACCCTGGACGCCCTGGCCTCAGCGGGCGGGCCCCTGGCGGCCCTCGTCGTCGGCTCCAACGACCTGGTCAAGGAGATGCGCTGCCGGGTGGACGCCGAGCGCCGCCCCCTGCAGGCGGCACTGTCCCTGACCGTCGCCGCCGGACGCGCCCGGGGCCTGACCGTGCTGGACGGGGTCTGGAACGACATCGCCGACCTCGACGGCCTGGAGCGACAGTGCCGCCAGGGGATCGAGTTCGGCTTCGACGGCAAGACCCTGATCCACCCCGACCAGATCGCCGCCGCCAACCGGGCCTTCGCCCCCGAGCCGGAGGAGGTGGCTTGGGCGCGCACGGTCGCCGCCGCCTTTGATTCGCCTGAAAATCGCGGCAAGGGGGTCCTGCGGGTCGACGGCCGGATGGTCGAGCGCCTGCACCTGGACCAGGCCCTCCGCCTGCTGGAGATCGCCGCAGCCCTCGAGGAGGCATGACCCTGTTCCGCCCCGCCGCCCTGGCCGCGCTCGCCGGCCTGCTGGTCCTGCAGGCGCCGCCGGCGCGCGCGCAGGACCCGGACCTGATCGGCGACCTCCTGAAGTCCAGGCCCGCCCCGGCGACCCAGGATGACAACGAGGAGGAAGAGGCGGATGGCGGCGACCTGGACCTGCCCGAGGCCGCCGCGCCCGCTGCGCCCCGGCAGGGGCCCGTCTCCGTCCCGGGCCAGAAGGTGGGCGTGGACGACCACGGCCGCACGCCCGAGCCGCCCCTGGGCTCGGCCGAGCGGACCTACGAGGCCCGCCTGAGGGCTGGCTTCGCGGCGGCCCAGGGCCGTTTGGGCGCCCTGGAGGGCCGGTGGCTGGTGCGCAGCCAGGCCGGCCCGCTCTACGCCTTCCAGTTCATCGATTCCGGCGCCGGGACCCTGGACGGCGCCTGGAGCGATCCCCGGCGGCCCGGCTCCCTCTCCGGCTCAGGCTATCTCCGCGCGGCCAGCCGGGCCGGCGACCGCCTGTCCCTGACCTTCGAGGCCCCGCCCCACCGCGGGCCGGTCAGGCTCCAGCTTCGCTCCGATCCCGCCGGGCAGTGGACCGGAACCCTGACCGAGGACGGGGTCGAGGTCGCCGTCCGCATGCAGCGCGACTGAGCCGGTTCAGCCCGGGCCGCGACCCGGGAAGGGCGGATAGGGCTGGGCGCCCGGCGCCAGGGCCGGACGGGCCGCGGCGAGGGCCAGTTCCAGGACCTCCGGCGCCAGGGGCTCCGCCTGGCCAAAGCCCCAGACCGGTCCAGGCCAGGCCGGATCCCCCGCCCTGCGGCCCACCACATGCACATGAAGCTGGGGCGTGACATTGCCCAGGGCGCCCACGTTCAGCTTCTCCACCGCAAGTCCAAGGGCCGCCCCCAGCGCCCGGACTGCGTTTCCCGCCGCCACCACCTCCTCGACCAGGAGCCGGCGCTCGGCGACGGTCAGGTCCTCGATCTCCCGGGCCCCCGAGACCTGCGGGATCAGGATCAGCCAGGGCCAGCGGGCGTCGTCCTGCAGGCGGACATGGCAGAGGGGCAGCTCGTCCAGGGCGTGCGAGCCGGCGAGGAAGGCGGGATCGATCTCGGGCATGGGGCCAGATTGGCCGGGCTGGCGGGCCTTCACAAGCGCCTGCGGCGTTGCAGGCCCCGCCGCTTCCAGCTAGGGAGCCCTCCGACGCGGGCCGACCGCGGAACCCACACTCCGGAGACAAACCATGGCTTCCAGGAAACCCATCCGCGTGGCGGTCACCGGCGCCGCCGGCAACATCGGCTACGCCCTCCTGTTCCGCATCGCTTCCGGCGCCATGTTCGGCCCCGACCAGCCGGTCATCCTCCAGCTGCTGGAAATCCCGGTCGAAGGCCCGCAGAAGGCCCTCAAGGGCGTGGCCATGGAGCTTGAGGACTGCGCCTTCCCCCTGCTGACCGACATGGTCCTGACCGGGGAGGCCGAGGTCGCCTTCAAGGACGCCAACTGGTGCCTGCTGGTGGGTTCCAAGCCCCGCGGCCCCGGCATGGAGCGCGCCGACCTCCTGAAGGACAACGGCAAGATCTTCATCGCCCAGGGCAAGGCCATTGACGCCGTGGCCGCCGACGACGCCCGGGTGGCGGTGGTCGGCAACCCCTGCAACACCAACGTGATGATCGCCGCGGCCCAGGCCCGCCGCCTGCCGGCCGACCGCTTTACCGCCATGGTCCGCCTGGACGAGAACCGCGGCCGGGCCCAGCTGGCCCAGAAGGCCGGCGTGGCCATCGACCAGGTCACCGACCTCTACATCTACGGCAACCACTCGCCGACCATGTTCGCCGACTTCACCCACGCGAAGATCGGCGGCAAGGACGCCGCCAGCGTGATTGGCGACGAGGCCTGGTTGAAGAACGACTTCCTGCCCGCCGTCGGCAAGCGCGGCGCGGCCATCATCGAGGCCCGCGGCCTGTCCTCGGCGGCCTCGGCCGCCAACGCCCTGGTCGACCACGTCCGCGACCTGGTCACCCCCGGCAAGGTCCACTCCGTGGCGGTCAGCAGCGAGGGCCGCTATGGCTTCGCGCCCGGCGTCTGGGCCGGCATGCCCGTGCGCACCACGGCGACCGGCTACGAGGTGATCGAGTCCTTCGCCATGGACGACTTCGCCAAGTCCAAGATCGCCCTGACCAACGACGAGCTGGTCGGCGAGCGCGAGACCATCAAGGACCTGCTGGCCTGAGGCTTCAGACCCACCCGCGCCGCCGGAGCTCGGCGGCGTAGGTGCGGCTGACCGGCGCCTCCGACCCATCCTTCAGGGTCAGGGTCGCCCGGCCGTCGCCCCGGCGGGCGTCGGCGATGCCGGCGCGCGCCACCCACCAGGACCGGTGCACCTGCATGCCCTCCTGGCCCTCCAGTTCGGCCACGGCGTCGGCCATGCGCAGCAGGATGAGGTCCTGGCCGGCGCTGGTGTGCACGCGCAGGTAGTGGTCCTCGGCCTCCACCGCCCAGATCTCGGCGTTCCTCAGCCGGAGGGGAAGACGCTCCAGGAAGCGCGAGGGCGTCGCCGGTATTTCTGTCGCGGGGGCGGGGCCCGTCGGCTGCGGCATGACGGCGACGGAGAGCACCGACATGGTCACGGACACCACAAGCGAGGTGCCGAGGTAGGCGGGCAATTCGATGAGGTCCAGGGCTTGTCCCGGCATGAGGCCTGCGGTGAGCCAGACGACCACCCCGGCGGGGATGAAGATCAGGAGGCCGCCCAGTCCTGCACGGACCCAGCGGTTCGACCCCGGCGCCAGGCGGCCGGCCAGCAGGAACCCGCCCAGGCCGATCATCCCCGTCAGGACCGCCACCGGGACGAGGTAGGCGAAGCGCCAGCCGAGCGGGAAGGCCGACAGTCCGAAGGCGCCGACAAAGGCCAGGAAGGCGCCGACAGCCGCCGCCACCCCCGCCGTGACGACCGCGGCCCGCCGCAGATAGGCCGCCGTCCACGCTTCGCGAACGGCGGGCCCGGGCGGCTTGCGAAGCGGCGGCGTCATCTGGCGCATCCTCGTTTGAGGCCCGGCGAGGGGCCCGGCAGGTTCCGGTCAGAGCCCGGCGGCGACATCCGCCCCCGGGCGACCGGAGACCCAAGATGACCCTGATGTCCCAAATCCGCACCCCCTCGCGCAAGGTCGCTCTGATCGCCGCCGTGACCGTGGGGCCCCTCGCCCTGGCGGCGGCCCTGCTGCCCGGCGTCCTCGCGGACCGTGCGGCGGGCGTCGCCCCGCCGGCCTTCCGCCCGCATGCGCCGGACCTGGACCTGCTGGCCTCGACCTCGCCGGTCATCCTGGTTCACCTGGCCTTCGGCCTCCTGGCCCTGATGGTCGGCGCCATCCTGATGGCCGGGCGCAAGGGCGCCCGGATGCACCGGATCCTCGGCTGGGGCTGGGTGCTGGCGGTAGGGATCGTCGCGGCCACCTCCCTCTTCATCCGGGTGGTGAACCCGGGCCACTTCTCCTTCATCCACATCCTGAGCGGCTATGTGATCATCGCCCTGCCCCTGGCGGTGGCGGCGGCGCGACGGCATGACGTGGAACGGCACCGCCGCTACATGACCGGCCTGTTCTTTGGCGGTTTCGCCGTGAACTTCCTCTTCGTCCTCCTGCCGGGCCGCTTCGTATGGAACCTGTTCCTGGGATGACGCAGGGGCAGGGCGGCTCGGCGGTTGCCTGATCTCCGGGGGGCGCCTATAAACCGGCCACTCGCCAATCGGGCGAGCCTGCAGAACAGCGCTTCTGGGCCCCATGAACATCCACGAACATCAAGCCAAGGCCGTCCTGTCCGAGTTCGGCGTGGCGGTCCCGCGCGGGTTTCCCGCCTTTTCCGTCGACGAGGCCGTGAAGGCCGCCGAGCAGCTGGGCGGTCCGGTCTTCGTGGTGAAGTCCCAGATCCACGCCGGCGGGCGCGGCAAGGGGCGCTTCGAAGGCCTCGGGCCTGACGCCAAGGGCGGCGTGCGGGTGGTCAAGAGCGTCGACGACGTCCGCGCCAACGCCCAGGAAATGCTGGGCCGGGTGCTGGTGACGCACCAGACCGGGCCCAAGGGCAAGCAGGTCAACCGCCTCTACATCGAGGAAGGCGCGGCCATCGCCAAGGAGTTCTACCTCTCCCTCCTGGTCGACCGCGAAACCAGCTGGGTCTCCGTGGTCGCCTCGACGGAGGGCGGCATGGATATTGAAACCGTCGCCCACGATACTCCGGAGAAGATCATTACCTTCGGAATCGACCCGGCGACCGGCGTCTGGCCGTTCCATGGGCGCGCCCTGTCCAAGGCCCTGGGCCTCAGCGGCGACCTCGCCAAGCAGGCGGCCAAGCTTCTGGGTCAGCTCTATGCGGCCTTCGTCGCCAAAGACATGGCGATGCTCGAGATCAACCCGCTGATCGTGACCGCCGATGACCAGCTGCGGGTCCTGGACGCCAAGGTGTCCTTCGACTCCAACGCCCTCTTCCGGCATCCGGAAGTGGTGAGTCTGCGAGATGAGAGCGAGGAAGACCCGAAGGAAATCGAAGCTTCCAAGTTCGACCTTTCCTACATCGCCCTCGACGGCGAAATCGGCTGCATGGTCAACGGCGCCGGCCTGGCCATGGCGACCATGGACATCATCAAGCTCTACGGCGCAGAGCCCGCCAACTTCCTGGATGTCGGCGGCGGTGCGGACGAAGCCAAGGTGACGGCCGCCTTCAAGATCATCATGGCCGATCCCAATGTGAAGGGCATTCTGGTCAACATCTTCGGCGGGATCGCCCGGTGCGACATCCTCGCCAACGGCGTGGTCAACGCCGTCAAGCAGGTGGGCCTGTCTGTCCCTCTGGTGGTGCGGCTGGAAGGCACGAACGCCGAGTTGGGCAAGAAGATCATCAATGAGAGCGGCCTCAACGTCATTGCGGCCAATGACCTCAGCGATGGGGCCGAGAAGATTGTGAAAGCCGTGCGGGGGCTCGCCTAATGTCCATTCTGATCGGCAAAGAAACCCGGGTCATCTGTCAGGGGATCACCGGCGCCCAGGGCACCTTCCACTCCGAGCAGGCCATCGCCTACGGGACCAAGATGGTCGGCGGCGTCACCCCCGGCAAAGGCGGGACCACTCATGTGGGCCTGCCCGTGTTCAATACGGTGGACGAAGCCGTGCGGCAAACGGGCGCTGACGCCAGCGTGATCTACGTGCCGCCGCCCTTCGCAGCGGATTCGATCCTCGAAGCGATCGACGCCGAAATCCCCCTCATCATCTGTATCACCGAAGGCATTCCTGTCGCCGACATGGTCAAGGTCAAGCGCGCCCTGTCGGGCTCGAAGTCCAGGCTGATCGGCCCGAACTGCCCCGGCGTCCTGACCCCCGAGGCCTGCAAGATCGGCATCATGCCCGGGAATATCTTCCGCAAGGGCTCGGTGGGTGTTGTTTCCCGTTCCGGCACGCTTACCTACGAGGCGGTGTTCCAGACCAGCCAGGTCGGCCTCGGCCAGACCACGGCGGTCGGCATCGGCGGGGACCCGGTGAAGGGCACCGAGTTCATCGACGTGCTCGACATGTTCCTGAAGGACCCCGAGACCGAGTCGATCATCATGATCGGCGAGATCGGCGGGTCGGCTGAAGAAGATGCTGCCGAATTCATAAAGAATTCAGCGATTCGGAAGCCTATGGTCGGGTTCATCGCGGGCCGCACGGCTCCGCCCGGGCGCAGGATGGGCCATGCTGGCGCCATCATCTCGGGCGGCAAGGGCGGCGCCGAGGACAAGATTGCGGCGATGGAGTCCGCGGGCATCCGCGTGGCGCCGTCTCCCGCGAAGCTGGGAGAGACCCTGCTCGAGGTGCTGAAGGGCGCCTGAGGGGGCCTGACAATTCAACCTTGAGCGGTCCAGCTCGACTCTCCTCCTGAAGGCGTCGCGGGCCGCGGGCGACAGGCGAGCGACATGGCGGACGACGCGGGACGGATCAACGAACTCCTGGCGGAGACTTCCTTCCTCTACGGCGGGAATGCGGCCTTCATCGAGGACCTTTACGCCCGATGGCTGAAGGCGCCCGACTCCGTCGAGGCGTCCTGGCGCAGCTTCTTCGCCTCCATCCATGACCGCGCCGGTGCGGCCCAGCCCCTGGCGCCGCCCGCCTGGACGGCCCGCAAGGCGCCTGCCGCGCGTCCGGACTGGCTTTCGGCCATCGACGGGCTCTGGCCCGCCGTGGAGGCCAAGCTGGCCTCGAAGATCGCCGACCGGGCGCCCGCCGCGGCGGCCCAGGATGTCCGGGCCGCGACCCTGGATTCCCTGCGCGCCATCATGATGATCCGGGCCTACCGGATGCGGGGCCACCTGCGCGCCAACCTCGACCCCCTGGGAATCGCCATCCCGGACGGCGACGCCTCCGAGCTCGACCCGGCGTCCTACGGCTTCACCGAGGCCGACTACGACCGGCCGATCTTCCTCGACTACGTGCTCGGCCTCGAGACGGGCACCCTGCGCGAGATCCTCGCCATCCTGAAGCGCACCTACTGCTCGGACATCGGGGTGCAGTACATGCACATCTCCGATCCGGCCCAGAAGGCCTGGCTGCAGGAGCGGATCGAGGGGCGGGACAAGGAGATCGTCTTCACCCGCGAGGGCAAGATCGCCATCCTCAAGAAGCTGATCGAGGCCGAGGGCTTCGAGCGCTTCCTCCACAAGCGCTTCCCCGGCACCAAGCGGTTCGGCCTGGACGGCGGCGAGGCCATGGTCCCCGCCCTGGAGCAGATCATCAAGCGCGGCGGCGCCCTGGGCGTGCGCGACATCGTCATCGGCATGCCCCACCGGGGCCGGCTGAACGTGCTGGCCGCCGTCATGGGCAAGCCCTACCGGGTCATCTTCCACGAGTTCCAGGGCGGCTCGACCCTGCCGACCGACGTCGAGGGCTCGGGGGACGTCAAGTACCACATGGGCGCCTCCTCCGACCGCGCCTTCGACGGCAACAGCGTCCACCTGTCCCTGACCGCCAACCCCTCGCACCTGGAAATCGTGAACCCGGTGGTGCTGGGCAAGGCCCGCGCCAAGCAGGCCTTTGTCCTGCGCGAGACCCCGGACGCCGGGCGCAGCCATGTCCTGCCCCTCCTGATGCATGGCGACGCCGCCTTCGCCGGACAGGGCGTGGTGGCCGAGTGCTTCGCCATTTCCGGCACCAAGGGCTACCGCACCGGCGGCTGCATCCACTTCATCGTCAACAACCAGATCGGCTTCACGACGGCTCCCAAGTACAGCCGCTCCTCGCCCTATCCCTCGGACGTCGCCCTGATGGTCGAGGCGCCGATCTTCCATGTGAACGGCGACGATCCGGAGGCCACGGTCTACGCCGTGAAGGTCGCCACCGAGTTCCGCCAGAAGTTCGGCCGGGACGTCGTCATCGACATGTTCTGCTATCGCCGGTTCGGTCACAACGAGGGCGATGACCCGACCATGACCTCGCCGCTGATGTACGCGCGGATCAAGGATCACCCCAGCACCCGCGAGATCTACACCCGCAAGCTGGTCGCCGAGGGCCTGGTGTCCGAAGAGGACGTCTCCCGCTGGATGGCCGAGTTCGAGGCCTTCCTCGACGCCGAGTTCGAGGCCGGCAAGGCCTACAAGGCCGACAAGGCCGACTGGCTGGACGGCAAGTGGGCGGGCCTGGCCCTGCCCGAGGGCGAGGACCGGCGGGGGAACACCTCCGTCCCTCTGGCCCGGCTGAAGGGCCTGGGCGAGCGCATCACCGCCATTCCGGACGGCATCGACGTCCACAAGAACGTCCGGCGGGTCATCGAGGGGCGCAAGTCCGCCATCGAGTCCGGCGAGGGCCTCGACTGGGCCACGGCCGAGCACCTGGCCTTCGGCAGCCTGCTGCAGGACGGCTTCCCGGTCCGCCTGGCCGGCCAGGACAGCGTGCGCGGCACCTTCACCCAGCGCCACTGCGACATCATCGACCAGACCACCGAGGCGCACTACACGCCCCTCAACAACCTGGGCGCAGGGCAGGCGCACTTCGAGGTCATCGACTCGCCCCTCTCCGAAGAGGCGGTCCTCGGCTTCGAGTACGGCTTCTCCCTGGCCGATCCCAAGACCCTGGTGCTCTGGGAGGGCCAGTTCGGCGACTTCGCCAACGGCGCCCAGGTGGTCATCGACCAGTTCATCTCATCCGGCGAGCGCAAGTGGCTGCGGATGAGCGGCCTCGTCCTGCTGCTGCCGCACGGCTATGAAGGCCAGGGGCCCGAGCACTCGTCCGCCCGCCTGGAGCGCTACCTTCAGCTCTGCGCCGAGGACAACATGCAGGTGGTGAACTGCACCACCCCGGCCAACTACTTCCACGTCCTGCGCCGGCAGATGAAGCGCGAGTTCCGCAAGCCCCTGGTGGTGATGACCCCCAAGTCGCTGCTGCGGCACAAGAAGGCGGTGTCCCTGCTCTCGGAGATGGCCGAGGGCTCGTCCTTCCACCGGGTGCTGCACGACGACGCCGAGCGCGGCCGGCACACGGCCCTGACCCTCGACCCGCCGGAGAAGATCCGCCGCGTCGTCCTGTGTTCCGGCAAGGTCTATTACGACCTCCTGGAGGCCCGTGAGGAAAAGGGGCTGACCGACATCTACCTGATGCGGCTCGAGCAGTTCTATCCCTGGCCGATGAAGTCGCTCTCCACCGAGCTGTCCCGCTTCCCCAACGCCGAACTGGTCTGGTGCCAGGAAGAGCCGAAGAACATGGGCGGCTGGACCTTCGTCGATCCGTGGCTGGAGCTAACGCTGGAAAAGATGTCCATCAAGGCCAAGCGCGCCC
>JBJOJL010000005.1:0-82597 GCA_046046615.1 Pseudomonadota bacterium
AGCCGCCAACCTCGTCCTCCAGAGAGGCCAGCCCTGGGTCAAAACCCAGCCTGCTTGAACATGGTTGCTCACCGACCTCCGGTCGGAGCTCCCCCTTGGGGGAGCAATTGGCTCCTTAACTCCTCCCCCCAGGGGGAGGTGGACCGCGGAGCGGGCCGGAGGGGGTCAACAGCTTCGCCGATGGGCGCTACACCGCCCCCGCCAGCAGGGCCCGGCAGCTGCGCCGGATCTGGTCCAGCTGTCGTTCCAGCCACTCGCCGGGATCGATCTCCGGGCGTTCGTGCAGCCAGCCCAGCTGGACCAGGCCGCGCACCAGGAGGAAGAGGGGCAGTTGCGCCGCCTCGGTCTCCGGCAGGTCGCGCACCTCCCGGTACCCCGCCAGGAAGGCGTCCCTGACCGCCGCGAAATCCGGCGCCGCCTGCTGGTGGGTGAGGGCCACGGCGATGTCGTACATGCGCCAGCCGAAGGCCGCGTCGTCGAAGTCGATGATGGCGAGGTCATCGCCCCGGACCAGCAGGTTCCCGGGGTGCAGGTCGGCGTGGATCATCCCGAAGACAGCGGGCTCCCGGGGCAGGGCGGACAGCCGTTCGTGCACGACCCTTCGCGCCGCGAGGACAAGATCGCGGTCCTCCGCAGAGAGGGCCGCATGTTCCCAGAAGGGCCCCCAGCGGGGCGCCGGCCCCATCAGGCCGTCGGCGTCCAGGCGGGTGCGGCTGAAGCCGGGCGGCGGGGTCCAGGCTTCGGACTGCAGGTGGGTGCGGGCGACGAGGCCGCCGAGACGGTGGAACCAGCCCGGGCGCTCGCCGGTCCGGTCCGGCGACTTCAGGAGGTCGTCCAGCACCTCGCCTTCGATCCAGCGGGTCACCCCGACCAGCCGCACTTCGCCGGTCCCGGCCACGACCTGCGGCGTGAAGGCCCGGCCGTCCCGGGCGGGCAGGGGCTCCGGCGCCTCCAGTCCCGCCTCGCGCAGGGCCGAAGTCCAGACCCGCTCGGCCTCCAGCTCGGCGGCCGAGTTGTAGCCGGGCCGGTGGAGGCGCAGGACCCAGTCCTCGCCGGTCCGCCCGTCCGTCAGCCGGAAGGTGACGTTCTCCGACACCGTGACCAGGGACAGCCGAGGGTGGTCCACCGGGAAGGCCCTCGCGGCTTCCCGGGCGGCGGGGCCGAAGAGCCGCTCGGCCTCAGCCCGCTCCATGCAGGGCGTCCAGCGTCGCGTCGAAGGCCGGGAGGAAGGCCTCGGCGTCGGCCTGGCTGAAGACCAGGGGCGGGCGGATCTTGACCACGTTGTTGAAGGCCCCGGCGTTCGACGTCAGGAAGCCCCGGTCCTTCAGGCCATTGCAGACGGCCCGGGCGCCGGCGAGGTCCGGGGCGCCGTCAGGCCCGACCATCTCCACCCCCAGGAAGAGGCCGCAGCCCCGGGCGTCGGCCACGCCGGGCCAGCGTCCCACCCGGGCCTTCAGCTCGGCCTTCAGGAAGGCGCCGACCCGCTCGGCGTTGGCCAGCAGGCCCCGGGACTCGATCTCGTCCAGCACCGCATTCCCCGCCGCCGCCTGCAGGGGGCTGGAGGCGAAGGTGTTGAAATAGCGGGTGCGGCTGCGGAAGGTCTCGACCAGGGCGCGGGAGGCGGAGGTGGCGGCCAGGGGCACGCCATTGCCCATGGGCTTTCCCGTCACGACGATGTCCGGCGTGAAGCCGGTGACGCCATGGCCCCACCACTGGCCGGTCCGGCCGTATCCGGACTGGACCTCGTCGGCGATGACGAGGCCTCCCCGGGCCCGGACCCGGGCCGCGGCCTTCGCCATGAAGCCCGGCGGGATGTCGGGCAGGCCCTCATTGGCCAGGATGGAGCAGACGATCAGGGCCGCGATCCCGTCGCCGGAGGCCTCCAGCGCTTCCATGGCCCGGTCGAGCCCGGCGAGGTATGTCTCGGTCAGGGCCTCGCCCGACAGGCCGGGCTCGGGCGTCCGGAAGGTCTGGGGGAAGGGGAAGCTGCGGAAGCCCCGCGCGCGGTCCGAGCCCGCCGGCAGGCCGCTCATGGCGCCCACCAGTTCGGTGTTGCCGTGGTAGGTGGCGTCCGTGCAGAGGACGCCGCGCCGCCCCGTGGCCATGCGGGCCATGCGCAGGGCGATCTCGTTGGCCTCGGTCCCCGAGCAGGAGAAGATGACGCTCTCGATCCCCTCGCCCAGCTTGCCGGTCAGGCGCTCGGCCAGGCGGATGATGTCCTCGTGCAGGTAGCGGGAATGGACGTTCAGGGTCGCCTGCTGGCGCCCGATGGCCTCCGCCACCCGGGGGTTGCCGTGCCCCACGCAGGGCACGTTGTTGTACATGTCGACGTATCGTCGGCCTTCGGCGTCAAAGAGCCAGGCGCCCTCGCCGCGGACGATGTGCAGGGGGGTCTCGTAGAAGAGGGCGGCCCCGGCGCCGAAGGCCCGGTTGCGCCGCTCAAGCAGTCCGTCAGACAACCGCCGGGCCCCCGTTGGCGATGGACCAGGCCCGGGCGGCGTAGCGCTGGATCGAGGGATAGGCTTCGACATACCGGTCCGACGAGGCGTTGCCGTCCAGCCCGCGCTTGTAGACCCCCTGGTTGATGGCCGCGATGCGGAACAGGGTGAAGGCCAGATGGAAGCTCCAGTCCTTCAGGGCCGGCCGGCCCGAGGCCTCGGCGTAGATCTCGAACATCTCGGCCTGGGAGGGGATGCCCAGGTCCGTGATCGTCTTCTGGGGCGTCTCGCCCATCATGAAGAGGGTGGTGTAGGCGACGTCGGAATAGGGATCGCCCAGGGTCGATAGCTCCCAGTCCAGCACCGCCTCGAGCTTCGGCTCGGTGGGGTGCAGCATGCAATTGCGGATCGAGAAGTCTCCGTGGACGATCCGGGTCTCGCTCTCCGCCGGCATGTGGGCGGGCAGCCATTCCATCAGCCGCTCCATGTCGGGATGGTCGTCGGTCTGGGCGGCCTTGTACTGGCGCACCCAGCGGCTGATCTGCCGCTCGTAGTAGTTCCCCGGCCGGCCGTAGTCCGCCAGTCCGACCGCGGCGGGGTCGATGGCGTGCAGCTTCGCCAGCACCTGCAGGTAGTCGGTGAAGACCGCCCTGCGTTCGGCGGGGGTCATGCCGGGCAGGGAGGGGTCGAGGAAGATCCGGCCCTTGACCCAGTCCATGACGAAGAACTCGGAGCCGATGACCGACGTATCCTCGCAGTGCAGGCGCACGGTGGGCACCGGCACGCCGGAGCCGCCCAGGGCCTTGAGCACGGTGTACTCGCGCCCGACCTGGTGGGCCGAGGGCAGGAGGTCGCCGGGCGGCTTCTTGCGCACCACCCAGCGCCGATCCGGCGAGGCGATCAGGAAGGTGGGGTTGGAGTGTCCGCCCTCGAACTGGCGGACGGTCAGCGGCCTGCGGAAGCCCTCGAGCCGTCCGTCCAGCCAGGCCTCCAGCCGGGCCTCGTCAAAGCGGTGCGCGGCCCGCACCTCGGTGATCTCGGCCTCGCCTTCGGACATCCGGACCTCCTGTGGGAGACGGACGGCGACCGGGGCCGCCGTCCGCGCCTTGCCTCAGTTCCGCCAGACGACGCCCGAGGTCTGGTCCTCGCCGCCGCCCTCGTACTGGCGGATCTCGTGCCGCCCGACCACCAGGTGATGGACCTCGTCCGGACCGTCGGCGATGCGCAGGGTGCGCTGGCCGGTGTACATCCGGGAAAGCGGGGTCCACTGCGAGACGCCGGTGGCGCCGTGCATCTGGATGGCCTGGTCGATGATCTGGCAGACCCGCTCCGGCACCATGGCCTTGACCATGTGCACCCAGACGCGGGCTTCGCGGTTGCCCAGGACGTCCATGGCCTTGGCGGCCTTCAGGACCATCAGGCGCATGGCCTCGATGTCGATCCGGGCGCGGGAGATGATCTCGACGTTGCCGCCCAGCCAGGCGATCTTGCGGCCGAAGGCCTCGCGGGACAGGCCCCGGCGGACCATCAGGTCCAGGGCCCGCTCGGCCTGGCCGATCGAGCGCATGCAGTGGTGGATCCGGCCCGGGCCGAGGCGCATCTGGCTGATCTCGAAGCCGCGGCCCTCGCCCAGCAGCATGTTGGATTCCGGCACCCGCACATTGGTGAAGCGGATGTGCATGTGGCCATGCGGGGCGTCATCCTCGCCGAAGACGTGCATCGGGCCGAGGATCTCCACCCCGGGGGTGTCGATGGGCACCAGGATCTGCGACTGCTGGCGGCTGGGGGGCGCGTCCGGGCTGGTCTTGACCATGGTGATCATGATCTTGCAGCGCGGGTCGCCGGCGCCGGAGATGTAGTACTTCTCGCCGTTGATCACCCACTCGCCGTTCTCGAGCACGGCGCGCATGCCGATGTTCTTGGCGTCGGACGAGGCCAAGTCCGGCTCGGTCATGGCGAAGGCCGAGCGGATCTCGCCGTTCAGCAGGGGCTTCAGCCACTTTTCCTTCTGCTCGGGCGTGCCCACGCGCTCCAGCACCTCCATGTTGCCGGTGTCCGGGGCCGAGCAGTTCATGACCTCCGACGCCAGCGGCACCTTTCCCAGCTCCACGGCGATGTAGGCGTAGTCGAGGTTGGACAGGCCCTCGCCGGTCTCGGCGTCGGGCAGGAAGAAGTTCCAGAGACCTTCCTTCTTGGCCTGGTTCTTGGCTTCCTCGAGCATTTCCAGCTGGCCGGGGACATAGCTCCAGCGATCAGCGCGGCCTTCGCCCAGCTTGTGGAACTTCTCCGACATGGGGGCCACGGTCTCGTGGACGAACCGCTTGACGTGCTCGTAGAGCGGCGTCGCCTTTTCGCTCATCCGCAGGTCGTTCAGGTCGTCCTTGGGATCGAAGCCGAAGGCCGCCTTGGCCGGGCCGGGCGTCATGGTGTTCATGCTGTCTGTCCTGTCTCTCTCTCGGGCGGGGTTCCGTGGCCTGTGATCGCGTCCGCCGCAGCGGCCAGCGAAGACAATCTGAACAATCAGTATGTCAGCCGGGCTTCATTCGCCAACCGTTTTTGAGGGGTGACGCCGGGTCACCGGTCATCTTCCTTCACGGGGAAGGGGTGGGCGGCCTCCTCGGCGTCGGCGGCCAGGGCGCGCAGGGTGGCGGCGTGGGATTCCCGGCTGATCCGGTAGCCGGAGAGCAGGGCGAAACCGGTCATGTAGAGGAAGATGATCACCGGGGCGTAGACGGCGCCCATCCGCTGGATGACCTCGGCCGGCATGTCGGCGGGGGCCACGCCCGGCTTCAGGCCGATGGCGTCGATCAGCAGGGCGGCGGCCAGGATGCCGAAGCCGGAGACCGACTTGCCCACGAAGGCCGAGGCGGCGAAAAACAGGCCCTCGGACCGGCGCCCGGTCTTGAGTTCGGACTCCTCGACCACGTCGGCGATCATGGATGATCCCATGGTCGAGGCGATGATCCCGCAGGTCACCCCCACGATGGAGGTGGTGAAGAGGATGCCGAAGAGCTGTGGGGTCCCGTTGGCCGGGAACAGGCCGGCGAGGCGCAGCAGGACCGGGCCGATCCCGATGGCGAGGGACAGGACCGCCAGCAGCATGGCGGTGTGTTTCTTGCCAAAGCGGCGCGACAGGAGGGGCGCCGTGGGCAGGGCGACGAAGGCCGACACGAAGACCCCCAGGGTGATGACCGAGATCTGGGCGGCGCTGAAGCCCCAGAAGAAGGTGTTGAAATAGCCGTTCATGGAGGCGACCAGGCCGCCGGCCAGGGCGGTGGCGATGCTGGAGGCCAGCAGGAACAGGAAGGAACGGTTGGCGAGGGTCTCGCGCACCTCCGAGAGGGTCTGGCCCAGCGACTTCCGCCGCTTCTCCGGGGGCGCCCGCAGGGAGGGAATGTGCCTGTGGGTTCCCGCCGCCGAGACGACGATGGCGACCAGCATGATCACCGAGGCGATGAGGCCGTAGCGCGCATACCCCTCGGGGTTGAGCTGGCCGACGGCGTGGGTGGCGTCGGGCTTCAGCAGCACCCCGAAGGCCAGGGCCTGGATGGACAGGCCGCCGATCCAGGCGAAGAAGAAGCGGTAGCTGAGCAGGACCGAGCGGTCGTCATAGCCAGAGGTGAATTCCGCCGCCAGGGCCGAGGAGGGGACCTCGTAGAAGGCGATGAAGGCGCGGATCACCACCGCCAGGACGGTCAGGTAGACGAACAGGCCCTGGGGCGACAGGTCCGGCGGGTTCCAGAGGGCGGCGTAGGAGACGGCCACCGGCAGGGCGGCGGCGTACATGAAGGGATGCCGGCGGCCCCAGGGCGAGCGCAGGTTGTCCGAGACATGCCCGATCAGCGGGTCGATCACGGCGTCGAAGACCAGGGCGGTCAGCAGGGCCAGGGCCACCAGGCTGGCGGGCACCCCCAGGACCTGGTTGTAGAAGAGCATCAGCATGTAGCTGAAGCCGTTGTCCTTCACCCCGAAGGCGACCGAGCCCAAGCCGTAGAAGAAGCGCGTCGAGCGATCGAGCCGCCCGTCCGCCGCCGGCGACGCTGCAGAAGTCGTGTTTCCCCCCAGACCCTTGCTTGCGGCCATAGGGTCAGCCTGAAGGCGGGGCGTCAACCGTCGCCGCCCTTGTCCCGCCGGGGGGCCGCCTCTAGCGTGCGCCGGCGACGAAGACCGGGAGGAGATGCAACATGGCCGAGACGCCTGCGGACTATCCGCTGTCGGGACTGAGGGTGCTGGACTTCTCCCGCGTGCTGGCCGGGCCCTTCGCCGGGCGGCTCCTGTCGGACCTGGGCGCCGACGTGGTCAAGGTCGAGCCCCCCGAGGGCGACGTGACCCGGAACTGGGGTCGGGTGAAGGGCGGCGTTCCGGGCTTCTTCCACCAGCAGAACGCCGGAAAGCGGAACATCTGCATCGACCTGCGCGCGCCGGGCGCCCGGGAGTTGGTGCTGGACCTGGTCCGCCAGGCCGACATCCTGATCGAGAACTACCGGCCCGACGTGATGGGCCGGCTGGGCCTGGGCTACGACGTCCTGTCGCAGGCCAATCCCCGCCTCATCATGCTGTCCATCTCCGGCTTCGGCGCCGGCGGGCCGGAGTCGCGCCGCCCCGCCTACGCGCCCATCGTCCACGCCGAGATGGGACTGATCGCCCGCCAGGCGCGCCGCAACGGCGTCCGCCGGACCGACCTGCCCCTGTCGGTGGCGGACACCAACGCCTCCCTGCACGGCCTGATCGGCCTCCTGTCGGCGGTGATCCAGCGCGAGCGGACGGGCCGCGGCCAGCACATCGACATCGCCATGGTCGACGCCACCCTCGTGACCGACGACCAGTTCCACTACGAGGCCGAGGATTCCGAGGACACCATGGACCTGCCCCCCGACATCTGGGAGACGGGCGCCGGCCCGATCCTGGTCTCGGCGGACTTCCGCTATCTCTTCCGGCAGCTGACGACCAAGCTGGGCCTCAAGGATCCCGGCGAGGGGGTGGCCGACCTTGACCAAAAGATCGCCCTGCGCCGGGCGGCGGTGGGCGACCTGATGATGGGCCTGGCCGACTGGGGACAGGTGACGGAGGCCATGGCCGCCATGAACATCGCCTGGGGCGAGGTGCGCGACGGCGCCCGCCTTCGCGAACAGCCGACCCTGGCCCACCGGGGCTCCATCGTCGACCTCGACGACCGCGAAGGCGGGACCCGGCCCATCCCCCAGTCGCCCTACCGCTTCTCGGCGGCGAAGAGCGGCGTGCGCGGCGTCGCTCCCCACCGGGGCGAGCACAACGCCGAGGTCCTGGCCGAGTGGCTGGGCCTGGACGGCGCAAGGGCGGCGGCCCTGCGCGAGGCGGGCGTCCTGTCGGCGGACGCAGACCGGGTTCCCTGACGGCGACCCGGCTGACCCCCTCCGGCCCGCTTCGCGGTCCACCTCCCCCTGGGGGGAGGAATTATGAGCGCTCAATTGCTCCCCCAAGGGGGAGCTGTCAGCGAAGCTGACAGAGGGGGTCTTCGGCCTCGCCCATCTAGGCCTCGACGCCGTAGACCCTCGCCGCCGTCCCGCGGAACATCAGGTCCTTCTCGGCCTCGGAATAGGGGGCGGCGATGCGCTTCAGGCCGTTCCAGAGGGTGCGGTAGGACAGGCTGGCCCGGTCCACCGGGAAGTTGCTCTCGAACATGCACCGGTCGGGGCCGAACAGGTCGATGGCGGCCCGGTACCAGTCGCCCTGGGCGGCGGCGAAGGCGGCGGAGTCCGGGGCGCCGGTCTTGTGCCAGTCCCAGCCGTTGATGGGCATGGCCATGCCGCCCAGCTTGACGGTCACGTTCAGGCAGGTCGCCAGGTCGGCCATGTCCGACCGCCACTTCGGGAAATAGGCGTCGCGCTGGCCCGCGTAGGGGCCGATGCCCAGGGGCCCGCCCAGGTGGTCGAGGATGATGCTGGCCCCGGGGAAGGCCCGGGCGAGGTCGGTCAGTTCGGGGATCTGGGGGTGGAAGAGCCAGGCGTCGAAGGTCAGGCCCCGGGCCGCCAGCTTCGCGAAGCCTCGCCGGAAGGTCGGGTTCAGGTAGAGGTGCGGCGGCGGGTGATGGTGCGAGGGGCGGATGGCGTCCGAGGCGTCCCAGGCCGCCGCATGGCGGATCCCCCGGAACAGGCCCTCGCCCGCCTCGATGTGGGCGTCCAGCAGGGCGTCGAGGTCGTCGGGCGCCAGGAGGTCGGCCGAGCCGACGATGGCGGCGATGCGCGCGCCCTTCCCGTCGCGGGAGTCCCGGGCGATCCGGGCCACGAAGGCGCTCTCGCCCGACCGGCGCAGGGCCTCGGGGCCGTCGGCCAGGTAGCCCGTCATGCACTCGACGAAGACGGTGGCCTCGACGCGGTGCCCGTCGCCGGTGTCCGCCCTCAGCTCGTCCAGCAGGTAGGCGGGCCCGGCCCCCGCCGGCCAGAGGTGGTGGTGCGGGTCGAGGATCCGGCGATCCGGATCCAGGATGGGTTCCAGTGCGGCTTCCGTCGCGGATGGCTTGTCCATGAGGCGGGCCTCCCCTAATCGCTTGGGGACGGCGGCTTGCCTGCCGTCCGGCCCGCCGCCAGACTGGACCCTGCGGGACGGAGGCTCAAGGTCTGGGGCCCAAGGCCCGACCGCGACGGGAGGAGACCGATGGACCTGTCCTACAGCCCTGAATACGAGGCCTTTCGCGCCGAGGTGCGCGGCTTCCTCGAGACCCACCGCAGCCAGGCTCCCGGCCATGGCGGCAATGGCCTGACCTGGCAGAAGCTGCTGATCGAGAACGGCTACGCCGCCCGGACCATCCCCCGGGAGTACGGCGGCTATGGCGGCGAGCCGGACATCCTGAAGTCGCGGATCATCGCCGAGGAGTTCGCCCGCGCCCAGCTGTCGCCGGGCCTGGGCGGCCAGGGCATCTCCATGCTGGTCCCGACCCTGCTGGAAGTGGGCTCCGAGGACCAGAAGCGGCAGTTCATCGGCCCGACCCTGCGGGGCGAGATGCTGTGGTGCCAGGGCTATTCCGAGCCCAACGCCGGGTCCGACCTCGCCGCCCTGGCCACCAAGGGCGTGCTCGACGGCGACCACTGGGTCATCAACGGCCAGAAGATCTGGACCTCCACGGCCCACCTGGCCGACTGGATCTTCTGCCTGGTCCGGACCGAGCCTGACGCCCCCAAGCACGAGGGCATCAGCTTCCTCCTGTTCGACATGAAGACCCCGGGCATCGAGATCCGCCCCCTGGTCGACATGACCGGGGCGGCCAACTTCAACGAGGTCTTCTTCACCGACGTGCGCGTCCCGGCCCACCAGATCGTCGGCCGGCGGGGCGAGGGCTGGAAGGTGGCCAACGCCATCCTGCGCCACGAGCGGGGCTCCCTGGCCGACCCCAACATCATGCAGAGCCGGCTCAACGCCCTGATCGACCTGATGAAGGCCGAGACCCTCGACGGAAGCCGCGTCATCGACAACCCGATCTACCGGGACCGGCTGATGGCGATCCAGGGCCGGGTCCAAGCCCTGCGCTGCAACGACCTGCGCCTGCTCTCGGCGGCGGTGAACCGGCAGAGCGCCCCCCTGGCCGGCATGGTGGTCAAGCTGCAGGGCACCGAGCTGCGCCACGAGCTGGAGGGCTTCGCCATCGACGTCATGGGCGAGCTGGGCCTGCTCTACGGCGACACGCCGCGCCTGCGCGGCGGCGGCTCCTGGCAGAGGGACTACATGTACTTCCTCGGCCTGATCATCGGCGGGGGCACCTCGCAGATCCAGAAGAACATCATCGCCGAACGCGGGCTGGACATGCCCCGCGAGCCCAAGCTGGCCAAGGCCTGAGGAGAGACGCGCCATGGAATTCGGACTCTCTGAAGAACAGGTCATGCTGCAGGACGCCCTGGGCCGGTTCCTGGCCGGAACCGGGGGGCTGGAGCGCACCCGCGCCTTCGCCGCCGGCCCGGACCGCCGCGCCCCCGACGTGCTGAAGGGCCTGTCCGAGCTGGGCGTCCTGGGCCTCGTCATCCCCGAGGGGCATGGCGGGGTCGGCCTGTCCCTGCTGGACGCCGCCCTGGCCGCCGAGCAGCTGGGCCGGTTCGTCGCCCCGGCGCCCTTCGCCGCCACCGCCGTCATGGCGCCCCTGGCCCTGCTGAAGGCGGGGGATGCCGGCCAGCAGGCGACCTGGCTGCCCAAACTCGCCTCCGGCGCGGCGGTGGCGGGCGTGGCCCTCTCCGAGATCACCGGCGCCCGGGACGGCGCCGGCGTCGAGGCCCGCGACGGCAAGCTGTACGGCCGGGCCCAGTTCGTCGTCGACTACGAGGCGGACCTCTACATCGTGGCGGACCGCGCGCGCGGCCTGCACCTGGTGGCTGCCGACGCCCCGGGACTGGCCCGCACCGACTTCCGCACCATCGACGCCACTCGCCCGACGGGGGAGTTTGTGCTGGACGGCGTCGCCGCCGAGCCCCTGAAGGCCGGCGATGGCCCGGCGGCCGTGCGCGCCATGATCGACGCCGGGCGGGTCATGCTGGCCGCCGACACCCTGGGCGCAGCCCAGGACATGCTCGACCAGGCCGTGGCCTACGCCAAGGGCCGGGTCCAGTTCGGCCGGTCCATCGCCACCTTCCAGGCGGTCAAGCACATGTGCGCCGAGATGGCGGCCTCGCTGGAGCCCTGCCGGTCCCTGGTCTGGTACGCCGGCCACGCTCTCGACCACCTGCCCGACGAGGCCTCGGTCATGGCCTGCCACGCCAAGGCGCACCTGTCGGAGGTGGGGACCTTCGTCGCCCGCACGGCGACCGAGGTGCACGGCGGCATGGGCTTCACCGACCTTGTCGGCCTGCACTACTGGTTCAAGCGCATCGGCTTCAACCGGCAGGTGCTGGGCGGGCCGCAGGCGGTTCGCGCCGAGGCGGCGGCCCTGCAGGGCCTGGCGGCCTGAGGCCCGGCGGGCGGCGGCTCAGTCGTCGCCGCCGTCGCCTTCCTTGCCCTTCATCTCGGCCAGGATCCTCAGGTTCGCCTCATGCCCATCCCGGGTGATGGTGTAGGTCGACATGATGGCCAGCATGATCATCCAGAGGGACAGGATGGCGGGCACGTAGAACATGCCCAGGCGCATGACGGTCTCATGGGAGACCTGGCTGGGGTCCGCGCCCGCCTTCAGCCCGGCGAGGGTCAGGACGAAGGTCGCCGCCGTCAGGCCGAGGCCGCCCACCACCTTCCGGATGAAGGCCGAGGCGGCGAAGAAGATCCCTTCCGAGCGTCTTCCCGTCTTGATCTCCGCCTGCTCGACCAGGTCGGCCATCATTGAGCCGGACAAGATCTGGAAGCAGATGATCAGGCCGACGTCGATCATGGTGGTGAAGAAGACGAACCAGAAGACGACCGGGCTCGAATTGTCCGGCAGGACGCCCAGGAGGCGCAGGACCACGGGCATGGGCGAGCCCAGGAAGGCGATCAGGCCGATGATGATGGCGCCCTTCTTCTTGCCGATGGTCCGGCTGACAATGGGGGCCAGCACCGCCCCGATGATGGCCGAGACGAAGACGCCGCTGGTGATCATGCCCGACTGCGCGGTGCTGAAGTTCCAGAAGTAGGTGTAGAAATAGAAGGCCAGAGCCGCCGACAGGCCCCCGGCGATCGAGCCGAAGATGGCCGAGATGAACAGGGCCAGGAAGGACCGGTTCGAGAGGGTCTCGAAGATCTCCTTGAAGATGGTCCCGGGGCCCAGGACCCGCTTGGGCGGCGCCGGCTTCAGGTGCAGGATCCGGCTGTGGGTCCCGATGGCGGACGCCAGGACCGAGAAGAGCAGCAGGCCCGAGGCGATCATGCCGTAGGTCCGGTAGGCCTCGGGATTGAACTGGCCGTTCGGGATGGCCGCCGTCGCGAACAGCGGGAACAGGACAATGAAGTTGAACACCGACATGGCGTTCCCGCCCGTCCATCCGAAATAGGAACGATAGGCCTGCAGCGAACTGCGCTCGTCGTAGTCGTCGGTCAGCTCCGGGGCCAGGGCCGTGCTGGGGATCTCGTAGATCGAGATCATCATGCGCACGACGATCGACAGGACCAGGAGGTAGAGGAAGAGGTGGAACTCCTGCCAGCCCTGGGGCGGGCTCCAGAGCAGGAAGTAGGTCGCCGCGATCGGGATGGCGGCGGCGTACATGAAGGGGTGCCGACGCCCCCACTTCGAGCGCAGGTTGTCCGACCAGTATCCGAGGATGGGATCGAAGAAGGCGTCGACGATGAGGGAGATGGTCAGGGCGAGGCCGACCAGCCGGGCGTCCAGGCCGATGACCTGGCTGTAGAAGATCAGCAGGAAGTAGCTGAAGCCGTTGTCCTTGACCCCGAAGGCCACCGCCCCGAAGCCGTAGGAGAGCTTGGTCCACAGGGAAGGCTTGGTCGTCTCGATCCTGGGCCCGGGCGCGCCTCCGGCGGCGGTTTCCACGGTCATGACAGTTTCCCCCCGGTCTCGCGATCCCCGGCGCGGTCTGCGACCCTTCGCAGCCAGGCCGTCGGTCGGCGGACGGGGAAGTCAAACCCAGCCCCGGAAGCCCGTCAAGACAATGCTTTGACGTCCTCCGGAGGCTGACCGACTGTTGAAATCAGACGGCGGCGGCCAGCCGGCTGGCCTGGTTGATGGCCCGCTTGGCGTCCAGTTCGGCCGCCACGTCCGAGCCGCCCACCAGGGTGGAGGCCACGCCCAGGGCGGCCAGCTCGTCGTGCAGGGCGCGCAGGGGGTCCTGGCCGGCGCAGACGATGACGGTGTCGGCCTCGATGAGCCGGGGCTCGGTCCCGATCAGGACGTGCAGGCCGGCGTCGTCTATCTTCTCGTAGGTGACGCCGCCGATCATCTGCACGCCGCGCTTCTGCAGGGTGGCCTTGTGGGTCCAGCCGGTGGTCTTGCCCAGGGACCGGCCCAGGGACTCGGCCTTGCGCTGCAGGAGGGTGACGGTGCGGTCGGCCTTCTCCACGTGGGGGACCACGCCGGTGACGCCGCCCCGGGGGTGGTTCTTGAAGTCGATGCCCCACTCGGCGGCGAAGACGTCCACGTCCATGGAGGCCGAGACCCCGGCGTGGCTGACCAGCTCGGCCACGTCGAAGCCGATGCCGCCGGCCCCGATGATGGCCACCTTCTTCCCGACCTTGGCCTTGCCGGTGATGACGTCGATGTAGCTGGCGACCATGGGGTGGTCGATCCCTGCGATGTCGGGCGTGCGCGGGGAGATGCCGGTGGCGATGACGATCTCGTCGAAGCCGCCGTTGACCAGGCTGCGGGCGTCGGCCCGGGTGTTCAGCTTGAGGTCGATCTTCAGGACCTCGATCATCCGGCGGAAGTAGCGGAGGGTCTCGGAGAACTCCTCCTTGCCCGGGATCTGCTTGGCCAGGTTGAACTGGCCGCCGATCTCGCCGGAGGCCTCGAACAGGGTGACCCTGTGGCCCCGCTCGGCCGCCACGGTGGCGTAGGCCAGGCCCGCCGGACCCGCCCCCACCACGGCGATGGACTTGGGCGCAGCGGTCTTTTCATAGACCAGCTCGGTCTCGTAGCAGGCCCGGGGATTGACCAGGCAGCTGGTCATCCGGCCGGTGAAGGTGTGGTCCAGGCAGGCCTGGTTGCAGGCGATGCAGGTGTTGATCTCGTCCTCGCGGTCTTCGGCGGCCTTCTTCACCAGGTCCGGGTCGGCCAGCATGGGCCGGGCCATGGAGACCAGGTCTGCGTCGCCCCGGGCCAGGACCTCCTCGACGACCGAGGGCATGTTGATCCGGTTGGAGGTGATGACCGGCACCCCCACCGCCTTGCGCAGGCGGCCGGTGACGCTGGTGAAGGCCGCCCGCGGCACCATGGTGGCGATGGTCGGGACCGGGGCCTCGTGCCAGCAGAAGTGGGTCGAGATGATGTTGGCCCCGGCCGCCTCGATGGCCTTGGCCAGGGTCACGACCTCGTCCCAGGCCATGCCGCCCTCCAGCATGTCCATGGCGGCGATGCGGAAGATGACGATGAAGTCGGGACCGACGGCCTCGCGCACCCGGCGCACCACCTCGACGGGGAAGCGCATGCGGTTCTCGAAGGGGCCGCCCCACTCGTCGGTCCGGCGGTTGGTCTTCTCCACCAGGAAGGTCGACAGGAGGTAGCCAGCCGAGCCGATGATCTCGACGCCGTCGTATCCGGCCTGCCGGGCCAGGGCGGCGCAGCGGGCGAAGTCGGACAGCTGCTGCTCGATGCCGTCGGCGTCCAGCTCGTTGGGCGTGAAGGCCCCGATGCGCGAGCGCACCGCCGAGGCGGCGACGGCTTCGGGCGTGTGGGCGAGGGGGCCGGTGTGCAGGATCTGCATGCAGATCTTCACGTCCGGGTCCGCGGCGTGCACGGCCTCGGTCACTTCGCGGTGGGCCTCGGCCTCCTCGGGCGTGGAAAGACGGGCGCCCGGGCCTGCGCCGGCGTTGGGCGAGATGCCGCCGGTGATGATCATGCCGACCCCGCCCCGGGCGCGTTCGGCGAAGTAGGCGGCCATGCGCGACAGCCCGCCGGAGGCCTCCTCCAGGCCGGTGTGCATGGAGCCCATCAGCACCCGGTTCTTCAGCTTGGTGAAGCCCAGGTCGAGGGGCGAGAACATCAGCGGATAGCGGCTGGCGGACATGGGTTTCCTCTCCGGACGGTCGCCGGGCTCTCCGGCGCGGCGGTTGGACCTACCATCCGGGAGGCGGACCCCTCCTGTCAAACATGACCCGGCGTCACGGAGCTCTTCAGGCGTGCTCGAACCAGGCGTGGGAGACGACGGTGCGCTCGCCGACCCGGGCCTCGAAGATGACGCGGCCGGGGCCGTCCTTCCAGGCCAGGACCTTCAGGTCGTCGCCGGGCAGGACCGGGGAGGAGAAGCGGACCTTGATCTTTCGGAACCGGGCCGGGTCGCCGTCGCAGAGGGCGCTGAGCAGCAGGTGGGCGCAGTGGCCGAAGGTGCACAGGCCGTGCAGGATCGGCGCCTCGAACCCGCCGAACCGGGCCGCCTCGGGGTCGATGTGCAGGGGGTTGTAGTCGCCGGACAGGCGGTAGATGTCGGCCTGGTTCTCGGGAATGTGCGCCCCGGTCACGACGTCGGGCGCCCGGTCGGGGACCGTCACGGGCGCCGAGAAGGTCGACCCGGCGCCCTCGAAGGGCTCGATGTCGCCCAGCCGCTCGACGCCCCGGCGGAAGGAGCCCGAGACCATTTTCACGCAGGTCTCGCCCTCGGCGTTGCGCACCTCGCTCTCGTACTCGACGAAGCCGGCGCCCTTGCCGCGCGGGTGCACGCCGATCAGGCGCGAGACCACGCTGACCTCGCCCCCGAGGGGCAGGGGGCGGACCACCTCCAGGTAGCGCTCGGCGTCGATGGTCAGGGGGCCGGGCGAGGGCGGGATGGCGGCGCGGTCCACCACCGCCCCGGCGCCGCCCCAGCGGATGGGAAAGGTCGGGAAGACGGCGAAGTCCTTGTGGCCTTCGAAGATGAACCTCAGGTCGCGGCTGTTGATGCCCACGGCGTAGAGCAGGATGTCGCGGCGGTCGTAGGCGATGCGGACCGGCTCGCCCCAGGCGGCGGGGCCGCCGCCCGGCAGGGCGGCCTTGGCGTTGTAGACGGCCATGGGCGGTTCCTTACAGGTGCGGGAAGGCCAGGGCGTCCTGGCGTTCGAAGGCCTCGGCGGCCGCCAGGACCAGGTCGTCGCGGACGTGGCCGGAGGCGATCTGCAGGCCGATGGGCGTGCCGATGCTGGAGATCCCGCAGGGAACCGAGACCGCTGGATGGCGCGTCAGGTTGAAGATGGCGGTGTTCGACCAGTAGGGGTTGGGCTTGCCGTCCGGGCCGTCGGGCACGTTCTGGCCCACGGGCGGCGGCAGGGTCGCCAGGGTGGGCGAGATCACCAGGTCGTACTCGGCGAAGACCTGGTTCCAGGCGTGGGCCATCTCGCGGCGACGGACCTGGGAATCGATGATGGTCTTCACGTCCAGCTTGGCGCCGATCTGGGCCTGCTCGTAGAGAGCCGGGTCGAACTCATTGTGCCGGGCCTCGGGATAGAGCTGCAGCAGGCGCTGGAGGGCGGCGAACCAGTGGGCGACGAAGATCCGCCCGGTCTCGCCGTTCTCGGTGGGCGGGGTGATGGGAACCACCTCGCAGCCCAGGGCGCGGAAGCGGTCGGCCGCCTTCAGGATCGCCGCCTCGACCTCCGGATCGAGGAAGAAGTCGCCGAACTTCAGGACCAGGCCCACCTTCAGTCCCTTCAGGCTGCGGTCCAGGCCGGCGACGAAGTCGACGTCCGTGGGCGGCAGGGCCAGGGGGTCGCGGACGTCGGCGCCCTTCAGCACGTTGAGCATCAGGGCCGTGTCGCGGGTCGTGCGGGTCATGGGGCCGGTATTGGCCAGGTCCCCGTGCATGGAGGCGGGCCAGGCGGGGATGCGGCCGTAGGTCGCCTTGAGCCCCACCAGGCCCGTGCAGGCCGCCGGGATCCGGACCGAGCCGCCGCCGTCCGTGCCGATGGACAGGGGCCCGATCCCCGCCGCCACCGCCGCCCCGGCGCCGCCGGAGGACCCGCCCGGCGTCCGCTCGGTGTTCCAGGGGTTGCGGGTGATCCCGTTGAGCGGCGAGTCCGTCACCCCCTTGAACCCGTACTCCGGGCTGGAATTGGAGGCGAAGATCACGGTCCCGGCCTCCCGCAGGCGGGAGACGGTGGTGGCGTCCTCCGTCTGCGGGGTCTTGTCGGTCAGCTGGCTGGCCATGGTGAGGGGCCAGCCCTTCACCTTGATCAGCTCCTTGATCGAGACCGGGACCCCGTCGAGGGGCGACAGGGGCTCGCCCTTGGCCCAGCGGGCCTCGGACGCCCTGGCCTGGGCCCGGGCGCCCTCGGCGTCGATGAGGGGCAGGGCGTTCAGCACCGGATTGAGCCGGGCCGCCTTGTCCAGCACCGCCTCCAGGACCTCGACGGGCGAGGCCTTTCGGGCGGCGTAGAGGCCCGAAAGTTCGGCGGCGGAGGCGCGGGTCAGGTCCTGGGTCATGGCGGGGGCTCCTGGGTTCCGGTCAGGTCAGGTCAGATCAGATCAGGCGAAGCGGGCGAGGCGGCCGCGGATGATCTCCTCGGCCTCGGCGACGATGCCCTCGATCAGCTCCTTGCAGGTGGGGATGTCGTGGATCAGGCCCACCACCATGCCGCAGGACCAGGCGCCGGCGTCCATGTCGCCATCCTGCATGATGCGCGGATAGACCCCGCCCACCTCGTGGATGATGTCCTCGAACTTGAGGTTCGGGCCCAGGGCCTTTTCCTTCTCCAGCAGGCGCTGGACGGCGGCGTTGTTCAGCACGCGCTCGGTGTTGCGCAGGGGGCGCATGACCAGGCGGGTGTCCAGCTCGGAGGCCGCCACGATGGCCTGCTTGACGTTGTCGTGGACCGGGGCCTCCTTCGTGGCGATGAAGCGGGTGCCCATGTTGATCCCCTCGGCGCCGAGGGCCAGGGCCGCCGCCAGCTGCTTGCCGTTGGCCACGCCGCCGGAGGCGACGAAGGGGATCTTCAGCTCCTCGGCCGCCCGGGGCAGGAGGATGAAGTTGGGCACGTCATCCTCGCCGGGATGGCCGCCGCACTCGAAGCCGTCGACGCTGATGGCGTCGCAGCCCACGGCCTCGGCCTTCAGGGAGTGGCGGACCGAGGTGCACTTGTGGATCACCTTGACCCCCGCCGCCTTCAGGTCGGCCATGTACTTCTGGGGGTTGTTGCCGGCGGTCTCGACGATCTTCACGCCGTTGTCGATGATCGCCTTGATGTAGCCCGGATAGTCCGGCGGGTTGATCGAGGGCAGGAAGGTCAGGTTCACGCCGAAGGGCTTGTCGGTCATTTCCCGGCAGCGGCGGATTTCCTTGGCCAGGTCGTCCGGCGTGCGCTGGGTCAGGCCGGTGATGATGCCCAGGCCCCCGGCGTTGGAGACGGCGGCGGCCATCTCGGCCAGGCCCACGAAGTGCATGCCCCCCTGGACGATGGGATGCTCGATGCCGAACAGTTCAGTGATGCGGGTCTTCACGGGGGGATCTCCGGGGTTTTGAGCGATACGTATGGAAACTGTGAGGCGCCGGACCCGTCAGGGCAAGGGCGCAGGCGCAGGCCTCAGGCCGGGAGCTCGGCGGCCTCCTCGCCATGGGCGTGGGCCTTGAGGGTCTCGGTCCAGATCTCGTGGAACAGGGGGCTGTCCTTCAGGAGGGTGCGCAGGTCGCCGCGCGCGGCGATCCGTCCGCCCTCGACCACCAGGATCTGGTCGGCCCGGCGATAGGCCTCCAGCCGGTGGGAGACCGCCAGGCAGGTGGGACGGTCGCCCTCCTGCTCGAAGAGGCGGGTCCAGAAGGCGTGCTCGGTGCGCACGTCCAGGGCGCTGGAGGCGTCGTCGAAGACCAGGAGGTCGGGCCGGCGGGCGAACATGCGGGCCGCCGCCGAACGCTGGACCTGTCCGCCCGAGAGGGTCACGCCCCGGGTGCCGACCCGGGTGTCCAGGCCCTCGGCCAGGCGGGCGACGTCCTCCTCCATCACCGCCAGGTGGATGGCCCGGTCCAGGTCCGCCTGCGACAGGTCCAGGCCCATGGCGATGTTGTCGCGCAGGGTCTCGGTGAAGAGGCGCGGGGTCTGGCCGGTGTAGGCGCAGCGCGGCGGCGTCAGGAAGGTGGCGGGGTCGTCGACGCGCTCGCCGTTCCAGTAGACCTCTCCGGCCTGGGCGGGCAGGAGGCCCAGCAGGCCCCGCAGCAGGGTCGTCTTCCCGGCGCCGACCCGGCCGGTGACGATGGTCACCGTGCCCCGCTGCAGGGTGAAGCTGACATCCTCCACCCCATTGCCGGTCCCGCCGTGGCGGCAGGTGAGGCCGCGAACCTCCAGGGTCTGCAGGGGGTCGTGGCGACCGGTGGGCTCGGGGCCCTGGGGCCTGGCCTCGGTGAGCCGCTCGCGCGGGGCGTCTCCCAGCAGGGTCTCGATGCGCATCAGGGCCACGTCGGCGGTGCGCTTGCGCGCCAGCAGCCGGCCCAGCCAGCGGGGCGCCGAGGTCGCCGCGCCGACATAGGCGGCGAAGAGGGTGAAGTCGCCCACTGAAAACTCGCCCGCCTTCATGGCGCCCGCGGCCAGCAGCAGGATGAGGCCCAGGGCCAGGCTGGAGGTTCCCGCACCGAAGGTGTCCAGCAGGGTGACGTAGATCCGGTGCCGCACGGCCGTCGTCCGCCGGGTCTCGTTGAGGTCCGCAAGACGGCCCAGGACCCGGTCCTCGGCCCCCGCGACCCGCACGGCCTGGACGGCGGTGAAGGTCTCGCCGACGAAGGAGGTGACGCGCGCCTCCGCCTCCCGGGCCACCCGGGAATAGCGATGGATGCCGGCGGTGATCTTCTGGGTGATGAAGACCATCAGGATCATCGGGGCGATGATGGCCAGGGTCACGGGCGTGTTGATCCGCCACATGATGATCAGGGCCAGGACCGCGAAGACCGCCTGGCCGAAGGTTTCCGCCCAGCCCTCCATGAAGGCGATCACCTCGGCGACGTCGTCGCGGAAGCGGCTCAGCGCCTCGCCGGAGGTGCCCGGCGCCACCCGCGGGCCCCGGGCGAACATGATCCAGCCCATCATGTTCGAGCGGATCATCAGCCGGGAGGCGGAGGTGAAGGTCACGAAGGCCCAGGGCGTGAAGTAGGAGACGAACAGGGGCGACAGCTGGGCGGCGAACCAGAGCCCCACCAGGGTCCAGACATTGAAGCCCGCCTGGGCGTGGCCGGACAGGTTGTCGAAGATCGCCCTCTGCACGATGCCGGACAGGAGGGGCAGGGCGTAGAAGGCGGCGTAGAGCGCCATGCTGACGCCGAACAGCCAGGGCCGCGCCGCGGCGATGCGCACGGCCTGGCGGAAGGCGGTCTGGTCCGGCGCCGGCAGGGGCGGCGGGATGACGCCGGCCTCGGGCTCGGCGGAGGGCCGTTCGATCTCGCTCACGCCATGACCTCCTCAAGGCCGGTGCGCAGCAGGCGGGCGTAGGCCGACCCAGGGTCGGCCTCGAGCTCGGCCCGACGCCCGGTCTCCACCAGGCGGCCCTGGTCGAGGATGGCGATCCGGTCGGCCCTCTGAACCGTCGAGAGCTTGTGGGCGATGATGATGGCGGTCCGCCGCCGCCCGGTCCCGTCCGCGCCGAGCAGGCGGTCGAGGGCCCGCTCGATAAGCTGGTCGGTGGCCGGGTCGAGGCGCGAGGACGCCTCGTCCAGCACCACCAGCCCGGGGTCCTTCAGGAAGACCCGGGCGAAGGCCAGGAGCTGGGCCTCGCCCGCCGACAGCCCGCCCCCGGCCCGCAGCACGGTGGCCAGGCCCGCAGGCTGGCGCGACAGCCAGTCGCCCAGGCCCAGGTCCTCCAGGACCTCGGTGATGCGGGCGTCGGGAATGGCGGGATCGAACAGGGTGGCGTTGTCACGGATGCTGGCGTCGAAAAGCTGGACCTCCTGGGTGACCAGGCCGATCCGGCCGCGCAGCTCCGCCAGCCGGGCCTGGCGGATGTCCACCCCGTCCAGGGTCACGGCGCCGGCCTGGGGGTCGTAGAGCCGGAAGAGGAGGCGGGTCAGGGTGGTCTTGCCGCTGCCGGTCCGGCCCAGCAGGCCCATGACCTCTCCGGCGGGAACCTGCAGGTCGAGGTCGCGGATCACGGGGGTGTCCGTCCGGTAGGCGAAGCTCAGGCCCTCGAAGCCGACGGCGGGCGGGTCAGTGCGCCGCCCCTCCCATCCGACCCCCGGCCCATCGGTCAGCTCCGCCTGGATGGCGCGCAGGTCGCGGATCCGGTTGAGGCTGGCCGAGGCCGCCTGGAACTGCTGCAGCTGCTGGCCGATCAGCATGATCGGAAGGGACATCATGCCGGCGTACTGCATGAACATGAAGACCGTGCCGATCGTCACCTCGCCGCGCTGGAACAGCCAGACCCCCAGGGCCAGGGCCAGGCCGAAGCCGATGGAGAAGAGGGCGCTGGCGGTCAGGAAGATCCAGTGACCCCGCCGGGCGGCGGCGACGTTGGCGACCAGGAGCTCGGCGTTCACCTCGGCCATGCGCCGCATGACGTGGGGCCCGCCGCCATTGGCCCGGACGTCGTCCAGGCCCGCCAGACGCTCCTCCAGGAAGCCGGAAAAGGCGGACCAGGCTTCGCGCAGCCGCTCCCAGCGCCCGCCGGCGATGCGGCGGATGGCGTGCAGGACCAGGCCGGCGACGACGGCGAAGCCGGTCAGGAGAGCCCCGATCCTCCAGTCCTGCAGGTAGAGGACGACCAGGATCCCGGCCAGAAGCAGGGCGCCGCCGATGATCTGCAGGATGAACTGCGAGAAGAAGGCCGCCAGGGCGGCGACGTCCCCGTCCACCCGCTCGATCAGCTCGCCCGGCGACCTTGCGTTGTGGAAGGCCATGTCCAGGTGCAGGGCGTGGGTGGCCAGGTCCTGGCGCATCCGGTTGGTGGCCGACCAGCCCAGCTGCTCGCTGAAATAGGTTGAGCCGATCTGCAGCAGCTGGGCCAGGATGGTGACGGCGATGAACAGGCCCGCCAGCATCCAGAGCCGCTCCAGGGGCGCATCTGCGCCGCCCTGTGCGGCCGTGTCGATGAAGGTCCGGATGATCTGGGGCGAGGCCAGCTGCACCGCCGTTCCGGCGAGGAGGAAGACGGCGAGGGCCGAGAGCTTGCGACCCTCCGGCCGCAGGTAGACGGCGAGCACCGCGGCGCCGTCCGCCGGCTTGCCCGCCTCACGCCCCACCTGAACGCCCTCCCCGACTGGAACCCGGTGGTGTCAAAGCCCCGTGAACCTCGCCGGTCGCTTCTCCAGGAAGTGGGCGACCCCCTCCTTGAAGTCCTCGGACTTCAGGCTGAGGGCCATATCGGCGTTGGCGTCGACGATCGCTTCGGAAAGCGACTGGAAGGGACTGTTCCAGAGCTCGCGCTTCATGACGGCGAGGGACCGGGGCGAGACCTCGGTGGCCAGCATCCGGGCGTAGGCCATGACCTCGTCGCGGAAGCCGGCGGCCGGGAAGACCCGGTTGACCAGGCCGATCCGGAGGGCTTCGGCGGCGTCGACCCGGCGGGCCGAGTAGAGAAGGTCGGCGGCGTTGGCCATGCCGACGATCCGGGGCAGCAGCCAGGACATGCCGTGCTCGGCGATCAGTCCCCGGCGCGAGAAGGCCGTGGTGAAGACCGCCGCGTCCGAGGCGAACCGGATGTCGGTGTAGAGGGCCATCACCATGCCCAGGCCGGCGCAGGCGCCGTTGATCGCCCCCAGGATCGGCTTGGAAACCGCCGGGAAGTAGGCGTACTGCAGCCGGAAGTCGGGCCGCGAGGTCGGGTCGAAGGCGTCCGGCGCCCCGCCGCCGGTTCCCCCCGCCGAGACCGCGCCCTGCAGGACGTCCATGTCCGCCCCCGCGCAGAAGCCGCGGCCGGCGCCGGTCAGGACGATGACCTTCACGTCCGGATCGTCCGCCGCCATGCGCATGGCCTGGCGAAGCTCGGCCTCCATCACGCCCCGCCAGGCGTTCAGCCGGTCGGGACGGTTGAGGGTGATCCTCGCCACCCCCGCCTCCACCTCGTAGAGGATGTCTTCGAAGGCCATCTCGGCCAGTCCGGGGCCCTTCGGCCCCGCTCCCTCAGGCGTCCTTGCGGCGATAGATCGAGCGCTTCGGCTGGGCCGTCACGCGGTGGATCATGGGCTCGAAGGCTGACAGGGGCATGGAGTCATAGCCCGGGTCGAAGCTGTTCTGGTCATAGAGGTGGCAGAACTGGGCCGTGTACTCGAACCAGGGATGGCCGCGATACTCGTCGCGCATGTCGCGGTCCAGGCCCAGGTGGTGGAAGAAGTAGTAGCCCTGGAAGATCCCGTGCTTGTCCATCATCCAGTAGTTCTGCTCGGAGATGTAGGGCTTCAGGATCATGGCCCCCAGCTCGGCGTGGTTGGAGGGCGCCAGGATGTCGCCCACGTCGTGCAGCAGGGCGCAGACCACGTATTCCTCGTCGCGGCCGTCGCGGAAGGCCCGGGTGGCGGTCTGCAGGGAGTGCTCCAGCCGGGTCACGGCGAAGCCGCCGCTGTCGTCCTCGAGCATCTTGAGGTGGGCGACCAGCCGGTTGGGGAAGTCGCGGTGGAAGGGCGCGCCGGCGCGGCCAATGGCGGCCCAGTCCTCGGCCGTACCCTCGACCATGGCGTGGAAATTCGCCTTCATCTGGATTTCACCGTCCGCCATCCTGGCCTCCCTGCCTGGCCGCCGGAACTGCGCCCGGCCTTTTTGATGAGGCGGTATCCTGAGGCCGCCCCGGGGAGGTGTCAACGCAGCGGAGGCCCCGGAGCCCCGGACCGGGGAGAGGCCCGGAAACAGAAACGCCGCCCCCCGTTTCCGGAGGGCGGCGCGCCTGAAGCCTCGGGTGAGGCGGTCAGTAAGCGTAGCGCAGGGTCACACCGTAGGTGCGCGGCTGGCCGAGGAAGGCGTCGAAGGACCCCGGCTGGAACGGCGCGTCAAAGGCGACCTGGTAGTAGACCTCGTCGAAGAGGTTCTGCGCCCAGGCCTCCACGGACCAGCGCTTGTCCTGGGAGGCCAGGCCCAGGCGGGCGTTCACGGTGGTGAATCCCGGCTGGTTCTTGATCGGCGCCAGGTCAGAGCCCGTGTTGTAGGACGACACGCTCTTGGCGTTCAGGGCCGCCTTGCCGACGAGGTTGTCGGTCAGGTTGCGCTCATAGCTCAGGGCCAGTGACCCCGACCACAGGGGCGCCAGGGACAGGCGGCTGCCCGGCAGCCTGGCGCCGAGCGCGGCGGGGGTCGACTCGGCGTAGGCCGTATCCGCGTAGGTGACCCCGCCGTTCAGCGACAGGCCGTCCACGGGGGTGAACCACAGGAAGTCCACGTCCGCGCCCTTGGAGACCACTTCCGGCACCGAGGTGACGGTGAAGACCAGGCCGTTGAAGGCGTTGAGCTGGAAGTCCTTGTAGTCCTGGTAGAACAGGGTGGCGTTCAGCAGCAGAGACCGGTCGAACAGGGTGTTTTTGAGGCCGATCTCGTAGGAATCCACGAGTTCCCGGTCAAACCGCGTGTCGAGGACCGGGGCGGTCGCCTGCCCGGCCACGGTCTGGACCGTCGTCGCGATCCGGTCGAGGTTGAACCCGCCCGCCTTGAAGCCGCGCGCGTAGGAGGCGTAGGCCATCACCTGGTCATTCACCCGGTAGGCCGCCTTCACGGTGCCGGTGAACTCCTGCTCGTCCAGGGACTGGGCGTTGTTGCGGATTTCACCGAAGCGCGGATTGTTCGCCGCCGCGCAGATCAGCTGGTAGCCCGAGCCGATCAGGCCGCCGGGCCGGATCAGCGAGCCGTTGGCCGGGATCGGCCCGCCGATGGCCTGGGCCCGGGCCAGGGCCGTGGCGCAGCCGATGCCGCCGTCCGTATTGCTCCAGACGCTGCGGAGGGACTTGTCCTCCCAGGTGTAGCGGGCGCCGATGGTCAGCTCGAGGGCGTCGGTCACCTGGATGCTGTTGTTGGTGAACAGGGCGAAGCCTTCCTGCTCCTGGGCGTAGGTGTCGACCTGGCCCTGTCCGGGACGGAACACCTGCCCCGTCGCCGGCTGGCCGGTGAACAGAGGCAGCTGTCCGCCCAGCAGGCCGCTCAGGAAGGGCTCGAACTGGGTCCCGTAGGTGATGGTCCGCACCCGCGAGTCCAGGTCCTCACGCGAGTAGAAGGCGCCGACCAGCCAGTTGACGGTGTCCGTCCCGCCGGCCAGGCGAACCTCCTGGGTGAAGGTCTTGAAGCCGAGATAGGCCGGATCGGCCTCCTGCAGGCTCGGCGAATAGAGGATGTCGGCGCCCGTCCAGTCGACATCGCCGCCGCCGGACTGCCGCCATTCGCGATAGGCGGTGATGGAGGTCAGCTTGGCGCCGTCGAACCAGGGCGTGGTCCAGTCGGCCTGGACCGACACGCCCTTGTCGGTGATCTCCTTGCCGAAGTCGCGGTTCCCGTAGTCGCGGAAGCCGCCGACATCGACCGGGTTCGAGAGGCCGGCGCCGGCCGGCGCCAGGGCGGCCACCAGTGCGGCCGTCGCGCCGTTGGAGATCTGCACAGCGCCGCAGCAGCGCTCATCGCGCTTGGTGTAGTCGACCGCGACGTTGATATCGAGGTCCGCCGAGGGGGTGAACAGGACCTGCAGGCGGCCGGTGTAGAAGTCCTGGTTGTTGTTGTTGGGCTGGTTGACGCTCTTGTAATAGCCGTCGCGCTCGCGGGCGGCGACGAACAGGCGGGCGGCGACCAGATCGTCGACAACGGGGCCGTTCAGCGACAGAGATCCGCCGAACCCTTCCAGGTTGGAGACGCTGGCCTCGGCGGTCGCGCCGAAGTTGAAGGTTGGGCGCTTGGTGAGGACATTGATCACGCCCGCGGTGGTGTTCTTGCCGAACAGGGTGCCCTGGGGGCCCTTCAGGACCTCGATGCGGTCAGGCTCGCCCAGGTCGGTGAAGGCGACGCCGTTGCGGGGCCGGTAGATCCCATCGATCACCACGCCGACCGACGACTCCAGGCCGGCGTTGTCGCCGACCGTGCCGATGCCGCGGATCCGGGCGGTCGTGACCGCGGCGCTCGACGTCGAGGTCACGATCAGGCCCGGCGTGGCGATGGTGAGGTCCTTGATGTCGCGGATGCCGGCGTCCTGGATCTGCTGGGCGCTGACCGAGGTGACGACGATCGGCACGTCCTGGAGGCTCTGTTCACGCAACTGGGCGGTGACCACCACTTCGTCGACATAGGTCGGGGTGTCGTCCTGGGCCTGTGCAGCGCCTGCGGCCATCAGGCTCGCTGCAACCGCGAACGCCGAGGCGCCGGCAAGATAGTTCCCCTTCATGGTGGTCTGTCTCCCTCCGCCGGCGGCCTGATTGCCTGAACTCCCGGCGACAACGGGGGCCAGATAGTTTCGCGATGGGGGGATTTCCATGACGCTTCTGCAACTTTTTTGGACGGCGCGTGACCCGGGGTCCAGTCCGCGGGGCGGACCTCGGGGCAGGGGTCCCTGAAGCCCCGCCGCCCAAAAGAAAACGCCGCCCCCCGTCTCCGGGGGGCGGCGCGCCTGAAGCCTCGGGTGAGGCGATCAGAACTTCTTGCGGACGCCGACCTTGAAGGTCCGGCCCAGCGGGTTCCCGATGAAGGGATCGTAGCTCATCTCGATCCGGGCCTGGGCGGGCTCGGTGTCGAGGACGTTGAACACCGAGGCGGTCACCGTCAGGTCGTTGGGCAGCTGCAGCCGGTAGGTCAGGTCGTGGCTGATGAAGGCGTCCTGCTCCAGGCCGAAGGTGATCAGCTTGCAGTTGGTCGCCGTACCGGCCTGGGCGTTGGCCACGTTGCAGTTCGTGGAAGCCCCGGTCTGCACCGTGGTCGGGCCGCGGTTGTCGGTGGCGCCATCCACGTAGTTCATGGTCCAGCGGACATTGTGGATGTCGCGGTTGTAGTCGGCGTAGAACTGGCCGCGCCACTGCGGGATGGTCCCGGGCAGGCGGTTGTAGTTCGTCAGGCCGACCGCGTCGTAGGCGCCCGAGACAGTGACGCCGGCGAACTTGAAGGCTTCCTGCTCGAAGTTGAGCACGTAGCTGACGTTACCGCCGATGTGCACTTCGCCGCCGAACAGTTCGTCGAACCGGTAGTCGACATCAGCGTCGATGCCGGTGGTCTTGATCTGCGGACCGTTGGTGGTGTCCGAACGGACCCGGGCGATGTCGTTGCCGACGGTCACGCCCTGGGTGCAGGCGTTGCCGTTGTTGAACGTGATCAGGTACCGGACCGGGCTCGCGCAGTTGACGAACTGGCTGCCGTTCCCGATGCCGGCCACGGCCGTGGCGACCACGTTGGCGGGGACCTGGGTGATCTGGTCCTTCAGGTCGTAGGACCAGTAGTCCAGGGTCGCCGTCAGGGCGTCGGTCTGCAGGATGGCGCCCACCGAGTAGGTGGTGGCCGTCTCGGCCTGGGTGGCCGGGTTGCCGAAGTTGTCCACCGACTTGAAGTTGTTGCCCGCGGCGGCGATGCCGGCCAGCGAGGTGGTGCCCGTGGGCGCCACGTTGCCGGAGGTCGGACCCCGGAAGGAGGTGCCGAACGAACCCCGCAGGGCCAGCATCTCCATGGCCTGCCACTTCACCCGGATCTGCGGGTTGGTGGTCGAGCCGGTCTGGCCGCCGTAGTCTTCGAAGCGCACGGCGACCTGGGCGTTCAGGGTGTCGGTGATCGGCAGGTTCACTTCACCGAAGACCGCGTAGACGCTCTGCTCGAGGCGCAGGTTCTTGTTCTGCCCCAGGAAGATGTAGGGACCGGTGGGGAAGGCGCAGTTGGTGACGCCCACCACCGGGCAGGGGGTGATCTCGGCGTTGTAGAAGGGGCTGTCGATCTGCTGCAGGAAGGTGACCTTCCGGTACTGGGCGCCGGCGGCCCAGCCGATGTCGCCGCCCGGCAGGGTCAGCGGCAGCTGGCCGTTCAGGACTGCGTCGACGACGAAGGTGTCCTGCTGGTCCCGGTACTTCTGGCGGTCGAACAGCCAGCCGACCAGGGCCGGGGTGTTGGCGTTGGTCGACACGAAGCCGGGGTTGGTCAGGCCGAGGGCCGGGTTGCCTGGATAGGCATTGGAGAAGGGGTTGAAGTACTGGCAGCCGTTGGCGCCGGCCACCGTGCCGGTGCAGGCCGGGCCGCCGAAGCCGTTCATGGCCTTCTGCAGGCGGTCGATCAGGATGTCGGTGGTCTGCTGGTCCTGCATCTCGCGGATGTAGGTGACGCCGACGTCATAGCCGATGCCGTCGATGAAGGTGTCGCCGGACAGGTCCGCCGAAATCCGCACGTGCTCGTACTTCCGGCTGCCGCTCTGGCCGCCCTTGCCGCCGGTGGTGTTGTTGCCGCCGCCGCCCAGCGGACGCCACAGGGTCGCAAACGCGCTCTGGGCCGTGCCGATCAGGGCGCTGTTGCCCGTCTGGGTCAGGAAGGTGTTGAAGCCGGGGTTGGAGGCCGGGATGGTGTAGACGTTCACCGAGCCCGGGCCGGTGGGGCCGGAGGTCGGCGGATAGCCTGGCGAGAAGCGGTAATCCGGCAGCGAGGTCTGGCTGTACAGGGCCTCGACGTGGAACTTCGAGGCGTCGCCCACATCGGCGTTGAACTCGCCGTAGAGCTGGTACTGGTCAGTCTCCTCGACGATGTTGTCGAAGGGCAGATAGCTGAAATAGCAGGCCGGGGTCGTGCCGGAGAAGCCGGGATGGCCGCCGACGGCGGCGCAGTTGGCGTCCACAGCGAAGCCGACGGTCGAACCGCCGCCCGCCGCGCCGGAACGGAGCGTGTAGGCGCCCGGCTGGCCCAGGACCGACCAGCCCGAGGGGTTGGTGGTGTAGGGCGCCAGCACCCAGTCACGCTCGGTATTGGAGAGCTCGCCGCGATGCTTGTAGCCGAAGCTGAGCAGCAGGTTGGAGGTGTCGCCGACCCAGCCGTAGAGGAGGTTGAAGTTGTAGTCGCCGCCGTCCGAGCCGGGGACGTAGCGATAGTCGCCGCCGACCTCGAAGCCGCTGAGGTTCTTGCGGGTGATGAAGTTGGCCACGCCGCCGATGGCGTCGGAGCCGTAGGTCGCCGCTGCGCCGTCCTTCAGCACCTCGACCCGGCCGATGGCCGACTCGGGCAGAAGGTTGGTGTCGGCCTGGTAGCCGGCGAAGCGCTTGCCATTCAGGAGCACCAGGGTCCGCTGGGCGCCGAGGCCGCGGATGTTGATGGTGCCGCCGCCGTTACGGCCCTGGGCGTTCGGCGAGAACTGGTTGGAGTCGCCGAGGACCGGACCGGAGATCGGAAGGGTCTTGATGATGTCGAGGATCGAGGGCGAGCCGCGCTTTTCCAGGTCTTCCTGGTTCAGCACCGCCACCGGGATGGCGGTGTCCTTGGGCGTGCCCTGGATGAAGGAGCCGGTGACGACGACTTCCTCGACCGTGGTCGGCTTGGCGTCCTGCGCCTGGGCGGCGCCCGCGGCCATCAGGCCGGCTGCTACCGCAACCGCCGACGCGCCATAAAGATAACGACCCTTCATTTTGTTTCCTCTCCCTCCGCCGGCGGCCTGATTGCCTGAACTGTCCGGCGCCATTCTGGTGGGCAGATTGCCCCGTCGCGAGCGATACCGCTATTACATTTTTGCCACAATTCGGGACGGTGTTCGGGCTTCCGTCCAAACAAGGCCGTTTCCGGTGACCGGGTATTCAAAAGTCATGGATTTGGCAGCCATGGAGGCCGTAATTCGCATGCCTAAGATTCAGAGGCGCATGGGCGAGGCCAGCGGGACGAACCATAGGGCGTCCACGACCCCCGGCAGGGCGGTCTCGATGACGGTGTTGTACATGTGGGCGATGCGCACCGGGTCTGAAGGTGCGCGCCGGGCGTCGAGCAGGACAGGCCGGTCGAACCGGGCCGCCAGCCGGGCGTTGAGGGTGTCAGGCCCGAAATCCGCCTTCCGGGGCAGGTCCGGCAGGGGCTGGGAGTCCTCGCCGCCGCCGTAGATCATCCAGACGATGAAGAGGGACAGGCCCAGCTCGCGGGCGAGGTGGTGTCCGAGGGAGGGGGTTCGCGCGCCGCCCGGCCCGACAATCCCCGGGGCGGCGATGGCGTCGTCGTCTCTCACCAGATGAAGGGCGTGGCCCATCAGGACCATCTTGCCCGGGCTCAGGGCTCGGATGTCCGAGAGCCGCCGCTTCATCGCATCCTCGCGGAAGGCCATGGCGGGCGCGGTCTCGGCATAGGTCGCCGCATCCTTCACCAGGGCGGTGTAGGTCAGGCCGTCGATCAGGGCCGACAGGTCGGCGCGGGCCAAGGGGTCGAGCCCGGCGGGCGCTTCCGCCGCCAGGGCGGCGAGCCGCGCCGCCTCTTCCTGCAGGGTCTCGCCCGGCTGGCGGGCGAGGGCGCGGGTCCAGCCCGCCGGCGCACCGGTCGCCTCCAGCCGCGCCGCCAGGTCAGCATAGCCGCCGTCATGGCCGGCCGCCACGTCGAAGCCCCACAAGGACCCCGGCGACAGGGCCCGGTAGAACCGGACCTGTTCCGCTCGCATGAGGTCATAGGGATAGGTCTCCCAGGACGCCCGGAAGATCCCCGTCGGGCGGTCATCCCGGTCGGTCCGCGCCTCGCCCCGCCAGCCGAACAGGGCCAGGCGGTCGAAGACGGCCTCGTCGCGGGTCCCGAAGTAGCGCGCCAGCCGCCGGCCGTCCGACCAGCCCAGTTCCTCCGCCCAGGTCCCGAAGCCCAGGCGCTGCGCCTCGCGCGCCATGGCGATCCGGAAGTCGCCCTTTTCATGGATGAAGTGGTTGAACTCGCCCAGCACCAGGACCTCGGCCCCGCCGGGGTCGAGGTCGCCGGGCTCCAGGACCGCCCGGTCGAGCCAGGCGTCCAGGGCGTCCGTCACGCCAGCAGTTCCGGCGGATAATCCGCGTAGGAATGCTTCAGCGTGGCGTGGTTCAGCAGCATCTCGGCCACCTGCTCGGTCCCGGTGGAGTCGTAGATGCGGGTCCGCACCCAGTAGGACTCCGTGCGCTTGCTCTGCGCCAGGGCGGCGATCTCGCGGCGGATGACATAGTCCTCGCCGACGAAGAGGGGGCCCTTGATCAGCCGGATCTCCTGGTCGGCGAACAGGCCGACGGCGGGGCCCTTCACCGGGAAGCGGGCCGAGTGCGACGAGTATTCGGCCAGCACGCTGATCATCTCGAAGGGGATGATGGGCCGGCCCCAGGGCGAGGCGGCGGCGTCGGAGTACCAGGGCGAGGTCTCGGTGATGACCTTCAGCTTGTCGTTCAGGCTGAAGGGGTAGAGGGCGCCCATGTGCTGGTCGGGGTCCATGCGGACGCGCTCCTCGACCGCGCCCTTCAGGCCCACCTGCAGGTCCTCCAGGATCACCAGCCGGCCCGGCGGGCGCAGGGCGGCCATGCGGCCCTCCAGCAGGGTCTGGCCATGGTCGGGGCCCAGGCTGGCCGAGGCCTCCAGCACCGGCGTGCCGTCGGCCTTCTCGGCCCATATGCGCGTGGAGGTCGCCCCTGGGGCGGGGACCTCGACGAAGGCCCGGACCTCCTCGCCCTCCACCACCATGTTCAGGTAGTGCGACGAGATGCAGCCACGCTCGAACCAGGCCTGTCCCCAGACCTGCTGGAGCAGGGGCGGGAAGAGGCTGAAATGCGTGGGCCCCTCGATGGGGCCGGCCCGGAAGCCCAGCTTCTCGGCCATGGCGTCGTCGTGGATGGAGGAATGGCCGCCATACTCCTGGTCTGCCAGCATCTGGCGGGGCGCGCGCAGGGGGCCGCGAAGGACCATGGGAGTGTCAAAGCTCATGCCGGCGGGCCTCCTGTCCCGGTGCGTCTTGGGCGGATTTCTGTCTCCGGTATGCCGTGCAGACCGGATTGTCCGTCAGTGTGCGATCCTATACGGCTTTCCTCACGGACCAACAGCCCCCTGCGGAAAAGCGCGGGGGGCGTCATTTGACCCGGGGGTATCCTGCTCCGGGCGAGACTCTGGGAGCGAGACATGACCACGGGCTTCGACGACATCTTTTCTATCCGCGGCAAGGTCGCCCTGGTGACCGGCGGCTCGCGCGGCATCGGCGAGATGATCGCCGCAGGCTTCCTGGCGGCGGGCGCCAAGGTCTACATCTCCTCGCGCAAGGCCGATGTCTGCGACGCCACCGCCGAGCGCCTGGCTGCGACCTACGGCGGGACCTGCATCTCCCTGCCGGCCGACCTGTCCCAGATGAGCGGCATCGAGTCCCTCGCCGCCCGCCTGGCGGAGAAGGAGGACAGGCTCGACATCCTGGTGAACAACGCCGGCGCCGCCTGGGGCGCGCCCATCGAGTCCTTCCCCGAGGTGGGCTGGGACAAGGTGATGGACACGAACGTAAAGGGCGTCTTCTTCCTGACCCAGAAGCTCCTGCCCCTGCTGCGCAAGGCGGCGGCCGGGGGCGCGCCGGCCCGGGTGATCAACATCGGCTCCATCGACGGCCTGAAGTCGGCGGCCTTCGACACCTTCTCCTACGGCGCCTCCAAGGCCGCCGTGCACCACCTGACCCGCTTCCTGGCCGCGCACCTGACCAAGGAAAAGATCCTCTGCAACGCCATCGCGCCCGGGCCCTATCCGACCTGGATGCTTTCCACCGGGGTGGGCTTCGGCGGCGAGACCGAGAACGCCGACTGGGACCGGGTGGGCCGGGGCAACCCGTCGGGCCGGGTCGGGACGGCCCAGGACATTGCGGGCCTGGCCATCTTCCTGTCCTCGCGGGCGGGCGAGTACGTGGTCGGCCAGGTCATCGCCAGCGACGGCGGCGCCGTGGGGACGTCCTGAGTCCTCGCCCCCCTGAGCCGCAGGCTCAGCGGCCGATGAAGACCGGCTCGCGCTTTTCCACGAAGGCGCGGGCCGCTTCCTTGTGGTCCGTCGTCTGGCCGCAGTGGACGTGGTGGGTGGCCTCCAGGTCCAGGCAGTCGTCCACCTCCCCGGACATGGCCCGGTTGAGGTTCTCCTTCATGTAGCGATAGGCCACGGTCGGACCGCCGGCGAGGCGCAGGGCGATCTCGCGGGCCTTCGCCGCCAGGTCCTCCGGCGCCACGACCCAGTTGGCCAGGCCCAGGCGCAGGGCCTCCTCGGCGCTGACCCGCTCGGACAGGTAGTAAAGCTCCCGCGCCTTGGCTGAGCCCACCAGCTGGGTCAGGAAGTAGGTGCCGCCGTAGTCGCCGGAGAAGCCGACCCGGGCGAAGGCCGTGGTCAGGATGGCGCTGGAGGCCATGATGCGCATGTCGCAGGCCAGGGCCAGGGACAGGCCCGCCCCGGCGGCGGGGCCGGGCAGGGCGGCCAGGGTGGGCTTGGGCATCTTGAACAGCCGACCGGCGGTGGCCCTCTGGTTCACCCTCTGGCGGTGGATGGCGGCGTCGATGGAGCTGCCGCCCCCGCCCTGGTTGGACTCATCCATGCCCTTCACGTCGCCGCCGGCGCAGAAGCCCTTTCCGGCCCCGGTCAGCACGACGACCTTCACCTCGGGGTCCAGCTCCGCCTTGGCCAGCTGGTCGGCCAGGGCGGCCGTCATGGCCCCGCTCATGGCGTTGCGGGCCTCGGGCCGGTTGAGGGTCAGGGTCAGGACGCCCGCGTCGAGGTCGGCCAGGAGATGCTCGGTTCCGGTGTCGATGGCGGCCATGGAGGGTCCTCTGTGGAAAGCTGGTTGGGAAGGAGAAGGCGTCAGGCGGCGACGCGGGCGCCGGCGCCCCGGACCACCCGGCCCGAGCGACCGCCGGCATGCTCGCCGTCGCGGAAGGCGACCTCGCCGTTGACCAGGGTGGCGTGATAGCCGGTTGAGCCCTGGACATAGCGCGGCGCACCGCCGGGGAAGTCGTGGACCAACCGCGGATACTTCTCGCCGAGGGCGGCCAGGTCGAAGACGTTGACGTCGGCCTGCATCCCCGGCGCCAGGACGCCGCGGTCCTTCAGGCCAATCACCCGGGCGGGGCCTGAGGTCAGCTTGCGCACCCCCTCCTCCAGGCTGAACAGGCCCTCGTCCCGCACCCAGTGCGAGAGGATGAAGCTGGTCACGCCGCAGTCCATCACCTGGGCCACGTGGGCGCCGGCGTCGGACAGGCCGGGCATGACCTGGGGGTGGGGCAGGAAGTCGCGCACCGCCTCGATGCTGGAGCTGAACATGCGCCAGGTGAAGAGGCTGCGGCCGGCGGTCTCCAGGCTGAGGCGGAAGAAGGTCTCGCTCCAGTGTTCCCCTGCCGCCCGCGCCATGGCGCCCAGGCTGTTAGTCGACGGTTCGAGGTAGTTCGGCGTCTCCGAGGGCCCCATCCAGTAGGCCCCTTCCACCCAGGGCAGGCGATTGGGATCGGCCGCCTTGGCCTCGGCGACCAGGGCGGCGCGGGCTTCGCCATCGCGAAGGGCGGCCAGGCGGCCGTCGAGGTCGGCCTTGGCCAGCGCCTCCCACTCCGGGCCGAAGAAGCCGCGCTGGCCCCAGATGTTGTAGGCGGGTATCCGGCTCTGCAGGCCGAAGACGAAGCCGGTGCCGCGGGGCAGGGACAGGGCGGTGATGTCCAGTCCCCCCTCGCTGAGGCGCTCGAGGAACTCGGCGTTCCGGCGCCCGGAGTCCGGGCTGGCGCCCACCGTGTAGCTGAACAGCACCCGGGCCCGGCACTCGGCGGCGAGGCGGCGCAGGAGCGGGCCGCTGGCCATGTCCTTGCGGCCGAAGTCCACGACGTTCTGCATCAGGCCGTCCCGCGCCGCCACCGCGTGGCCGATGGCCACCACCTCGTCATGGTCGGCGAAGGTGCCGGGGATGGAGCGGCCGTCCGGACCCACATGGCCGGGGAAGCGGTTGGAGGAGAAGCCGACGGCTCCGTCGTCCATGGCCCTTCCGATGATCCGGGCCATCTCGGCCTTCTCGTCCGGCGTGGACTCGCCCTCCACCGATCGCTCGCCCATCACGTACCAGCGCAGGGCCGAGTGGCCGACCATGCCGGCGACGTTGATGGCGGGGTTCAGCTTGTCGAGGGCGTCAAGGTATTCGCCATAGCTTTCCCATTCCCAGGACAGGCCGCCCAGGATCGCTTCGCGGGGGATGTCCTCCACCGTCTCCATCATGGCCGCCAGCAGGGGGCGGTCGGCGGGCTTGCAGGGGGCGAAGGTGACGCCGCAATTGCCCAGGAGGGCCGTGGTCACGCCGTGCCAGCTGACCGGGGTGAGCAGGGGGTCCCAGCCGATCTGGGCGTCTAGGTGGGTGTGGATGTCGACGAAGCCAGGGGTCACGGTGAGGCCGTCGGCGTCGATCTCCTGGCGTCCGGGACCGGCCTTGCCGCCGACCTGGACGATCACGCCGGCGTCAATGGCCACGTCTCCGGCGACGGCGGACGCCCCGGTTCCGTCGACGATCGCTCCACCCCGAACAACGATGTCGTGGGCCATGGGTCTTTCCTCCGCCGCAGGGTCCTGCGGTCTGTTTCCCCGCCGCCGATACCCGATGCTCAGACTTTAGGGCGCGCCGGCCGCGCGTCAACGGACCTTGGCCGCCTCCGTCTGATCCCTGAGCGGCTTGACCCCTACAGGTCTCGGTGAGACGTTTCATACCCAAACGTCAAAACAGGCTTACGCCGGGGAAGCGCCGGCGACAGGGAGGATGGTCATGACCGGGACCGTTTCGAGTGGAAAGGTGCTCACGCGCGAAGACGCGCCCTTTGATCCGGACGCCCTGCGCGATCGCTACCGGGCCGAGCGCGACAAGCGCATCCGGGCCGACGGCAATGAGCAGTACGTCCAGATCGCCGGGCGGTTCGCCGACTTCGGCGACGACCCCTACATCGAGGCCCCCATCAAGCGCCCGCCCCTGACCGACGAGGTCGAGGTGGTGGTGATCGGCGGCGGCTTCGGCGGCCTCCTGGCCGGCGCCCGCCTGCGCGAGGCGGGGGTGAAGTCCCTGCGCATGATCGAGGCGGCCGGCGACTTCGGCGGTACTTGGTACTGGAACCGGTATCCGGGCGCGGCCTGCGACATCGAGAGCCTGGTCTACCTTCCCCTGCTGGAGGAGACCGGCTTCATTCCCGAGATGCGCTACACCAAGGCGCCCGAGATCTTCGAGCACTCGAAGCGGATCGCGCGGCACTACAACCTCTATGAGGACGCCTGTTTCCAGACCTCGGTCAAGGACCTGTCCTGGGACGACGAGGCCCAGCGCTGGATCATCTCGACCAACCACGGCGACGCCATGCGGGCGCGGTTCGTGGTCATGTCCAACGGCCCCCTGAACAAGCCCAAGCTGCCCGGCATCCCCGGCATCGAGACCTTCAAGGGCCACGCCTTCCACACCAGCCGCTGGGACTATGAGTACACCGGCGGGTCCGTGCTGGGGGGCCTGGACCGGATCGGCGACAAGCGGATCGGCATCATCGGCACCGGCGCCACCGCCGTGCAGTGCGTGCCCCACCTGGCCGAGGGCGCGGGCCAGCTCTACGTCTTCCAGCGCACGCCCTCGGCGGTGAACGTGCGCAACGACCAGCCCATCGACGCCGACTGGGTCCGCTCCCTGCCCAAGGGCTGGCAAAACCACCGGATGGACAACTTCAACCTCCTGGTCAGCGGCGGCTACGCCGAGGAGGACCTGGTCAATGACGGCTGGACCGAGGCCTTCCGCGAGCTGGTCTTCATCGCCCGCAAGGAGGGCGCGGCCGGCCTGTCGCCCGAGAAGCTGGCCGAGCTGATGGAGATCGCCGACTTCGCCACCATGGAGCGCATCCGCGCCCGGGCCGAGGCGGTGGTCAAGGACCCGGCCACGGCCGAGGCCCTGAAGCCCTGGTACCGCCAGTTCTGCAAGCGGCCCTGCTTCCACGACGAATACCTGCAGGCCTTCAACCGGCCCACCGTCAAGCTGGTGGACACCCAGGGCAAGGGCGTTGAGCGGATCACCGAGAACGCCGTGGTGGTGGACGGCGTCGCCTACGAGATCGACTGCCTGATCTTCTCTACGGGCTTCGAGGTCGGCACCAGCTTCAGCCGCCGCTACGGCTACGACATCCACGGCCGGGGCGGCCAGCCCCTCAGCCAGGCCTGGGCAAACGGGGTGCGCAGCCTGCACGGCCTGATGGTTCGCGGCTTCCCCAACCTCTTCTTCCTGGGCTCGACCCAGGGCGGCTTCACGGCCAACTACCCGCACAACCTGAGGGAGCAGGCGGCCCACGCCACCTACGTCATCGACCAGGTCAAGGCGCGGCAGGGCCGGGCGGCCGAGCCCTCCGAGAAGGCCGAGGCCGACTGGGTGGCGACCATCATCGAGAAGGCCCGCAACAACCAGGCCTATCTCGAGGCCTGCACCCCCGGCTACTACAACAACGAGGGCAAGCCCTACCTGGCCAACGCCCAGAATACGAACTACGGCGGCGGGCCCATCGAGTACTTCCGGATCCTCGCCGACTGGCGGGCCTCGGGCGACCTGCCGGGCCTTGAGGTGAGCTGAGACGCCCGTGGGCCAGCTTTCCCTCGATCTCCGCGACGGGATCGCCGTCATCACCTTCAGCAACCCGCCGCTGCAGGTGATGACCCCGTCGACGATGAATGAGCTGAACCGGATGCTGCCTCAGCTGCGCTCCGACGAGGTGCGCGCCATCGTCTTCACCGGCTCGGACGCGACCTTCTTCATCCGCCACTTCTCGGTGGAGGAGCTGGACGAGAACACCCGGGGCGGGGGCGGCGGCTGGGACCGGCCCATGGCCGAGATCCTGTACGAGCTGGAGCACTTGCCCAAGCCCTTCATCTGCGCCCTCAACGGCTCGGCGGCCGGCGGCGGGCTGGAGTTCGCCCTGGCGGCGGATATCCGGGTGGCCAAGGACGGCCCCTTCCGCTTCGGCCTGCCGGAGGTGTCGGTGGGCATCCTGCCCGGCGGCGGCGGCACCCAGAGGCTGACCGCCATCGTCGGCCGGGGACGGGCCCTTGAGATGATGCTGCGGCCGCGCCTGGTCTCGGCCCAGGAGATGCTGCAGCTGGGGGTCTTCCAGGAGGTGGTCCCCGCGGACAGCCCCGAGACGGCCCTGGACCGGGCCCTCGGAATCGCCCGGGAGATCGCCGGGCGGCCCGCGCGGGCGGTGGCCCACATCAAGCGCCTGGTGCGCGAGGCGGTCTCGCCCGTCACCATGGACATGCTGAACCTTGAGGGGCGGCTCTTCGCCGACCTCATGCAGCAGCCCGAGACACAGGCCCTGCTGAAGGGCGTGGCCGACCAGCATCGGGCCGAGCGCGGCGGCTGACATTCAACACGTCCCGGCGCAGACCGGGATCCAGAGGAGGACGGGCATGAAGGACTTCAGCGGCAAGATCGCGGTGGTGACCGGCGGCGGCAGCGGCATCGGCCGGGCCCTGGTGCAGGCCCTGACCTCGGAAGGCTGCAGCGTGGCCATGTGCGACATCCGCGAGGCGGACATGCTGGAGACGGTCCGCATCGCCGAGAAGACCGCCGTCCAGGGGGTGAAGATCACCACCTTCGTGGCCGACGTTGCCCAGGAGAAGGAGACCCTGGCCTTCCGCGACCATACGGGCGAGCAGCACGAGACGGACCACGTGCACCTGCTCTTCAACAACGCCGGCATCGGCGGGGGCGGCAGCTTCGTCAACACGCCGCGCGACCAGTGGGAGCGGACCTTCGCCGTCTGCTGGTACGGGGTCTACTACAACGCCCGGGCCTTCCTGCCGATGCTGCTGAAGGCGCCCGAGGCGCACATGATCAACGTCTCGTCGGTGAACGGCTTCTGGGCCTCGCTCGGGCCGCAGACCTCGCATACGGCCTATTCGGCGGCCAAGTTCGCCGTGAAGGGCTTCACCGAGGCCCTGGTCAACGACTTCCGCAACAACGCCCCGCACGTGAAGGCCAGCGTGGTCATGCCCGGCCACATCGGCACCAACATCGCCATCAACTCCATGGCCGAGTTCGCCCCGCCCGATGGCGCCACCGCCGAGGCCAAGGCCATGGGCGAAGCCTTCCGCGACAATGGCCTGCCCCCGCCCGCAGCGGCGAAGATCATCCTGGACGGGGTGCGGGAAGAGCGCTGGCGGATCCTGGTCGGGCCGGACGCCGTGGCCCTGGACAAGGCCGTCCGCGCCCACCCGGAAGAGGCCTACGAGCACGGCATGGCGGACCTTGTGGCCCGCGCCATGGCCGGAGGCTGACGGTCCCAGGTTGACGGTCCCCGGATTCCATGGAATTTTGAGCGTACGGTATCCTGTGTAGGCCAGCGCCTGTTTGCGTGCGCGAGCGTTTTTCAGGCGCCGCGCTGCGGAACCTGCAGGCAAGGGGGGAAATCCATGGGTCATGACCTGGTCATCCGGGGCGGTTCCGTCGTGGACGGGACGGGCGCTGCGGCGCGGACGGCGGACATCGCCATTGATGGCGGCCTGATCACGGCCATCGGGAAGGTCGAGGCCCGCGGCCGGCGGGAAATTGACGCGGCCGGCCTGCTGGTCACCCCGGGCTTCGTTGACCTCCACACCCACCTCGACGCCCAGATCGGTTGGGACCCGGAGCTGACGCCGGTCAGCTGGCATGGCGTGACCACGGCCCTGCTGGGCAATTGCGGCCTGACCTTCGCCCCCTGCAAGCCCGCCGACCGCCCCCTGCTGGCGGCGATGATGGAGACGGTGGAGGACATCCCCCGCGAGGCCATCCTGTCCGGCCTGCCCTGGACCTGGGAAGACTATGGCGGCTACCTCGACGCCCTGGACGGGATCCGACCGGGGATCAACGTGGCGGGCCTGGTGGGCCACTGCGCCGTCCGCTACGCCGTCATGGGCGACCGGTCCTTCACCGACCAGGCGACGCCGGGCGAGCTGGCGCAAATCTGCGCCATCGTGGGCGAGGCCATGGATCGCGGGGCCCTCGGCTTCTCCACCAACCGCTACGAGCCGCACAAGGCGCCGGATGGGCGCTCCATCCCCGGAACCTTCGCGGACGTCTCCGAACTGGTGGCCATCGCCCGTACGGTCGCCGCCCGGGGCGGGCTGATGCAGGCCGTCGGGGCCTCGCCGGAGGTGCTCCAGGCCATGGCCGACGCCGGGGCCCGGGTCCTGTTCAGCTGGGGGGTTGGCGCCCAGGAGGGTGCGGGTCGCGGCGGCGCCGCCTTCCTCGACCAGATGATCGGCGAGCGGGACATGACCGCCATCATCCAGGTGCGCGGCACCGGCTTCATGTTCGGCCTGCAGTCTCACCTGCCCTTCAGCGGCCAGACCTGGGAACAGGTCAAAAAGCTGGACCTGGCCGGCCGCCTCGCGGCCATCCGGGATCCTGCAACCCGGGAGACGCTGATCGCCGAAGGCCGCCGCACCGACGGCTGGGAAGACCTGAAGACCGTCTTCGACCTCGGCGCCGGCGAAAGCCCCGACCATGGCCATGCGCCGGACCAGAATGTCCGCCAGACCATGGAGGCCACGGGACGCAGCTTCGTGGAGATCTTCCTCGACCAGGCCCTGGCGACGGACGGACGGGGCCTCTTCAACCTGAGGCTGTTCTGCCAGAACCTGGACGAGCTGGGCGACCTGCTGGCCAGCCCCCGCATCTTCCCCAGCCTCGGCGACGCCGGCGCCCACGTCTCGCAGATCATGGACGCCGACTGGTCCACCTTCGTCCTGTCCCACTGGGTCCGTGACCGCGGGCTCTATTCGGTGGAGGAGGGCGTCCGTCGCCTGACGTCGGGCCCGGCGCGCGTGCTGGGCCTGTCGGACCGCGGCGTGCTGGAGGTGGGCCGCCGGGCGGACATCAATGTCATTGACCTTGCGGGGCTGAAGTCCCTCCAGCCGCAGATCGTCAACGACTTCCCCGGCGGGGCGCCGCGCTACATCCAGCGCGCCCAGGGCTATCGCGCCACCCTCGTCAACGGGGCCGTCAACATCGAGAACGACCGGCACACCGGCGACCGCGCAGGCCAGGTCCTTCGCCGCGTCCACTGAGCCGGACATCACCGACCCAGCTTCATCGCAACTCCTCTTGAAGCTGAACCTGCGCCGGAGCGGCCCGTCCGTCTCCGGCGCCTTCTTCTCGCGCTCAGGGGTGGATGACGCCGCGCACCATGGCGTCGACGAACAGGCGGGCGCCCGCCTCCGGATCCTCCCCGGGCTGCCACCAGGTCAGCTCGGAGGCGGCGTTGATCCCGGCGGTCAGGATCTGGGCGGTGATGCTGGCGTCCAGCGGCCGGATGGAGCCGTCGGCGATCCCGTCGCAGAGCATGGAGCCCAGGCGGATCGAGATCTGGCGCAGGCGGAACATCAGGTCGACGCGGATGTCCTCGGGCACGGTGGTCAGGGCGCTGGTCCTGAGCAGGGGCGCAGGTCCGACCTGCAGCTTCACCACGGCCTGGAGCAGGGAGTGCATGATCTCCAGCCCGTCCTCGCCGCCCGCTTCCGCCGCGTCGATGGCCCGCCAGAGGACGTCGAAGGTCCGCTGGAAGCAGGCCACCACAAGGTCATCCTTGGTGGCGTTGTAGTGGTAGAAGGCGCCCTTGGTGACGTTCAGCTTGGACGAGATCCGGTCCACCGACGCACCGTGATAGCCCTCATCGTTGATCAGCTGGGTGGCGGCCCGGAGGAAGTGCTCGGCCGAGCCCTCGTCGATCTCGTCACCGGCCGGCTGAAGATCCAGCATCCGGATGCCGGGGACGTTTCCGCCCCGGGGAATTCCGTCCAGCAGGATGGAGGCGATGCGCTGGCCGATGCGCGGATAGTCCTCGACCCGCCAGGTGTAGATCCAGGCGCTGACGAAGGTCAGGGCGTTGATCAGCAGGTGGGTGCGGCCGTTCAGGTCGGCCCGGGTGCGGTTCTCCCGGCGGTCCAGCAGCGAACGGACCGTCCGGAACAGGGCGACGAAGGCCTGGTTGACGCTTTCGCAGTTCAGCGCCCGGACATCATTGAAGACGGTCAGGGGCTCGGCCTCGCCCAGCTCGATCCTCTGCTGGAGCAGGATGAACAGGTCGATGAAGACCTGGACGCGCTCGCGCTCCGTGACGTGCTCACGGGCGACCTCGGCCAGCTCCTGGATCCGGCCGATGCTGCGCTCGAAGGCGGCGGCGGCCAGGTCCTCCTTGTTGCGGAAATAGTAGATGACCCCGGTCGGCACGAGGTCGAGCCGGGCGGCGACGTCGCCCAGGGTCATGCCGCGCACGCCGTGGCGGTTCATCTCGCGGATGGCCGAGGCGATGATGGCGTCGCGGCGGGCCATGTAGCGCCGGCTGGGCGTCCGCGCCGCCGGTGCGCCCGGGGAGGTTTCGGCGGGGATGTCAGGAGTGGACATGGGGCGGCTCCGCGCCGGGCGCCGGACCGGCGCCGGCAGGCTTTCCCTTGGGGATAGATCGGCTTGTGGGGCCGGTCAATCAGGGCCAATCTTGGCGGGAGAAGGCGCGCAGACGCCGACGGGGGAAACGCATGCTGCTGCAGGGACTGAAGGTCGTCGAGCTCGCCACCTGGATCGCCGCGCCGGGATGCGCCGCCATCATGGCCGACTGGGGCGCCGACGTGGTCAAGGTGGAGTCCCTGGGCGGGGACGCCACCCGCACCTTCTTCCCGGAGAGCGCCGAGACCCCCGGCAATCCGATCTTCACCATGGAGAACCGCGGCAAGCGCGGGATCGCCCTGGACATCGCCTCCCCCGAGGGGCGCGAGGCCCTGCTGGCGGTGCTGAAGGACGCCGACGTCTTCATCACCAACCTGCGGCCCGGCGCCCTGAAGCGGGCGCGGCTGGACTATGAGAGCCTGAAGCCGGTCTTCCCCCGCCTGATCTACGCCAGCGTCTCGGGCGTCGGCCTCGAGGGTCCGGACGTCGACCTGCCGGCCTTCGACATCACCGTCTTCTGGACCAAGAGTGGGGTCGGCCGGTCCCACATCCCGCCGGACCAGGAGCCCTTCGCCTGCCGCCCCGGCTTTGGCGACCACACGACGGCCCTGGCCACCCTGTCCTCTGTGCTGGCGGCCCTGCACGAGCGCCACGCGACGGGGCGCGGACGGCTGGTGGAGTGCTCGCTCCTGCGCACGGCGGCCTACGCCCTGGGCTGGGACATGGCCACCCAGCTGCGCTTCGGCGAGGCGCCGACCACCCAGCCCCGGAACCTGCGCCCCCATCCGATCTCGGGCGTCTATTTCCGCACCCTGGACGACCGGTGGATCACCTTCGTGCTCAAGGGCCCGACCTGCTATCCGACCCTGATGAAGGTGCTGGGCCACCCGGAGGTCATCGACGATCCCCGCTACGCCCTGCCGACGACGGACCTCGACATTGTCCGCGAGATCCGGGCCCGGGCGGATGCGGCCTTCGCCCGCATGACCCTGGCCGAGGCGGCGGTGATCCTGACCGAGGCCGACCTGGCCTGGGCGCCCCTGCAGAGCCTTTCAGAAGTGGTGGGCAGCGAGCAATACCTGGCCACGGGTTGCGCCGTGGAGGTCTCCGACGGCTGGGGCGGGCGCATGGCCTCGCCGGCGGCGCCGGGCCGCTTCCCCGAAGGCGCGCCCGAGGTGACACGCGGGGCGCCCAAGCTGGGCGAGCACACCCGGGAGGTCCTGGCCGAGGCCGGGGTCGCCGAGGACGTCATCCAAAAAGTCATGGCCCGGCTCGGGTGAGCGCGGGCCACGACAGGCGCTGAGGCGTCAGCCCCCGCCCGGAGGCGGGGGCCTTGCCGATCAGTTGTAGACTTCGAACAGGCCGGCGCCGCCCTGGCCGCCGCCGATGCACATGGTCACCACGGCCCACTTGGCCTTGCGGCGCTGGCCTTCCTGCAGGACGTGGCCCGTCAGGCGGGCGCCGGTCATGCCGAAGGGATGGCCGATGGCGATGGAGCCGCCGTTGACGTTGTACTTCTCGGGATCGATGCCGAGGAAGTCACGGCAGTAGAGGCACTGGCTGGCGAAGGCCTCGTTCAGCTCCCACAGGTCGATGTCGTCGACCTTCAGGCCGTTCCGCTTCAGCAGCTTCGGGATGGCGAAGACCGGGCCGATGCCCATTTCGTCGGGCTCGCAGCCGGCGACGGCCCAAGAGACGAACCGTCCGAGGGGCTTCAGGCCCCGGCGCTCGGCTTCCTTGCCTTCCATCAGGAGGACCGCGGCGGCGCCGTCGGACAGTTGGGAAGCGTTGCCGGCGGTGATGAAGTTGCCCTCGCCCATGACGGGCTGGAGCTTGGAGAGGCCTTCCAGGGTGGTGTCGGGACGGTTGCACTCGTCACGGTTCACCACGTAGTCGACGATGGTCTCTTCCTTCGTCTCCTTGTTGACCTGCTTCATCTTGGTCTTCATCGGGACGATCTCGTCCGCGAAGAGGTTGGCCTGCTGGGCGGCGGCCATCCGCTGCTGCGAGCGCAGGGAGAACTCGTCCTGCGCCTCGCGGCTGACCTTGTAGCGCTTGGCCACGATGTCGGCGGTGTCGATCATGGCCATGTAGATGGCCGGGGCGATCTTCGCGAGTTCCGGGTCCATGGCCTCGGCGGGCAGGCGTCCGCCGCCGATGGAGATGCTTTCCACCCCGCCGGCCACAACGCAGTCAGCGCCGTCGCCACGGATGTGGTTGGCGGCCATGGCGATGGTCTGCAGGCCGGACGAGCAGAAGCGGTTCACGGAGACTCCGGCGGTGGTCACGGGCATGCCGGCCAGCAGGGCGGCCTGGCGGCCGATGTTCGGGGCGCCGTGGGCGTTGTTGCCGAGGAAGCAGTCCTCGACGAAGTCCTTCTCGACGCCCGACTTTTCCACGGCGTGCTTGATCGCGTGGGCCGCCATGGACATCGGCGGCGTCATGTTGAACCCGCCCCGGCCGGACTTGGCCAGGCCCGTGCGGGCATAGGAAACGATTACGGCTTCACGCATGAGAAGAACCTCCCTTTGTCTTCGTGGTTATGGCCGCGCAGGTCGGCCTTGGCAATGTGAATCCCCCGACGGAAACCCGCCCCGCCGGGGGTTTGTCGGGGTCAGGGGCGGACCAGGAACTTCTCGCCCGTGGCCTTGCGGTTGCAGGCCCTGACGACCTCGGGCTTGAGCAGGTCGGTGAGCGAGACCTCGGTGGTGTAGCCTGAGGCGAAGGTGGTCTTCAGGCCCGCCACGACCCGGGCGCGCAGTCGGTCGGCGGCCTCCTTGCCGATCCGGATCAGGAAGGGCGTCAGCAGCCAGCCGCCCAGGCCCCAGGCCATGCCGAAGCCCCGGTTCAGCTCGGTGGGGCCGGTGTCGAGGCCGCCGTAAATGTAGACCTGCTTGTGGGTCGTCGAGCCATAGCGCGAGAACCCGGCAGGGTTGCGGGCGTTGGAGGTGATCTCCATCCCGGTCAGGATCTGCCCGGCCAGCTTGCCGCCGCCGATGGCGTCAAAGCCCAGGGTGGCGCCGGTCTCGGTCAGGGCCGCCACGAGGCTCTCCATGAAGTCGGGCTGGGAGGAGTCGCACACGATCCTGGCGCCCTGGTCCTTCAGGATCTTCGCCTGGGCCGGGCTGCGCACGATGTTCACCAGGGGCACGCCGTCCTCCAGGCAGATGCGGTTCAGCATCTGGCCGAGGTTGGAGGCCGCCGCGGTGTGGACCAGGCCCGAGTGGCCTTCCAGCTTCATGGTCTCGACCATGCCCAGGGCGGTCAGCGGATTGACGAAGCAGGAGGCGCCGTCGCGGGGGTCGGTCCCCTCGGGCAGGAGCAGGGCGTCGGCGGCGCGCACGCAGCGATATTCGGCGTACATCTCGCCGCCCAGGATGGCCACGGTGCGGCCCAGGAGGGCCTGGGCCTCAGGGGAGGCGCCCGCGGCCACGACTTCGCCCGCGCCCTCATTGCCCACGGGCAGGGCGGCGCCGGCGCGGGCCGCCACGGCGCGGCGCAGGGCCGGCGGAATGGGGGCGGACAGGACGGCCGCCTCACCTGACCCCGAAACCGTCGCAGCCTCCAGGTCGGCGGGGCCCACCAGCAGGCCGAGGTCAGACGGGTTGATCGGCGTGGCGCGCACCCGGACGAGGACCTCGCCGTCGCCGGGCTTCGGTGTCGGGACCCGCGCGAGGGACAGGCGCAGCTCGGAACCGTCGGCGGTGACCTCGGTGCGCAGCTGGAGGAAGGTGTCGGGAACGGTCGTCGTCATGGGGGCGCCTCTCTTCGTCTGGGCGGCGATACGCTCATTTGAGCAGGGGGTATGTCAAGGCCGGTGGTCGGCCCCGATCCGCGACGGCGCCGCGCCGCCCTGCCCGGGACGGGCCTGGACGGCGTCGAAGACATCGCCGCCTTCGGGGATGGGACGGCGCAGGGCGGCCTTGATCCCCGCCAGGGTCCCCGCAGGCCACCCCGCCATCCGGATCGCCGCCGCCCGGGCGTGGTCCTGGACCTCGCCGTCCGCGACCAGGGCCCAGGCCAGGCCCAGACGGTGCAGGTCCGCCCCGCTCATCCGGCCGGCGCCGAGGGCCAGCTGGGCGGCCACGGACTCGGGGGTCTTCAGCCTCAGCCAGGCCAGGTTCATGGGCGCGTGCATGCCGATCGCCGCCTCGCCCACGGTCAGGATCGCGCCCTCGCCCGCCACCGTCAGGTCCGAGGCCAGGGCCAGGGCCGCGCCGGCGTTGATGGCGTAGCGCTCGAGGGCGCAGATCACCACGGCGGGACAGGCATGGAGGTCCCGGTGGAAGCCTGTCCAGTCCGCGGCCCAGGCCGCCCCCGCCCCGCCCTGGAAGAGGTCGACGTCGAGGCCCGAGCAGAAGGTCCCGCCTTCGCCCCTCAGCAGTACGACGCGCGCCCCGCCTGCGAGCAGGGCGGACAATCCCCGGCGGAGGGCGGCGGCGGAGTCCGGGGCCAGGGCGTTGCGACGGCCAGGCCGGTTGAGGACCAGTTCACCCCAGCCCTCATTCGGGATCGCCAGGACCGGGGCGTCGCTCAAGGGCGGTCGCCCGCAATGGTCTCGAGGTTGCGGGCGTGGCTCTCCTCGTCCAGCCGGTAGAAGGACCAGGTCGAGATGGAGGCCAGGAAGAGGACGATCACCGTCGGCAGGTAGAGCCAGGCCACCTGGGTGATCAGCTCCATGGTCTTCTCGCTGGGCTGGGCCTTGGTGGGGAAGGCCACCAAGGTGAGGATGAGGCCGGGGATCAGGGCGGCGATGGCGTTGACGACCTTGCTGGGCAGGCTGTCGGCGGTGGTCAGGAGGCCCTCGGCCCGGCGTCCGGTGCGGACCTGGACCTCCTCGACGATGTCGCCGATCATCGACGAGGCCAGGATGTAGCCGGCGATGGCGCTGACGGTCTGGACGAAGGTGAAGGCGGCCAGCACCCAGAGCAGGGCGGGCGTCCCGTTCAGCTGGAGCACGCCGATCAGCTTCAGGAACATCGGCGTGTGGCCGAAGACCACGCTGGTCAGGAAAAGGCCCATGGCGGCCTTCTTCTTGCCGAAGCGCCGGGCGAGCCGCGGCGCAATGATGCCGCCGAAGATGGGACCGGGAATGCCCAGGAGGGTGAGGATCAGGATGTCCTGGGCCTTCAGCTCCCAGAGGTAGGTCTGGAAATACAGGGTCAGGCCCGCGGCGATGCCGAAGGCGAGGCCGGCGATCACCTGGGCCATCAGGGCGACCAGGAAGTTGCGGTTGGTGAGGGTGACCAGGGCGTCGCGCCAGTCGTCGCGGAAGGTCCGGTCAGGTTCATGGGGGCGCTGGTGGAAACCGGCCGCCTTCTTCTGCGTGCCCAGGGCCATGGTCAGTCCAGCGGCCAGGAAGACCAGGGTGATGGCCACGGAGAGGGGGCCGTATCCGTCGGCGTTGAGCTGTCCCACCGGGTGCTCGGGCGTCTTCTTGAGGAAGACGCCGTAGATCAGCACTGTGGCCAGCGCGGTTCCCAGGGAGCCGAGCATCCAGCGATAGCCCAGAAGGACCGTGCGTTCGTGGTAGTCCGGCGCGAGTTCGGGGGCCAGGGCCCCGGAGGGCACCTCATAGAGGCTCCAGGCCAGGTTCAGGAAGAGCCCCGTGCCGAGGATGTACCAGAACATGGCCGAGGCGTCCCAGCCGGGCGGGTGCCACCTCAGGAAGAGGGCGACCGGAAGCAGCAGGAGGGCCAGGTAGATGAAGGGATGCCGCCGGCCGATGCGCGAACGGAACTGGTCGGAACCATGGCCGATCAGGGGGTCCCAGAAACCATCGATGAAGATGACGGCCGAGATGGCCAGGCTGGCGATGTGCGGGGGGACGCCGACCACCTGGCTGTAGAAGAACATGGTCAGGCCGCCGAGGGCGCCATAGGCGCCGTTCGCCACCGATCCGATCCCGAAGAAGGCCTTGGTCTCAAAGGAAAGAGGCCGGCGGTAGGTCGCCGCAGGCTCCTGGTCTTCCCCGACGTCCTGAACGGTCATGCCGCCTCCCGTCATTGCGGGTTTTCGACCGGACTGCCGCCCGGACGATGCTTCCTCCCCCGCGTCCAGAGCATGACGCCGGGGAAATTTTGTCAAGGCGGTAGAAGCAGTTAGCCGCTCCAAAACGCAAACGGGGCGCATGGATGTCTCCATACGCCCCGCAGCGGGGATCGGGACGGCGGGTGACCCGCCGTCCGTCTCTCCGGGATCAGAAGAACTTGTACTGGAGCTCCACGCCGAAGGTGCGCGGGGCGGTCAGCGGATAGGTGCTGGTGACGCCCTGGGTCACGTTCAGCTGGGTCTGGCCAAGCAGGGGGTTCTGGTAGATGGAGCCCGCCCGACGGCCGGCGCCGGCGCCGCCTTCGTAGCCGATCTCATCCGCCAGGTTCTTGCCCCAGACGATGACCTTCAGCTTCTCGCCCGGCACGACCCAGGTGATCCGGGCGTCCCACTGGTCCCAGGAGGGCGACTTGTAATAGTCGCGCTCGAAGATCGAGCCGTACTGCTCATCCCGCCAGGAGTAGCTGACCGACGGCGTGAAGCTGCCCATCGAGGCGGTCTCGATGGTGTAGTTCACGTTCAGGGCCACCTTGTTCTTGGGGGCGTTGGGCAGGGGGTTGCCCTCGAGGTTCTGGCCGCGCTGGAAGCCGCCGTTCGGCTGGCCGACGGTATAGATGTCGGCGGCCGTGGTGGTGACGGTCGGCTTGGCGTCCTTGTCCAGGGCCGCCGGGTCCGCGGGGTCGATGACGCCGTTGGACTTGGTGACGTGGGCGTCCAGGTAGGAGTAGTTGAACAGGATCTGCAGGTTGTCGATCGGCTGCCAGATCGTCTCCAGCTCGAAGCCCTGCGAGATGGCCTCGGGCACGTTGTAGAAGATGGCCTGGGCCTGGGCGAGGCCGCCCGAGGTGGCGGCCACGGTCAGCGGAACCTGTGCGTCCGTGTACTCGTAGCGGAACAGGGCCATGTTGGTCTGAAGGTTGGAGAAGTTCTTCTTCAGGCCGATTTCGAAGGAGTCCGCGAACTCGGGGTCGGTCTGGGGCGAAGCGCCCAGGACCGTGTCGATGCCGAGACGGAAGCCGCCCGCCTTGTAGCCGCGGCTGTACCGGGCGTAGGCCATGGTGTCGGAGTCCGGCTCCCACTGGACGCCGATGGTTCCGGTGGTGGCCGACCAGGACTGGTCATAGGTCCGCCGGGCCATGCCGGTGGCGCGGTCAAAGCTGGTGTAGCTGGACACGCCGCCCGGCAGGGCGCCGCCCGACGGCGGGATGCTGACGACGGTGGGCAGCTGGGTCAGGTCGACGACTGGGATGCCGCCGGGGACCACGGGATTCAGCTCGGGTGCGGCGTAGCAGGAGGCCACGGCGAAGCAGAGCACGCGGACTTCCTCGAAGCCTTCCTTGTGGTCATCCGAGTAGCGCAGGCCGACGGTCAGCTTCCAGGTGTCGGTGAACTGCCAGTCGATCTGGCCGAACACCGCCTTGGAGGTGATGTCCAGGTGCGGGTTGTTGTCGTAGATCCGACCGAGCGGGTTCGGCGCACAGGCGTTTCCGGTCTGGGCGCAGAAGACCGAGGGCAGGCCGAAGGGCCCCTTGACCTGCGGCTGGTCCGCCATGGTCGTGTAGACCGGCTGCTCGTAGGCTTCCTTGAAGAGGTAGGCGCCGACGAGCCACTGGAAGGCCGAGTCCGTATTGGAGGACAGGTTCAGCTCGTTGGAGAACCAGCGCTTGTCTTCCTGGTAGTTGGAAGAATAGCGCGGGTTGATCACCAGGCCGCCCGGCAGGGTGTAGGAGGTGATCGGCGCCGTGTAGTCCACCGGCGTCGGGCCATCGAGGTAGTAGTGGTAGCGGGTGCCGCCGGCCACGTACTTCACGTCGAAGGAGTCGAAGCTGTAGGTCCACTCGGAGGCGAAGATCCAGGTGTCGCGCAGGGCCACCTTGTAGGGGATGGTCGAAGCGATCTTCCGCGGATCCTTGCCGGCCGGGTTCACGCAGCCCATGGGCGAGGCGTTGACGATGTTGGTGACGAAGGGCGTGCCGGTGGTCGGATTCACATAGCAGCCATAGCCGGGGTTCAGCACCAGGCCGGCGTTCACCTGCTCGTAGGTCGGATAGGTGTCCGACTTGGTCCAGGTCATGCGCGAGCCCGGCCCGCCGCCGCCGTTGTCCCAGTTGATGGTCGACAGCTTGACCCAGCCCGAGAAGCGGTCGTTGAACTCGAACTTCAGCTGGCCCTCGAACATCATGGTGTCGATGATGTTGCCTTCGTCGGGCATGCCGGGGACGATGTTGTCGATCCAGCCCTCGGTCTGCTTTTCGCGGTTGGCGGCGAGGCGGAAGGTCACGCCGTCAATGCCGGTGGGGCCGGAGACCGCGCCCTCCAGGGTGTAGTGATTGTAGTTGGCCAGGTTCGCCCGGACCTCGGCGTACCACTCGTCGGTCGGGCGCTTGGACAGGACGTTGATGGCGCCGCCGATGGCGTTGCGCCCGTAGAGGGTGCCCTGCGGGCCGCGCAGCACTTCCGTCCGGTCGACGAAGAGGGGCGTCTTGCCCGCCTCGACCGTCGAGGAGGTGTAGATGCCGTCCGAGTAGATGGCGACCGCGCCGTCGGCGCCGTGCACGTTGGTCAGGCGGCCCACGCCGCGCAGGCTGATCCGGTCCAGCTGGGTGGAGTACTGGAGGCCCGGGGTGAAGTTGGTGATGTCGGCCACCGTGTTGATGCCGACGAGGTCGCGGCGCTCGGACGTGAAGGCCGTCACGGCGACAGGCACGTCCTGGAGGCTCTGTTCCCGCTTCTCGGCGGTGATGACCAGTTCCTCGATGGTGTTGCTGTTCTGGGCCGCAGCGGCCGAAGCAATGGCTGAGGCGACGAGAGCCGTCGACGCCAGCAGGCTAAACCTGGAACGCATACTTTTCCTCCCCTGCGACCCGGTTATCAGGCCGTCGAATAAAGTTATGGGTGCAGTTGGGCCTACGGGATCGACTCCCGTCAAGCGCCAACTCCAAAAGGCCGCGTCATTGCGCGCCGGTAGCCGCCAAAGCGTCACAAATCAGGACAATTTTGCCCACATGGTCCCCCGCCTCGAGGGCGGCGTGAGCGTCGCAGGCCCGTTCGAGCGGGAAGGTCTGGTCAACCACGGGCCGAACCAGGCCCGATGCGATCCAGGGCCAGACCCGCGTCTCGATGGCGGCGGCGAGGCGCGCCTTCTCGTCGGCGGACCGCGGCCGGAGGGTCGAGCCCGTCACGACCGCCCGCTTCTGCATCACCCGGAAGATGGGCAGGGCCACCTCGCCGCCGCCCAGCGAGGCGATGAAGACGATCCGGCCGCCGGTCTTCAGGGCGTCCAGCTCGCGGCCGAAATAGTCCCCGCCCACCATGTCCAGGACCACGTCGGCCCCGCCCTCGGCCTTGACCCGGGCGCCGAAGTCCTCGGCGGAGGCGTCGATGGCGATGTCGGCGCCCAGCTCCAGCGCGCGGGCCGCCTTGGCCGCGCCCCGGGCGGTGGCGATGACCCGGGCCCCGGCCGCCTTGGCCATCTGGATCGCGGTCACGCCGATCCCCGAGGTCGCGCCGTGGACCAGGAGGGTCTCCCCGGGCTGGAGCGCGCCATGCTCGAAGACGTTGGCCCAGACCGTGAAGACCGTTTCGGGAAGGCCCGCCGCCTCCGCCAGGGTCAGGCCCTCGGGAACGGGCAGGGCGTGACGGGCGTCGACCACCGCATATCCCGCGTAGCCGCCTCCGCCCAGCAGGGCGCAGACCCGGTCCCCCGGCCGCCAGCGTCCGGCCCCGGCCACGACCTCGCCGGCGACCTCCAGGCCGAGGGTGTCGGGCGCCCCGGGGGGCGGGGGGTAGCCGCCCAGGCGTTGGAGCAGGTCGGGCCGGTTCACGCCGGCCGCCGCCACGCGGATCAGGATCTCGCCCGCCCCGGGGGTCGGCTGCGGCAGCTGAACGGGCTTCAGGGCCTCGGGGCCGCCCCGTCCGCCCTCGACGGCGATCGCCGTCATCATCCCCTGGTCCATCCGTCCACCCCCGCTTGCGCCGTTCCGGCCTGTGGCGCCAGATAGAACCAAGTTCGGGAAGCCGCCAAGGGGCGCGGGGAAATCAGGAGGCCGTCATGGACGAAGCCGAGGAGGTCCGGCGCGGGAGGGGCGCCGCCCTGGAGCAGGCGCTGAAGGAGGATCTCGACCTGTTCTCGGTGGGTGACCTGGAGGAGCGGATCGCCCTGCTGGAGGGCGAGATCGACCGCTGCCGTGCCCAGGTCCGGCGCAAGGCTGCGGGGCGCGAGGCGGCCGACGCCCTGTTCCGCAAGCCCGGCGCCTGAAGCGCCCTTGCCGACTCTTCGGAAAGCGGTCAGGCAGGGCTGGCGAGAACGCGAATCGTAAGGCCCCGGGGCGTCCCGGGAAGGAGCCAGGGATGAACTCGGGAGCACGACCGGCGCGCGCCGCCAGGGCCGGGGTCGTCCTTGACCAGGCCGCCGCCGAGCTGTTCGAGCGCACCTATCGCGAGGGCATGGAGCTGGTGGACGAGGCCTCGGCCTATCTCGACGGCGCCGGCCGGCTGGAGGCCCGCCGCCTGAGCCGCGAGGCCGCCTCCGACTACGCCGCCGAGAGCATGCGCCTGACGACCCGCCTGATGCAGGTCACGTCCTGGCTGCTGGTCCAGAAGTCCGTCCGCGACGGCGAGACCCCGCCGGAGACCGCGGCCGAGCCCCGCTACCGGCTGGCGGCCCACGCGCCCGTGCGCCTGTCGCCCAAGCTGCCCGAGGCCCTGGCGGACCTGTCGCGCCGGATTGACCGCCTCTTCGAGCGGGTCAGCCGGATGGACCGGCAGATGTACGTGGAGGTGGAGGCCCCGGCCAACCCGGTGGCCTCCCAGCTGGACCGGCTGAGGTCCGCCTTCGCAGGCTGAGGCCTACTTGCGGGTGAAGCCGCCGAACTTGGCGTTGAACCGCGAGACGCGGCCGCCGCGGTCCAGCAGCTGCTGGTTGCCGCCCGTCCAGGCCGGATGGGTCTTGGGATCGATGTCCAGGTTGAGGGTCGCGCCCTCCTTCCCGTAGGTCGAGCGCGTCTGGTAGCTGGAGCCGTCGGTCATCACCACGGTGATGAAGTGATAGTCGGGATGGGTGTCTTGTTTCATCTCGGGAGCATCCGACGTAAAGGAGCGGCCAGTTTGGAGTCCGCCGCCCGCCGGCCAGCCGGGGAGCGGAAAGCGCGCCTTCTACAGCAAAGGGCGCCGGTAGAGCAAGGGCGTGGTCCTGATGTCCGACAGTTCCGTTGAATCCCCGGTGGACGGCCGTCCCAGCGCGGGCGGCGCCCTCGCCCAGGACATGGAGGCCGCAGCCGAGCGTCGGGGTTCGACCCGTAACCTCAAGGCCCTTTCGACCCTTTGGCCCATCCTGAAGGCCCACGGGTTCGAGACCTTCATCGCCTGCCTGCTCATGGTGGCGACCTCGGCGACCACCCTGGGCATGAGCGGCGCCGTCCGCCTCCTCGTCGAGCACCTGACCGCCGACAAGCGCGCGGCCTCGGTCGATCCCTGGTTCTGGCTCCTGGGCGGGGTGGCCATCGCCCTCGGCCTGTTCACGGCCCTTCGTTATTACTGGGTGACGCGCCTGGGCGAGCGGATCGTCGCGGACCTCCGCAAGAGCGTCTACAGCCACATCCTGACCCTCGATCCCGCCTTCTTCATCGCCACCCGGACCGGCGAGGTCCTCTCGCGCCTGACCACCGACATCCAGATCATCGAGAACCTGCTGGCGACGTCGGCCTCGATCTTCCTGCGGAACTTCCTGATCCTGATCGGCGCCCTGGCCCTCATGCTGCTGGTCAGCCCCAAGCTGACCCTGCTGGTGCTGCTGATCATCCCCGTGGTGGTCGTGCCCCTCTTCCTCTTCGCCCGCCCTCTCCGGAACCTGACGACGGCGACCCAGGACGAGTTCGCGCGGGCCGTGGGCCACGCGGGGGAGACGCTGGACGCCCTGGAGACCGTCCAGGCCTTCGGCCGCGAGCAGGCCGCCTCCGAGCGCTTCGGCGCAGCCGTGGAGCGCTCCTTCCGCACCTCGCTCCGGCGCATGTCCGCCCGGGCGGTGATGACGGCGGCGGCCATCGTCCTGGTCTTCGGCGGGGTCGTGGCGGTCTTCTGGCTGGGCGTCCACGCGGGCCAGCGGGGGGAGCTGAGCTGGGGCGCCCTGTTCCAGTTCGCCTTCCTCTCGGTCTTCGCCGCCAGCTCCGTCGGCGCCCTTGGCGAGATGTGGGGCGATGTCCAGAAGGCGGCCGGGGCCATGGAGCGCATCGCCGAACTCCTGTCGGCCCGGCCGGGGATCGCCCCGCCGGCCAATCCGCAGAAGCTGCCCGGCCGGGGCGAGGTCCGATTCGAGGAGGTGGTGTTCGCCTATCCCGGGCGGGAGGCGACCCCGGCCCTGAACGGCCTGACCCTGACCGTGGCCCCGGGCGAGCGCGTCGCCCTGGTGGGCCCCTCCGGCGCGGGCAAGAGCACCGTCTTCCGCCTGCTCCTGCGGTTCTACGATCCGCAGTCCGGGGCCGTAAGGATCGATGGGGTGGACCTGCGCCAGGCCGATCCCCGGGACATCCGCGCCCAGGCCGCCCTGGTGGCCCAGGACAGCCCGCTGTTCTCCGGCTCGGCGACCGAGAACATCGCCTTCGGTCGGGAGGGCGCCAGCGAGACGGATGTGCGCGCCGCGGCCCGCGCCGCCCAGGCGGAGGCCTTCATCGAGGCCCTGCCCGAAGGGTTCGGCTCCGCCCTCGGAGAACGGGCGCGGGGTCTCTCGGGCGGGCAGAGGCAGCGCCTCGCCATCGCCCGCGCCCTGGTGCGCCAGGCGCCCATCCTGCTGCTGGACGAGGCGACCAGCGCCCTGGACGCCGAGAACGAGAAGCTGGTCCAGGAGGCCCTGGACGAGGCCATGCGCGGGCGCACCACCCTGGTGATCGCCCACCGCCTGGCCACGGTGCTCAAGGCCGACCGCATCGTCGTCATGGACGAGGGCCGGGTGGTGGAGACCGGCTCCCACGCTGAACTGACCGCCCGGGGCGGCCTCTACGCCCGCCTGGCGGCCCTGCAGTTCACGGACGGCGCCGACTGAGGACTCAGCCGCCGCGCGCCGCCACGGCCAGGTCGGGGAAGTCGCTGAAGACGCCGTCGACCCCCGCGCCGTAGAGCGCTTTCAGGAGGCTGGCGGCGTCGCCCGGATCGCCGGGCGCCGCGCCCCGCCGCAGGGCGGGCGGCAGGAAGGTGTTCTCCGCCCGCACGGTCCAGGGAAAGACCTTCAGGCCCGCCGCATGGGCGTCGGCCACCAGGGCGGTGGGGCCGGCCAGGGCGCCGGCGGCGTCCACCTCCAGGACCAGCCGCCACTCCGGCCCCACGGCCTGGGCGTAGCCGGCGATGGCCTTCAGGCCTGACGCCGTCACCATGTCGGCGTAGCGCACGCCGGGCAGGTCGGCGGGGCCGCCCTCGGCCGAGACCAGCTGGACCCGGGGCGCCCGGGACAGGCCCGCCAGGGTCTTCAGCGGCCCGACCTCGAAGCACTGGACCAGGACCGGCGCAGCCGCGTCATCCAGGCCCTCGGCCTTCAGGGCGGCGGCCATGATCGGCTCGAACGCCATGCCCAGCCTGCGGAAGTGGGCCGGGTGCTTCATTTCCGGGCAGAGGCCGATGGGGCGCCCGAGGCGCGCCGATTCCCGCCGGGCCAGGTCCGCCACCTCGGCGAAGGTCAGGACGCCGTCCTCGCCATCATGGCGGGCGCTGGCGGGGCGAAGCTGGGGCAGCCGCTCGCGGGCGCGCAGGGTCTTCAGCTCGGCCAGGGTGAAGTCCTCGGTGAACCAGCCCTCGACGCGTTCGCCGTCAATGTCCCGGACCGTCTTGCGTGCCGCGAACTCGGGGCGGGAGGCGACGTCCGTCGTGCCGCCGATCTCGTTCTCGTGGCGGGCCACCAGGGCCCCGTCCTTGGTCAGGACCAGGTCCGGCTCGATCAAGTCGGCGCCCTGGGCGATGGCCAAGAGATAGGCGCTGCGGGTGTGCTCCGGCCGGTAGCCGCTGGCGCCCCGGTGGGCGACGACCTGCGGGCGGGGCGCGGCGGCGGAGGGGCGGGCGGAGGCCATGACGGCTCCTGCGGCGGCGAGGCCGGCGCCGAAGGCGCGGCGGGAGGGGGCGAGGGGGCGCATGCCCCGGGACTAACGCAGGGGCGTGACGGTTTCGTCAAGCGGTCGACCGCGCCCGGCCGCCGGGCCGGTTCAGGCTGCGGCGCGCAGGCGCTCGAGGACCAGGGGATGGAGGTCCAGGTTGGCGGCGCAGACGCTGCCGGCGGCCAGGATGTCCTCGCCGCCCTCAGCCGTGGTCACCTTGCCGCCCGCCTCGGTGACCAGCAGCAGGCCCGCCGCCAGGTCCCAGGGGCTCAGGTCCCGCTCCCAGAAGCCGTCCATCCGGCCGGCGGCCACCCAGGCCAGGTCCAGGGCCGCAGCGCCGAACCGGCGGACCCCGGCGACGCGCTGGCTGATCTGGTGAAGCTCCTTCAGGAACCGGGCGTGCTGGCCGTGGCCGAGGAAGGGAATGCCCGTGGCCAGGACGGCCTCGTCCAGGCGCTGGCGCGCCGCCACCCGCAGGCGACGGTCATTCACGAAGGCGCCCTTGCCCTTCTCGGCCCAGAAGAGCTCGTTGGTCACCGGGTTGTAGGTGACGGCCGCCACGATCACTCCCTCGCGCTGGAGGGCGATATTGATGGCGAAGTGCGGGATGGCGTGGAGGAAGTTGGTCGTGCCGTCCAGCGGATCGACGATCCAGGTGTGGGTCTTGTCGGTGCCCTCGACCAGGCCTCGCTCCTCGCCCAGGAAGCCGTAGCCCGGGCGGGCCTTGGTCAGGCTCTCGAACAGGGACTGCTCGGCCTTGATGTCGGCGGCGGAGACGAAGTCGGCGGCGCCCTTGCGGGAGACCTGGAGTTCGGCGAGCTCGCCGAAGTCGCGGTTGAGGCCCCGGGCCGCCTTGCGGGCGGCGTCGGACATGACCTTGAGGAGGGCGGAGGGGGTCGACATGGGGCGCGGACCCTAGTGGTCGGTCCGCTTCAAGGCAAGGCGCCGCCGGGGCGGGCCCGGTCCGCCAGACCCTCGGCGATGGCGGCGTTCAGGGCGCGCACGGCTTCGGCCTCGCCCGCGGGGTGGCTCCAGACCCCGGCGGAGACGGCCAGGAAGTCCGCGCCTGCGGCCGCCAGGCCCCGGGCGTTGTCCGCCGTGATCCCGCCGATGGCGACGCAGGGGGTCTCCATCGTCTCCTGCCAGACCGAGAGGATCTCGGGATCGGCGCGGGTCGGGGCGTCCTTGGTCGAGGTGGGGAAGAAGGCGCCGAAGGCGACGTAGTCCGCCCCCTGCTCGGCGGCTTCCATGGCCAGGTGCCGGCTGTCATGGCAGGTGACCCCGACGATCCGGTCCCGGCCCATCAGGCGGCGGGCCTGGGCGTAGGGCGCATCGGATTGGCCCACATGCACGCCGTCGCAGTCCAGCCGGGCCGCCAGGGCGGGGTCGTCGTTCAGGATCAGGGCCGCGTCATGGGCGCGGGCGACTGGTCCGAGCACCCGGACCGCCTCGGCGATCTCGGCCTCGGAGGCGTCCTTGAGCCGCACCTGGACGGCGGCGACGTCGCCGGCCGACAGGGCCGCCTCCAGCCTCAGGGCGAAGGCGGCGGGATCGTCCAGCCGGGGCGGCGTGATGAGATAGAGGCGGCAGGCGGGCGGGGACATGGCTCCCTCTTAGCGCGCCGGCGCCGGGCGCCCAAGGCCCCTGTCGGGAATGGGTTGGGCCGGGCCGCCGGCAATGGTAAGGCCCGCCCGATGTTCCTCCTGACCGACGATCTGGAGTCCCTCCGGCGGGACCTCGACGCCGCAGACAGCGCCACGGCGGTGCTGCAGGCCCGGTGCGAGGCCCTCGGCCTGCCGGGCGGGCCGCGGGTGGCTGCGCGGCGCGAGCCTGCGGGCGAGGCGCCGGACGCCGAGGTGCGCCGGCGGCTGGGGGCGGCTGGGGACGAAGTCCTGGCCTGTCGCCGGGTGCGGCTGGTCTGGGGCGAGCGCATCCTGTCCCGCGCCGTCAACTGGTACCGGCCAGGCCGGCTGACCGCCGACATGCGCCGGCGTCTCGACGAGACCGACGAGCCCTTTGGTGTGGTGGCGCGTCCGCTGGACTACCGCCGGGTGCGGCTGGAGACCCGGATTCTCGAGTCTGAGGGGCGGCCTACGGCGCTTTATTGCCGCGCCGTGCTTGAGACGCCGGACGGCGAACCCCTGGCCCTGGTCGAGGAGACCTATCCCGGGAGCTGAGGCGGGCTCAGGCGGCCTTGGGCAGGGCGCCGGCGAGGCTCGCCGGGGCGGGGGCGGCCGAGGCCGGGGCCGTGCGACGTTCCCGGACCGGCCGCGGCGGCAGGTCCAGTTCCTCCGGGGTCAGGAGGAAGCCGAACCGACGGGCGGCGGCGCCCACCTCGACCCGCGAGCCCAGCAGCGAGATCGCCGGCGCCGCCAGAAGGGGCAGGACGATCGGGAGGAAGACCAGGGTCAGGTCCGGCCGCGCCAGGAGGGCGGCGGCGAAGACCACTCCGGCGCGGACTTCCCAAGCGTGGGCGGCGAAGGCCTCGGACCACGACATGCGACCGGCCTCGCGCTGCTGGGGCCGCCAGCCGGAGTCCCGTCCGGAGAAGATCTCGATCAGCATCCGGGTGTGGCTGACCATCATGATGGGCGCCATGACCATGGACATGACCATCTCGAGGGCCACGCCGGGCAGGATGAAGCCAGCGCCCCCGAAGGCCTCGCGGTCGCGCCGCCGGGCCAGGACCAGGAGGCTGCCGAACAGCTTGGGCCCGAACAGCAGGAACCAGGACAGGGCCGCCATCCACATGACGATCAGGCCGTCATTGCGGGGTTCGACCAGGGTGCGCCAGCCATGCAGGGTGGAGACCTCCAGCAGTCGCGGCTGGGTCTGGAACTGGATGATAAGGCCGGTCAGGAGGGCCAGGAACCAGAGGGGCGAAGCCAGGTAGGCCATGACCCCGATCAGCATCTGCAGCCGGCTCATGGGGTGCAGGCCCGGCGCCGTGAGGAAGCGCAGGTGCTGCATGTTGCCCTGGCACCAGCGGCGGTCGCGCGCCAGGAAGGCCTGCAGGCCCGGAGGCGCTTCCTCATAGCTGCCCGACAGGGCGCCGGTCATGTGGACGGACCAGCCCTGCCGGCGGAGATAGGCGGCCTCGACGGAGTCGTGGCTCATGACATGCCCGCCCAGGGGCTTGCGGCCGGGCAGCACCGGCAGGCCGCAGGACTCGGCGAAGGCGCGGACCCGGACGATGGCGTTGTGGCCGAAATAGGCCGACTCCGGGCCGGTCCACCAGGCCAGGCCCGTGGCGGCGACACGGCCATAGAGGCGCACGCCGAACTGCTGGACGCGCTGGTACAGGGTCTCGGCGTTGATGATGGCCGGGGTGGTCTGGATCAGCCCGGCGCGCGGCGTCCGCTCCATGGCGTCGACGAGGTGCAGGAGGGTCTCGCCCGACATCAGGCTGTCGGCGTCCAGGATGACCATGTGCGGATAGGCGCCGCCGAACCTGCAGACCCAGTCGGCGATGTTGCCGGCCTTGCGCTCGGTGTTGGTCTCCCGCCGGCGGTAGTAGGCCCGGCAGGCGGAGGTGAGGCGGAAGCGCTGGAAGGCTGACCACTCGGCCTCGGCCGCCTCTGGGCAGGTCGAGTCGGAGAGGATGAACAGGTCGAAGGCGCTCGCGGCGTCCAGCGCCGCAAGGCTCTGGTCGATCCGCGCGAGCCGGGCGAAGGCGGCGCCCGCGTCCTCGTTGTAGAGGGGCATGAGCAGGGCCGTGCGGACCTGCGGGCGCCGGGGGCGGTCGGGGAACTCAAAGGCGTCCCGGTCCCCGCGGACCAGTTGCAGGACCAGGCCGGCCAGGGCGCTGCAGAACCAGCCCGACAGGGGGATGATCAGGGCGGAGAACAGGCACAGGGCGATGATCTCAAGCGCCGTGAAGCCGTCCTCGGCGTAGATCCGCGCAGGGGTCAGGAAGGCGAGGAGGGCCAGGGACAGGGTGGCGGCCAGCATGACCACGCGGCGCAGGGTCAGGCCGCGCGGGCCGGGAACCGGAGGCGGCGTCCCGTCCTCGGCCAGTCCATGGCGGGGCATGTCCAGGCGGGCTTCCTCGGGAAGCCAGGCCCGCACGGGGGCTTCGCCGGTCCAGGCGGCGTCTGCGGACGCGCTGAACTCCCTGTTGCGAAGACCGTCCATCGTCCCGTGCCGCTCCCTCGTTCGACCCACCGTCCGCAGGGGATCACAAACGCGTTATGTTGCAGCGCCGCATATGCAATAACGGAAACGTGAACGCAAGCCTGTACGATCTTCAGGCGGTCTTGCAGGTCCGGCGCCGGATTTCCGGGCGCCGCGGGCTTTCAGGCCCCGGACTCTGCGCGGGCCAGGTCGAGGAGTCGGCGCTCGAGGACGTAGGCGGCCACCCCTGTCCAGCCCACCAGGACGATGGCGAAGCCCCGTTCCCACAAGCCGACATTGTCGTCGTTCACCAGTCCCTTGAAGATCAGGTGCTTGGTCAGGACCGTCAGGATGGCCATGGCGACGAAGACGACCAGCAGGAACAGGCGCAGCCTGCCCATGCCCTCGATCTTCCTGAGCGCCCAGACCAGGGCCAGGGGCGCGATCTGGATGCCCAGTCCGAGGTTGATCGCAAGGTGCCGCGGGTCCGGCCAGGGGTAGAGGCTCGAGACCACAAGCCCCACCCCTGCGAGTGCGAAGCAGAGGGCGATGACGGCGGCGGAGATCCGCGCCCCGCCCAGCGCCAGGACGGACAGGGCGAAGCCGATCCCTGCGATCCCGGCCCCGACGCCCGAGACCAGGACGCCGATGTTGAAGATGGCCGGGTGAGGGGCCGCCTCGCCACCCAGTTCGCTGATGTACTGGGTGGCGTGGTCAAAGCCGGGCCAGGTGAGGGCGGCGATCCCCACGCTGACATAGGCCAGGATTGGCGCGGCGATCCCGATCTTCAGAAGGAAGCGGCGGCGGCGAAACCGGTTCATGGGACCTTCGCCCGGGGACGCAGGCCCCAGAGAGGCCGGACGATGTCGATGCGCCGCACGAACTCGTACACCGCCAGGCTGCCGCCCAGGGTGATGAGGACCAGCAGGCCCGCCTCGGCGCCGACCGGCAGGCCAAGGGGCTTCAGGAGGTGGGCGGCGATCACCAGCAGGGTCTGGTGCACGAGGTAGCAGGGGAAGACCGCGTCGGTCAGGTAGCGAAGCGCCGGCCCGTCCGCGCCGCGCAGGTGACGGCTGCCAAAGCCGAGGACCGCGCAGATGGTGGCCCACTGGTAGATGGCGAACACCAGGTTGGCGGACGGCGCCGGCGGCTGGTCGATGGGCTGGGACAGGACGATCAGCGCCGGCAGGCTGGCCGCGGCCACGGCCAGGGACGTCCACCGCATCCGCTCGAACCGGACCCAGACGTCATCGCGGAGGGCGAGGAGGAAGCCTGTGAGGAAGACCCCCAGGGACATGGCGTGATTGTAGGGATCGTCGGTGATGTGGTTGGTCAGGCCCGCCCAGGGAAAGACGAGGAGCCGCAGCAGGGCCAGGTAGACCATGGGGACCAGCAGCAGGCGACCGCCGGCCAGCAGCCGGCCCAGAAGGGTCTCAAGCCAGCCGAACAGGCGCGGCGACGCCGCCAGGGCCAGGGCGGTGAGGCTGTAGACGGTGATGTAGAGGACGAACCAGACATGGTTCAGGGGCACGCCGTCGCGCAGGCCCGCCAGGCTGAACTCCGAGAGCCACCAGGCGCCCAGCCCGCCCTGGAAGCTGCCCTTCTCCACCGCCTCGATCCACGACTGGGGCGGGACCAGGACAAGGACGCCGAAGAGGAGCGGGGGGACCAGCCGCCGCAGTCTCTGGCCAAAGGCCTGGGCCGGCGGCGTCTTGCGGACCATGAACCTCAGGGCGATCCCCGAAACCATGAACAGCAGGGTGAGCCGCCAGGGATTGGTGACCAGGGCGGCCAGGCCAAGGGCCTCGATCGTGTGCGGGCTGTGCACATGCCAGTCCCACGGGGCGTAGACCAGGCCGACATGATAGAGGATCAGCACGCCGAAGGCGGCGATGCGGATCCAGTCGATGTCCGCGCGGCGTTGGAAGGGAGCCGGAGTCACGGCCCCTCCTATGCGATGGCAAGGACCCGCCTGTCCATGCCGGGCGGACCTCAGCCTTGCCAGGTGACGCTGCGGCGCCCAGGGTGAGCCCCGAAACCCACGAGGCGAGGACCTGCGCCATGACCCTTCAACTCAGGCAGATCGCCTTCGTCGCCGGGCGGCTCGAACCCGTCCTGCAGGACTTCGAGGCCGTCTTCGGCCTGGCCCGCTGCTTCATCGACCCCGGCGTCGGCGTTTTCGGGCTCGAGAACACCCTCATGCCGGTGGGCCGGAACTTCTTCGAGGTGGTGGCGCCGGTGAAGCCCGACACGGCGGCGGGCCGGTACCTGGAGCGGCGCAAGGGCGACGGCGGCTACATGGTCATCACCCAGACCCCGACCCTGTCCGAGCTCGAGGGCATCCGCCGCCAGGCTGCAGGGGCCGGGGTGCGGGTAGCCTGGGAGTCCTCGCGTCCCGGCTGGACCCTGATCCAGCTGCACCCGGGCGACCTCAAGACCACCTTCCTGGATGTGGAGTGGGACCAGGGCGGCGACCTTGCGGGCCCCTGGCCGCCCGCCGGCGGGAGCGGCTGGGAGGATAGCGTGCGCCAGGACCTGGTCGTCGACTTCAGCGCCGTCGAGCTCCAGGCCGATGATCCGGCGGCGGCGGCGCAGCTGTGGAGCGCCGTCACCGGCGCACCGGTCGAGGTCGAGGCGGGCGTTCCCTGGGTGCGGCTCAACAATGCGGGCCTGCGCTTTGCGCCGGCGACGGACGGTCGCGGCCCCGGCCTGTCGGCGGTGGACCTCAGGGTCCGCGATCCCGAAGAGATCGTCGCCCGCGCCAGGGCGCGCGGACTGCCCGCCGGGGATGACCGCGTCGAGATCTGCGGCGTGCGCTTCCACCTTTCGAGGGCCTGAGCCCGATCGCCGACGGATTTTCCGTCCGCAGGCGTTGGTGCCGGGTCCGTCCGCGCCTATCTCCGCCCCGTCCGCGACCGGACAGCCGGAAGTCCCCATCGTGTCGAAACGTTTTTTGCCGGCCTTTGCGGCGCCCGCCCTCGTCCTTGTCGCCTTCGGCCCCGCCTTCGCGGCCCCGCCCAAGGCCGGAGAGGCCGTCGTCGATGAGCTGGTGGTCGAGGCGCCGGCGGACCGGGCCGGAGCCGCCCTCGGGGACATCCGTCCCGAGCTGAAGATCGACGAGGCGGAGATCCAGTCCTACGGGGTCAGCAATGTCGCCGAACTGGTCGCCCAGCTGGCGCCGCAGACCCAGTCCGGCCGCGGCCGCAGCCGGGGCGGAATGCCCGTGGTCCTGCTGAACGGCGCCCGGGTCTCGGGCTTCGCCGAACTGCGCGACCTGCCGTCAGAGGCCATCCTCAGGGTTGATGTCCTGCCCGAAGAAGCGGCCCTCAAGTACGGCTACCCTGCCGACCAGAGGGTGCTGAACTTCGTCACCCGCAAGACCTTCCGGGCCGTGACCTCCGAGATCGACATCGAGGCCGCGACCGCCGGCGGGACCGTGACCCGCGAGCTCGAGGCGGGCGTCTTCAGGATCGACGGGGATCGCAGGACCCAGCTCCGGGTCGACTGCACCGACTCCTCGGCGGTCACCGAGGATGAAAGGGACGTCCCCCAGGACGGGACCTCCGCCCTCTACACGCCGGACGGCGTGTTCCTCGGCCGCGGCGCCGGCGGTGAGATCGATCCGGCCCTCAGCGCCCTGGCCGGGGGCCTCGTCACGTTCGCAGGGCTTCCCCCTGTGGCCGCCACGCGCCCGCCGACCCTGTCCGAGGTCGCCGCCCTGGCCGGACAGGTCCCAGGCCAGGGGGAGGGCGCCTTCCGCACCCTCACCCCCGAGACCCGGAAGCTGACCGTGAACGGCGTCCTGGCGCGCAGCCTGCCCTCGGGGACGACCGCGACGGTCAACGCCGTCCTCAATCTCGGCGGCTCCGAGGCCCTGCTGGGCCGTCCGTCCTACGCCCTGGCCGTGCCGGCGACGAGCCCCTGGTCGCCTTTCTCCGGGACGACGGACCTTCTGCGCAGGGACGCTTCGCGAGGCGCGATCCGCCAGACCTCCGAGGACTGGAGCGCCCGTCTCGGCTTTGGGCTGAACGGCGCCCGCGGCGGCTGGCGGACCTCCCTGACCGGCGGCCTGGATCTCTCGGACGCCGTGGGCCGCACGGATGGGGCCGTGAACGCCGCCCCGGCCCAGGCGCGCCTCTCCGCGGGCGATCCCGCCTTCAATCCCTATGCGCCGGGCCCGGGCGACCTTGGCGTCTTCGATCCCGACCGCACCCGGTCGCGCAACGCCGGCGCCGAGGTCCAGGGACTGGCGGCGGGCGCGCTTGCCGAACTGCCGGCCGGTCCGCTCTTCCTGTCGGCGCGCGCCGGGGCTTCCGGCGCCTGGCTGAAGTCGCGCTCCGTGCGCCGGGGCGTCGAGCGCGAGATCGACCTGTCGCGGACAGGCGTCAGCGGGCAGGCCAGCCTGGACGTCCCCCTCCTGCGGCGCGACGTGGAGGGTTGGGGCCGGCTGGGCGACCTTTCGGTGAACTTCAACCTCCAGGGCGAGTCCCTCTCGGACGCCGGGACCCTTTCCGCCTGGGGCGGCGGCGTGAACTGGTCTCCGGTCGACCGTCTGACCGTGCTGGCGTCCTTCAGCCGCGACCAGTCCCCGCCGACCCTCCTCCAGCTGGGGGCCCCGCGAACCGTGACCAGCGGGGTCCGGGTGTTCGACTATGTCCTGGGCGAGACTGTGGAGGTGATCCAGGTCTCGGGGGGGGATCCGACCCTCGACAGCGACCAGCGGGACTCCCTGCGCCTGGGCCTCAACTGGAAGCCCTTCGCCGCCCGCGAGCTCAACCTCTCGGTCAGCTACACCGTCAACCGGGCCGAGGATCCGGCCTCCGCCCTGCCAGCAGCGACGGCGGAGGTGCAGGCGGCCTTTCCCGACAAGTTCCTGCGGGACGCCAACGGCCGTCTGGCGGTGGTCGACATCCGGCCGGTCAATTTCCTGCGCAGCGAGCGCGAGGAGATCCGCTGGGGCTTCAACTGGTTCGGCGGCCAGGGGCCCGCCCAGGGCCGGCCTGCAGGCGGGCCTCCCCGGGGGCCGGGTGGACCGCCTCCGGGTGCGGGCGGCGGCGGCCGGTCGATGGCCATGATGGGCGGCCCCGGCATGGGCGGGCCGCCGGGGCGGAACGGCTGGCAGGTGTCGATCTATCACACCGCGGCGCTCACCGACCGGATCGTGGTTCGCCAGGGGGGGCCGGTCTTCGACCTGCTCGACGGATCGGCGGCCGGCGCCCGGGGCGGCTCGCCGGCCCACACCGTGGAGCTGCAATCGGGGATCTTCCGCCAGGGGCGCGGCGCGCGGCTCAGCGCGTCCTGGAGGTCCGGCTCCACGGTCCGTGGCGAGACCCCCGGCGGGGACCTCGTCTTTTCTGACCTCGCGACCGTGGACATCCGTCTCTTCGACACATTCTCCGGGTCCCCGGACCTGGTCCGGCGCTGGCCCTTCCTGAAGGGCGCCCGGGTGACCCTGGCGGTGGACAATCTCTTCGACGCCCGCCTGGACGTCCGCGACGCCCAGGGCGCGGTCCCGGCGGGATACGCGCCGGACGTGATCGATCCCGTGGGCCGGGTCCTGGAGGTGAGTTTCCGCAAGGTGTTCTGAGGGGTTGCGCCGGGAGACGGGCTGGACTTCCCTAGGCGCAAAGGCTCCGGGAGGAAGACGCCATGACAGACCCATCGGTCCCCAGACCGGCCGTGCGCGCCGAACACGCCGCCTGGTCCGCCCAGATCGACGCCGCCCAGGACGTGCTCGACGCCTTCATGGCGGCCTGGAACGCCCGGGATGCGGATGGGGTCCGGGCCAGCTTCAACTTCCCGCACGTGCGCTTCGCCTCGCGGAAGGTCCGGGTCATGTCTCCCGAGGACGTCAATGACGGCATGTACGCCGGCGCCGCCCTCACGGAGTGGGGCCGTTCGGCCTGGCTCCGGCGCGAGGTGATCCACGCCGGCGCCGACAAGGTGCAGCTCGACACCCGGTTCGCCCGCTTCCGTCCGGATGGAAGCCTGATCAGCGCCTTCGACTCCATCTACATCGTGACCCTCCAGGACGGTCGCTGGGGCGTCCAGGGCCGGTCGAGCTATGCGCCCTGAACCGGGAGCCGCCACATGAAGGCCGCCAGCTACCCGCTCGCTCGCCAGCAGGACTTCACTTCCCGGGTCAATGGGAAGGCCTACCGGCTGAGGATCGCCACGCCCTACGGCCCGCCTCCGGCCGCGGGATATCCGGTGGTCTATGTCCTGGACGGCGACGGCTATTTCGGGACCTTCGCCGACGCCGCCCGCCTGCGGGCCGCCGCGGGCCTGGAACTCCCGCACGCGGTGGTGGTGGGCGTGGGCTATCCCGCCGAGGATTTCACGGGCGCCCTTGGCCGGCGCTTCCTGGACCTGACCCCCACCGAGCCGGATGAGGCCGAGAAGGCCAACCACCGCTTCGCCTCGGGCGAGCTCCGCTATGCCGGCGCTGACGATTTCCTGGAGATCCTGACCGGGGAGGTGCGGCCCCGCGTCGCCGGGGTCCTGCCCGTCGACCCGGCGCGGGAGGCCGTGTTCGGCCATTCCCTCGGCGGCCTCTTCGTCCTCTACAGCCTGTTCCGCCGGCCAGAGGCCTTCTCGGCCTGGCTGTCCCTGAGCCCCTCCATCTGGTGGGACGACCGGACGGTCCTGAAGGGCGAGGCGGGATTCGCCGCCGCCCTGCCGGGCCTGTCCCGTCCGCCGAAACTCTTCGTCGGGGTCGGCGGCCTGGAGCAGCCAGAGGGGTCTCCCGCCCGGATGGTCGATAACGCGGTCGAGCTCTCGGCGCGGTTCAGCGCCCTGTCCGGTCCGCCGGGCTGGCGCTTCGCCTCGCGGGTCTTCGACGGCGAGACCCACACCGGCGTGGTTTGGCCGGCCATCAACCCCCTGCTCGACTTCGCCCTCAAGGACGCCTGAGGCGCCCCCCGAAACCCCAACCCGACGGAGCCCCACCGTGCCAGACACCTTTCGCGCCCTGCGCGCCCACAAGACCGACGCCGGTATCGAGACCCGGCTGGAGACCCTTACCGAGGCCGACCTGATGGACGGCGATGTCACGGTCCGGGTGGAGGCCTCGACCCTCAACTTCAAGGACGGCCTGGCCCTGACAGGCCGATCGCCCATCCTGCGCGCCTTTCCCCTGATCCCCGGCATCGACTTCGCCGGGGTGGTCGAGGCTTCGACCCACGCCGGTTTCGCCCCGGGCGACCGGGTCGTGCTGAACGGCTGGGGCGTCGGCGAGACCTGGCATGGCGGCTACGCCCAGAAGGCGCGGGTCAAGGGCGACTGGCTGGTCCGACTGCCGGACAGCCTCTCCACCGCCCGGGCCATGGCCATCGGGACGGCCGGCTACACCGCCATGCTCTGCGTCATGGCCCTGGAGCGCCAGGGGGTGGCGCCCGGGTCCGGCGACATCCTGGTCACCGGCGCCGCCGGCGGGGTGGGCGGCGTCGCCGTCACCCTTCTCTCGGCCCTAGGATACCGGGTGGTGGCCTCCTCCCGCCGGGCGGAAGCCGAAGGCGACTACCTGCGGGGCCTGGGTGCGGCGGAGGTGATCGACGCCGCCGAATTCTCCGGCCCGGCCCGCCCCATCGGCAAGGAGCGCTGGGCCGGCGTCGTGGACTCCGTCGGCAGCCACACCCTGGCCAATGCGATCTCGCAGACCCGCTATGGCGGCGCAGTGGCCGCCTGCGGCATGGCCCAGGGCCTGGACCTTCCCGGCTCGGTCGCGCCCTTCATCCTGCGCAGCGTGGTCCTGGCCGGGGTGGACAGCGTCATGCGGCCGACGCCGGACCGGATCGAGGCCTGGCGACGCCTGGGGACCGACCTGGACCTCGCCCGGCTGGACGCCATGACCGAGGTGGCTGGCCTTTCCGACCTTCCCCGCCTCGCCGCCGAGATCCTGGAGGGCAAGGTCCGGGGCCGGATGGTGATCGACCCCTCGCTCTAGAGGAGGGCCTTACGCCTGCCGGTCTGGCCGCCGGGCGGCGAGGAGCAGCAGACCGGCGAAGATGCCGAGGTTCTTGATGAAGTTCTGCATCTCATGCTGCGGGTCGCCGCCGGGGTAGGTGTTCCAGAAGTCGTGCATGAAGAGGTTGATCAGCAGGGTCAGCCCAGCGAGCAGGAAGGCGGCGGTGCGTGCTTTCCAGTTCGCCATCAGCGCCAGTCCGCCGCCGATCTGAAGGGGGATGGTGAGCAGCAGCAGAGGCAGGGTGAACGGCACCCCATGGAGCTTCATGTAGGCCAGAGTGTCGGCGAAACCGGTGATCTTCATCAGGCCGGGCGCCACGAAGTAAAGCCCCAGCAGGACGCGCCCGGTGAGGTCCATGGGCCGGCTGAGCCGGTCGAGAAGCGGATCTAGGGGGTTCTGCATGGCGCCTCAGGGTGGGTGAAGTCCGTCAGGACCTCGATCCGACAGAGTGTCCACAAACCCTCGCCCCTCGCAACATCGGCGGTGTCCACGACGCCGGGAGCCGGGAGGGCGAGGTCCGTGGACGAAGGGTGATCGCCCCGTCGGCCTAGAAGCGCATCTCCGCCGACAGGTGCAGGCTCAGGCCGTCATTGTTCAGGAGTCCGCCGTCCGGCCGCAGGTAGCCCGTCTGGCGCCAGGTCGTTTCGGCGCCCAGCCGCCAGCGTGGAGCGGGGGTCCAGAAGAGGTTGGCGAAGACGGTCTCGTTCCGGGCCAGCGACCCCGGGTTCAGGTCGGCGCGCGAGGCGGTGTCGCGGCCGTAGCCGAGGTTGAGGCGGACGGAGGGGCTGGCCTGGAAGGCGGCCTCCAGCCATCCGCCCTGGCCGGAAATCTCATCCCGCGTGGCGGCGTTGACGGTGGCGCCCAGGGCGCCGCTGTACTCGCCAAGGGCCTGGCCGGAATAGACCTCGCCCTGCAGGCCCACGGCGGGCCCCAGCCGCACCGCGCCCCCCACCGCGACCCCGGACAGGGTCTTGGTCTCCACCTCGAAGGGGGGAGCAAGGTTGTAGTACTTGCGGAAGGTCCCGTAGACGCCCGACGCCTCGGCCTCGAAGGCGGGCCAGGCGAGCCGCTCGCCCTCCGGCCCAACGGCCAGCTTCAGGCCGGCTTCCAGGTAGGGCGCGCCATTGTCTTCTGTCCGATCCGAGAAGCTCTCGGAGACGTAGGTTGAGACCGGATCCGTCAGGGCGACCACGGCGGTCAGGCGACCGTCCCGCCCGATGCGGCCCCTGTGCTCGATCCGGAACTGGGTGCGCGGGCTGTTGGCTGCATTGCCGGAATAGTTGAGGGCCGAGGTGGTGTCCGTCATCTCCGGCTCGCGGTCGGCGAAGACCTCCTGGCGACGGCCGAAGGACAGGGTCCATCCGTCCCTGGACATCCAGACGAAGGCCGCCGCCGGGTTGAGGCCGTAGCTGGCGTTGAGGGCGCCGCCGTTGAAGAAGCTCAGGGCGACCTGTGCGCCTGTCGAGAAGCCGAGCAGTTCCGGGCCGTCCGCCGCAAGGGCGATGTGGCTGTACTGGGCGGTGGCGTCGAAGATGGCCTCGCGCCCGGTGGCGTCAGGCGGCGCCAGGTAGAAGCCCGAGGCGGCGCCGCCGACGGAACGGGCGCCGCTGGCGCGGAAGTCGGTCCGCAGGGCGCCGCTGATGCGGATCGCCGGTTCAGTGGGGGCGGTCGCCGGCGCGGCGGGGGCCGGGGCGACGGCGATCTGCTCGACCGCCGCTGCTTCCCGGGGCGCGACAGCGCCTCCGCCGGCGGCCAGCAGGGCCTCCAGTTCCGCCTTCTGCGCGGCGAGGTCCGCCTGCGCCCGGGCCAGGAGCCGCTCCTGGGCCTCGATCCGCGCGGCCAGGTCGGCCAGCCGCGCCGATGCGTCCGCCTCTGCGGCCAGGGCGGGCCCGGCCGCAAGGCACAGCGCCAGTCCCGCAGGCGCCGCCAGGCGCCATCCCAGGTTCCGTTCCCTCATCGCCGATCCTCCTGCGGAGGTCGCAGGCTGGGGCGACTCGCCGGGGACGAAAACAAGTTATTGCTTATGTCCTGAGCGTCAGAGCAGGGCGCCGGCCGCAAGCCCCGCCAGGGCTCCGGCGGTCAGGATCAGGCGCAGGCGCGGATACCAGCCGGGAAGTCCGCGCGAGCGCAGGTCCCAAAGCAGGTGCAGGACAAGGGCGCCCGCCAGGCCCGCCAGCTGAAGGACGGCGTGCTCCGCCGGCAGCAGGGTCAGCCCCCAGGCGGCGACGCTGGGCGCCATGCTCAGGGCGATGAGGCGCGGATCGGGGGATGGCGAGGCGACCTCCCGCCCCCAGCGCGCGCCGCCAAGAAAGGACAGGATCACCGCCCCGTAGAGCCCGAGGGCGCGGTCGGTCCCTTGGGCGAGCTCCGGCTCCAGGAGGGCGAGAAGAGGCAGGCCCAGGAAGGGGATCAGGCCCGCGAGGCCCCAGGCCAGCACCACCGGGGGGACGCGCCCCTGCGGTGTCGATGGATCCGCTGACGTCATCGGTGCGCCTCCCGTCCGGGTCCTGCGGCAGAGTGGGAAAGCTGTCGCCGCATCGGCGCTTTTGGTGCGTCGTGGTCCCGGTGGCAAGCCCGGGCCAGCCCCTCTTCGCCGGGCTGGGTCCTGCCGGGCAATCGGCAGTCAGGACCAGAGTCGGTTGAGGATGCGGCCGCCCGGTTCCGGCGCGGCCGGGGAGCCGGGTCCCCGGGGCTCGGCCAGAAGGTGGGACTCAGGGCCCAGGCGTTCCAGGACCTGGGTTCGGACGTCGGGATCGAGGGCGGAAAAGGCCGCCTGGAGTTCGGAGAGGCAATGCACCCGGTAGGGCGAGACCGGCAGCCTCCAGTCCACCCCGCGCCTGCGGAAGCGGGCCTCCCGGCGCCCCGCCGCGGCCGCTTCGGCGTTGGCCGACAGCTCTGCAAGGTGATCGCCTGCCGCCAGCCTGAGGAGGGGGTCAAGGTCGTCGGGCGCTGTCTCCGGCAGGGGATGGGCGGCGATCCGGCCAGGATCGAGGTTCCAGAGACGGGCGGTCCAGGCCAGGACCGAGGGCGCCCGCTCCCGCATGAGGGCCGCTGGCGTCGGGTCGCTGGCGAAGTGCCTGAACATGGGTCCGAAGAGCCCGAAGTCCGCCGCCACCGGCCGCTCGCCAAAAAGAAAGGGCCGCCGGCTGAGGATCGGCTCCAGGCTTGCAAGGACGTCCAGGTAGACCTGAGCCACCGCCGGTGCGGTGACCAGCGTGACTCCATCGCCCCGGAGATAGACGCGTCTTTGCCGCCAGCGGATGGCCTGCGCCCGGATAGGGAAGGGCAGCGGCAGGTCCCGAAGGAGGGTTCGGGCAATGGCCCGGCTCATCAGGCGGGCGTCGTGGGGGAAAGCCCACCGATAGTAGAGGGCCGGCCTCCACAGCCACTCGTCGAAGGCGTCCTCCAGGAAGAGGGACAGGAAGGCCGCGGCGGGCGCTGTCGGCTGGAGGGCCGGGCCTGGAGCTTCGGTCTCCAGCCTTCGCAGGATCCGGGTGGTGTCGGTGAGCCAGACGCCGTCCGGCGTGCGCAGGGCCGGCATCTGGGCGACGCCCGTGGCGCGCGCGCAGGCCCGGAAGCCGGCGGTGTCCATCTCGACGAACCGGAAGGGCAGACCCCGGGCGCGTAACCAGGCCTCCAGCTTGCCGGTGAAATAGGAGAGCTTCAGCCCGTGGAGCTCCCAGACCGGCTCCGGCGCCTCGGCTCGGTGGGCGCCGGACCGGCTCACGCCTGGCTCCGCCGCCTGCGGAGGACCCGCCAGGCCAGTGCGCCTGCACCCCCCAGCAAGAGGAGGGCGATCCCCGCCGCCGCCGCCAGGACAGGCAGTTGCCGGGCGAGGGCGTTGGCGGTCAGCTGTTTCTGGGTCGTGTAGCCGGGGGGCAGGGGCGCCACCCCGACCCGGGCCTCGTAGGCGGCGTAGTCCGCCAGCATGGCCTTCAGCCTTGCAGGCTCGGCGTCCGAAAGGTCGCGGGTCTCCCCGGGGTCGCGGACCACGTCGTAGAGCCGCCACCGGCCGTCGCCCAGGGGCGGCATGTCCCTGACGATCTTGAAGTCGCCCCGGTAGAGGGCGGCGTTGCCGGAGACTTCGATCCCCAGGGGGCTGTCCGGTCCCCGGACCGGATCTGTCCTTCCTTCCAGCAGGGGCCGGAGGCTGACCCCGTCCATGGCCGGGGCCTCCGGGGTCGGACGCGCTCCGGCGAAGTCTGCGAGGGTGGGGGTCACGTCGGTCACGAAGGTCAGGCCGCCGATCCGGCGGCCGGGCGACACGCCGGGGCCCGACACGATCAGGGGCGCGCGGATGCCGCCTTCCGAAACATAGAACTTGTAGCGCCGCCCCGGCGCGGCCAGGGCCTCGGCCCATTCCCGGCCGACATAGTTCAGGCTGCCGGGGCCGCCCAGGCCCTCAAGCCGCCAGCTGTAGCCATGGGTGCGCATCCAGAGCCCCATGCCCCTCTGGTGGACGGGGTCGCTGGGCTCGGGGCCGTTGTCGGAGGTCACGACAAAGAGGGTGTTGTCGAGTTCGCCGCGGGCTTCCAGGCGCGAGATGAGCCGGCCGACGGCGGCGTCGGCGGCCTCGATCATCCCGGCGTAGACCTCCATGGAGCGGGCCGCCATCCGGCGCTCATCCGCCGGCAGGGCGTCCCAGTCCCGGGCGTCCGGGGAGAAGCCGTCAATGGCGGCGCCCTCTGGCAGGAGACCGAGCTGCCGGGCCCTTGCCGCCCGAGCCTTGCGGAGAGCCTCCCAGCCGCCATCGAACCGGCCGCGATAGCCGTCGGAATAGCGGTCGGGCGCCTGGACCGGGATGTGGACCGCCTGCAGGGCGAGATAGGCGAAGAAGGGCGCCCGTCCCGCCGGCGCCTCGTCGATGTACCGGGTCAGCCGGTCCACCAGAAGGTCCGAGGAATAGAAGGACTCCGGCATGCGCGCCGGCCGGCCGTCCTCGTACCAGGGCGCCTCGTTGTAATAGGGCATGTAGGGCTTGGGGGCCCAGTTGTCCGCGCCGGAGGCGTCGAGGGCCAGGGAGCGGTCGAAGCCCTGGCCGTCGGGCAGGTCGCCGGGCCCATGACCCAGGTGCCACTTGCCGGCCATCACGGTCCGGTAGCCCTCGGCGCGCAGCCGCTCGGCGATGGTCAGGACCTCAGGCTCGATCCGCAGGCGGTAGCCGGGGCGGTTCCGCATCTCCGGCGGCAGGATCTCCTCGATCGTCGCCGCCCCCGCCCGGTGGTTGTCCAGGCCCGTCAGGAGCATGGCCCGCGACGGGGTGCAGAGGGGAGAGGTGCGATAGCCGGTGAACATCGCCCCTTGCCGGGCCAGGCGGTCGATGTTCGGGGTGCGCGCCTCGCCGCCGTAGGCGCCGAGGTCCATCAGGGCGACATCGTCGAAGAGGATCACCACGATGTTGGGGCGCGTCCCCCCGGGCGGGGGCGCGCCCTCCCGGGCGAGGGCGGAGGGCGCGGCCAAAAGGGTCATGGCGCCGACCGCCGCGCTGGCGGCGAGAAGCCGATTCCTGAGGGTTCTCCCGACGGGCATGTCCCACCTCCGACCGCCATCTATTGGCACAAGGAGTGTCATATGGCGCCGGGCGGGGCAAGCTGTGGAAGCGGCGTACCCGCGGGTCGACCCTGCGGAAACCTTCTTGACCCCACGTCAGAGTGAGTCTCATCCTTGGTCACTCGACGAAACAGGCCGGATCCACAGGCCTGGCGCGGGGGGAGGAAGTCAGGATGAACTACAGGGCGATCATGCTCGCCGGCGTTGCTGCGTCCGTTCTGGTTACGGGCGGCCAAGCCTTCGCCGAGGACAACACCAACATCATCGAGGAACTGGTCATCACCGCCGAGAAGCGGGAGCAGAACCTCCAGGACGTGCCGGTGGCCATTTCGGCCTTCACGGCCCGCCAGCGCGACATTGTCGGCATCAACAGCATCCAGGACCTGACCAACTTCACGCCGGGCTTCGTCTACCAGTCCGCAAACGACCGGGCGAGCATGCGCGGCGTCGGGCGCCTGACCAACGTCCACGCCGTGGACGGCGCCGTGTCGATCTATGTCGACGGTCTCTTCACCACCTCGACGGTCCTTGCCGGGGGCCCGCCCCTCATGACCGACCGCGTCGAGATCCTGCGCGGGCCGCAGGGCACGCTCTATGGCCGCAACGCCATCGGCGGCGCCGTCAACGTCATCTCGGCGCGGCCCACCGACAAGCCCTATGCCGAGGTCCGGGCCGTCGTCGAGAACTTCGGCTATACCGACTTCCAGTTCGCGGCTTCGGGGCCCCTGACCGAAGGGCTGAGCTTCCGCCTCGCCGGGTACCAGAAGAACCAGCGCGAGGGCTATTACGAGAACGTCAATCCGGGCATGCCCTCCGAGGGAAGCCAGAGGGACGAGTATGAACTCCAGCTCCAGCTGAAGGCCGAGCTCGGGGAGCGGGCCGAGTTCTGGATGAACCTCCGGACCCTCGGATGGGATAACCGCGGCGGCCCCGGCGCGCGGGCGAGCTACCTGAATGCGCCTTACGAGTCCGGCCTGATCGATCCGGGCAAGGGCGCGATCTTCAACCCGGCCTACGGCTACACCTCGGGCATCGTTCCCGGCAGCCTGGTCCAGGCCGGCGGCGGGACGACCACCTTCAACCCCGCCTATGGCCTGAACGGCCAGAACGGGGACCCGCGGAAGTTCAACACCAACTTCGCGCAGAGCGTCCGGCTGACCGACGTCACGTCCTTGACCGTCAACTTCAACTACAGCTTCGACAATTTCGACATCAAGTACGTGGGCGGCCGCCAGAACTACAAGTACGACCTGCGCACCGACTACGACGCCACCAACATCCTGTCCTATCAGATCCCCCTGCAGGCGGGCTCGGTCTGCGGGAACATCGCCGCCAAGTTCGCTGCGGGCCAGTCCACCGTGAACTGCGGGCCCCTGACGGTGAACGCCGACGAGCGGGTCCACTATTACGAGTATCCCACCTGGTTCAGCCACGAGATCGACATCGCCTCCACGGGCGACGGTCCTCTCCAGTGGATCGTGGGAGCCTACTACTACAATGAGGACTATTCCGGGACGAACGGGGCCAATATCTCCCTGGCCGGGCCGTCCTCGCTCCAGACCCCCGTCAACGGCGCAGCGGCCAACCCGAATGGCAACTGGCTGATCTCGGAATACTTCCTGACCACCGAGAGCAAGGCCCTCTTCGGGCAGATCGACTGGCAGATGACGGACACGCTCAAGCTGACCGCCGGTCTCCGCTATACCGAGGACCACAAGTACGGCTACGAGCAGCGCCGCATCGTCTGCAACTCGAACGCCTGCTACGCCTCCCTCTATCCGGCCCTCGGGCTGGCCAGCCTCGGGCCGGGCACGGCGGCCAACTGGGGCAGCCTGCTTGGGAACCTGAACGCCCTGCCCGCGGTGGGCCAGGCTCTTGGCCTGGGGAACGCCCTTGCGCCCCTCGGCGGCCGCGGCAACGGCGGCATGGACATCTCCGCCAAGCCGACCACCACCTCCGCAGGCGCCAAGGGCGTGCCGACGACCCCGACCTGCACCACCACCCCCGCCGGCGTGACGACCTGCACCCAGTACACCGTTGATCCCTCCACAGGCGTCGTCCAGCGCCGGCTTGACGACACCTCGGACGCCGTCACCGGCACCCTGGGCATCCAGTGGGAGCCGAATGACGACTACATGGCCTATGCCCGCTACAGCCGCGGCTACAAGGCCTTCGGCTTCAATGCGGGCGGCATGCTGGCGGAACCCGAGGCCAAGCCGGAGTTCGTCAACGCCTACGAGGTGGGCCTGAAGGCGAACATCCTGGCCAACCTCCAGGTCAACACGGCCATCTACTATCTCGACTACCGCGACCTGCAGGCGCCGGTGTCGGTGCGCGTCGGCCCGACCACGGTCAGCCAGTTCACCAACATCGCAAAGTCGGTCTCGCAAGGCGTCGAACTCGGGGTCATCTGGCAGCCGGTCCGGCCCCTGCGCCTGACGATGGACTATGCGTTCAACGACACCGAGATCAAGGAATCCATCCTCCTGGTGGACGTGGTCGACACGCTGAACACCAGCGCTGTCAGCGTGGTGGGGAACCGCCTGCCGCAGGCCCCGAAGAACAAGTTCTCGCTGAACGCCACCTACACCTTCGAGACCGACGCCGGGGACCTCAGCCTTGGGGCCAGCTACCTCTACCGGGACGAGGCCTACGCCAATGTCTTCACGAAGGTGTGGAACGAGGCCCCGTCCTGGGACCAGGTCGACCTGCGCGCCCACTGGGCTTCGGCCAGCGATCGCTACACGATCATCGCCTATGTGAAGAACGTCGGCGACACCGCCGGCTACGACGCCGCCGTGGCGGGCGCCCAGCGCTCGGCCCCGGCCTTGGGCGCCCAGATCCTCGAACTGACCCCTCCGCGCACCTACGGCGTGGAGTTGCAGTACCGCTTCTGATGGGGGAAGGGCGGCGCAGACCGGCAAACCGGTCTCGCCGCCCGGCTCCCGCGGCGCCCGGCCTCAGCGGTAGCAGAAGATCGGATCGTCCAGGTCCAGGTTCGGGAGCAGGTCCTTCTCGCTCCAGTAGTCCTGGGTGTGCCGCCATTCCGGCTTGTCCCCGGCCTTGGGCATCAGGTGGACGCCCCGCATGAGGTAGCCGGGATTGAACTCCGTCTCGTCGATCCATGGGCCCAGCTTCATGCTGGCGTCCTCGGGCCGCAGGGCCGGCTCGACCCGGCGGAGGCCCTTCTCGTCCATGTACTTCAGCAGGCGGGTGACGAAGTCGCCCATGAGGTCGGCGCGCAGGGTCCAGCTGGCGCGGAAGTAGCCGAACACCCAGGCCAGGTTCGGCAGGCCGGTGAACATCATCCCGCGGTAGGTGACGGACTGGGACAGGTCCACGGGCCGGCCGTCCACGGAAAAGGCGATGTCGCCCAGGACATTCAGGTTGAAGCCGGTGGCGGTGATGATGATGGCGGCCTTCAGCACCTTGCCGGACTTCAGGCGGATCCCTTCAGGAACGAAGCGGTCGATCTCGTCCGTCACCACGCCGGCCTTGCCGGCCTTGACCGCCTGGAAGAAGTCGCCGTTGGGCACGAAGGCGATGCGCTGGCGCCAGGGGTCGTAGCGGGGGGTGAAGTGCTCGGCGACGTACTCGTCCCCCAGCAGGCCGCGCAGCACGCCCAGGAGCTCCTCGCGCACTTCGGCGGGCTGTTCCAGGGCGCGCCTGGTCATCTGGGCGCCAGTCTTCAGCATGGCCCGGCGGACGATCTCGTGGGTCCAGTCGGGGTCGATCTCCAGCTCGCGCAGGGTCTCGGCCAGCTCGTTCCGGTTGCGTCCCGGCGTGAAATAGGTGGGCGAGCGCTGCAGCATGGTCACGTGCCCCGCCGTCTCCGCCAGGGCGGGGATCAGGGTGGCCGCCGTGGCGCCCGAGCCGATCACGACGATGCGCTTGCCGGCGTAGTCCAGGTCCTCGGGCCAGGTCTGGGGGTGGACCAGCCGGCCGCGGAAGTCGTCCATGCCCGGCCATTCCGGGGTGTAGCCCTCGCTATGCCGGTAGTAGCCCTGGCACATCCACAGGAAGCCTGCGGTCAGTCGGCTGCGCTGGCCGGAATCGACGTCCTCCATCTCGACGGACCAGGCGCAGTCAGCCTCGGACCAGTCGGCGGTCAGGACGCGGGTGCGGTAGCGGATGTGGCGGGCGATGTCGTTCTCGTCGATCACCTCGCCCATGTAGGCCAGGATTTCCTGGGCCGTGGCGATGGGCGGCCCGCGCCAGGCCTTGAACCGGTACCCGAAGGTGTGGAGGTCGCTGTCGGAGCGGACGCCCGGATATTTGTGGGTCCGCCAGGTGCCGCCGAAGTCGGACTGGGTCTCGACGATGCGGAAGGTCTTGCCCGGCGCCTGGGTCTGGAGGTGGTAGGCGGCGCCGATCCCTGAGATGCCCGCCCCGACGATCAGGACGTCGAAATGTTCGGCGGCCCCTGCGGCGGCGCCCAAAGGGCGGTCGCGTTCGGAAACGTTTCCATCTGACATGGCGTCTTCTCCCAAGAAGACCGCCGGTCATTCCGCGCCGGCGGCCAAGCCATCAATACGGGGTCCGGCGACCAGCGCAATGCCCCAGGCCCCCGCGACGGAAACGACTCCAGGCTGCGTTCTCCCAGGGAAAGGTCTCCCATGAAACGCATCCGACGCCCTCTGGAGCTGGCTCTCGCCGCTGTCCTCCTGTCAGCCTGCGGTGGGGGCGGCGGCGGCGGGGGCGGAACGACGCCCGCTCAGAACAGTCCGCCTGTTGTGGCCCGGCCGAACGACAATCGCGCCGCCACAGTGGGATCCGCCTTCAGCACCGACGCCAGCCAGGGCGGGGCGACCTTTTCGGATCCGGACGGAGACCCCCTGACCTATTCGGTCAGCCTCAGCGCCGCCAACCTGGGTCTGTCTGTCACCGGGACCACGATCAGCGGAACCCCGCACACCGCGGGCGCTGTTTCCGTTACCGTCACCGCCACCGACGGCCGCGGCGGATCCGCCGTCAATGCCTTCAACATCGTCATCTCGCCGGTCTCCCCGGCGGCCCTCGGCCGGCCGAACCTTCCAGCGGGATTGTTGCCCTATGCGGACGCGGATATCGCCCTGCCTGCACACTTCACCCGGACCGGGCCCGGAAGCCTCGCCGGCGCTGACAATACCCCGCCGGGCAATCCGGTGACCAATGCGGGCGCGACCCTCGGGCGGGTCCTCTTCTACGACCGGCGCCTTTCCCTGAACGACACCATCGCCTGCGCCAGCTGCCACCAGCAGGCCCGCGGCTTCTCCGATCCGGCCCGTTTCAGCCCAGGATTCCGGGGCGAGACCACTGCGCGCCATTCCATGGGCCTGGCCAACGCTCGTTATTACAACCGGGGTCGCTTCTTCTGGGACGAGCGGGCCGCCAGCCTGGAGGAACAGGTTCTCACCCCGATCCAGGACGGGACCGAAATGGGGATGAGCCTGGCCGACCTCGAGGCCAAGCTGGCGGCGACGGACTTCTATCCGGCCCTCTTCCGGGACGCCTTCGGCACCACCGAGGTCACCCGCCAGCGCATCGCCCTGGCCCTGGCCCAGTTCGTCCGGGCGATGTCCTCCTACCGATCGAAGTATGACCAGGCCTTCGTCAACGGCGTCCCCAACTTCCCCGCCGTCCTCACCGCCCAGGAGGAGCGGGGCCGCCAGATCTACATTGGCGTGGGCCGGTGCGACGGCTGCCATGGGACGGACGCCCACATCAGTCCCAATGTCTTCAATAATGGACTGGATGCGACGGTTACGGACGTCGGGGCCGGGGGCGGCCGGTTCAAGTCGCCTTCCCTGCGGAATGTGGCGATCCGGGGCCCCTACATGCACGACGGCCGCTTCGCCGCCCTGCGGGACGTGGTCGAGCACTACGACCACGGGGTTCAGGACAATCCCAACCTTGCGCCCCAGCTGAGGGACAACACAGGCGCCCCGAGGCGGCTGAACCTGAGTGAGGCTGACAAGCTGGCCTTGGTCGCCTTCCTCGGGACCTTGACGGACACCGCCCTGATCCAGGATCCGAAGTTCTCGAACCCCTTCTGATCCGGACGGCGTCCGCCAATTGGAGCCTAGTAGGCGATGCGCTCGACCTTCAGGCCCTCGCGGGCGAGCAGGTCCTGGACGCTGTCCTTGCCGGTCAGGTGGCCGGCGCCGACGGCGACGAAGACCACGCCGGGGCGGTCCATGCGGGCCTTGAGGTCCGCCGCCCAGCGGGCGTTGCGGTCGGTCAGCAGGATGCGCGCCGTCTCGGGCGTCTCCTTCATCTCCTCGTTCATCAGCCGCCCGGCTTCCTCGGCCTCGCCGCGGGCCCAGTGCCCGATCAGGGTCGAGAACATCTTCAGGGCCTCATCCTGGCCGCTGGCGAGGTCCCGGACGCCGATGAGCTGCTCGGCCTCGGGAGTGGAGTCCAGCATGGCGAACTGCTGCTCGGGCGTCTCGAAGGCCGTGATGGTCTTGCCGGCCTTGCGCGCGGCCTGGGTCAGGACTTCCTCGGCCCCCGACTTGGGGTCGTAGCCCGCCTTGGCGTACATCAGCGAGACGGCCTGGAGGCCGATGAACCAGGGCTCCAGGGGCTCCAGCTGGGCGGCCGGGAGACCGAGGTCCTGCAACGCCTTCACATAGGCCGCATGGTCCTCGGGCGACAGGCGCTGGGCCATGGTGCGGCCCTTCGGATCGACGGCCAGCTTCATGACGAGGGGGCCCAGGCTGGCGGGGTCGTCCACCGGCAGGAGCTCCATCCGAAGCTCGTCCGACGCGGCGAAGGCGTCGGCGACGGCCTCGTCAAACCAGGCGATGTCCTTGGGCAGGAAGTGGACGGTGCCGAAGAGATAGACCGTGGTGTCGGCGTCGCGCATCACCCAAAGGGCGGGGTCGGCGTCGCGCGGCTTGGGGGCGTCTGCGAGGGCGGGCGTGGCGAGGGCCAGGGCGCCGGCCAGGGCGGCGAGGAAGCGTTTCATGGAAGGTCTCCGTATTCTGGGGGTCAGCCCAGGCGCCGGCGCAGCTTGAGGCCGGCGTAGGCGATGGCTGTGACGAGGAGGGTGGCGAGGGCGACGGCCAGGACGTCCGGCGTCGGGGCAAGGCCGCGAGCCGCTGCCGAGTACCAGCCAACAGCGATCAGAACGTGGGCGCTCAGCCCCGCATAGGCGGCCCAGAGGTTGTCCTGAACCTCGAGCTCGTCAACGCCCCGCAGGTACCAGACGTTGACCACGACGGTCATGACCACAAGGGCGGCCATCATGGCCCAGAAGGCGAGGGGCGGAAGCTCTGCGCCAAGGCGTTTGTCTGCGACGCCAACCACAATGCCGAAGAGGAGGCCGGCCCCGATGGTCGTGATCCAGATGCCCTGGATTCTCCGGTTCCGCTGGCGCAGGCGCGCCTCGCCGGTCAGGACCTGGGGGGAGGGGGTTTCAGGAGAGGTCATGGTCATTTGTCCTGTCGGCTGGGGTCAGGCCTCGCCGCCGTCGAACACCTGCTCGATGGGCAGGCCGAATTCGCGGGCGATGCGGAAGGCGAGGCTGAGGGAGGGGTCGTGCTTGCCGGTCTCGATGGCGTTGACCGCCTGGCGGGAGACGTCGATGCGCCCCGCCAGCTCGGCCTGGCTCCAGCCCTTCTCGGCCCGGAGCAGTCTCAGTCGGTTGTTCATGTCGTCCTGCCTTGTGTCAGGTTGTCCTGACAATATGTAAGGCAGGCATGACCATGTCAAGTCTACCTGACACGGATTTTGGGGAGAGCCGTCGCCGCGGCGCTCTCAGCGGCGGTCGGCCAGCCAGCTGCGGATGGTGCGGTTCACCAGGGCCTCGGCGTCGTGCTGCACGAAGTGGTCGGCGTCGGGGATCATGAGGAGGGTGGTGTCCCGGGCCACATGGTCCCAGGTCCCGGCGTGGCCTGCGGCGGCCAGGGCCTTGTCCCTCATGCCGTGGATGACCAGAACCGGCGCCTGGACGGGCGGAAGGGCCGCGGCGGCGACGGGCGCAGCCGCCCCGGCGCCGGAGGGATAGTTGGCCCGGTAGTAGTTGAGCATCCCCGCCAGGCTCGAGCGCTTGAAGGCCTCGACATGGCCGGCGCGCTCGGCCGGGTCCTTCACCCAGCCGGCCAGGCCCTCGGCGGTCAGGTTCTTCTCGAAGCCCGGGGTCTGGAAGTCGCGGGCGTACTGGCTGTTCTTCTGCTGCTCGGCGTTTCCGGCCATCTCGCGCCCGAAGCCGGAGGGATGGGGGACGGACAGGATGACCAGCCGGTTGACCAGGTCGGGCCGGGTGATGGCCACCTGCCAGGCGATGGCCGCGCCCCAGTCGTGGCCGACGACCACGGCGTCCTTTGCCCCCTCTGCGGCGATGACGGCCGCCACGTCGCCGACCAGGTTGGGCATGGCGTAGGCCTCGACCTCCTCGGGCTTGTCCGAGAGGTTGTAGCCGCGCCCGTCCAGGGCCGCCGTGCGATAGCCGGCCGCCTGCAGGGTCGCCATCAGGGGCTTCCAGGTGGCCCAGTAGTCGGGGAAGCCATGGATCATCACCACCAGAGGGCCCTTGCCCTCGACGACATAGTGGATCCTGACCCCGCCGTTGACGGCGTAGCGGTCCTGCGGGGCGGCGGCGGCGCGCCCTGCGCCGAGGGCCAGGGCGGCCAGTCCCGCCAGG